>NZ_CP033922.1:0-656250 GCF_003815715.1 Chryseobacterium sp. G0162 | reverse complement strand
GCTTTCCAAACAATGAATAAATATGGTTATGATGCTGTAAAAACAGGATATGTAGGTGATATTATTCCAAGAGGAGAGCATCATTATTCTCAATGGACCATCAACCACTATTATAGAATTGCTGAAAAAGCGAACGACTATAAAATCATGGTAAACTCTCACGAGTCTGTTCGTCCTACAGGAGAAAGCCGTACCTATCCGAATTACATCTCAGCAGAGGCTGCACGTGGAACAGAGTATGAAGCATTCGGAGGAAATAAGCCGGATCATCAGACTGTACTTCCATTTACAAGATGGATGGGTGGTTCTATGGATTACACACCGGGAATTTTCCAAACTAAATTAGATTATTATTTTCCTGGAGATACACGTTTTGTGAAAACTACATTAGCAAAACAGCTTGCTCTATATGTAACGATGTATATGCCGCTTCAAATGGCTGCCGATCTTCCTGAAAACTATAAAAAGCATATGGATGCGTTCCAGTTTATCAAAGATGTGGCTGCTGATTGGGATGATACGAAGATTTTATCTGCAGAACCGGGAGATTATGTAATCACTGCAAGAAAAGCAAAAGGTACAGAAAACTGGTTTGTGGGAGGAATTACTGATGAAAACAAACGTGAATACACGGTAGATTTCTCATTCCTGGATAAAGGAAAAACTTATGAGGCTACCATCTATGAAGATGGTAAAGATGCTGATTATATCGATAATCCTCAAAGTTATCATATTTATAACAAAACAATCACGAGTAAGTCAAAAATTAATTTTAAAATGGCTAGAAGTGGCGGTTTTGCAATAACCATTAAAAAAAAGTAATTATTTTGTAAAAGTTTCTTTTTTCGTTTGATAAAATATCTATATTTGGAGAATTATTATAATTTATTAACCAAAACTATTTTAACATGAAAAAGAAATTAAAAATTACAAGTAACTTAGAGCAAAAGAACATCCTTAAAAAAGCGATGCAGTCTTCTGAAAATGTAGATTTATACAAATCTATTTTTGGTGGTGGTAATACAGTTATTATCTCACCTGATAATTGTAGCGTAACAGCGAGATCAGGGGCTTCTGCTGCTTATAATAGAGCTGATCAATTCTTATTAGCTACTACTAAATTGTAATTGCTAAATTAAAATGTATAGTTCTTCGCTATGGCGGAGAACTATTTTTTTTCCAATAAGATAAGATATGATATGATTACATCTTTTGTATTAAAGGTTGCAAGTAGATGCAATCTCAACTGTTCGTATTGTTACATGTATAATTTGGGTGATAAAACTTATCTGAAGCAACCTAAATTCATGTCAATTGATACCATAAAAGCTTTCGCAACTAAACTTAATGAATATTGCCTGGAAAATAATTTGAATACTATACAAATTGTCTTTCATGGAGGAGAGCCTTTATTAATATCCAAAGAGTTTTATCGTGAATCTATCAAAATTTTTAAAGAAATACTTCCAGATCATTACTTTGACTTTGTGATCCAAACCAACGGTGTTGGGTTAGGTGATGAGTGGTATCAACTCTTTAATGAATTAGATATCAGAGTAGGAATAAGTATAGACGGGCCAAAAGAATACCATGATAAATACCGTGTTTTTCATAATGGAAAAGGTTCTTACGAAGAAGTAAAAGAAGCCATTATGCTGGGCCAAAATTATGGACTCAACGGAATATTGTCTGTAATTAATCTTAAAATACCCCCTCAGGAACTTTATGATGAAGTGAAAAACCTTCAAGTAAAAGGCCTTAATATTCTTCTACCAGATGGTCATTTTGATCAGCTTCCTGAAGGAATGGAAAAGGAGTTCGTTAATACCAAAAATTATACTCCCTATGCAGATTGGCTTATAGAGCTATTTAAGATTTGGAAGAACGATAATGATAGGATGAGTGTAAGGTTTTTTAAAACACTTATTGACCTGATTGTAGGCGAGGATGAAGGAGATCAGATTTTAGGTAAAAATATCAATGGTGTTGCCGTATTGGAAACCAATGGTAATTTAGAGGTTGCAGACTTTATACGAGCTTGTTATGAAGGAATAACCAGAAATGATATTAATATTCACACCCATGCTATTGGCGATGTTTTCAAAGATAGACTTTTTGATGTGTATATGAATGCTCATGCCATGGTATCACAGAAATGTCTTAACTGTTCTATTTATGATTTCTGTGGCGGTGGATTTTTAGGAAATCGTTATTCTAATGAAAAAGGTTTTGATAATCCTACCATTTATTGCCATGATATGATTAAACTTATTACCTATATTCAGAATGATATTATAGATGGAATTCCAGCAGAAGCGCAAAAAGAAATGGAATTGTCAAAAGTTTCGTATGAAGATATAGTACATGAGTTGGAATTTGACAATGAAGAAATTATGATTGAATCTGAGGTTAAAGAAAAATTAATGCATTATCGATTAGCATGAATCTGAAGAAAGGAATGTATCTGGCTGGAGATTCCGGTTCCAACTGGACCCGTCAGCTTAAAATTAATACAGGAGTGATTGCTGAGAAAGGAGTCAACACAGGAATTGAGTATTTTGATAACGCTTATTTACCTGATGATCAATGGCGGGATCTTACTGAAACTGAATATAAAATGCTTTCTACTTCAGGGAAGCATAATAAAATGTTCAATACTTTAGGATTGGGTGAGATTCCGGATGAATTGAAAACATTATTTAAAGCCATAAAACTGGAGGAGTGCAAGACCCTTTTTGATGTTCAGCCCAAATTTCAGGAAGATGAAAAACTTACATTAAAGCTTAATGAAGTTTTGAATCAATTTCTTAATCAAAAATCTGATACTCAAAGATACAGGTTTCATCGCATTACAAGATGTCTCCCGGATATGCATACCACGACTTTTCATCTCTATAATAGGGAACATATAAAATATACCGGTTTACATATCGATCAGAGTACAAAGTTTACGCCTAATACAGCATATAAATCAGACAATAGGATCTCTATCAATATTAGCGAAGAATCCAGATATCTGTATTTTGTCAATTTAACATTGAAACAAATTTATAATGATGTTAAGAAGCATTACCATGAGGTTTCTGTTACTTCGGATAATATTGTAGAATTATTCTTTTCACTGTATCCTAATTATCCGGTGATAAGAATAGAAGTAAAACCTTACCAATATTATATTGCTCCTACAGATAATTTCATTCATGATGGAAGTACACTGGGGAATAAAAAGTTTGATATAACAATGGTGTTTGTGGGAGAATTTAATAATTACTAATGACTATGAAATTAAAATCAGGAATCAAAATATACGGTGAGAATTTAGAAGATGTTTTAGAAATCAATTCCGGCCTTGTTCATCATTCAAAACAGGAGCCTGTAGAAATTGTATTCAAAGATATTAAGTTCAAGGCACAGTATGAACCCAATGCCCATTTAGCAAAAAGGGACTGGAGAAAACTGTCCGAACAGGAATTGGGCACCATAAAAGGAGATCACATTAATAAAAAGGATTATAATTCTGTTTTCCTAGGAGAAATTCCTGAAGAACTGAAGGATGTCTTCCATAAATTAAACCTGCATTCAGCGACTTCAGATGGGGATGCATTTCAAAAATTTATCGAAAATAAAGAGTTGGTTCAGGAATTAAATACTCATCTTAATGAAGTATTAGACGAAATTTCATTAGCACCTTATAGATTTATGAGTGTGGCAACCAATTATCCTAATAGTGAAGTGGTATCTTTAAATAAAAGAAAACTGCCTGAAAATTATACATTCAAAGATATTCATTTTATTGGAGTTCATAAAGACAGTTCTAAAGATATGACTTTGCATACCTGTTATCAGTACGGGAATAGATTTACCATAAATTTAGGGGAACAGCCTCGCTACTTTTTATTTGTTAATCTTACGATGAAACAGGCACATAATATGCTTAAAGAAAAAGAAGAACTTAAGGATGTGGTGATAACAAATGAAAATATTACAGATTATTTTCTAGAGCACTATCCAACCTATCCTGTGATTAAAGTGAAGCAAGAACCCTATCAGTTTTATATTGCTCCTACAGACAACTGTTTTCATGATGGCACTACAATAGGAAATACCAAAATAGATGTTGTAATGACCTATTTGGGTAAATTTTGTATTTAATTTTAAATAATATCGAGAAATGAAATCTTTTTTATCATTATGTATTGTCTCGTTTTTAACTTCTTTTTCATTTGCCCAGAATACATTACCTATTCTAAAAGCAAACGGACCTAAAGCTGTCATTTATGAAAAAGATAATGGCTTAAAAACAGATTGGAATATAGATCCTAAAATTAAAACGGATGTATATACGGTATCCAAAATAGCGAGTTCTAACAAACGGGTTACTATAAAAACAGATATCGACTCTCTTGTTGTAGACCTCAAAAAAGGAGAAAAAAAAGATTTTATCATTCTTTTGAAGGGTAAAGATTCAGCGCTTACGAGAATTGAATCCTTGCCTCCGAAAGATTTTAGTAAAATGTCTTTTAAAGATACGCTGAAGCTTCATATGAATGAGCAGAATACAATATTCGTAAAAACAATACTCAATAAAGTGGATACCCTTCTGCTTAACTTTGATACAGGAACAAGTGATCTTGTCCTTACACAGGAGACACTAAAGAATAAAATCAAAAGCTCATTAAAATCGGGAACCAATATTCTACAAATCGGAAAAAAAGAATACAAAGATTTTAATATCTACCCGGCACAACTTACCGGTCATGGTACAGATGGTAGATTTGGTTGGGATTTATTTGATGGAATGATTGTAGAATTAAATCATGATAAGGGATTAATGGTTGTACATTCTAAGCTTCCATCTCATGTAAAATCTCAATATTCGCCGGTTCCAATCAAGTATTTTAATAACGTTTTCTTGGTACAAGTGGGCATTGCTCAAGATAAAATTAAAAATAATGATTGGTATTTGTTTGATACAGGATACCAGAGAACAGCAATGTTGGATGGCCCTTTATTAAATGAGCAGGGATTCCCTACGGATAAAATGACGGTCATTAAAAAAGTAATCATGAAAGGGGCTCAGGGAAATGAAATTCCTGTCATGACCTCCAATCTCCAATCTTTATCGTTAGGAAAAACAAAACTAAAAGACATTCCTGTACAGCTTTTATCTCAAAGCAGACCCGTAACAGGCTCCAGAATGAATATTCTGGGCAATGAAATTCTAAAAAGGTTCAACTTATTTTTAGACTTTCAAAAAAATATCGTTTATCTAAAACCTAATCAATTGATTAGTGCTACTTACATTGAAAGTAAATGAGTGTTTTGATTTCACTATTATCAATTATATTCAAATAACATAGCAAATAAAAATTCCCCAGGCAGGTCAATTGCTTGGGGAATTTTTATTGTTTAATTTGGAGTGTATTCAGGCTCAGTAATTTCTGTTTGTTCTACCTGTTCTATCTGTTCTGCCTGAGCAGGTTGTGGTTTATTTCTGATTTTTTCTTTGTATTCCTTCTGGAATTGTTTTACGGTTTTGCCAGTGCCGTCATGTCTCCACCCCGGAGAATAGAAGAGGTATTTCAGACGATCTTTGAAAGAAAGCCCTGGCTGTCTAAGATCCTTTCCAATTCTTCTCCATTCGTAAAAAAGAACGGTGGCCGGATCTTTAGACTTCATTTTAGGATAGATCCCATATTTTACAGGTACTTCCGGGTCTTCCTTTTCAAATGTTCCGAAGATTTTGTCCCAGATAATTAATCCCATTCCCATATTACGGTCCAGGTATTTGATATTACACGCATGGTGCACACGATGGTGGGAAGGTGTTACTAGAATATGTTCCAGGAAGCCCATGCTTTTTATAGATTGCGTATGCACAAAAGTTCCATAAATCTGAATAGCAGAATAAGCAACCATAACATGTAGCGGATGGAACCCTACTAATGCTAGGGGAGAAAAGAAAAGATATCTGTACAAAGGCTGAAATACAGGACTTCTGAATCCTGTGGTAATATTAAAATAATCAGAATTATGATGGGTAATATGTACCGCCCAGAAGACACGGGAATGATGATCTACATAATGGTGAACGTAATAGGCAAAATCCTGGGCCAGGAATACTGCAATCCAGTACCATATTCCAACTTCCCAATCAAAAATGCGATGATAGTAAAAGAACATCATAACAAGCATGGAAAACCCTTTCATAATGATATCCAAGCTGTAATTTAAAAGCGCTAAAAGCACATTGGTCGCTACATCTTTAGTTTCATAAAGCTTTTCTTTATTGAAGTGGCTGTATGCCATCTCTATAAAAATAATGCCCGCAAACATAGGGATGGCCCAGGGATAAACAATGTCCGGTCCATCACTTTCAAACATTTTACTAAAATCAAACATTTTTTCTGTAAAACTAAGCATTAAATAGATAAAATGGGAATTTTTTAGATTTAATATTGTGTTTTACCAGCGTTTTAATGAAAATTTAATAAAAAAATAAGGTGATGATAGTGAAATATTGCTATTTTCTTTCAATATGAGACATAAATACTGCTGTATTTTAGTATAGAATTTTACCAAACCAAAGAGTCCCGGTAAGGTTGATAAATAAAAGAGAATTCTACACATTATTTTGTAATAACTCTAAAGTTTTTTCGTAATTTGCTGCTAAGTTGTTCATACTTAAAATGTTGTGTGTTTTAATGTAACTTGCTGTTTTCCAAAATGATGAGCAGTGTTCTTAATAGCATTTCAGAGTACACAGCTGATGATTAAACGGAAGATTAAGACTAAGTTATGAGAAGAATATATACAATTTTTGCCCTTTCCGCTGCTTCAGTAGCTTTTTCCCAATCAAAAGTATTGGAAAAAGTAGAACCGGCTTTCTGGTGGAAGGGAATGAAAAATCCTGAACTTCAAATCCTTGTTTACGGAAAAGGAATTGCCAATAATGAGATCTCTCTTTCAGATGGTGTAAAAATTAAAGACATTCAAAAAGTAGAAAATCCGAATTATGTTTTTATTACAGTCAATACCAATGAAATCAACGTTCCGAAGTTTACCATTAATATTGAAAAAAATAAAAAGAATATTGGATCTTATACCTATGAGCTGAAGCAGAGAAATTCTGGATCTGCAGATCGGGAATCCTATACCTCAAGAGATGTGATGTACCTGATTATGCCGGATCGTTTTGCGAATGGAGACGAAAAGAATGATTCTGTTCCGGAATTAACTGAAAAAGCAGATCGCAGCTTACCCAATGGAAGACATGGAGGAGATCTTCGGGGAATTATCAACAATCTTGACTACATCCAAAACCTTGGTGCAACGGCTGTTTGGTTAACACCTGTCAATGAAGATAATGAAAAAGTATACTCTTACCATGGATATGCTCAAACCGATCTTTATAAAATTGATGCCCGCTACGGAACCAATGAAGATTATAAAAAACTTTCCCAGGAATTAAACAAAAGAAATATGAAGCTGGTGATGGATTATGTTACCAATCACTGGGGTGTTTCACACTGGATGATAAAAGATCTTCCCACAAAAGACTGGATTCATTGGTTCAAAGAAGGAGATAATGGCTTCAAGAGATCTAATTATAAAATATCCACGCAATTTGATCCTAACGCTTCGGAAATCGATAAGAAATATGCACTGGATGGATGGTTTGATAAAACAATGCCTGATATCAACCAGAAAAATCCATTGGTTTTAAAATATTTAACCCAAAATGCTATTTGGTGGATTGAATACGCTGAATTAGGAGGTTTCCGGGTAGATACCTATCCTTACAATGACAAGGAAGCTATGGCAAAGTGGGCCAAAGCAATTACTGATGAATATCCGAAATTTAATATCGTAGGAGAAACCTGGCTGGGAACAGCAGGACAAATTTCAGCCTGGCAAAGAAATTCAAAAACAGGAGAAGCTGCCGGATACAATTCAAATCTGCCCTCTGTAATGGATTTTACTTTGTTTGGAGATATGCCGAAAGCTTTTAAAGAAGAAGAAGGGTGGGACAAAGGCTTGATAAAGCTTTATGATTCATTTAGCAGTGATTTCCTTTATCCGGATATCAATAATGTCATGGTCTTCTTTGAAAATCATGATACCGAAAGATGGAATGAGATCTTCAATGCAAATCCTAATGCCTACAAAATGGGATTGACTCTGATCTCAACGGTCCGTGGAATTCCACAGATCTATTACGGATCAGAAGTAGGAATGCGTGGAAATAAAGAAAAAGGAGGTGATGCTGATATCCGCAGAGATTTTCCGGGCGGCTGGAAATCTGATAAACAGAATGCTTTCAATCTTGCAACACAGACTTCTGGACAAAAAGAATTTTATCAGTTTACACAAAAACTACTGAACTGGAGAAAAGGGAAAGAAGTCATTCATACCGGAAAAACAAAAAACTTTGTTCCTAAAGATAATGTTTTCACTTATTTCAGATACAATGAGAAGGAAAGTGTAATGGTAGTCATCAACAATAATAAAAAAGATCAGACGTTAGACTTAAAATATTTTGAAGAATCATTAAAAGGATTTTCCAGAGGAAAAGACGTTATTTCAGGAAAGGAATTCACTTTACAGAATACTTTGACAATTCCTGCTAAAACACCACTAATCATTGAACTTGAAAAATAAATAATACCTATGAAAAAATTAATAGCTGTTCATACACTCATCCTGTTTTTATTTGGGTTTACAGTAGTATCAGCACAATCAAACAAAACATTTGAAAAAGAAAAATCAGAGATCAGCACTATGCTTGATGCTTTCAATGCAGCTGCTGCAAAAGCTGATTATACGGAGTACTTTAATTTTTTTGCTGATGAATCCACCTTTATCGGAACAGATGCTACTGAAATCTGGAATAAAAAAGAATTTATGGTTTGGGCAAAACCTCATTTCGATAAAAAGAAAACCTGGAATTTTACAGCATTAAAAAGAAATATTCATTTCAATAAAGATGGAAAATTGGCGTGGTTTGATGAATTATTGGACACTCAAATGAAAATCTGCCGTGGTTCAGGTGTTGTAGAAAAAATCAACGGCCAATGGAAAATCAAACAATACGTCCTTTCTATGACAGTCCCTAATGATGTTGTAGATAAAGTAGTGGCTGATAAAACAGCCCTTGAAGACGTTTTGATTAAAGAATTAAAAACAAAATAAGCATAAAGATAACGATGGCTGGAAAAATGAAACCGGAACTTTCACTTACTCAGATTATTAACATGAGTATGGGGTTCCTGGGAATCCAAATGGCATTCGGATTACAGAATGGAAATGCAAGCCGTATTCTTGCTAATTTAGGAGCGGATGTTCACGAATTATCCTGGTTCTGGCTGGTAGCTCCCATTACGGGACTCATTGTGCAGCCTATTATCGGACATATGGGAGATAATACCTGGAGTCCGTTGGGGAGAAGGAAACCTTATTTCCTGATTGGTGCTGTTTTATGCGCTATAGGATTGGTATTGCTTCCGAATGCTGCTTCTGTAACTCAAATGTTTGCCGCTAACGCCCTTTTATTAGCTGTAATTTTCCTGGCGATGATGGATGCTTCCGTAAATGTTGCCATGGAACCCTTCAGAGCTTTGGTGGGTGATATGCTTCCCAAACATCAGGGAACAATCGGGTTTTCGGTACAAACGATTCTGATTGGTTTTGGAGCTGTATTGGGGTCTTATTTACCGGATTGGCTGACTAAATTAGGAGTTTCTAACGTAGCACCTAAAGGTTTTGTTGCTGACAATGTAATTTATTCCTTTTATGTAGGAGCAGTATTACTGATTATTTCTATTCTGTATACCATTATTACAACTAAAGAATACTCTCCTGAAGAATTTGCTGCATTTGAAGATGGAAAAGAGATAGAGCATGAAAAATCTAAATTCTCAGATATCTTTAAAGATTTTGCAGGTATTCCTGCTCAAATGAAAAAACTGGGAATTGTTCAGTTCTTCTCATGGTTTGCATTATTTACGATGTGGGTATTTACCACTAGTGCTTTGGCCACCCATCATTTGGGACTCTCTCCTGAAGATACCCATTCAAAAGCATTCAATGACGCCGGAGATTTAACAGGTAAGCTGTTTGGAATGTACAACCTGTGGGCCATTCCTTTTGCATTTTTATTGACACCGATTGCTAAATGGATAGGTAAGAAGCAGACCCACGCTTTAGCTTTATTATGTGGAGGTTTAGGATTAATTTCTATGTATTTTATTAAAGATGTAGATAATCTATGGATTTCAATGATTGGATTAGGATTTGCCTGGGCCAGTATCCTGGCAATGCCTTATGCAATGTTGATTGAAGTGATTCCACAGAGAAAAATGGGCGTTTATATGGGAATATTCAATTTCTTTATTGTCATTCCGCAGATCATCAATGGTTTATTTGGAGGACCTATTGTAAGCAGTATTTTTGGCAAACAAGCCATGGATTATGTGGTTGTAGGTGGTGTCTGCATGCTGATTGGAGCTGTAGTAACGATGATCTTTGTTAAATCTGAGGATGAAACACCTAAAGAGATTGAAGAAGAGATCAAGCAGGTACATTTTTAGTTAAATATATAAAGACGACAATCGACAAGCATAACATCTATAATAATAGTATCAAAATTCACTAGAAGCGGGCTTTAGCCCGCTTTCATATTTTAAATCCCTTCCAAAACCTATATCATTTTTCATTATAATTTATAATAATCTCACAGATTGGATTAAAAATTAAATTGAGTAATACCTTATTACGTAGATAAAAATCTGCGGAATCTGTGGGAAATGAAAATATATTCAATTGATTGAAAATTAACATTTTGTTAAGCTGGTTCTGACTTTTTTATCTCTAAATTAGATACACCAAATTCTAAAAAATGTACGATATCATCATCATAGGAACCGGAGCCGGGGGTTCTACTATGGCTTATAAACTGGCTGATAGTGGAAAAAATATACTGATTCTGGAAAGAGGAGATTATGTTCCGGTGGAAAAAGAAAACTGGAATTCTGTAGAGGTTTTTCAGAAAAACAGATATACAACAACCGAGGTTTGGCTGGATAAACACGGAAAGACTTTTCGACCAGGAATGCACTATAATGTGGGTGGAAATACCAAATTCTATGGAGCAGCTTTATTTCGTCTAAGAGAAGAGGATTTTAAAGAAATTCAGCATTATGATGGTGTTTCTCCTGCCTGGCCTATCCAATATGATGATTTAAAAGCTTATTATTTGGAAGCCGAAAAACTTTTTTATGTGCATGGAAAAAGAGGATCTGATCCTACTGAGCCTTTTGAATCGGAACCTTATCCTCATTTGCCATTACCTCACGAGCCAAGAATTCAGGAAATTGTTGATGAATTAACAGATTATGGACTGCATCCTTTTGAATTGCCCATCGGAGTCAACTTTAAGCCTCACAGCACTGCTAATGCTCCTTATACATTAGATCGTTTTGATGGCTTCCCCGATGCTTCTGAAAGAAAAGCAGATGCTCATCTTTGTGCCTTGTCAAAAGCATTGGAATATCCAAATGTAGAATTGATGACGAATGCAAAAGTTGTAAAGCTCAATACCGATAGCTCAGGAAAAAGAATTACTGAAGTTATTATAGAACAGGGAGAAGGCACCAAAGCATTGACCGCAGAGTTTGTTGTTCTTTCAGCAGGAGCAATTAACTCGGCAGCAATATTGTTGCAAAGTAAAAACAATCAGTTTCCCAATGGACTTGCCAATACTTCAGATCAGGTGGGAAGAAATTATATGTTTCATCAGAATACAGCTTTGATCGCTTTGTATACGGAGCCTAATCCTACCAAATTTGGAAAGACATTTGGAATCAACGATTTCTATCATGCCGCCAGAGGATATGAATTTCCTTTAGGACATATTCAGATGTTAGGCAAATCAGATGAAAACCAGATTAAAGCAGACAGCCCGATTCCTGCTCCGGGCTTTACCTTTGATTTAATGGCAAAACATGCGGTTGATTTCTGGCTGACCTCAGAAGATTTACCGGATTCTGAAAACCGGGTAACGGTCGAAGACGGACAAATTAAAATTAGTTACACAGACAATAACCAGAAAGGACATGAGTTTTTAAAAGCAGAATTGATCAAAGCTTTAAAAGCATCAGGGAAATTTGAAAGCTTCCTCTTCAAAGGATATTACTTCAGTAAAGGAATGGATATTGCATCACCCGCCCATCAAAATGGAACAACAAAGATGGGGATTGATCCTGAAACTTCGGTAGTTGATACTTACTGCAAAGCCCATGATCTGGAAAACCTATACATTGTGGACGGCGGATTCTTTGTTTCCAGCGGAGCGGTAAATCCGGCGCTCACGATTATTGCAATGGCCTTAAGAGTGGGAGAGTATCTCAAAAATGATGTTTTAAAGTAAATTGATGGATTCTAAGAAAGTTATTATCATTGTTGTTTTCTTATTGGCTTTCCTGACCGGAGTAAATTTTGTGATTTTTCCGGCATTGGGAAATGCTTTTATGGATTCTTCTTTGTTTGCACTTTCTTCCTCTCAGTTTGGTAATTTATTTGTACCTCAGGTAATCTGTATTATTATTTCCTGTTTAAGTGCTCCGTTTTTGGTTAATAAATGGGGACCTAAGGTAATGCTGGTCATTGGGGTGTTGTTAATGCTTGCCTCAACAGGTACTTTATGGTTTCTGCATTATTTTATAACTGAAAAATCGTTATTGTTTCCTATACTCTTGATTTTAGTTGCCTGTACAGGAATGGGATTTGGGTTTTCCATTACAACCCTCAACCCTTTGGCCGCGAGTTTATTTGAGAAAAAAAACTCTTCAGCTATTTTAATCCTTCAGTTTCTGGTAGGGTTGGGGACGTCAACCTCTCCATTGATGATGAATCTGATAGGAGATGTTAAATATTGGATGTATGTTCCCGGATTAATATTCATTGTGGTGAGCTTTGTTTTCATTGTCTTTTTATTGCTTAAAATTGATAAAGGAACATTTTTCGAGCTTCCTGATCATTTTAAAATTCCTAAAAAGCTATGGATATTTTTTGCTGCTATCATTTTATACGGTTGTGTAGAAGGAACTTTTGGGAGTTTTGGAGGGGTGATTCTTAAAAATAAAGGGTTGGATAATGGTAATGCAAGCCTTGGCTTATCTTTATTCTGGGGTGGAATTGCTTTAAACCGGCTTTTATTCGGAGTTTTTTCTAAAAAATTTGACTTGTCTTTATTCTTTATAACCGCTCCACTTTGGGTAGGTCTTTTACTTTTACTGCTGCTGATCTATCCCAATATCCATATTTTGTTACTGATGATGTTCTTAATAGGCTTTTTTATGGGAAGCATATTTCCGGGTTCTATCGGATGGGGTACGGTTGAATTTCCAACCTATTCAGTGTTAGTTTCAGGATTTCTTATGGCTGCCAATCAAATCGGAACCGGGATTGTAACGAATGTTCTTGGGCATTTTTCTAATTATATCTCTGTCATTCTTGGAATACTGATAGTGCTGATGTTGATTATCTGTGTCTTATTCTTTTATTTGAAGAAAGGGTCTAAAATTAAAGAAGCATTTTAGGAAAAGGAGATGAGAGTTGGCTGGAATCTGAAAAACAGGAAGAATAAACATAAACATCTGTAAAATTTGTGTGATCTGCGAGACAACTACCCTAATCATTATCTTTCACAGCCTTCTTTGCCCTTAAGTTTCCTTTCTTATCTTACATCAACTTTTTATGACCATTCCATCCCGTACATTTGTACCATAAATAATCAAGAAATGAAAACAGTATATCATAAAGCAGATTCAAGAGGCCATGCTAATCATGGTTGGTTAAACTCTTACCACACATTCAGTTTTGCAAACTATCAGAACAAAGACAGAATGAATTTTGGAGTATTGAGAGTATTGAACGACGATACCGTTTCTCAGGGAATGGGATTCGGGACACACCCGCACAGGGATATGGAAATTATTTCCATTCCTTTAGAAGGAGATCTGGAACATAAAGATTCAATGGGTACTACGGCGGTAATTAAAAAAGGGGAGATTCAGGTGATGAGTGCCGGAACCGGAGTACAACATAGTGAATACAACAAAAATAAAGACGAAGAAGTAAAGTTCTTACAAATCTGGGTGTTCCCTAAAGAATTGAATGTTGCGCCAAGATATGACCAGAAAAGCATTAAAGAAGGTGAAAAGATCAATGGATTCCAACAGATTTTATCACCTAATAAAAATGATGACGGAGTATGGATTCATCAGGATGCGTGGTTTAATATCGCCAACTTCAAAAAAGGAAACGGTAAAAATTATATGTTGAACAAAAAAGACAATGGAGTGTACGCATTCGTTTTAAAAGGAAGTGCAAAAGTAGGAGACCGTGTACTGAATGAAAGAGACGGATTGGGAATCTGGGATACCCAAAGCTTTAATATTGAAGCTATAGAAGACACTGAAATATTATTAATGGAAGTACCGATGGAGTTGCCTTCTTATCTTAAATAAAAAACTAAATTTGTATCCTTAAAAATTAAAAATAATATAAAATCAACATGAGTGAAATCATTACACATGTTGATTTTATATAACTTAAAAATAAATACTACATATGAAAATCTTAGCAATAGCAGGAAGTAATTCAGAAGTTTCAATGAACAAGCAGTTGGTAGCTTATGCGTCAACATTATTTGATAAAGGAGAAGTAGAAGTGATTGATTTAAATCCTTTCGAAATGCCAATCTATAAGCATGAAAGAGAATTAGCAGGAGGAGTTCCTCAGGAAGCACATGATTTTGCTGCAAAAATTGATGGCGCAGATTTACTATTAGTTTCTTTGGGAGAGCATAACGGTACGTATTCTACAGCATTCAAAAATGTATTTGATTGGGTATCCAGAATCAAAGACAGAACCGTATGGAATGAAGTTCCAATGCTATTGATGTCTACATCACCAGGAGGTAGAGGTGGAGCAGGAGTTTTGGAAGCTGCCTCTAAGCGTTTTCCTTTTCATGGTGGAAATGTGGTAGAAACTTTCTCACTTCCTTTCTTCAATGATAACTTTGATAAAGCTGAGCAAAAAATCTCTAATGCTGAGAAAAACAGTGAATTAAAAGAAAAAATAAAGAAGATTGCGGCGATTGAAACCATCCTTGAAAAATAGAATTTGAATATTCATTTAAAATTACTATTTTTGCAAAAAGAAAAGAGATGAAAATTCAGACCTCCTATAAACAATGTTTTTCTCATAAAGGGAAAATTGTGGGCTCTGAAATTCTGAGATAAAATAACGGCCGATAATCTGAAAAGATTGTCGGCTTTTTTGTTTTCTAAATTTGAAATAAAAAGTAAATTGAAATATATAAAGATAGTAAGACTACAGGCATCAGATCATAAATAATCTGAGAACTGGAATCTGATAATCTAAAAAATCTAAGCAGACATGAGCAACACTTACAAATCAGCAGGAGTAGACAAAGAAGAAGGATACAAAACGGTTGACAAGATTAAAAAAGCAGTTGGCGAAACCCACAATTCCAATGTGTTGAATCACTTGGGAAGTTTTGGTGCTTTCTATGAAATCGGTGGATATAAAAATCCGGTTCTTGTTTCAGGAACAGATGGAGTAGGAACGAAACTGAAAGTAGCTTTGGATACCAAAAAATATGACTCTATAGGAGTAGACTGTTTCGCAATGTGTGCCAATGATATTCTTTGCCACGGTGCTAAGCCATTATTCTTCTTAGATTATTTAGCTTGTGGAAAGTTGGATTCTGAAATTGCAGCTGAAATTGTTCTTGGAATGGTAAATGCTTGTAAAGATAACAACTGTGCATTAATCGGTGGTGAAACTGCTGAAATGCCGGGAATGTACCAGCCTGGAGATTATGATGTTGCCGGATTCTGCGTAGGAATTGTAGAAAAAGACCAGATCATTGATGGTTCAAACATCAAAGCAGGTAACAAAATTATTGCATTGCCAAGCTCAGGATTTCACTCCAACGGATTCTCTTTAGTAAGAAAAGTATTCCCGAACTTCGAAGAGGAGTTTGAAGGAAAACCTTTATATGAAACTCTTTTAGTTCCCACAAGATTATACTTCAAAGACATTCATAAAGTATTGGAAGAAGTAAAAGTAGGTGGAATTGCTCACATTACAGGAGGAGGATTGTACGAAAACGTACCAAGAATTATTCCTGAAGGGCTTTGTGCTTCTATCGACGGTTCTAAAATCAGAATTCCAAGTGTAATGCTTGAGCTGGAGAAGAGAGGTGGAATTGCTCGTGAAGAAATGCACGGTACTTTCAACATGGGTGTAGGAATGGTAATCGTTGTAGATGCTGAACATGCTGAAAAAGTATTACACCTTTTAGATGATGCTTACGAAATCGGAGAAATCACTGAAGGAGCAGAGAAAATCAATTTATCACTATAATAATTTAACAATGTACCAATTAAAATCATTGTTACATTGCTAGACTGATACATTGTTACATTCAAAATGAACAAATCCATCCGCTACTTTCTCATAATAATAGTACTTCTCGGAGTCGGATATTGGGGATTTTATAGCTGGAAACATAAAACATCTTTAGGAGAACTCATTACCATCGAAGCCACATTTATGCAATATGCCTGCGGAGATGAAAATGATGATGCAAAAGTTGAAAAAGTAAGTGATCCGAGATATAACCTTTTATTAGGAAAAGATATAAATCCTGAAACGTCGGTACCAGAAGGATTTCAGACTTTAGAGTTGAAGGATTACTTTTATGATAACCGTACCGATCAATACCATATGACCTATAGGTTGAAGGGACGTTTGGAAATCAATTCAAAATCAGGATGTGATGATTTTGCTCCAAGGTTTTATGTTGAGGAAATAGAAAGACTGGATGGAACACATCGGGTAATAATAAAATAAATCAAACAGGAGACTGTAAGATGTAAAAAAAGCCTTGTCAAGGTTTTAAATCTTAACAGAAGGCTATCAAATAAATATGAAGAACATTGTAGTGCTTGTATCTGGTTCAGGAACCAATCTGCAGAGAATCATTGATACCATTGAAGCTGGAGAAATTCAGAATGCAAAAGTGTCTTTAGTCGTGGCAGACAGAGAATGTTTCGGATTGGAAAGAGCGAAGAATCATAATATAGAAAACATAGTGATTCCAAGAGGAAAGAATTTCAGCAGCGAATTGGCTAAAGTAATTCCACAAAATACAGACCTTATTGTATTGGCAGGGTTCCTATCCATTTTAAAACCTGAATTCTGCGAAAACTGGAACGGTAAAATAATCAATATTCATCCGGCATTGCTTCCGAAATTTGGAGGAAAAGGAATGTGGGGAATGAACGTTCATAATGCTGTTATTGAAGCTAAAGAGGTAGAGAGTGGGGCAACAGTTCATTTTGTAACACCGGGTATTGATGAAGGAGAGGCTATTCTTCAGAAATCTTTTGAAGTAACGGCAGAGGATACTCCCGAAACCTTAGCCCAGAAAGTTCACCAGATTGAATATGAAATATTTCCGTTAGCGATCAATAAAGTCCTGGGAAATAAATAATATACCAATATAACAATGTATCAGTTTACCAATAATTGTAATTGTCATTCTGAGCATAGCGAAGAATCTCATTGTTATATTGAAAAAAAAATCTAAGTAAAATAAAAAGTAATCCGGAGGTGAAAGACCCGGATACAGTTTGAAATAACTGTGAAAAGTAAAAATCGAAAGTAAAATGAGTAAAAAGAGAGTTTTAATCAGTGTTTCTGACAAAAGTGGATTAATTGAATTCGCACAGTTTTTGGAAGCTCAGAATTATGAGTTGATCTCCACAGGAGGAACGTTCAAACATTTGAAAGACGCTGGTTTAAATCCAATTCAGATTGATGAGGTAACCAATTTCCCTGAAATGTTGGACGGAAGAGTGAAAACTTTACATCCAAAAGTTCACGGTGGACTGTTAGCGGTTCGTAACAACGAAGAGCACATGAAAACTGTTCAGGAGCACGGAATTGGTCTGATTGACATGGTGATCGTAAACCTTTATCCTTTCTTTGAAAATGTGAACAAAAACATTTCTTTACATGAGAAAGTAGAGTTTATCGATATCGGAGGTCCATCAATGCTTCGTTCTGCAGCGAAAAACTTTGATTCTGTTACGGTAATTACTGATGTAGAAGATTATACAACAGTAAAAATAGAAATGGAGCAAAACGGGGATACTTATATTGAAACCCGTAAGAAGCTTGCAGGAAAAGTATTCAACCTTACATCAGCTTATGATGCTGCTATTTCAAGAATGCTTTTAGATGAGGAATATCCAACGTATTTAAATGCATCTTACAAAAAAGTTTCTGACCTTAGATACGGTGAAAACCCTCACCAGTCAGCAGCTTACTATGTTTCTACTTTCGAGAACGGAGCGATGAAAGACTTCGAACAGCTTGGAGGTAAAGAGCTTTCTTTCAATAACCTTCGTGATATGGACCTTTGCTGGAAAGTAGTTACTGAGTTCAAAGAAGAGATGGCTTGTTGTGCAGTAAAACACTCTACCCCTTGTGGAGTAGCGATTGGTACATCTGCATTAGAAACTTATCAAAAAACTTTCGAATGTGATCCGGTTTCTATCTTTGGCGGAATTGTTGCTATGAACTATAAGATCGATGCTGCAACGGCTGAAGAGCTGAATAAAACATTCCTTGAGATTGTAATGGCTCCGGATTTCGACGAAGAAGCTCTTGAAATTTTAAGAAAAAAGAAAAACCTGAGAATCATCAAAATCGTAAACCCTGTTTCTGACAAGAAAACATGGGTAAAAGTAGACGGTGGTATCTTGGTTCAGGATAATGATTTACACTTCTCGGATGACATCAAAGTAGTTACTGAAACTCAGCCTACAGAAGAACAGAAAAAAGCATTGCTTTTCTCTCAGAGAGTTGTGAAATATGTGAAATCTAACGCTATTGTGGTTTCCAACGGGATCCAGGCTTTTGGAATCGGAGGTGGACAGGTAAACAGAATCTGGGCTACACAACAGGCAATTGAAAGAGCAAAAGAAAAATTCACAGGAGATTTGGTACTCGCTTCTGATGCATTTTTCCCTTTCCGTGATGTCGTAGATTTCTGCGCTCAGGAAGGTATCAAAGCAATCATTCAGCCTGGAGGAAGTGTAAAAGATCAGGACAGTATAGAAGCTGCTAATGAGCACAGTATTCCAATGATGTTTACTGGGGTTAGACACTTTTTCCACTAATTAAAATAGAATTAAAAATAATTAGGGATTGTAATTTTAGCATCCAAAATTATATATTTGTAGAATAAGACTAGATAATAAATAAAGTATGAGAATATTAATCATAGGTGAAGGCGGTAGAGAGTCTGCTTTAGCAGCAAAGCTTCAGAATGACCCAAGAATTTCTAAAATGTTTTTTGCTAACGGGAATGCTACTACCGATGCAATAGGGAAAAATGTTCATTTATCAGAAATCAAAGAACTTAGAGATTTCGCTATTAAAGAGAAGGTTGATTTAACCATCGTTGGCCCGGAAGCTCCATTGGTAGCAGGGATCAAGGATGAGTTCAAAAAGCATGACCTTAAGGTTTTCGGACCTACTCAGAAAGTAGCAAGCCTGGAAGGAAGTAAGGCTTTCTCTAAGAAATTTATGCAGACCTATGATATCAAGACAGCTAAAGCGGTAGTATTTGATTCATATAACGAAGCAAAAGAATATATCCAGACACAGCCATATCCTTTAGTGATTAAGGCAAGTGGTTTAGCAGGTGGAAAAGGGGTTGTTATCTGTGACAACCTTGAAGAAGCTGAAGCTACGATCCACGACTTCATGATCAGAAGAATCTATGGAGACGCTGGTATCCGTTTGGTAATCGAAGAATATTTACAAGGTTTTGAAGCATCCATCATCGCTTTCTCAAACGGTGAAAAATTGTTCCCTTGTATTGCGGCAAAAGATTATAAGAAAGCTGGAAACGGAGATACAGGACCAAATACAGGAGGGATGGGTTCAGTGGCTCCAAGCCCGGAATTCACTCAGGGACACTATGCTGATTTTGAACAAAATATTTTAGAACCTACTATTAAAGGTCTTAAAGCAGAAGGATTCAGTTTCAAAGGAATCATTTTCTTCGGATTAATGGTGACTAAGAACGGAGCTTATCTTCTTGAATACAACATGAGATTCGGAGATCCTGAAACTCAGGTATTGATGGCGCTTATGGAAAACAATCTTTTAGATGTGATCCAGGACTGTATGGATGGAAAAGACATCCAGCTTAAGTTTAAAGACGAAAAAGCAGTTTGTTTGGTAATGTGTTCAGGAGGTTACCCAAGAAACATTGAAACAGGCTTCGAAATTACAGGAGAAGACAAAGTAAAACACAGTAAACTGTTATATGCAGGAGCTATCACAAAAGGAGATAAAGTAGTTTCCAATGGTGGTAGAGTATTGAACATCGTAGCTACAGGTGCTACTTTCGAAGATGCCCGCAAAAAAGTTTACGAAGACGCAGCCCACGTACATTTCGATTACGGCTTCTATAGAGAAGACATCGGAAAGTTTTAATAAAAATCACGAAAAAAGATTTGGAGTCATTCCAAGTCTTTTTTTGTAAAGCAGTTAATAATTAGAAATAAGAACTCAGGTGACAGTATCCGGACTTCAGATTAATAATCTGAAATCTGAGGTCTGAAATCTGATATCTTTCAAACAAATCAATCATCAAAAATGAACAACGGTATTATTATTTTAGATTTCGGATCCCAGTACAACCAGCTTATCGGAAGAAGAATCCGTGAGATGGGTGTGTACTCTGAAATCTTACCATTCAATACACCTTTACAAGATATTTTAGCAAAGCAGCCAAAAGGAATTATCCTTTCCGGGGGACCAAGTTCTGTAAACGCAGAAAATGCTCACCTGGTTGAAAAAGAATTATACGAACAGGGAGTACCTGTTTTGGGTATTTGCTATGGAATGCAGATGACTGCTCACCTTTTAGGAGGAAAAGTAAACAAAGGAGAGAAAGGGGAGTATGGAAAGGCTAATCTTGAGATCGTTAAAGAGAGCTCTTTATTAAAAGGAGTAACTCAGAACTCTGTAGTTTGGATGAGCCACTTTGATGAAGTTGGAGAACTGCCCGCAGGTTTTGAACTAAACGCAAAATCAGGAGTTATTGCTTCTATTTCCAATGAAGATAAAAAAATCTTCTGCGTTCAGTTTCATCCGGAAGTTTCCCATACGGAAGAAGGAGGAAAAATGCTTGAAAACTTCGTATTCGGAATCTGTAATGCAGAGAAAAACTGGAAACTGACCAACTATATTGAGAAAACAGTTGAAGAAATCCGTGAAAAAGTAGGAGACAACAAGGTTATCCTTGGTCTTTCAGGAGGTGTTGATTCATCTGTAGCGGCTGTTTTAATTCATAAAGCAATCGGAGATCAGCTAACTTGTATTTTTGTTGATACAGGATTACTGAGAAAAGATGAAGGGAAAAAAGTAATGGATCAGTATGGAGAGCACTTCCATATGAACATTAAAATGGTAGATGCTAAAGAAAGATTTCTTTCAAAATTAGCAGGAGTAGATGATCCTGAAGCGAAGAGAAAAATTATCGGAAACGAATTTATCCATGTATTTGATGAAGAATCTCACAAAATTGAAGGCGCTAAATTCTTAGCTCAGGGAACAATTTACCCTGACGTAATCGAGAGCCAGTCTGTAAATGGACCTTCTGCAGTAATTAAGTCTCACCACAATGTTGGAGGACTTCCTGAAGATATGGAATTCGAGCTATTAGAGCCATTAAGAGAACTTTTCAAGGACGAAGTAAGAAGAGTGGGAGAAGAATTAGGAATTCCTCATCACTTGGTATACAGACACCCGTTCCCTGGACCTGGATTAGGAATCAGAGTATTAGGTGCTGTAGATGCTGAAAAAGTAAGAATCCTTCAGGAGGCTGATGATATTTTCATTGAGGAATTATACAAAAATGACCTTTACGAAAAAGTATCTCAGGCATTCGTAGTATTACTTCCTGTAAAATCTGTAGGAGTAATGGGTGACGAAAGAACTTACGAATACACAGCAGTAGTTCGTTCGGCTAACACGATCGACTTTATGACGGCAACTTGGAGCAGACTTCCTTATGAGTTCTTAGATACTGTTTCCAGCAGAATCATCAACGAAGTAAGAGGGATTAACAGAGTAGCTTACGATATTTCAAGCAAACCACCTGCAACAATTGAGTGGGAATAATTTTGATCTGAATTTTAAATATAAATCCTATCTGTTCATTCAGGTAGGATTTTTTATTAGAATTGTTTTAATGAAAAAATGATAAGTAAAATATTTAAAGTGATTAATAAACAATATATTAATTTGAACAGCACATGCTTATGGTAGATAAGATAGTTTAATAACAATGCTCCTCTTAAATAAAAGTAAAGAATACTTTTACCTCTTGAATATTTATTTCAGATGCTGAAAATATCTTGCCCTTTGTCTAAAGTTTTTTACAAATAGGGCATTCACTTTGATTTAAAAAATTATTACCATTTTTATTTGATGCTTTGGTTAATGTTTTGCTTAATGTTTTGCTTAGTAATTACCTGTTAAAAACAAATTTTCACTAAATTTAAGTAAAAATACACCCAATGCAAATAGAAACAAGACCCCTGACTGTTCAGGATTATGAAGAGTTGGCAGCAACAATGAAAAGAGCGTATCCACAGATGTCGGAATCCATATGGTCTAAGAAAAGTATAGAAAAACTCACAAGAATGTTTCCTGATGGGCAAATCTGTATCACAGTAGATGGAAAACTGGCTGCAGTGGCGCTTTCTATTATTGTAAATTATGACGAATTCGGGGACGATCATACTTATAGTGATATTACAGGGAATTATACCTTCAATACCCACACCTCAAAAGGAAATGTTTTGTATGGAATAGAAGTTTTTGTAGATCCTGAATATCGTGAATTACGTCTTGGGAGAAGACTATATGACGCAAGAAAAGAACTTTGTGAGCTTTTGAATCTGAAATCCATTATTCTGGGGGGTAGAATCCCGAGTTATCATAAATACAGTCACGAACTTTCTCCGAGAGAATATATACGAAGAGTGAGGGACAAGGAAATTTATGATCCTTTGTTGTCTTTTCAGCTTTCAAATAATTTCTTGCCGATCAGGGTGTTAAAAAAATATCTTCCCGAAGATGAAGCATCCAGAGAGAATGCGGTCCTTCTGCAGTGGAATAATATTTATTACAGCAAAAACCCGAATACCATGCAGGATAGTATTATCCGTCTTGGATTGGTACAGTGGCAAATGAGACATTTTAAAGACATAGAAGCCTTTTACGAACAGGTAGAATTTTTCGTTAATGTAATGGGAGACTACAAATCAGATTTCGTGTTGTTTCCGGAACTTTTCAATACACCATTGCTGGCCCCTTTCAATAATCTTTCAGAAAGGGATAGTATGATAGAGCTGGCCAAGCTTACCGAAGAGATTAAAAAGAAAATTTCTGAATTGGCCATCAGCTATAACGTTAATATCATTTCCGGAAGTATGCCTGTTTTCGATAATGATACAAATGATTTGTATAATGTCAGCTATCTTCTTCACCGTGATGGCCGTATGGATGAATATAGGAAAATTCACATTACCCCAAACGAAAAGAGGTATTATGGAATGAAGGGAGGAAGTGAAATAAAAGTTTTTGATACAGATTGTGGTAAAATAGGTCTTGTGATCTGTTATGATGTAGAGTTTCCCGAATTGCCAAGAATTCTTGCGGATCAGGGAATGAAAATACTGTTTGTCCCATATCTTACCGATACTCAGAATGCTTATATGAGAGTTCGCCATTGCGCAGCCGCCAGAGCTATAGAAAACGAATGCTATGTCGCTATTGCAGGTTGTGTAGGAAATCTTCCTAAAGTAAACAATATGGATATTCAGTTTGGGCAGGCAGCTGTATTTACTCCTTCAGATTTTGCGTTCCCATCCAATGCGGTAAAAGGAGAAGCTACTCCTAATACGGAAATGACATTGATTGTAGATGTAGATTTGAATTTATTGAAGGATCTCCATCACAATGGCTCTGTTCAGGTAATGAAAGACCGACGTAGAGATCTTTATGATACTTACCTTAAATAAGTGATATGAACTTATTTTAAATAAAGAAAATCCTGCATAAAAGCAGGATTTTTTAATTAATTTTTAAAAATACGGGTCGCGACCAGGTAATGAATCCTGCTCCTAACGGATGGCAAAGCTATACATACTTCGGACATACTACAGCAGGGCAATAATAACCTGGGCAAAGAGGTCTTCCGTCAGCTGGACAGCACTCATATGTGCAGCCAATGATATGACCTTTTCCTGAAATATCTTTCAGCTGTTCTCTTGACAGTTTGTTTTTGTGTAAATTTTTCATTTTTAATATTTTTTTGGTTAAGTTGTGTAAAATTTAAGAAGACTATTCTTATTAGAAAAACGATATTGTATCCTTTTTATTGTTATAGAGTGTCAGATATAAAAGTTGTTGACTGTGCGGAGCTTAAGATATAACCTAAATAAAATGAATTTTTATATTTGAAAGATTCTGAATAATCACTCTGGGTTATATTTATTGATATTGAAGTAGCCTACAACAGATGTTTTTACTTGTTTAAAAAAAACAAAGCAGAGTGCTCCTGCACTCTGCTTTAATTTTACCTAAAATTTAAAAAAATATCTTATACATACTCCGGGCAAAGAACATCAGGGCAAATAAGTCCTGGGCATGTTGGTCTTCCATCAGTAGGACAGCACTGATTTGAGCAGTTGCCACCGATAATAATACCATTTCCTGAAATTCCCTTTAATTGTTCTCTCGAAAGTTTGCTTTTGTGTAAATTTTTCATATTATTTTTTTGATGAGTTTAATAGTACCTTATAAAATAGGATCTCTTATTTCTTAAATAACGAAGTTATATTGCAAAACAGAATGCAAAAGCATTCTGTTTTTGTTTTACCTAAAATTTTTTGAGCCTATTATTTATATTGCGGGGCAAACCACTGCAGGGCAAATTAAGCCAGGACATTTTGGAAGTCCATCAGTAGGACAGCACTGATATGAGCACTTTCCACCACCGATAATGATTCCGCTTCCTGAAACATTTTTTAATTGTTCTCTTGAAAGTTTGCTGTTGCGTAAATTTTTCATGTTTTAATACTTTTTATTGGTTTGTTTTAAGTTTGTACTTTGTAAATATATAAAATATTATTATATATAGCATTGTTTTTTCACTATGTTTAGAAATAATGATATAAAATGTTGATTATGTGATGAAATTTTTAATCCTATGATCGTAATGTTATGTTTGCCTTTTAATTAAAAATGATTAGGAATAGTTTTTGGAGTAAATTGCACTTATTATTGATACACTATGTTTGATAAGCAACAAAGAAAACTGAAAAGATCCGCAAGACTGATCTCCGTGTTAAGTAAATACGGCTTTAAGGATATTCTTGCAAGAATGAATGGAGGGAATAAACAGGAAGATCTTTCCGGTAATTCTGATGAGATTATTTCAAAAGGAACCGTTTACGAAAGAATCAGGCTGGCTTTAGAAGAATTGGGACCTACTTTTGTAAAGCTTGGACAAGCATTCAGCAATAGGGAAGATCTGTTGCCTCCGGAACTGATTCAGGAATTGCAAAAACTGCAGGATAAAGTGGAAACCGTAGATATGGATGTAGAAGATGCACTGGAAAGTGAGTTTAATATCTCTGTAAAGGATCATTTCATGGAAATTCAGAAAGAGCCTTTAGCCACAGCCTCTATCGCACAGGTTTATAAAGCTGTTTTACTGGATGGAAGCCCGGTTATTTTGAAACTTAGAAAGCCTGATGTTCAGTCAGTGATTGAAGATGACCTATTGCTCATTAAAGATATTGAAAAATTAATTTCAACCTACTCGGAAATAGGAGAGAAGCTGAATCTTAAGCAGGCTATTTCTACATTTGAAAAATCTTTATTAGAAGAAGTTTCTCTAATTAATGAGAAGAATAATATCCAACAGTTTCGCCTCAATTTTAAAAATAATAAAGAAACCTATGTTCCTAAAGTGTACGAAGAATTTTCAAACAACAATATTCTTTGCATGGAATTCATTGATGGAATCAAGGTTACGGATAAAGCTGTTCTTCTGGCTAATGATATTGATCCTGTAAAAGTTTCTGAAACCGGATTAAGACTTTTTGTTTCCCAGATTTTAGATTACGGGTTCTTCCATGCCGATCCGCATGCAGGAAATATTTTAGTAAAAAAGGATGGAAAAATTGTATTTATCGATTTTGGAGCGGTTGGAAAGATTCAGCCCAATGATAAAGAGATTTTGGAAAACCTGATTGTAAGTTTTGTTTCCAAAAATTCACATAAAATAGTCCGTTATCTTAAAAAAATGGCGGTGAGCTACGAAATTCCTGACGAAAGAAGATTTGAAAACGATGTGGAAGA
This sequence comes from Chryseobacterium sp. G0162, assembly GCF_003815715.1. NCBI lineage: Bacteria > Pseudomonadati > Bacteroidota > Flavobacteriia > Flavobacteriales > Weeksellaceae > Chryseobacterium > Chryseobacterium sp. G0162. The sequence goes on along the minus strand of NZ_CP033922.1, from coordinate 629,697 downwards.
CATTCTGAACTTTGTTCACAGCTCATCATTAAAGGAAATCAATGTTCAGGTCATTATCAATAAGATGAAGGATATTTTAAAGGATAACAGGTTGTATATGCCTGATTATTTCTATCTTTTATTTAAAGGAATCAGCCTGATAGAAGGAGTAGGAAGAAATATCAACCCCGATTTGGATATAGTAAAAAGTCTTCATCCATATACTCGAAAGATATTCACTAAAAAGATCAGTCCGAAAAATCTTTTAAAAACCGGAATGGACCGGATGATGAACTTTACAGATAATGTAGATGAAATTCCTAAAGAACTTCGCTCAGTCCTTCAAAAATTGGATGAAAATAAATTTACGGTTTCCAGTGAGATTAAAAATATTGAAAAGACCAATCAGCTGATAAAATCAAGTATTATTAATCTCATTTTAGCCATGATTTTAGGAGCTAATATCATTGCAACAGCAATTGTTTTTGTTTCAGAATCAGGACCGAGAATTGGAGAATTATCTTTAGTGGCTGTTTTAGGATTTGTATTCTCAATTATTTTAATAATCATACTTTTACTCAGAGTAACCAGGAAATAATCGTGAGACAAGTTAAGTGATTCAAGTTGTTGGGACACATATTTTTTGCTTTGAACCCCGAACTTCGTGTCCCACACCAATTTAAAAATATAACAATGAAAAAACTAATGATACCTATTATGCTTTTCTGTGGCGTATTTGCTATGGCTCAGGAAGGAAATCAAGAGAAAATTCAAGGGGATTTTGACGGAAACGGAACGAAAGAATACGTTTATGCTAAGATCAGTGACTGTACCGATGACTGTGACGGTAAATGTGACACTACCATCTATTTCAGTGATAAAAATATAAAGCCGTTCACGATTTCGATGGCTAAAGGAGGAGCTTTATACAATCTGGGAGACCTTAACAATGACGGAAAGGATGAGATTGGTTTTTATCCCAATTGGTGTACAAGCTGTTGGCATTCTTTTTATGCCTATACATTAGGAAAAACAGGATGGAAACCACTTGTAGATCCTATTTCAACACATTGTAACCAGTGGGAAGAAGATAAATTTCCGATTAAAAAAGATCCTAAAAAGAAAGGAAATGTGATTATCACCACCAGTGAATGGAAAGATGATGATATTAAAATAAGCAGTAAAAGTGTAAAGGTCAATTGATAGTTTAAAGATTTCTGGCTTAAATCTTAGGCTTCAACTTTAATTTTGGGGCTGCTTTTTTTTTAAAACCATCATTTCTGTTGCCTGAAACCTGATTTTACATTTTAATATTAATACCTATCTTTGCAAAATGGAAAAACTCACTTTTGCAGATTTTGACCTGCCGGTTAAAATTCTTGATGTTTTAGCAGATTTAGAATTATTTGAACCTACTCCTATTCAGGAGAAGAGCTTAAAGCCTATCCTTTCCGGGAGAGATGTAATGGGAATTGCACAAACCGGAACAGGGAAAACTTTGGCTTATCTTTTACCTGTTCTGAAGACTTGGAAATACAGTAAAACAGGAAATCCAACGGTTCTAGTACTTGTTCCTACAAGAGAATTGGTGGTACAGGTAACAGAAATTCTTGAGAAGCTGACTGAAAATATTACAGCAAGAGTTATTGGAATATATGGTGGTAAAAACATCAATACACAGAAACTTTTATTCAATGACGGATGTGATATTTTAGTAGGAACACCAGGTAGAGTGATGGACCTTTCCATAGACAATGCTATTTCCCTTAAAGAAGTTCAGAAGCTTATCATTGATGAATTTGATGAAATGCTTAACCTTGGGTTCAGACCACAATTGACTCACATTTTTGAAATGATGAAAGAGAAGAGACAGAATATACTTTTCTCTGCAACCATGACAGAAGCTGTAGATGATATGTTGGATGAATATTTTGCAAATCCTATAGAAATTTCATTGGCAAAATCAGGAACTCCGCTTGAAAAAATTGAACAGACTGCTTATAAAGTTGAGAATTTCAATACCAAGATCAACCTTCTTGAGCATTTACTGAAAAATAATGCAGATATGTCTAAGGTGTTGATTTTTAATAATAATAAAAAACACGCAGACCTGCTTTTCACTAAGATTGATGAGCTTTTCCCTGGGCAGTTTGATGTAATTCACTCCAATAAGTCTCAAAACTACAGGCTTAAGGCCATGAAGAGTTTTGAAAATGAAGAGGTCAGAGGTTTGATTACAACAGATGTAATGGCAAGAGGTCTTGATATTTCAAATATTACCCATGTTATCAACTTTGAAACCCCTGATATTCCGGAACAGTATATCCACAGAATCGGTAGAACAGGTAGAGCAGATAAAGAAGGTAAGGCAATGACTTTTGTTACTAAAAAAGAAGAGCCTTTACTTTTGGATATAGAGCTTTTAATGGATAAAGATCTAAAATTTAACGACTTCCCGGAAGATGTTAAAATTAATCCTGTGAAAATTGCTTCTGAGAAAGATGAAGTGGTAATGAAAAATCCTGCACAGGTAAAACTGAACGAGGGTGGAGGAGCTTTCCATGAGAAAAAAGCGAAAAATACCAAAGAAAACTGGGGTGGTCCTTCAAAAAGAAAAGCACCTAAGAAGTTTGGAACCAACAGAGCACAGCAGAAAGCAATCTCTAAATCGAAGAGAAAAAAATAATAAAAAAACGATTCCTGATTTTGGAATCGTTTTTTTTATCAATTTTGGTGATGGGTTTTCATTTTTACTCAAAGTCAATTTTGTTGTCTTTCAAAATTTCTTTAAATCTATCCATTTTATTTTCCTCTTTCATGCTTTTATAGATGTAGCCTATTATGGTTTCTGCATCAGAGCGGTAAGGCGATTTCTGTTCAGTATAAACCCTGTAAGCCTTACAGATGTAATCCAGTCCTTTTTCATTATTTTTCAAATGAGAAAAATAAGTTTGCCCTATTCCATAATAAACCTCCGGATCACCAGGATATATTTTATCGAAATCATTATAAGCATCAATAGCCTTTTGGTATTCCTTTTTATAAACATACGTCAATGCAATATTCTGTAAAGGCATTTTACCTTTTGGATCGATAGCTAAAGATTGTTTATAAGCATTCAGAGCTTTATCATATTCACCTATTCTTCTATAGCAAATACCAAGATTATCCCATGCATATATAAATTTTGGATCAGACTTTACAGCTTGTTCATAATTTAGAATAGCTTCCTTCCAGTTTTCCTTTTTTGAAGCTTCAACAGCTTCCTGATAGAAATCAATGGCAGCTTCATTTTTTGAAAACTTGTCATAATTGGTTTCTGTAGTTTGTGCAGCCTTTTTTACACTTTCACAGTTTTGCAGCAGATAACGTTCAAGTTTATTGTAGCTATCTTTGTACTGTTGTGAGTTTTTATTGGTATCATAAGTAAGGGTAATCTTCTTTTTTCCGTTTACTTCAGGCGTTTTTTCTGAAAGTTTTTCCGCTCCTGATAAAAGAGAGGAAATCTGAAGAGCTCCTGTATATTTGTCAATACAATCATGAACATCTTTTATGATTTCTTCCTTCTTTCGGTTAGAAAAAGCAATAGAATCAGTACATTTACATGCATTCTCTGAAAGTTCCTGGATAATCTTTTTTTCATCAGATTTCTCTTGAGAAAAAGAAAGATAAAATGGTAAAATAAAAGATAAAATGGTTATTGTTTTTTTTATCATGAGATTGGGTTATTTCATATAAGGAGTGATTACTTTAGTCCAGATTTGATATCCTTCCGGTTTAAAGTGAAGCATATCTTCCACAAAAATATCTTTTCTTACCTTTCCGTTAGCATCTTCCATTGCTTTGGTAACATCTATAAACTCAGCATGAGACTGTTTTTTCATAAAAGCTTCAATCCTGGCGTTGGCTTCTTTGATTTGAGGCCAAAGCTTCTCTCTGCTAGGAGAGTATTTCATTGAAATGTAATCTACTTCAATATTAGGGAATCTTTCACGGATTTTTTTGTAAAAGCTTTTGTATCTCTTTACTACTTTTTGTGCCTTCAATTGATGATTATCAGCAAAATCGTTTTCTCCGCAATAGATAATAATTTGCTTAGGTTGATAAGGCGATAAAAGATCATCCGCAAAATAATTAAGATCTGTAAGCCTTGAACCCCCGAAACCTCTGTTGATGATGGTTTTGGTTGGGAAATAATCCGCTACATCAGTCCATTTGGTAAAAGACGAGCTTCCTATTAATAAAATAGCGTTTTGAGGCGGCGGGTTTTGTTGATCTTGTTTTTTAAATTCCTGGATGTCCTGCCAGAACATTGGCTTTTTTTCCTGAGAAAAGGCAATAGTGAAACACAGCAACAGAAATGCTGATAGGATCTTCTTCATTGTATTCAGTTTTAAAATTTGAGATAAAAATAATAAAAAACTCCCGATCAGCGGGAGTTTAAGTTTTATCTTTTATAAGTAATGTACGTGATATCTATAATCTTGTCTTTATCTTTATCATAATTCCCTACTAATTGTGCTAGCCTAAGCTCAGTTTGCGTAAGCATATCAACTCTGAAGCTCATATTTTCAAGCTCTTCATCTCCTGAAAGTTGGATATTCAGGACCTTAGAGTCTGCATTATAAGTGTATTTTCCTTCATTTTTAGCGGCAAATTGGCAATTGGTTCCATCTGGATTTCCGTCATACGCAGTATAACTTACATAATAATCCGTTCTGAAGAAAAGTGTATTTTTAGCACTACATCCTTCCGGAGTTGTTGTTTCAAGCACAGTTTTATTATCTTTTCCTGAAATAATTTCTGTCTTTACTTCTTTCCAATCCCCTTTCATAATATCCATTTCATAAGCTGTAAGGTTATCATCATTACATGAAGTAAGTGCCAGAGCTGAAAAGGCAAATAAAAGTAGCTGTTTTTTCATTTTCACAAATTTAAGAATATGCTAAAATATAAATAAATTTGAAATATATGTAATGAAATGATCTTTTTTTAAACGAATGTTTGTAAATAATATGGCTTAAGTGATTGTGGAGTTAAAAGATTTAGAAATTGGAAATAGGGTATATTATTAGACATTTTTCATTCATTACTATCTAAGATCTAATATTAAGAAGAGCGGACCAAAGCCCGCTCTCTCTTTCATTTTTATCATATGCTTTAGCCAAAACTTAAAGTAATAAAATAACTCTAAATTTTGAATTTTAAACTTATTAATAGCTCATTTCCACAATCTTGGAAGCATCCTGAGGAGTCAGTTTTTTATATTCTCCAAGTCCCAGCCACTTTCTATCTGTAAAAGCTTTTTCCACCCTTTCAGCAGTTCCTTTATAGTCTTCTGTATATTCTGAAAGTTTGGTTTTGATATGCAGGCTGTGAAAGAATTCTTCAAGTTTTTTAATTCCTAATTCCGCTTTTTCTTCAGTGCTTCCTTCTTTAATTCCCCATACTCTTTCAGCATATTGAGCCAGTTTTCCTTTTTTATCCTCAAAGTTGTAACGATAGTGAGAAGGTGCAATGATCGCTAGGGTTCTGGCATGGTCTATACCGAAGTAAGCTGTTAATTCGTGGCCCATAGCATGTACAGCCCAGTCTGTAATAACTCCTTTTTGAATCAAACCGTTTAATGCCATAGTACAGCACCACATAAAGTTTCCGGCAGCGTCATAGTTGAAATCATCAGCCAGTACTTTTGGAGCCGTTTCCTGAAGGCTAATCAGGATGCTTTCAGCAATTCTTTCCTGAAGATCAGCAGAAGATGGAGCAGTCATATATTGTTCCAACACATGAGTATAGGCATCCGTAATTCCGTTTACAATCTGGTTTTTAGGAATAGATCTGATGACTTCAGGATCTAAAACAGAGAATTGTGGGAAAAGTCCCGGACCTCCTGAAGATAACTTTTCATTGGTTTCTCTTCTGGAAATTACATATCCAGAGTTCATTTCCGAACCGGTTGCAGGAAGGGTTAGAATACTGCCAAACGGCATTCCTTCCCCTTCAAAAGTTCTTACCTGCTTTCTCAGAATATCCCACGGTTCACCATCATAATGGGCTGCTGCAGAGATGAATTTCGTTCCGTCAATTACAGATCCACCACCCACGGCAAGAAGATAGTTGATATTATTTTCCTTGATGAAGCTGATGGCATTAATTAAAACTTCATATTCAGGATTGGCAGGAACTCCACCGAATTCATAAAGATCATAGTCTTTTAAAGCTTCTTTTACCTGGTCATAAACCCCATTATTTTTGATGCTTCCACCACCGTAGATCATTAATATTTTGGCATCTTTAGGAATTTCATTGGAAATTTTAGCGATTTCGCCCTTTCCGAAAAGTATTTTGGTCGGATTTTTAAACTCGAAATTAAGCATTGTTCTAAATTTATTTAACCCAAATTTACGGAATGAAAAGAGAAAATTAAGTTAATGAAATTTTAAAATTGCTATGACTTAATTTCATGAAAGCTATCAAATACTTATTTCCCAATCCGGTTCTAATGATAATGGTTTGAGTGTCTTTATTTAACCTCATTGGAAAGATAAGTTTTTGCCCTTTTGATGAAAGCTTCTTTATCTCTTTTAATATCTTCCAATAGTTTTTTTCTTTCCTCGGGAATTATCAGATACTTGTCTCCCCACAGATTGATCTCAACAATAATAGGAATCAGATCAATGCCTTTTTCTGTAAGATGGTATAATATCTTCAACTTATTTTCAGGATGATCTTTTTTATCAATAATTCCATTTTCCAATAGATTCTGAAGTCTTGTCGCCAGAATATTGGATGCTATTTTTTCATCAGCTTTCTGAAGGTCTCCGTAGGTGCATTCTTTATTCAGCATCAGATCACGGATGATTAGCAAAGACCATTTATCACCCCATATTTCCAGTGAACAGCTGATAGGACAGTCTGACCTTTTTTTACTCATTATTTTTTATTTTAAAAATATTACTTGCAAAATGAAAGTATTTAATTAAATTTACTTTTATTTTGCAAGTAAATTTAATCATAAATAATTAATAAATCAAATGGAATATTATGACATTGCCGTGATTGGCTCAGGACCCGGAGGATATGTTGCAGCGATAAGAAGTGCACAATTAGGTTATAAAACAGTAATTATTGAAAAATATGAAACATTGGGCGGAACCTGTACCAATGTAGGCTGTATCCCAACAAAGGCTTTGCTGGATAGCACTCATCATTATGCAGAAGCGCATCATAAATTTAAAGAACATGGAATTCAACTTGATAAGATTGAGCTTGATTTTGCCCAGATGTACAAAAGAAAATCTGAAGTAGTAGCTAAAAACACCAGCGGACTTGATTTTTTAATGAGTAAAAATAAAATTACCCGTCTGAAAGGCACCGCTGGCTTTATCAGTAATACAAATATTAAAGTTGTTAATGAAACAGAATCCAAAGAGATCACTGCCAAAAATTATATTATTGCAACAGGTTCAAAACCCTCAACCATTCCGGGAGTAGAAATTGATAAAAAGAGGATTATTACTTCCACAGAAGCCTTATCTCTGAAAGAAAAACCGAAATCTATGGTTATCATTGGCGGAGGAGTCATAGGAGTAGAAATGGCTTCCATCTTTAATCGAATTGGCACTCAGGTTATCATTCTTGAATATGCAGATCATCTGATTGCGGGGATGGATCATGAATTAGGAAAAACCCTTCAGAAAATCCTTAAAAAAGAAGGAGTTGATATCCGCTTAGGACAGGCTGTTTATAAAACTGAAAGTTCAGATGCGGAAGTTAAAGTATTCTTTAAAGATAAAAATGGGACAGAAAATAAATTAGAGGCTGATTATATTCTGGTAGCAGTTGGAAGAAGTCCCTACGTAAAAGGATTGGGATTAGAAAATACAGATGTACAGCTGGATGATCGTGGATTCATTAAAGTGGATGAAAGCAATCGTACTTCCGTTTCAAATATCTATGCGATAGGGGATGTAATAGGCGGAGCAATGCTTGCCCATAAAGCGGAAGAAGAAGGTGTTTTGGTAGCAGAAACAATTAACGGACAAAAACATCATATCCATTATGACAGAATTCCATCTGTGGTATATACCTGGCCGGAAGTAGCATCCGTTGGATACACTGAAGAATATCTAAAAAAGAATAATATAGCTTATCATGTTGGTAAATTCCCGTTTTCAGCGAGTGCAAGAGCAAGAGCTTCCATGGATACGGATGGGTTTGCAAAAGTATTAGTGGATCCAAAATATGGAGAGGTACTTGGGGTACATATCATCGGAGCACGAGCAGCAGATCTGGTTGCTCAGGGGGTAATTGCGCAGGAATATGAGGTGACAGCAGAAGATATGTTCCGTATTTCTTATGCGCATCCAACGTATTCAGAAACATTGAAAGAAGCGTATCTGATGGCATCAGGACAAGGAGCGATTAATATCTAATGCTAAATGCTTTAAATTGCCACGAATGCACGAATAAAATCGTTGGTGCATTCGTGGCAAAAAATAACATATATTTTTTGTGAAAAAAATGGGGGTATATTATGAAAGTTATAAAGTGGTACAATCTTCACTTTTTGAATAAATACCCTTGCTTTTGGCTTCCAGTTTTCCTGTCTTTCTATTGATCTTAATTAAAAATGATTCCTTCGTCACAGGACAGCCTTTAGCCTGTAAAGCGTACAGTGAAATAAATTGGTCTTCAATTTTATAAGACCCTGTAAAACGGTTTTGCGTATCAATAGAGTAACCATACGTCTTAGCCATTAAAATGGCTTCGGGAAGGTTGTCAACTGTTCCGATGAAATCCCTTAATTGCTGTTCATTGGAAAAATAAACGGTTCTGTCTTTTTTGCAGGCAAGAATATAGGAAAAGCAATGATTGCCAATACATTTCTGAAAGAATCCTTTTTCAGGAGCCGGATCATTAATCGTCATAAAAAGAGGAGCCTGGCTTTCATAGATAATAGCTTTGTCCGGATCATCATCATTGGTAAGTACTCTCCAATATTCGTAATCTTTATTGGGAATGACAAAAGGGTAAAGGTATTCTGTGGTATCCAGAATATTCGGGATCTTTTTATAATCATCAGGAACCGTGATCTGTGCAGAAAGCAGATTGGTAAGGATCAGGGAAAGTGTGATGATAATTTTCATAAAGAAAGGTGTTTTCAGGACAAATTTACGAAAATTACTGATGCTTCTTAATGCCTCAGAAAGATTATAAAAATTTCATTGGATACCCTGTTTTAATATTTCCATTGACAATCTTTTTGAGTTTCGACTCTATCATTTTTCTTGTCAGTGATTTTAGGCGATCAATATATAAAACACCCTGTGTATGATCGTACTCATGCTGAATAATTCTAGCCGTTAATCCAGTGAAGGTTTTGGTTTGTTTGATAAAATCCTGATTAAAATATTCGACAGTGATTTTCCAGGGTCTTTCTACCTTTTGAGACAAACCGGGAATACTTAGGCATCCTTCATAATCTTCCCAGGTTTCTTCAGAGGTATCAATAATCCTGGCATTGATAAAAGTTTCTTTAATTCCTTTGTCATTCTTTTCGAAATAAACAAGTTGACTCTCAGTGTCGAGGTTTTCAAAAGTAATCTGGCTGTCAACGATAAAAAGCTGTAAAGGTTTATTGATCTGAGAAGAGGAGAGGCCGCACCCGTTGGAGTTTTCCATGGTTTCCCACATGTTGGTAATCAGGTCCTGGATTTCCGGGCTGTTTTTGTTAATCTGTATACATTTTTGCTTTAAAATGCGATTTCCATAGGCAATAATAGGTAAATTCATTGAAATACTTTTCTGCAAAGTTCAGCAGAAGACGAAAGATATACAATGAACCTATGTTAATTAATGTTTTTGCGGATTCTGCTTAAAGCCTGCGGAGTAATTCCGATGTAAGAAGCAATATATTTCAGAGGGACACGCTGTAGCAGTTCAGGCTGTTCGGTAAATAGCTTTAAATAGCGTTCCTTCGCGGTAAGTTTCAATAAAGAAAGCTCTCTTTTGCTTTTAGCCAGGAAAAGTTTCTCGGAAGCAAAACGCCCTAAATGATTGCCCACATTGGTTTGACTGTAGATTTTCTGTAAATCATCAAAAGAAATTTGCCATACCACTGTTTCGGTAAGTGCCTGCATCTCGTATTCAGAAGGAGTTTGGGTAAGGAAAGAATCATACGCACAAGTAAACTCCTTTTCAAAACTGAAGCTGAAAGTATAGCCATATTCATCATCAGGAATATAAAATCTTACCAATCCGGATTCAATAAAAGACAGAAAGTTTTCCGTATCACCTTGTTGGGTAATGATCTCGTTTTTAGCATACACTTTTCTACGGAAATACCCTGCGATGAATTCCCATTCAGATTCCTGTAGTTTGACGATTTGTTCGTAATATTCTCTGATGTAACCCATTTTCGAAAAATTTTAATACAACTGATAATGTTATATTCAAGTCTTAATTAAAATTCAAAGTTACGAAATGTTTAATTGAAGATATAGATAGAATGATTTATAAATAACTTACTTTCTATGTTTTAAATAAACCGTAATTACCATCACTATTTTTTAATTTTAAGCTTATAATAAAGTTTTTATTTTTTGTCATTTGTCAACTCAACTAATTCCAAAATCGCTTACATTTGTTATTATGAGACACGACCAACGCGCAGAAAAATTCAGGCAGATCGTGGAGAACAAATTCCAGATCTACAATTCATTATTTATGAGCCTGCCCTATGATAAAATGACGAATATCGGGATGTTGCTTCCTTTTCTTTATGAGGAAAGCAAAACCGGCTATGATGCAGGGAAGACCCCCGAAGAAATTGTTGAAGAATTTTTTAAAAACCATACGGATCTACAGAACGAAGAGCAGAAACTTGAACTGCTTTTTAAGATTATCCAATATATAGAAAGACAAGTAGTTTTATTTGATAGTATCGAAGATGCTGCATTTCCAAACCTGCACTCAGAAAGTGATAGTGGAACCGTTACCAATCTTTTTGAACGTTCTTTTCAGGATCATAAAATTGAAAAAGTACGTGAAAAACTAAAAGATTTCAGTGTGAAAGTGGTGTTTACAGCGCATCCAACTCAGTTTTATCCAAGTTCAGTGCAGAGAATCATTCAGGATTTGAGAGGAGCCATTACCAGTGATTCTGTTACACAGATTGATACGCTTTTGCAGCAATTAGGAAAAACTCCTTTTGTGAATAAAGAAAAGCCAACACCTATTGACGAGGCTTTGAGTATTATTTCCTATTTGAGATATGTATATTACGATACCATTGGGGAGCTATTTACCAAAATTAAAAAGACTTTTGGAAATGAACATTTCCATCTGCATGAAGATATTATTCAGCTTGGATTCTGGCCGGGAGGAGATCGTGACGGAAATCCTTTTGTGACAGCAGATGTTACCAAAAGAGTAGCAGAAGAACTTCGCTCAGCAATTCTGAAATCTTATTACAGTCATTTAAAATTTATCAGAAGAAGATTAAGCTTTAGAGGGGTTTCTGAAGTCTTGACAGCGTTGAGTGAGGAGTTGTATGCGGCCATTTTCAACGGAAAGGCCATTACCGCAGAAGCAATTTTAAAGAAAGCCGATGAGACTGAAAAGATATTAATTAATGAGCACAATGCTCTGTTTTTGGATCTTTTAGTAAATTTTAGAGATCGTGTGAAGATTTTCGGAACTCATTTCGCGACGTTGGATATCCGTCAGGATAGTAGAATTCATCAGAAAGTTATTGATGAGGTTTTTGCAAAATTATATGGAAATGAAGAAGCGGATTACGAACAAAAATTCAACAGATTGATTCAGACTTCAGATTTTGTAAATGCAGATGATTTTGAAGACATTGTAAAAGACACCTTATTAACTGTATCTCAGGTTTCTGAAATTCAGAATCTCAACGGATTAAGAGGAATGAACCGTTATATTATTTCTAATTCTGATGCAGTGAAAGATGTAATGAATGTTTATGCCTTCTTTAAGATCTGCAGATATAAGGATGAAGATATCAATATGGATATTGTACCGCTTTTTGAAACTATGGAAGGGCTTGATAATGCAGAATATGTGATGAATGAACTGTATCAGAATCCTGTATATAAAAGACATCTTGAAAGAAGAGGAAATCAACAGACAATTATGTTGGGCTTCTCTGATGGAACTAAAGACGGTGGATATTTAAAAGCTAACTGGGAAATTTATAAAGCTAAAGAAGTTCTGACAAAACTTTCAGAGCAGAATAATATCAAAGTAGTATTTTTTGACGGTAGAGGCGGGCCTCCGGCAAGAGGTGGAGGAAAAACTCACGATTTCTACGCTTCTCAGGGAAAAACAATTGCTAACAATAAAATTGAACTTACGATTCAAGGACAGACCATTACGAGTATTTTTGGAAATAAAGAGCAGGCACAATACAATTTTGAACAGTTATTGACAGCAGGAGTTGAAAATGATGTATTCAAGAATGCTAAAAAAGACCTGACAGAAAAAGAAAGAGCATTGATTATTGAGCTGGCTAATATCAGTTATCAGAAATACTCAGACCTGAAGGCTCATCCAATGTTTGTTCCTTATCTTCAGGAGATGAGTACCTTGGAGTATTATGGGAAAACCAATATCGGAAGCCGTCCATCGAAGAGAGGAAACGGAAGTGAACTGAAGTTTGAAGACTTAAGAGCTATCCCATTTGTGGGTTCATGGTCACAATTGAAGCAGAATGTTCCCGGATTTTTTGGTTTTGGCTATGCCATGCAGAAGATGAAGGAGCAAGGAAGGTTTGAAGAAGTAAGAGAATTGTATAGAGGTTCAGACTTCTTTAAGACCTTAGTGTTGAACTCAATGATGAGTATGAATAAGTCTTACTTCCCGTTAACTTACTACATCAAAAACAATCCTAAATTTGGAGCTTTCTGGAACATCCTTTTCAGTGAATATGAGCTTTCAAAAGAAATCATGTTGGAACTGACAGGTTTCAAAATGCTACAGGAAGAGGACCCGTTATCCAGAAAATCTGTGAAGATCCGTGAGAAGATTGTTCTACCATTGCTAAGCATTCAGCAATATGCCCTGATTAAAATTCAAAAAGGAGAGGGAAATAAAGAAGCTTATGAAAAATTAGTGACAAGATCCTTATTCGGAAACATTAATGCAAGCAGGAACTCAGCTTAAATTATCCTTAATAAAAGGATATTCTTAAGAGTCTATATAAAGAAAAAAAACGGGCTTCAATGCCCGTTTTTAATTTATAATCAGTTCAAAGAGAAGTTATTCCTTTATAAATTTCTCATAATATACTTTATCATTGGTCTGAATTTTCAGATAATAAACTCCTTTTGCAAAATCATCAACCTTTACAGATTTTTGATGGTCTGCTTTTCTTATTAATCTTCCCAGGTTATCATAAATTTCCAGCGAATTGATTTCATTCTCTGATGCAATATTCAGGATGCTTTTAACAGGGTTTGGGAATAGGGCAAATTTCTCTTTTTTAACAATTTCAGAGGTATTGAGAACACTGTTATACAGACTTCCGAAATTTAGAATGCCGTATCCCATTTGATCTGTGTGATTAGGATAAATAGAAGCGGTTTGCCTCAATTTTGTTTTGAGCTGATCTCTATTCATAACGGGAAATGCCTGAAGGAGGCAGGCTACACCTCCGGCAGCAATAGGGGTGGCAAGAGAAGTTCCTGTACTGGTATAAGTTGTATCACCTAAAACAGTGGCTGTAGCTGTTCCTCTTGCGCTTCCGTCCGGCTTAATAACCCCAGCAGAATTAGGACCGAAAGATGAAAATACAGATGTGTTTCCTGAAGAATCCACAGCTCCGATTGTAAATACCTTAGCATTATCTGCCGGGGTCAGAAGATAGTGCCAGGGTTTATCTCCGGAATTTCCTGCTGCAGCCAATACAAAGATTCCTTTTTCAGCGGCAATTCCTGCTCCTCTTGCAATAAATGAGGTGCTCCCGTTCATATCAGCATACGTGTAGCTGTATTGAGGATTGTCATAAACATTATATCCAAGTGAGGTCGTAATAATTTCCACTCCTTTTCTATCTGCTTCTTCAGCGGCTTCAATCCAGTAGAGTTCTTCTTCGGGAATTTCAGCAGCAGAATTTTCACTGCGATACAGGTAGAAATCAGCATCGGGAGCAGAGCCTACAAATATATTTTCCAGATAACCACCTATAGCTCCCAGTACAACAGTGCCATGCGCATTCAGAGATGGATTGTAAATGTCATTGGATTTAGTAACAAAGTCATATCCTCCCTTTATTTTGTTATTGTTTCGTAATCTCAGAAAAGCATTTCCTGTATTTACAGTAGGAAATCCGCTATCAATAACAGCGATAGAAACTCCGGTCCCGGTATAGCCAGCAAGATGTAGCGGTCTTATGTTGACTTGGTCAACCTGCAATTCTCCTGAGCCATATTCAAAATTGGTAAGTGTTTTTTGAGTATCTGTAGTATTTTGCCATTTATTTACAGCCATTGATTTTAATACAGGTCCTCCATTTCGGATAAAACTTTCTACAGAAAGTACAAAAGGCTGTGCTTGTAAAAGGGTGATTTGTGCCGTGGTAGCATTTACAGCGGCTCCATTAAGCCATTTTGAATAATCTGTAACGGTAAATCCCAGATTTTGAAGATTTTGTATGTAAGATTGTTCTATAGGGGCATCTTGATCATTAAGAGATAGACCTAAGGTTGTACGCCTGTTAAGGGATTTTTGGCTAAGTTCAGAAAGAGGATTGGCGTAAAATGCCGCTTTATTAGGCTTATCTTTAAAATAAACAAAAACAAGCTGAGTTTGGGCAAAAGTATAGGAGTAACCTGTTAGGAAACAAAAGAGTAAAATTTTTTTCATATAAATTTTTGTATAAAGATAAAAACAAAATCAATAAAATTTTTGATAGGATTTTAAAATCCTTATTTTTACACAAATAATTTATTTATGAAAAAAATTCAGATGGTTGACTTGCAAAGTCAGTATTACAAAATAAAGAATGATGTAGACAATGCAGTTTTAAATGTAATGGATTCCGCAGCTTTTATCAACGGTCCTGAAGTGAAGTCTTTCCAGAATGAATTGGAGTCTTATTTAGACGTAAAACATGTGATTCCATGTGCTAATGGAACTGATGCATTGCAGATTGCTCTTATGGCGTTGGATCTGAAGGAGGGAGACGAAATAATTACTGCTGATTTTACCTTTGCAGCAACTGTAGAGGTGATTCATCTGCTTAAATTAAAATCAGTTTTGGTAGATGTTGATTATGATACATTTACCATTTCAACAGAGGCTCTGAGAAAGGCAATTACGCCAAAAACAAAGGCCATTATTCCTGTACATATCTTCGGACAGTGTGCGAATATGGAAGAAATCCTGAAAATTGCTGAAGAGCACAATTTATATGTGATTGAAGATAATGCACAAGCAATTGGTGCAGAATATACATTCTCTGACGGAACATCAAAATATGCCGGGACAATGGCAACAGTAGGAACAACTTCTTTCTTTCCTTCCAAAAATCTTGGATGCTACGGTGACGGAGGGGCTATCTTCACCAATAATGATGAACTGGCACACCGTTTAAGAGGAATCGTAAACCATGGAATGTACGAAAGATATTATCATGATGAGGTGGGTGTAAATTCTCGTTTGGATAGTATTCAGGCTGCTGTTTTAAGAAAAAAATTACCACACCTGGATTCATACAACGAAGCGAGAAGAAAAGCAGCTGATTATTATGATGAGGCATTTGCAGGTCACGAAAATATTTTAACGCCGCAGCGATCTGAGAGTTCTACTCATGTATTTCATCAGTATACATTGAGAATTCTGAACGGAAAACGTAATGAGCTTCAGAAATTCCTTACTGAAAAAGAAATTCCTGCAATGATCTATTATCCGGTTGCATTAAGAAAGCAAAAAGCATATTTCCAGGAAAGCAATGCTGCTGATTTTGTGAATACAGATAAGCTTTTGGATCAGGTAATTTCTCTACCAATGCATACTGAATTAGACGAAGAGCAGTTGAAGTATATCACGGATGCTGTACTTGAGTTTATGGGATAAGAGATGCTTCATGATGAGAGAATATTAAAGCATAAGTTTGCTTATTTTTTTGCAATTATTTTTGTCCTTTGCTGGATGATCTTTTTTGCATATAATATGTTTAAAATCTTTGTAATAGGCGCTGGATTGAGAGAAGAGTATAATACATTTAAAATACCAATTTATGTATTGTACTTTTTAATCTTTCCCTTATTGATTATTACATTTGTGAGTATTTTTAAAGAATCAAGAAAAATGTTTACTTACTTAAATATTTCTTTATTCTTAATGATTATTTTTCATGCAATTATTTTTTATGTTAAATATCAAAGAACGACAAATCATGAAACATATTTATTTTTGTATATAGTTTCAAATGTTTTATTTGTTGTAGGCCCAGTAGTCCTGATAAATTATTTTAAACATTATCCCGCAAAAAGCGAAATAGAAGAAATAGGAACACATAATGAGTAAAAAAGAATATTAAAAAATGGCAATACTTGTTACCGGAGGACTTGGATATATTGGTTCTCACACTGTAGTGGAACTTCTTAATAATGACTTTGATGTTGTTATTGTAGACGATCTGTCTAATTCGGAGAGATTTATTTTAAATAATATTGAGGAAATTACAGGTAAGAAACCCGTTTTTTATCCTTTTGATTTGAAGCGTAAAGAACTTCTTAATCAGGTTTTTGACGCTCATAATATTGAGGGTTGTATTAATTTTGCAGCTTTTAAAGCTGTAGGAGAGAGCCAGGTAAAACCTGTAGATTATTACGAAAATAATCTGTTCTCTCTTATTAATATTTTACAAGAATTTAAAGAAAGAGAAATCTCCAACTTTATTTTCAGCTCATCATGTACTGTATACGGACAGGCAGAAGTGATGCCCATTGATGAAAATACTCCTTTGAAAATGCCTGAAAGTGTTTATGGGAAGACCAAGCAAATGGGTGAGGAAATCCTTATCGATTTTGCTAAAGCATATGGCCGTAAAATATCTTTGTTAAGGTACTTTAATCCAATTGGGGCACATCCATCTGCAAAACTTGGAGAGTTGCCAATAGGAATCCCTAATAATCTTGTTCCCTATGTAATGCAGACTGCTTCAGGAGTTCGTGAGAAATTAAGTGTTTGGGGGGATGATTATTCAACAGAAGACGGAACAGCCGTTCGTGATTATATCTATGTTGTAGACTTAGCCAAAGCTCACGTAGCAGCCTTGAAAAGGCTGATGAATGACCAATCTGTTGAAACAGTGATTGATACCTATAATCTGGGGACAGGGAAAGGATCTTCTGTTTTGGAAGTCGTAAAGGCTTTTGAAAATGCAAACGGAGTGGGTGTTCCTTATCAGATCTGTGAAAGAAGAGCAGGTGATATTACGATTGCTTATGCCAATCCTTCTAAAGCAGAAAAAGAGCTTAACTGGAAATCTGAAACATCTCTGGAAGAGTCTTTAAGGACAGTCTGGGAATGGCAGAAATATCTTAATTCGAGAAATTAAACTCATAAAATAGCATCATTATGGCTTGGAATCCTGAAGTATATGACCAATTTAAAGAAGAGCGTTCAGCACCTTTTTTTGATCTGTTAAAGCTTGTAGAATCAAGAACAGGAGTATCTGTTATAGATCTGGGATGTGGAACAGGAGAACTTACCTCAAAACTTTTAGATTATTTGGAAGATTCAAAGGTTTTAGGCATAGATTCCTCTGAAGAAATGCTTGAAAAAGCAGCTCAGTTCAAGACCAGTAGATTGACCTTTGAAAAAAGAAGTATTGAAGAGCAGCTTCATTTGGGAGATACTTATGATTTGATTATTTCCAATGCTGCCATCCAATGGTGTAGCAATCATAAAGAGCTTTTTCCAAGAATCATAAGCAAGATCAAGGAAGGTGGACAGTTGGTAGTGCAGATTCCTTCTAATCACGAATATGTGGTACATCAACTCCTCAGAACAGTTGCAGATACAGAACCCTATAAAAGTGCCTATAATGATTGGAAAAGAGAATATACAGTTTTAACAATTGAAGACTACGCCCGGATATTGTTTGAAAGTAAAGGAAGAGAAATTACGGTATATGAGAAAGTATTTCCTCATATTCTTAAAGATGCAGAAGCTGTATATACCTGGGCTTCCGGAACAGCAATGCTTCCTTATATAGAAAGGCTTCCTAACGAATTGAAAGAAGAATTTAAAAACGATTATAAACAACAATTACAAAACACCTTCCCTGAATCACCGGTCTTTTATCCATTTAAGAGAACGTTTATTTCAGCGAAATTTTAATTTTAACATTAATATGAAGACACAAAGAATAGGTATTACATTTTCCTCATTTGATTTATTACATGCTGGGCATATCAAAATGCTTGAAGAAGCAAAAACAGTGTGTGATTATCTGATTGTTGGTCTGCAGATTGATCCATCCCATGACAGACCCAATAAGAACAGGCCAAGCCAAACAATAGTTGAACGTTATATTCAACTAAAAGCAGTAAATGCTGTAGATGAAATTATCCCTTACTATACAGAAGAAGACTTGCTGGATATCTTAAAATCATTTGTAATCGACATAAGAATCATTGGTGATGATTATATGGACAGAGATTTTACAGGTAAGCAATACTGTGAAGAAAAGGGAATTGAAATTTTTTATAACAAAAGAGATCACAGGTTTTCCACCAGCGACTTAAGAAAAAGGATCTACGAAGCTGAAAAAGAAAAAGCAGAAAGAGCAGAACCAGTAAAATAAAATTAAAAGCCCCGAAATTTAAATTTCGGGGCTTTTTGTATTACATTGGACCTTGTTGGTCATCTTTATTTTCATTGGAGTTAATATCCTTTTTCCTTTTAGGTTGTTCTATTTTCTCACCTTGTTTGAATCTATAGGTTAAAGAGATAGAAAACTGTCTTGGCTGCCATTGCATAAAGCTGCTTCGGGTATAGTCACTAGTGTAATTAAATACTTCCATACCTCTTGTATTAAAGATATCCTGAATATTGAAAGTAATAGTTCCGTCTCCTTTCCATATCGTTTTGGAAGCCCCAAAGTTTAGAGCATACATATCTTTTCTGTCCTGGTTTACCGTTTTCTGTCCTCCTCTGTAGAACCCTTGCAATTGTACACTTAACGTTTTATCCAGTCTGAAGGTTGTATTAAGACGTAACCTTGTAGAGAAGCCACTACCTGTAAAGTCTAATGTTCTTGTCTGGGCTAAGCCATCTCTATCTATTGTAGCGTAAGAAGTGATTCCTGTAGTTTTGTATCTGAATATATCCGCACTACCCATGATTTTGAACCATGCAAAAGGATCATAGGTAAAGTTCAGATCCAAACCTATACGATCATCATTACCCAGGTTTTCCGGTTTTGTATAGAATACCGTTTGTCTTTCATCCGGTCTGTAGACTAACATTTTCGTATCTTCTGTGGCATGTCTGTAATACAAAGTAGGGTTCAGGGTGAACTTCTTCTTTGTAAGGTTATAACCTACTTCATAAGAATCTACATAGGATGGATTTAAATCAATATTTCCCGCAAAAATATTCTGGTTATTGACATAATTTGAGAAAGGAACCATAAAGAATGATCTTGGTCTGTCTATCCTGCGCGAATAGTTCACTAAGATCTGATTATTTTTAGCAATATCATAGCTTAAGAATACACTTGGAAATAAATTATTGTAATTCTTGGTTTTATCAATTGGGGGTGTGTTTGGATTTTGGCTGATATAATTGATCTTAACATTGGAAACCTCGTCTCTTAATCCTACCTGGTAGGCAAAGCTTCCAATTTTACTTTTAAATTGTAAATAGAACGCATTGAACATTTCCTTATAGTCTGTATTATTATTATAATCTAAAATAAAAGGATTATTAGATGTCGTGCTTACAAAATTATCATAGGTATTGTTATTAATATCCAATCTGTAACCAGCTTCAAGTTTGGAATTTTCACCGATTGGTAATTCATAGTCTGCTTTTCCTATCACGGTTTTACTTACAGAATGTCTTCTTGTAATATCTTGTACAGAAAGAACATGGTCTACACTTTCTTGGATGTCACCATTGTTATTGCTTCTGTTTCTCTGTAAACTTAATGATACGGATAAATTCTGACCTTTATCATCAAACTTATGATCCAAACCTACATCTCCCTGGAAAGCAAGATTGTTAAATATCGTCTTAGAATCCCTCAAAGTGTAAGTATTCATAGGTTTCCAGAGGTTTGATGTATCTCCTGTATATTTATAAAAGGAGTCGTAAGTATTGACAAGTTCATTTCCGTCACCTTCAAAAGTTCTCACCAATCCTGTTAAATTAACAGAGGTCTTATCAGAAATATCATATACAAAACCGGCACTTACGTTATAGTTTTTATTATATGTTTTATTGGTGGAATTTTGAAGCTGGTGAGCAGGGATCGTAGGAATTTGATCTATTCCTGCCTGGGTAGTGGGAATAGGATCTATTTTCGGGAAAGTGATATTATGGTAAGTCGTTTCAGAATTACTTTTGGTTTTATTTTCGGTATAACCACCACCACCGTTTACAAACCAGGTCCAGTTGTTTTTTCTCCAGCTTAAATTAGTGTTAAGAGAGGTTCTCGGAAAGTATCCAAGACTACCGACTACACTACCATTAAATCCTACTTTTTTGCTCTTTTTAAGAATAATATTTAAAATACCGGAGGTTCCACTTGCTTCAAATTTTGAAGAAGGGTTGGTAATGACTTCAATTCTCTCAATTTGGTCAGCGGGAATACTCTGCAAAGCATTTGCTCCATCATCAATACCCAATAGGGAAGAAGGCTTACCGTTGATTAGGAATTTTACGTTTGAACTTCCTCTCATAGAAACAGTTCCGTCTGTATCTACTGTAACTGATGGTACATTGGTAAGAACATCCTGAAGACTTCCTCCTTTACTCACAATATCCTGAGAAGGATCATAGGTTTTTTTATCCAGTTCTACTTTATAAGGTTTCGCTGCGGAAGCAGTAATAACAACACCTTGCAGTTCCTGTGTCTTTCCATCTAATGTAGTGGCAGCTTCAGGCTCAATAGATAATGCACCAATATTTCCGGCTCCGGTAATATTTTTGTTGATGCTGCTTTTTTTGTAATCAATAGCTTCTACAGCAATATCATAACTTCCAGGAGTAAGTTGTAGTTTATATTGTCCCTTTTCATCCGTCAATACTGCATCGCTTAATGATTTGTTGGCTTTGTTGCTAAAGGTTACAGAGGCATAAGGTACCGGCTGGTTTTTCTTATTGACAATGGTTCCTGAAACATCAGCCTTCTCCTGAGCAAAAGCCATAGCAGCTGCGGAGAGTACTAAAGTAAGTCCTAGTGTTTTTCTGGTGAAAATATTGACAATTTCTGTCTTATTCTTCATAGGTTATTTTTTTGTATAAAATCGTGAAAGGATAACCCTTAATATGTTGAAAATTAATATTTATTTGATTTTCAATATATTATGATTTAATTATTGTTTCTTAATCTATAAAATTATGGTGTCTGCTAAAAGCTTATTTTATATTTTTTGAATTGAGCCAGTCCTGATAAGCTTTTGCATTTACAGCATGTTCTTCCGCACTTGCTGTAAACTTATGATATCCAAATCTTGCAGGATCTGCACACATAAATATATAATTGTTGTTTTCTGCATTTAAAACAGCATCTACTGAATTCTTATCCACTACGCAAATTGGCCCTGGAGGAATTCCCGCATTGGCGTAAGTGTTGTATGGAGATGGAGTAGACAGGTGTTTATATAATACTCTTTTGATTGATTCTTTAAAATTCGTCTGTTTATTGATCGCATAGATTACGGTAGGATCAGATTGAAGTTTCATCCCTTTTCTATAGCGGTTTAAATATAAACCTGCAATAGTTTTCATCTCGTCTTTCTTTCCTCCTGATTCTTTATATACAATAGACGCAAGAGCATAAACCTGTTCTCTTGACAGTCCGGATTGTTGTTCTTTATTTTTCCTTTCACTGGTCCAGAACTCATTGTACTGGTCTTCAAATTTTGAGAAAAACTCTCTTGGGCTTACAGTCCAGAAAAAATTATAAGTATCAATGAAGAAATACTTCTTTAGATCTTCAACATTTTTATATCCTTTTTGCTGTGCTACCACATCAAGATCATTGACAAAATGAAGGGAGTCCAGTTCTGTTTTTTTGGTAACTTTTCCAATCATTTGGTACATATCTCCAAAATCTCCGATTCTGAATGAGTTTGCTGACTGGTTACCTGCTTTAATCATATTAACAAGGTCCGTATTTCCTTTTCCGCTTTGGATGTGATAGCGCCCTGCCTTGAAATTGGCAGCAAGACCTTTATCTTTAGCGACTGTTTCAAAAGATTCACGGTCTTTAATGTAGGGAGCAATAGAATCCATGATCTGATTCATGTTCGCCTTATGAGGGATCAAAACATAACCCTCCTTTTCTACATTGTTTCCAAAATATTTATTATAAAATCTCAAACCAAAAAATCCTGCTACTACAAAAACGAGCAGAATGATAATGAGAATAGCTTTTTTCATTCCTATATTATTGATTAAAAGTTTTTTGATTTTAAAGAAGCTCTACCTTCCCTTTAAAAACTTGCTTTGCAGGACCTTCCAGCCAGATATTACAGAAAGAATCATTATTTTTTTCAGCATATACCTTAAGATTTCCGCCCAGCGTTTTAACTTTTACGGAAGTTAGATTGTCTTTTTGAAGAAAAGTTAAAGCAGAAGCTGTAACTCCTGTTCCACAACTGTAAGTTTCGTCCTCAACTCCTCGTTCATAGGTTCTTACAAAAATTTCATTATCAGAAATTTTTTCTACAAAGTTGACATTGATCCCTTTTTCTTTATAATTTTCTGAATTTCTGATCCCATGTCCTTGAGTATAGACATCATAATCGGCAAGATTTTCTACATATTTTACATAATGAGGAGAGCCTGTGTTCAAAACAGCATCACTTCCGTCATAAGAAATGGAGTCTACATCAATCATTTTTAATTTAATGATCCCGTTATGAATTTCTGCGTCATGTTCACCGTCTATCGCCATGAACTTACACTTGTCTTCAAAAACGTCAAGGAAAAAAGCAAAAGCGACAAGACATCTTCCGCCATTTCCACACATTGTGCTTTCTCCGCCATCAGAATTATAGTATACCATTTTAAAATCATAATCAGGATCGTTTTCCAAAAGGATAAGTCCGTCGGCACCTATTCCGAAACGTCTGTCACATAATTTTTCAATAATTTTTTTATCTTTAGGAAACTGAAGGTCACGGTTATCTACCATTACAAAGTCATTTCCCGTTCCCTGATATTTATAAAATTCCATATTGTTTTTTGTCTAAATGAAGAAACAAAATTAATATATTTAAAATGAAAAACGAACAGTGTTAACTGTTCGTTTCCTTATTTATAATCGTTATTTATAATTAATCTATCTAAAGCCACCACTGTTCTGTTGTCTGTTTGAATTAGAGTTTGAATTTGTGTTTTGGCTGCTGCTTGAGTTGTTTCTAAAACCTCCACTTGAGGATTCTGATCTTGTGCTACCCGTACTTTCTGAATTTCTGAAACCACCCGAATTTGAATTGGAACTTGAACTTCTGTTTTCAAAACCGTTTTGAGTTCTGAATCCACCACTGCTTTGATTATTCCTATTTCCTTGGTTATTTTGATTTCCTTGGTTGTTCTGATAACCACTGTTTGGATTTCTGAATCCGCCACGATATCCACTATTGTTATTGGAGTTTCCGTTATTGTATCTTCCGTTATTGGAACCGTTATTACGGAAACCATTATTAGGTCTTTGTGAAGTAACCGTAGTTCTTCTTTCTACATATACTTTTCTTCTGGAGTTATTATAATTGTCATAATAGTAAGGAGCACCATTATCATAGTAGTAATTAATATTGTTTCTATAATAATAGCCGTCATTACCATAATATCCGCCACTACCATAATATCCTGAAGGAGCATAGTAATATCCATTGTTATAATATGGGTCACCGTAGCCATTGCTGCCATACCCATCTGTATATGCCATACAAGATGTTAATGTACTTATTGCAAAGATACTAACTGCTATTTTTAATAAATTTTTCATAACTTTATTGTACTTTTTTTTCTTTAAAACTTTTTTTCCAATTAAGGTATCCTAAGATAGCCATTATAGTAAATACCAAATATTGAACCGAAGTGATGCCAAGCCCCTTAAAAATCATCATAGGGATGCAAATAAGATCTCCAATAATCCAGAAAATCCAGTTCTCAATGCGTTGTTTGGCCATAAACCACATTCCTACTAAAAATATTGAAGTGGTGAAAACATCCATCCAATTTGCCCAATCCAAATGATATAATCCGAGATTGGTTCCTTTCATTGAAAAATGATTGTCAATATAAGGTTTATAATAATAAATAAGAGTAACCAATGCCAGGCTCAGGATAAAAAGGATGGATGCGTAATACCATTCCTTTTTTGTAGCCCATGTAACATCCACATGGATATGATCTTCTGAATTTTTAGCCCATAATATCCAGCCATAGACACTCATCACAGTATAATAAACATTGATAAGACAGTCACCTAATAACCCGAAGTTAAAAAGAATATATACATAGATCAGGGTTGAAATAATGCCTGTAGGATATACCCATATATTTTTCTTAATTGAAAAATATACGCTCATAGTTCCGAAAATAGCACCTGATGCTTCAAGCATAATCTGTAAGGAATCATAGCTTTCGTAAGGCTTTACAAAAAGATCATATAAATTCATGCGATCAAAAATAAACAAAAATATGGACTTTTTAAAATGAATTAAATAATATGTTGCTCAGGTTTTTAAAGACTTAATGTAAAATAAATGATGAAAGTTTAACGATAAACGTGAGGATTCCTAAATTTTTTATATTTTCGTAAATCCTTAATAAATAAAAAAACATGTCGAAAATTTGGGTTAAGAAACCACTAAGTGCCTATGAGGCAGATATGAAGAAAAGTGAGCTGAAGAAGGTCCTTGGAAAATGGAGTTTAACAGCAATAGGAGTAGGTGCTATCATTGGAGGTGGAATCTTTGTTCTTACAGGAACAGGAGCCTATTATCATGCAGGACCAGCGCTTGCAATCTCCTTTATTATTGCAGGAATTGCCTGCGTTTTTGCAGCATTATGCTATGCGGAGTTTGCCTCCATTATTCCTGTTGAAGGATCTGCGTATGCCTATGCGTATGGTACAGTAGGCGAAATTTTTGCGTGGGCAATGGGATGGTGTCTCATCCTGGAGTATGCCATGGCCAGTATGGCCGTTTCTGTGAGTTGGTCCGGATATTTTACCAAATTTTTGAAGATTTTTAATATTCATTTGCCGGCTTATCTTACCTCGGATCCTGCAAGTTATACAGGAAGCGGTTTTTCTATGAACCTGCCTGCATTTATTCTTGTTCTTTTGATTACAGCCTTATTGGTAAAAGGTACTAAAGAAGCTGCCGGAGCTAACAACCTGATCGTTTTAATGAAAACTTCAGCTGTAATTTTTGTAGTTATTGCAGGAGCTTATATTATTTTTTCGAATAGCGATCTTTACAATGCTGTGGATGGTGTGAAAAACTGGAATCCTTTTATTCCGGATCAGGTTACGATCAAAAACTCTGAGGGAGATATGGTTTCAGCATATGGTATCCAGGGAATTATTTCTGGAGCTGCCGCTATTTTCTTTGCCTATATCGGATTCGATGCTGTTTCCACTCAGGCGGGAGAGGCAATCAATCCTAAAAAAGATGTACCGTTTGCAATCATCGCTTCATTATTAATCTGTACAGCTTTATATATCTGTGTATCTCTTGTATTAACTGGGATGATGCATTATACAGATTTTAACCCGAATGGAAAATATCCGGATGCCATTAAAGCACCTGTAGCCTATGCATTTGAAATTGCAGGAAAACATTGGGCAAGTAATATTGTAACGATTGCTGCTACTGTAGGATTAATTTCTGTAGTAATGGTAATGATGATGGGACAATCCAGAATCTTTATCGGTATGTCAAAGGATGGTTTGATTCCTAAATTCTTTGGTGAACTTCATCCAAAAACAAAAACGCCTTATAAAGGAATTATTTTATTGGGAATTATTGTGGCACTTATTGCAGCATTTACCCCTATTTCCACTTTGGCGGATATGACGAGCTTCGGAACTTTATTTGCATTTACATTGGTTTGTATTGCTGTTTGGGTAATGAGAAAGAAAGAACCTAATTTGATCAGACCTTTCAAAGTTCCTGCATATAAAATTGTAGTAGGATTAGGAGTAATTATCAACCTATATCTTATTTATAACCTGAGTGATCATGCAAAAGAACTTTCCGGAGGTTGGTTATTGTTAGGTGGAATTGTTTATTTCCTTTATGGTAAAAGAAACAGTAAGCTTAACAATCCTGAGAAATATCAAAAAGATGAACTATAATATAAACCGCTTCGGCGGTTTTTTTTGTAAATAACCAATAAATAGAGATATGAAAAAGATTTTTTCCATTGGATTCCTATCCTTAGGAATGCTAGCGTTTTCCCAACAGGTGGAAAGCATTAAAACAATATTTACGGATAAAATAAGCATCAGAGCTCTTGAACTCTATGATCATAAAGTTTGGTATAGCGGTTCAGACTCCAAATTCGGTTTTGTAGATCTTAAGGATACGAAGAATCAAAAACAAGTTAAGCTTTCTGATGAAAAGCTTGAGTTCAGAACTCTTGCACAGGATAAAACGTCATTCTATGCCATTAATATTGTAAGCCCAGGCCGTTTCTTCAGGATTGATAAAAAAGATTTGAAATCACAGATTATTTTTACAGACTCTGCAAAAACAGCATTTTATGATGCTTTGCATTTTGTAAATGATAAATTGGCGTATGCTTTCAGTGATGCAGACAGTGACCAGTTATTAAAATTAGCAGTCTATAAAGAGGGTAAATGGGGAATGTTTAAAAATACTTTAAAACTGAATGATGGTGAAGCGGCTTTTGCAGCCAGTAATACCAATATTTCTTCTACAAAAAAATATGTATGGATTGCTACAGGGGGTAAAGCTTCAAGAATCTTAAGATTGAATCTTAAGAATGAAAAACTGGAAGTTTTCAAAACACCATTTATTCAGGGAGAATCATCACAGGGAATGTATTCCATTGATTTCAGTGATGACCAGTTTGGAATTGCAGTAGGTGGAGATTATACGAAGCAGGGAGCTAATGTCAATAATATTGCTACCACTCATGATGGCGGAGAAACCTGGCAGATTCAGGCTTCAGGTCAGAATGCAGGTTATATGACTTGTGTGAAAATTAAGCCAGGTTCAAAAGGGAAAGAGATTGTTGCAGTAGGAGATCAGCATGTCAGTTACTCTTCAGATTTTGGAAAAACATGGAAGAAAATTTCTGAGGAAAAAGGACTGTATGTCTGTCAGTGGATTGACAAAAATAGAGTGGTTTTTGCGGGGAAGGATAGGATTGTGGAAATGAAAATAAAATAAAATTTTTATCATTAAATCATAAAAAAGGTTCAGTTTTATTTTTTAGGGATAATGATTCATTATTCATATCAAAAAAATAAATGAAACTAATAGAATTTATCATTACTTCTCTAACAGGTTTAAATAGTGTATTTAGACTCATTCTAAACTATAACCTAATATAATTCATAGGTAAAAATTCATAACTAATGGTTAATTTTGTAGGATGGAATTTTAATAATGTTAAATTTCCCCACCTTATAAAATTTTATTTTTCAAAATGAACTCTTTAATAGATAAATATAATATCCCCGGACCCCGTTACACTTCTTATCCTACCGTTCCTTATTGGGATGATTCTACATTTTCACCAGAAGGATGGAAGGAGAGCGTAATCAGGTCATTTCATGAAACGAATGCAGAGGAGGGGATTTCTATTTATATTCATTTGCCTTTCTGCGAGGCGTTATGTACATTCTGTGCATGTCATAAGCGTATTACCAAACAACATAGTGTTGAAATTCCCTATCTGGAAAGTGTTTTAAAGGAATGGAAACTTTACCTGGAGCTTTTTAATGAAAAACCAAAATTAAAGGAATTACACCTTGGTGGTGGTACTCCTACGTTTTTCTCTCCTGAAAATTTAAAAACATTGTTGGAAGGAATTTTTACTACTGTAGAGATTGCAGAACATCCGGAATTTTCATTTGAAGGGCACCCGAATAATACTACGAAGGAACACCTTCAGACTTTATATGATCTTGGTTTCAGAAGAGTGAGCTTCGGTGTTCAGGATTATGATCCTAAAGTACAGAAAGCGATCAACAGAATTCAGCCTTTTGAAAACGTGAAAAATGTAACGGAATGGGCTAAGGAAATTGGTTACAGAGGAATCAGTCACGATTTGGTATTTGGGCTTCCACATCAAACCTGGGAAGCAATGGAACATACCATCAGAAAAACGATGGAGCTGAAGCCGGATAGACTCGCATTTTACTCTTACGCTCATGTTCCATGGGTAAAAGGAGTAGGGCAGAGAGGTTTTGATGAAAATGATCTTCCAAGTGGAGAAGAAAAACGCCGTTTATATGAAGATGGTAAAAAACTGCTTCAGGATTTAGGCTATATTGAGGTAGGAATGGATCACTTCTCTTTAGAGCATGATGATTTATACCAATCTCTAATCCATAAAAAACTTCACAGAAATTTTATGGGGTATACTTCAAGCAATACCCAGCTGATGGTAGGACTTGGAATGTCTGCTATTTCAGATTCTTGGTATGCTTTTGCCCAGAATGTGAAGACGGTAGAAGAATATCAGACGATGGTGGAAGAAGGTAAAATTCCTGTTGTGAAAGGACACGTTCTGAATGAAGAAGATTTGATTGTAAGAAGACATATTTTAAATCTGATGTGTCAACTTGAAACGACTTTTACGATAGACAATTCTTTCCCTGAACTTGATAATGCATTAGATATGCTGAAGGAAATGGAAAATGATGGATTGGTAGAGATTTCAGGTAAAGAAATTAAAATTACAGAAGCGGGGAGAGCTTTCACCCGAAACGTAGCAATGGTTTTCGACCTCAGAATGATGAGAAATAAACCGGAAACGAGAATATTCTCCATGACAATATAAAATAAAAAGCGATTCAAAACTGAATCGCTTTTTATTGGCTTTGATTTTTAGCTTAGAATAGCAAGTTCAAATAGATTTTTATCAGTTGTTTACTTGATGATTAATTTCTGGCTGTAAGACTTTAAATTCCCTGATTTCAGATTGATAAAGTAAACCCCGGAAGGTAAACCGGAAATATCAATGCCTTTACCACTTGTGATCTTATCTGTTTCCAGTACTTTTCTTCCTTCTGCATTGATAAGTTCCAGTGTCACATTTTTATCTTTGATTCCATCAATAAAGATTTCTTTGGAGGCTGGATTAGGATAAATTTTTAGGGCATTTGAAAGATTGTTTTCGTTGGTACCTAATGTCCCTGTTGTAATTTTGAAAATTTTCCCGCTCTCCACTCCTGCTACATAAAGTTCTTTTTGAGAATCTTGTCCAAAGGAGGAGAAACCGTTTCCGCTGTAGGCAGCTGTCCATGTGATAGAATTATCAGTACCCAGAATACCAATTTGATTGGAACAGTAGTCTGCAAAGAAATATTTTCCCTGAAGTGAAGGATATTGAGTTCCTCTGTACACATAACCACCCGTGATGGAACATTTGCCTCCGGAATGATCGTAGACAGCGATAGGAAATGTCATTGATGACTGAGCTGGGCATCCTGTTGTAGTGTTATAAGCATTATTTCCTTCATAGCAGCGCCATCCATAATTGATCCCGGCCTGTGTGATAGGCATTTTGTTGATTTCTTCAATAGCTCCCTGGCCTACGTCGGCAATCATAGCATTTCCTGTGGAAAGATCAAATGAAAATTTCCAGGCATTTCGAAGTCCGTATGCCCAAATTTCATCTGCTCCATCAACTCCTGCTCCTGCAAAAGGATTGTCAGAAGGGATATTATATGGAACCGGATCTGCAGCATCCACATCTATTCTCAGCATCTTTCCGAGAAGAGAATTCTTGTTTTGAGCATTATTATTGGGATCACCACTACTTCCTCCATCTCCTGTTATGATCCATAGCTTTCCATCAGGAGCAAAATGAATACTTCCTCCATTATGGTTGGCAAATGGTTTGGGAATGTTCAGTAGGATTTTTTCAGAATTGGGATCTGCTACATTGGGATCTGTGGTGCTTACTTTATACCTTGCGGTTACAACATTTCCTGCTGTGTTATTGTAATACACAAAAAAATACCCATTGGTTGAGTATTGTGGATGGAAGGCTAGTCCTAAAAGTCCTCTTTCCCCTCCATATAGAATTTTTGATGAAATATTCAGAAAGTTAGTCGGATTAATGGCTCCATTGGGTTGGATAATCTTTATCATACCGTTCTGCTGAACAACGAATATCCGGCTGTCATTGACATTCGTAATCTCTACCGGGCTAGTTAATCCGGTGGCAAATTCTTCTAGATTAATGCTTTGAGCATTAAGAATTAAAGAAGAAAAGATACTTAAGGTAAAAAGTAAATTTTTCATAATATTGTGATAATTAGTGTATTGAAGTATGAATGAAAATTTTATACCAATTAAATTTTGAAAACTTCACTAAGATACCTTGAAATAATTGTTAAATCTTAAATAGAAATCAGAATGCTGATATATCTGAAAATAAACCATTTCTGTTGTTAAAAATTCATAAAATACAAGAAAATCATTATATTTGCCGACTTAATTTAACGTAGTTATAACAAAATGCAAGGAAAAGGGCTTATTACAATTGTTGCTATTGTCCTGGGGTTGATTTGCTTAAACGAGCTATTACCAACCTGGTACGCCAGCAAAATTGAATCGCAGATAGAAGCTGCGAAAGGAAACGAGAAAGAGATCAAACGAATCAAGGAAGATACTCTTAATCTTGGGTATACAAAGCTTTATTATTCAAAAGCTAAAGACAAGGAAATGAAATTGGGTCTTGACTTAAAAGGAGGGATCAATGTTCTATTGGAAATCAACCAAAGAGATTTGGTAAATGATTTAACCAATTATTCTACAAATCCTGTTCTTATTGACGCTTTAAATAAGACTGATGAAGCTCAGAAAAACTCAACAAAATCTTACATCGACAATTTCTTTGAACAGTTCGATGCAGTAAACAAAGCAAAAGGAACAAACCTAAAGCTTGCTGATCCGGAACTTTTCGGAAACACAAACTTATCTGAAATCAAGTATAATACTACTGATGAACAGGTGAAAAGTATTGTGAAGAGAAGAATTGACCTTTCTGTAGGAACGGCTTTCGAGGTAATCAGAACGAGAATTGACAAGCTAGGAGCAATCCAGCCAAATGTTCAGAGAGTACCTGGTACCGCTAGAATTTCTGTAGAAATGCCTGGTATGAAGGATATTGACAAGGTGAAGAAAATGCTTCAGACTTCTGCAAAACTTCAGTTCTGGGAAGTACAACAAGTTCCTGAAGTTGCCCCTTATTTCCAAACATTGACAACTATGGTTGCTGCGAAAGGAGATTCTATGGGAGTTGCAAAGAATGTAAACTTCATGAACCTTTTACAGCTTGACAAATTAAGAAGTAATGGTGTTGCCAACGTAAAATTATCTGATACTGCTGCTGTAAACAAAATCTTGAACAGCAAAGTAGGAATGGCTTCGCGTCCTGCCAACATTAAATATACACAGTTTATGTGGGGTTACAAGCCTGAAGCTACAAGTCCTGATGACTTAGTGCTTTATGCGATCAGAAGTAACATCAACCAAAAAGCTCCGGTAGACGGTGCCGTAGAAACTGCAAGCATTAGCTATGACGAACTTGGAAGAGTAGTAGTAGACATGCAGATGGATTCTAAAGGAGCAAAAGAATGGAAAACTTTAACGGAGAAAAACGTTGGAAAACCAGTAGCTGTAACTCTTGATAACAGAGTATATACTGCTCCAAATGTTGTAAACGCTATTCCAAACGGTAGAACTCAAATCTCTGGTAACTTCTCTCAGGAAGAAGCTAAAGAATTGGTAGACGTTTTAGGTGCGGGTAAATTACCTGCTGGTGCTAAAGTAGTTCAGGCTACTCAGGTAGGTCCTTCATTAGGACAGGAGTCTATCAACGCAGGGATGATTTCATTTGCCATCGCATTCTTAATCATCATTGTTTATATCATTTTCTATTATGGCGGTGCAGGAGTATACGCTGTAATTGCAATGGTAATTAACCTTTTCTATATTTTCGGAATTATGGATTCCGGAGACTTTACTCTTACGCTTCCTGGTATTGCTGGTATCGTATTGACGATGGCTATGGCAGTAGATACGAACGTAATTATCTACGAAAGAACAAAAGAAGAATTATTTGCTGGTAAGAGCATCTTAGAAGCTTATAAAGATGGTTTCAAACATGCATTAAGCGCAATTATTGACGGTCACTCTACTACGTTATTGACTGCTGTTGTATTGTTCTTCTTTGGAACAGGACCTATTAAAGGTTTCGCATTGACATTAATGATCGGTATTATCATGACATTATTTACTTCTGTATTGTTGTCAAGAGTAATGATCTTTAGTAGACTGAACAAAGGTAAACACCTTTCTGTATGGACTCCACCTACGAAAAATCTATTCAGAAATACTTGGATCGATTTCATTGGTAAGAGAAAATATGCATACATTGTTTCTGCTGTATTAACAGTGATTTGTATTGTTTCTATGGTAACTCACGGATTCAAATATGGTATCGACTTTACAGGAGGTAGAAACTATGTAGTAAGATTTGATAAAGAAGTTAATGCTAATGATGTTGAAGAAAAATTAGTAAAACTATTCAAAACAGAAGATGGTAAAAACTCTTCTGTAGAAGCTAAAACTTTCGGAAACTCTAACCAATTGAAGATCTCTACCGATTATCTTATTGAAGATGAATCTTTAAAAGCTGACCAGACGATTGAACAGAAGTTATATGAAGGATTAAAAGGAGATCTTCCTGCTAATATTACTTTAAATGACTTTAAATCTGCAGACAAAGATCACGCAGGTATCATTTCATCTGAAAAAGTAGGTCCTACGGTAGCTGATGATATTCAGACTCACGGTATTCTTGCGGTAGTTGCTGCATTGGCAGGTATCTTTATCTATATCCTATTCAGATTTAGAAAATGGCAGTTCTCTTTAGGTGCAGTTGCAGCATTATTCCACGATGCGGTAATTATTTTAGGAACGTATTCATTACTTCATAAATATATGCCGTTCAACATGGAGATCAACCAGGATTTCATCGCTGCGATCCTTACAGTATTAGGGTATTCAATTAACGATACGGTAATTATCTTCGACAGAATTAGAGAATATCTAAGAGAGAAGAAGTCTTTAACATTAGCTGGATTATTTGATGACTCTATTTCAAGTACATTGGGTAGAACGTTCAACACTTCATTCACTACGATTCTTGTGATCCTTGCGATCTTCATTTTTGGTGGTGATAACCTAAGAGGATTTATGTTTGCTATGTTAATTGGTATTGGATTTGGTACTTACTCATCTATCTTTATTGCATCAGCAATCGCTTATGACTTCCTTAAGAAAGGAAAAGAAGATGAAGTACACGGAAAAACTACTTCAGATAAAGAAGTACTTGCTTCAAAATAATACAAACTACAATAAATTAGTAAAAGCCTTTCGAAAGAAAGGCTTTTTTTATTTCTATATTTTCAATGGATTATTTTCTATTGATGCCAAAATTCTTACTTTTTAACGCTACATCATACTTCTGCTGTCCCTTACCAATGCAACCTCATAACCCAACTTATTATTTATCATTTATTACAATCTGAGCATTTTTCAATTCCATGAAAGCCATGATGCTGATTTGGGAGGACTTTCATCCATTTGGATATAAAATAGGAAAGACAGGCTTCACTTTAATTATTTTACGATGGAGAAACCCGGACTTGGCTAAATAATCCGTATTTATTCCACTCGTTGAAGCAATGATAGATAGGCTGTCGGATTATTTTTTCTTTTGGAAATATTTTCAGAACCAGCTCTCATCACTTATAGTCTGTTTTCAAGTTATTTACGATAAGTTGACGAACTTTTCCTGAACCAAGTTTTATGCAAAACCTCTTTTCCTCCTTGCTGTGACAAGGTAAAATCCAATTGTATGTTTTATCTTTGTCGAAGAATTTTGGATTATTGGTTGTTTAAAATAATTGATTTTCCCAGGATTCTTTTTACTTGAAAAAGTGTAAAAAATTTTTTCATAAATATAAAAAAACAAAAATGAGATTCGAAAAATTATTCGTTGCTACGGCATTATGTGCTGGTAGTATTATCAATGCGCAGACAGGAATTGGTACACCTTCCCCAGATAAGAGTTCTGCTTTAGATGTTACCGATACCAATAAAGGTGTATTGATTCCCAGAATTTCCGATTTATCAGCAGTGGGTACTCCCGCAAATGGTCTCTTGGTTTATGACCTTAAAAGGCAGGCACTGACCCAGAACATAGGAACACCTGCCAATCCCAACTGGGTTCCCATCAGTGGAAACATCGTTAAGTTCTTCTACATGCCATCCATCAGTATTGATACATCAAAACTGAGTACTGGTAAAACATTGGATTTGTATCAACTTTATAAGACCCAGTTCTCAACTCCAAAGGTCACAAGTACCGGAGCTCCCGCAGCCATTCCTTTCTTTGTGAGTGCGACAGACCTTTACTACTATGTGACAGATTTTGATGGCAGGCGTTTTGAGGAATGTAAGCATTGATGCCAATGGGATACTGCGTTATGATGTAGCAGCTACGGCTACGGCATGTTCTTTTATCAATATTGTATTTGTAGTCAAATAATTTTAGAATACTTCTGGTCATTATCATCATCCTTAACCAAGGATGAGTATTCTCTTGTGTACAATTAATTACTTAAAATTATTCGTGATGAAAACAAATTCAATGTTACGCTATATCCTTATAGCCTTATGTCTTTTTGTGTCAGACAAAATGATATCCCAAGAAATGGTTTCCCTTCCTAATGGTGGTTGTGGAAGATTATTAGATACCAATACTTCAAGCGCTAGCAATGGTGGAATTCTTTGTTTTAGATTTGGAAAGGAAGCAATCAATCCAGGTAATATGACTGATATGGATGTGAACTCTTTTGCTTCCTTAAAGCCGGGAACCGGAGTTGGAGCTTTTTGTTCAATGTATATTGGAGTAGGAACTACAAGAGCGGCTTTTCCTGCTAAACCAGTGTATATAGACTTTGCATCAGATGGATTTAACCTTAATCCAAGCTTTAATGCTGGAAATTTTGTTTTCTACAACAATAAAAAGGAGGTTTACAGAACAGGAATCAATGGGCATTTTTTCTTTGATTTTGGTGATAATAAGGAAAGACGAATCATAAAAGTAGAACCAACGGCAGCATGGAATGAAGTTCGGCTTGAATTTGGCGAACTTATTGGTGTGGGTTTTTCGTTTAGCCAGATGCGGGTTTATAATATTCTTTCGGAGTATTATATAGATCCCATGACTTATTTATCCCAGCCCTCTGATAGAACGGTTGCTATAGGTGAATCTACCTCCATGACAGCTGTCATCAAAAATACAGATACTGATGAGACTCCTGATAATATCACCTATCAATGGCAAGTACTGAATGGAGCTGTATGGACAGATTTGACAAATGATACCCATTATAAGAATGTTACTAGCTCAACGCTTACCATTAATAATGTTCCTGGAGAGTTCAGCAATAATCAGTATAGAGTGGTGGCTCAGTCAAGCTTCCATACCTGTTCATTTCAGGCGATTTCCAATGTAGGTAAACTGTTTGTAAATGGAGTGGATAATTCCGGAACCATTGGAACGGACCAAGTCGTTTGTCAGGATATCAATAGCAACCCAGATGCACTCACAGAGATTGTTACAGCCCAAGTGACAGGTTCTGCCAGCTATCAGTGGCAAAGCTCAACTGATAATATAACATTTGTAGATATTGCCAATGCAACCTCTGCAAGTTATGGTGCTCCGGCAATTACCCAAACTACTTATTACCGCCGCGGAGTAAAATCTACCCTTAACGGAAATGTTACCGGATATCAATACAGCAATACTGTTAAAATTACTCTTAAAAAAAACTGTCTCATCAAATGTATTACATCCAACCGGATGATTTCAACGAGGCTTAATAATAATGAGTAGGATACTTAAAAATAAGATTTGAAGAAGACCTATTCCACTTGTTTGGAAATAGGTCTTTTTGTTTTATCACTGCTGAATATTCAATTGTTTTTTGATATGATTCTGTTGTTCAATGTTATACTTCTTTAATATAATGAAATTTAGAATCATTATTTTTTAAGATTTGATTAATTTTGCATCATCATGGAAAATTCAAAGAAAAAAGCAGCGATAGGCTTTATATTTATTACTTTACTAATTGATATTACAGGGTGGGGAATCATTATTCCCGTTGTTCCTAAATTAATAGAAGAATTGATTCATGCAGATATCAGTGAAGCTGCAAAATATGGCGGCTGGCTGGGATTTGCTTATGCATTTACACAATTTATCTTTTCTCCACTGGTTGGAAACCTGAGTGATAAATACGGTCGTAGACCTATTATTCTGATCTCGCTTTTCGGATTTGCCATAGATTATATTTTTCTTGCTTTGGCTCCAAGCATCTGGTGGCTGTTCCTTGGAAGGGTTATTGCGGGAATTACCGGAGCAAGTGTAACCACGGCGAGTGCCTATATTGCAGACATTTCAACAGATGAAGACCGGGCAAAAAACTTTGGATTAATTGGAGCTGCTTTTGGTCTGGGATTCATTATAGGACCGGTTCTGGGAGGTGTTCTAGGTCATTATGGAGCCAGAGTTCCTTTCTATGCAGCCGCAGGTTTATGTCTTCTTAATTTCCTTTATGGCTATTTTATTCTTCCCGAAAGTTTGGATAAAAATAAGAGAAGAGAGTTTGACTGGAAACGTGCCAATCCTGTAGGATCTTTTAAATTTTTAGGAAAACACCCGGAAATTTCGGGGCTTATTACTGCATTGATCTTGATCTATATTGCTGGACATGCCGTGCAGAGTAATTGGAGTTTCTTTACCATGTATAAATTCAACTGGACAGAGAGAATGGTAGGTATTTCATTAGGAGTTGTAGGGCTGCTTGTTGGTTTGGTGCAAGGTCTTTTAATCAGATGGACTACACCAAGGCTGGGAGAGCAGAAAAGTATTTATTATGGTCTGGCCATGTATGCAATAGGATTATTATTATTTGCTTTTGCTTCAGAAGGGTGGATGATGTTTGCCTTTTTAGTTCCCTACTGTTTAGGAGGAATTTGTGGACCGGCTCTGCAGTCAGTGATTACGAAAAGCGTACCTTCCAATGAGCAGGGCGAACTTCAAGGAGCATTGACTAGTTTGATGAGCGCCACTTCAATTATCGGGCCTCCCATGATGACCAATTTGTTCTACTTCTTTACGCATGATGAAGCCCCGTTTGAGTTTTCAGGAGCTCCGTTTTTCCTTGCATTTATTTTAATGGCAATTAGTGTAGTTATCACTTATTCTGCTTTTAATAAAAAAGAAATATTTAATAAAACTAAAGAGAAGTTGTAAAACGGCTTTCATTTAAATTATGGATGATTTAAAATTAGAAAAATACCTCAAAAGAATCCATTATTCCGGAGATTTGGGAGCGAATATGGAGTTTTTAAAAAGAATCCATCAGCTGCACCCTCAGTATATTCCTTTTGAAAATATAGATTCTTATACGGGAACAGTTCCGTTGCTGGATTTCGAAAATATTTTTGAGAAATTAGTGGTGGAATCCAGAGGTGGATATTGTTATGAACAAAATCTGCTTTTGAGTGAAGTTCTGAAATATTTTGGTTTTAAAGTGCAATTGCAGTTGGGGAGAGTACTATGGAGAAAAGATGAAAACAGTAGCGCGGCTAAAACACACTTATTGCTAATTGTAGAATGGGAAGGACAAAAATATCTTGTAGATTGTGGTTTTGGAACGGCTACATTAACTGCTCCTTTGTTGCTGAATAATGTTGAACCTCAGGATACGCCCAATGAACAGTTTAAAATCTTACAGAAAAATGGAGCCTACACACTCTGGACCTGGAGGGAAAAGTGGCTGCCGGTGTATCGTTTTGAATTGGAGGAAGTAGAGTCTCCTGATCTTGAGATTTGTAATTGGTATCTGGCTACTCATCCGGAATCTAATTTCAAGAAAAATCTGGTTTTTTCAAAGGTTGATGAAAATGCAAGGTATACATTCAGTAATGATACTTTGAATATCAGAAAAAAAACGGGCGGTAAAGAATCTGTTTCTATTGAAAATGATGTTCAGCTTTTCCAGATGCTGAAGGATGTTTTTGGCTTGAAGGAAAATGCGATTGAGCTTCTGAAGCAGAAACGATAAAATAGATCAATCTAATTCTATAATCAATAAAGGGAAGCTGTTATCAGACTTCCCTTTATCATTTTGAAAATTTTATATTCTATGAAAATTAAGGATATAATGATTTGTATCCATTGCTTACCATATTGCTGCCTAATCCGGAGAATGAAACAGAGAATTTGCTGGCATTAAAGCTTAAAGACCCCGTTGGAGTACAAAGTCCCAATGCATATTGACATTGTCCGTAAGCGCCTGTTTTTTTGGTAATCTTGCTTTCGCTTTTTGCTTTTCCTAAGCTGATATTGGCCCAGTCATTCACATCTGCATTAGATACTGATGAACCAGTATAATAGATGGTAATCTGATATCCCATTTCACCTCTTTTAGACCCCCAAAGCCAGCTTGCTGTCCACCATTCTTTATACCATTTAGAGGCAACTTTTGCTGCTGCTGCATTTGAATTTTCTACAGTACCTCTGGTGTCCATCATAATCAAACCTCCAAGAACATTATCCCAGATAATTCCTGAATCATTATAGAAACAAAGGCTTGTAAATCTTCCGTTTTTGTTGCTCCAGATTACTTCCATAACGTTGGTTCCTGTTTTTATTGCTTCAGTTACCATTTCTTTTAATCCGGTTTGAGCTGTGCTAAGATCATCACCTACGTATAGATCACCAATTCTACCTAATTTTACAGTAGAAAGATCCATAAGGTTTCCTATAGCAATAAACTGATCCTTATCTGCAACAAGGCTTTTTGAAATTTCAATTCCTTTTTGCGTTGAAATTTGTCCAATCACCTTTACTCCGGCAATCTGTAAATCACTTTTCAAATATTTTTCAAGATTTTTTTGTGATTCATCTAATTGAGTTTGTACAGTACCAGGAACGATGAGAGAAATGGCAGTAGTTTCCTTTTGCAAATCAGCAGTGGTGATTTTTGCCTGAACCGCTTCCTGTTTTGTGATTTCATTGTTCTCATCACTACAACTGCTGAGCGTCAAAACCGTTAATACGGCCATAAATTTAAAGGCAGTAACTAATTTTTTCATAATATATTTTATTTAGGTTGTGTATAGTAAATATACTTAAATGTTGTGTAATTCTCAATATTTTGAATTAATTATTTGTTAATTTGAGGGTAATTGCTGTTTTAAGGAAAGGATTTGAGAAAGGGATTGAAGCTTGGAAACAGAAAGATCATAGACAAATAGATGAAAGAAGTTAATGGAGTAATCAAGTATCAAAATTTTGGATTATTGAATGGATCACAACCTTAAGCATCAAACTTTGAGCTAAAAACCTTGAACTTTAAAAGAGTCTTTCACTCAAAATCTTAAAATTTGTTTAAATTTTTAGTTTACCGCAAATAAATGTATAATCTTTCGTAATTTTACAACATGGAATTAAGCATTGGAGAAATGGCATTGATTGCAATAGCAATCGTTGTATTGTTCGGACCGGATAAACTGCCTCAGATTGCACGTGACTTAGGTGCGGGTGTTAGAAAAATGCGTGGCGCAGTGGAAGATATCAAGACCGAGATTATGAAGGAAACAGATAACCCTGTTTCTGAGATTAAGCGCGAAATTGAGAAAGTAAAAGATGCTGCCAAAGATTTCAACCCGATGAAGGACATTGAAAAAGATGTTCTTACAGAACCTGCTTCTACCACTCAGGAACCTCCAAAACCAAAGCCTGCCGATGATGAAACTTACGAAGGGCCTGTAAGCAGATAATGTATGGAGGAAATTATTCAGGAAGATAAGCAGGTATTTTTATACCTTAATAACTTGGGAGACCCAGCCTTTGATCAATTTTGGATGCTGATATCCAGCACTTGGATCTGGGTACCGCTTTACATTATATTCCTATATTTTTTATACAAAAACTATAAACTAAAATCTTTAGTTTTTATTCTTATATTTTTAGCACTTGGGGCAACGGTTTCAGACCAGCTTGCCAGTGTATTCAAATATGGAGTGGCAAGGTTGAGGCCATGCCATGATCCTAGTTTAGAACATTATATGAGAATTGTGAAATGTGGTGGACAGTTTGGATTTTATTCTGCACATGCGTCCAATACATTCTTTTTAGCCGCCTTTTTAAGTATTTTGCTTAAAAATAAACTTAAATGGTTTCCTTATGCTATATTTGTATGGGCTATAGTGGTTTCCTACAGCCGAATATATTTAGGAGTGCATTTTCCAATTGATATTTTGGTGGGGGCGTTTGTTGGATCTTTATTGGGAGTGATATTTGGTGCACTCGCTAAAAAAGTAATCAACAAACAAAATATAACTTCATGAAAAAATCTTTATTACTGTTAGCTTCTGTTAGCTTTTCTTTAAATGTCTTTGCACAGGATAAAAAAATGGCTGAAGAATGTTTTAAAAAAGCAGATTATAAATGTGCTGAAGAACAATATTCCAAACTGGCAGAGAAGGAACAGATCCGAAAAATTCAATCTGAATATTATAACAATCTCGGAACGGCTCAAAGAAGGTTAGGAAAGACCAATCTTGCCTTTAAATCTTATGATATGGCTTTAAAGACCAATCCGATGTCTATTTCTGTGTATGAAAATCTTTCTTCGCTATACAGCCAGAAAGGAGATAAGAAAAAAGCATTGGAGTACATTGAAAGTGGTCTTAAAGTAAACGATAAAAGCCCTGATTTATATCTTACACGCTCTAAAATCTATGAAACGCAGGACAAAAAAGATTTGGCTAAAGCAGATCTCAATCATATCCTGACTTTTGCACCGGATAATATTTTTGCTAAAACAGGATTAGCCAATCTGAAAAAAAATCATGGCGAACTGGAAGATGCATTGAAAGATTATAATAAACTTATTGCAGAAAAACCCGAATCATTACTGTATAACGGAAGAGCAGATGTTTATTTGAAGATGAAAAGAAATAAAGATGCATTTGCCGATGTAAATAAAGCGATTTCTATAGATCCGAAGTTTTCCCAGTCGTATGTAACCAAAGCGATGATTTTATTTAATACAGCGAAACCAAAAGAAGCCTGTGAAAACCTTGATAGAGCCGTAGGTTTAGGCTATGAAAAAGCCATATTAGCTGAGTATTATGCTAAGTGTGTTAAAAAATAATACAATATTCATTATTATTAATCATCAATAAAAAAACAGCTGAATATAACAATACGATTATCTTTAGCTGTTTTCTATTCATATAAAAAATATACATGTTAAATGTTGTTCTTGTAGAGCCTGAAATCCCTAATAATACAGGAAATATCGGACGTTTGTGTGTGGGTACAGAATGTAAACTGCACTTAGTTCATCCTTTTGGATTTGTAATTAATGATAAAAACCTGAAGCGATCCGGATTGGATTATTGGGTACATCTTGACGTTACTGAATATGCCAATGTAGAAGAATGGGTTAAAAATATTCCCGATCCGTCACGTGTTTTTCTAATGAGTTCACATGCCGAAAAATCCTATTTGGAAAATGATTTTCAGGATGGTGACTGGCTTGTTTTCGGAAAAGAAAGTGTTGGCTTGAGTGAAGAGGTTTTGAACCAATTTGACCAACATTTAACCATTCCGATGTCGAAGCTGATCCGAAGTTTTAATATTGCCAATTCTGTTGCTTTTGTGGTAGGAGAAGCGAAAAGGCAGATCGGATTAAAAATATAATCTGCTATTTAAGCGGTATTTGTAAAATAAGTGACTTTTAATCATTATGATAAGGCTTGCCCTGAAGAATTTGATCTGCACGGTAAAGCTGTTCCACAATAAATAAACGGATCATCTGATGGGTAA
Organism: Chryseobacterium sp. G0162; assembly: GCF_003815715.1. NCBI lineage: Bacteria > Pseudomonadati > Bacteroidota > Flavobacteriia > Flavobacteriales > Weeksellaceae > Chryseobacterium > Chryseobacterium sp. G0162. The sequence goes on along the minus strand of NZ_CP033922.1, from coordinate 587,304 downwards.
AAGTCATTTTCGATAATGACATCTTTTCATTGGCTCTATTATACATATCTTCCGAAAAACCATAGGCTCCTCCAATCAGGATATGTACTTTTTTTACGGAAGAATTCATCCATGTATCAATTTTCTGAGAAAATTCACGGCTTGTAAACTGTTTTCCTTTTTCATCAAGGATGACAACAAGATCATTTTTATCAATATGATTCAGAAAAAGTTTGGTTTCTTCTTTTTTAAGAAGATCCGGAGACAGGTTTTTAGCATTTTTAACATCAGGAATCTCAGTAATTTCAAAATTCCAGTGCTTAGGAAGGCGGTTAAGATAATAATTAATCAAAGAGGTAATCTCTTTATCATCCGTTTTGCCGATACAAAGTAAGCTGATTCGCATTATAAGAAGTTTCAGGCGGCAAAGATAGTGATTTTTACCGGTTAGAATTAGGTGATAAATGTTTCTAATTGGTGGTTTAAAGTAAATCTCTCCTTGATTTTTAATCTATTAAATTGCCTTTATACTTGTTTTTGTAGTCAATGGGGGTAAGGCCAGTCACTCGTTTGAATAAGGTCCTGAATGTTTTCAGATCATTGTAACCAATACTGTAAGTAATATCCGCAATATTGAATTCTCCGGTTTCTAGTGCTTTTTTGGCTGCTTCCACCTTTACCCGCTGAATGTATTCTATAGGATTCAACGTAGTAGCATTTTTAAATCTGCGGATAAAGTTTCGTTTGCTCATATTGACGCGCTCTGCAAGCTGTTCTACAGAAAGATCAGTTTTAATGCCTTTTTCAATATAATTTTGTGCCTGATGAATTTCATGGTCATCATGAAGACGCTGTCCGGAAAAAATACTGAAAATATTCTGCGAAGTTCGGCCATAGTCCAGTGCATAATATTTGCTGAGTTCTATGGCAATTTCCTTTGTGGAATTCTTTTCTATAAAATAAAGCAGGGCATTTAAAGAGGAAAATCCACCACCACCTGTGATGATTGCCTTGGAATGGGTAACAACATGATCTGGTTTAAAGTCAATCAATGGATATCTTTTCCGCAGGTCTTCCATAGCACCCCAGTGTGAAGTGGCAGGCATACCGTTTAATAGCCCGCATTCAGCTAAAAAATAAGCGCCTGTACACAAACTGATGATTTCAGCTTTTTGATTATATTTTTCTTCTATCCATTTAAGAAGCTGATGATTTTCAGCCAATAATGTATCGATCTGTTTTGGTGAAGTGATATTATTGGGTGAAATAATAACTACATCTGTCTTGAACTCTTCAGCTATGGTTTTTGAACATTGAAACTGTATAGGAAGATTAGATTTTACTTCTTTTTTGTCAATTCCGACTATTTCTATTTGAAAAAGAACAGGCAAATGATTCCTAAGGGCCATATCATTGGCACTGGTAAGCAATGCAATAGTGTTGGAAACTGCCGTACCCATTACATTGTCATATAATATAATTGAAATGTGTTTCATATCAGTATATTAATACCTAAAGGTATATAAATTTTGGCACAAAATACACCGTCATATGTCGTTTTTGCGTAGTAGAACTATTTTTTAAGTATAATAATTTTACAAAAATATTTATTATGAAAACAATATTTGATTCTAATGTTAGAGAGGAACTTATCAGCAGGATTGATACGCTTTCTCAAAAGAATACTGCACAATGGGGGAAAATGAACCTCTATCAAATGGTAAAACATTGTACTGTATGGAATGACTGGATGCTTGGCAGTAGTCATTATACCTATAAGCAGGATTTTTTAGGGAAACTCTTTGGTAAAATGGTCCTGAAGGGAATGGTAAAGGATGATAAACCTATGAGCAGAAATTCTCCAGCAGGAAGTTTTGCAATAAAGGAATCATCAGGAGATACTGAAGCTCTGAAGAAGAACTGGAAAGAACAGATTGCTTCCTATGTGAATTACACCAACCCTAATTTTATTCACGACTTTTTTGGAAAGATGACAAAAGAGGAGATTGGTATTTTTGTTTACAAGCATATGGATCATCATTTAAGACAATTTAATGCATAGTCGTCCGATTATTATTTTTATTATTTTAATGGTTTGCATTTAATTTGAAAAGGATGATATCTATAAAAGGGAAATGATCGGGATTTTTATTGTGAATGTCTGTAAGTCTCCATTCTATATAATTCAGATTGAGAAACAGGAGAGGGAAAATGTTTATATTTGTAAGAGAGACAGAGAAAATATCTTAAAAAATACTCGTAATTTGAGTCATTTGGTATTTGATCTCTTAACTAATTACGAAATTGCAATAGATGAGTGTAAAGGTTCCCCGATTTATCCTGAAGGTTCAGGAGTTTTTTGACGACATCCATATTCCCGTTTTGGGAATATCACTTTGGCAGATGTTTCAGATCTATATCTCCGGGATTTTCAAAGGAAAGATAGGGCGAAAAGCAGCAGCAATTTCCTGGAGCTTTACCATGAGTTTATTCCCTTTTATCCTGTTCCTGCTTTCGGTATTGCCTTATATGCCGCATTATGATAAACTTCAATTTTATATTTTTGAGGTGCTGATGCATAATGTTTTTCCTTCTAATATGGAAGGTGATGTGAGAGGGTATATCGAAACCAATATCATTCCCAATATGAAAGGGATTAGTAATCTGACTATCGTATTGGCACTTATTTTTGCAACAAATGGTACTTTTTCCCTGATTAATGGATTTAATGAAAATACAGAAGAAAAGCTCAGTGATGTAAAGGAATTTATTCTTTCATTCTTTATTACAATAGGCTTTATTACCATTGTATTTTTAACGCTTTTCGGAGTCTATTATGTAGAAGTTGTGATGAAGCTTTTTGCTCCCGCTTATGATGTAACATGGTTGGTGGATAACCTTTCCAGTATCATTGGTTTCGTTTCTTTTCCGTTATTTTATTTTATTCTTTTAACCTTATTTTACTGGTTGGGAACCGTAAAAATTACCAGATTCAGACAGGCTGTTCCGGGGGCAATTCTTACAACCGTATTATTTTTGCTTACGACCTATATTTTTGCCATCTATGTAAAAGATATTGCCCGATATAATGTGCTTTACGGATCTATTGGAAGTATGATCCTGCTGATGGTATGGGTAAATGTCAATGTATATCTTTTACTCTTTGGAAACGAACTGAATATGGCGATCAGGAAACTTAGAATAGAAAAGCTGCTGTCAGATGAAATTCAGAAAGAAACTGTTCATTATCACACACCTGTTACAGAGCCGGATTTTGAAAGTGATGAACAGCACAGAAGAAAGCTGGGAGACCAGAAGAAGAATTAATCTTCTTCCGGTTCCATATTTCCTTTAGAACTTAGACTTAAAATTAGATATCCCAAAATTGCTGCAATAAAAGAAGCAATCAGGATGGCAAATTTAGCTTCATCCTGAATCTCAATCTCTCCTTTAAATGATAATAAGGCAATGAAAATGGACATTGTAAATCCGATCCCGGCCAGAAGTCCTACACCTATCATCTGAGTCCAGTTACTGTTTTGTGGTAAAGAGCTAAGCTTTAATTTAATGGCAATTAAAGAGAATAAGTTAATTCCAATCAGTTTTCCAAGAATCAATCCGCAGATAATTCCTAGTCCTAATGTACTCGTAACACCGGCTACCATTTCATTTGAGAAAGTAATATTGGTATTTGTCAGAGCGAAAATAGGCATGATTAAAAAGCTTACAGGAATATGAAGCTGATGTTCCAGTTTTTCCAATGGTGAAATTTCTACATTAGATGCATTCGTAGGAATTGAAAATGCCAGTAAAACTCCTGCAATGGTTGCATGGATTCCCGAGTGATGAAGGAAATACCATAAAAATAATCCAGGGATAATATAAAATATTGTTTTGGTAACCTTTAAAAAATTTAAAATAAACAACAGAGCTGTTACACCAAAAGAGAGTAGGAGATAAGTCCAGTGAATCTGTTCAGTATAAAAAATTGCAATCACAAGAATGGCCCCCAGGTCATCAACGATCGCTAATGCAGCCAGGAATATTTTAATTGAATTAGGAATTTTCTTTCCTAACATCGAAATAATCGCTAAAGAAAAAGCAATATCCGTAGCCATCGGAATTCCCCAGCCATTGCTGTATTCTGTTCCGGAATTGAAAATACTGTACACAACAGCAGGTACAAGCATTCCGCCCACTGCTGCAAAAATAGGCAATGATGCATTCTTGAAAGAAGAAAGCTCACCTTCTACAAGTTCTCTTTTAATTTCCAGCCCCACCAAAAGGAAAAATACGGCCATCAGACCATCATTGATCCAGATGCTGACAGGATATTCCAGCTCAAACAGATGGGTTCCTATTTCCTTGTCTAAAAAGCTTTGAAAGCTTCCGGCAAGAGAGGAATTGGCAATAAGTAATGAAATAAGCACGCAGAAAATAAGGATGATTCCTGAGGCTTGACTGTTGTTGAAAAATTTTTTAAAATAGAGTGATAAATTCATGTTTATGATTGTAGTCGTCTCACCCTGGAGACTCCATTAATATTCTTGAGCTTCTTGAAGGTTTCCTCCAATTGCCCCTTATTTTTAACTTCAAGATTGATATTTCCGGTGAAAACGCCGTTGTTGGATTCAATAGACATACTTTTCATGTCCATTCCCATACTCCCACTAATGACTGTGGTAATGTCATTAATCATTCCCATTCTGTCAAGACCTTCGATTTCAATTTTCACTCGGTTTTTGAAACTTTCTTCGTTCACCCATTTGGCAGGAATGACACGGTAGTCATATTGTGCTCTAAGATTAATGGCATTCGGACAGTTATCACTGTGTACCTTGATTCCATCAGAAATAGTGATAAATCCGAAGATCTTGTCTCCCGGAATTACAGTACAGCATTTTGCATAGGTGTAATTCAGTTTTTCCTCATCTTTTCCAAAGACGATCATATCAAGGTTTTGCTCTTTCGGTTCCTCGAAGTTAACGCTTTTAGATGGAGACTTTCTGAATCTTGAGAGTAAGTTGTTGAATACGTTCTTACTTTCAATGTATTTTCTTAAGCTACTGACATCCAGTTCGTTGCTTTGGAATTTAAGGAAAAGTTCCTGAGAAGATTTTAAGTTAAAAAACTTTTGTAATTTATTAATTTCTTCATCATTAAAATTGATTTTCGCATGACGAAGTTTTCTTTGTAAAATTTCTTTTCCTTCTTCTACCAGTTGATTTTTCTGGGAATTCAGGTAGCTTTTAATCTTTGATTTAGCTTTCGAAGTGACAACGAACTCCAGCCAGTCAGATTTAGGTTTCTGATTCTGAGAAGAAAGGATATCGATCTGATCACCATTTTGTAGAATATAGGAAATAGGAACCAATTTTCCATTGATTTTGGCCCCCAAACACTTCATTCCCAGGTCAGAGTGGACGGAAAAGGCAAAGTCCAGAGCGGTTGCATTGGTTGGTAGAATTTTAATTTCTCCTTTTGGCGTAAACACAAATACTTCTTTGGAATAAAGGTTCAGTTTGATATTATCCAAAAGTTCGGAAGTAGACAGGTTTTGCTGCTGCTCAAGCACTTCACGGATCTCCGTAACCCATTTTTCAAAATTACGATCATCAGAACTTTGCTTATAGCCTTCCTTGTATTTGTAATGAGCAGCCACCCCTTTTTCAGCGATCTCATCCATTCGTTCTGAACGGATCTGTGCTTCAATCCATTTTTTATCTGGGCCAAGAACGGTCAGGTGCAAACTTTCATATCCTGTAGAACGGGGTTGGGTAATCCAGTCACGCATTCTTGATGGGTTACTGTGATAAACATCCGTAACAATGGAATAAATCTTCCATGCCAGGAATTTTTCGTTTTTAGCATCCGATTTATAGATAATTCTGATCGCATAGTTGTCAAAAACTTCTTCAAAAGAAACCCCCTGCTTCAGCATTTTTCTGTAAATGGAAGAAATAGCTTTTGCACGTCCTTTGATGGTGAAATTTAAACCTTCTTCTTTCAGTCGTTCAGAAACTTCAGTTTTGAATTCTTCAATATATCTTTCGCGGCTTTCTTTGGCCAATTCCAATTTCTCCGTGATTTCATTGTATACCTCAGGATTATTGTATTTTAGGGAAAGGTCTTCCAGCTCGGATTTGATATTATATAACCCAAGACGGTGAGCCATCGGAGCATAGATATAAACCGTTTCTGAAGCGATTTTTTTCTGCTTGTCCGGAGCCATACTTTCCAATGTCCGCATATTGTGAAGACGGTCTGCAATTTTGATCAGAATAACCCTGAAATCCTCAGACAGTGTCAGCAACAGTTTTCTGTAGTTTTCTGACTGTACAGAGATATTCTGATGATTCATGATGGATATTTTGGTTAATCCATTCACGATATTGGCGATTTTTTCCCCAAAGATTTTTTTCAGATCTTCATAGGTATAGTCAGAATCCTCAATCACATCATGAAGCAATGCACAGGCAATGGAAGTTGCGCCCAAGCCAATTTCTGTCGCTACAATTTTGGCTACAGCGATAGGATGGTAAATGTAAGGCTCCCCGGATTTTCTCCTTTGGTCCTTATGAGCATCCAATGCAATATCGAATGCTTTCCGGATAAGTTTGTTATTTTCCTCATCCAGCGTTCTGTAGGTGTTAGAAATCAGATCCTTATATCTGGCAAGGATCTCTTTATTCTCTTGTTCTAAATCGTAACTCATTTGTGCAGATGCCTATAATTAAACGAAAATACGAAAATTTTTACTTTTTTCAAACATAAAAAATCCGCAGTATGTACTACGGATTTTCGGTTATTAAGTTTTATGTCGTTTAGAATTTCACTTCTGAATTCATGCCGTCACTGGACGTTTTAATTTTAATATCAGGACTGTTATGGATTTCGGCCCTGTTTCTGGCATCGATATACTTTTTTATGGTATCATAATTTGCCTGATCAATGCTCATATTTTCGAAGAAATAAGTCTTTATAACTGCATTTTTCGTGAAAATGCTCCGGGCACTATCCGCCTGGCCGCTATCCTTTACCGCCACACTTGCCAGGTATTGGGCGTTACTCGCTTCACTGTTAAGGTATACAATGTAATCTGAACTAGGAATTCCTGAATTTTCCAGATCACTTTCAAGCTTTTTGTAATCGCTATTGTGCTCAAATAGCCCAGCTAATATATTTGACATAATTAATGGGTTTTAAAGTTCTGATTAAAGTTAATAAAATTTTCTTATTTTTTTGATGTATAGCCAAAAAAAAATATCTATTAATATTTTATCTATATTATAATGTTAAATTATTTGAAGATATCTATTGAACGCGTGTTTAAATTTGTAAAACTGATAATTTTTTAATCATTTGATAAATCTGTGATAATTCATAAATCACCCTGATGAAAGGTACTGCGAACATTTTTTATTATTTAACTCTAACTTTCTGATATGAATTACTTATTGCTCCCGCAGATTTGGCAGACCGTTCAGGTGTAAAATCTACAGATTATATTTTATACTTCATCGTTCTTTCTATAGATAAAAAAAGACCATTTCGTATAGAAATGATCTTTTTGTTTTACTATTTGAGATTCGATTAAATTCTTTCGTTTTTAATTTCATCTACAATTTCCGGATTTAGTAATGTGCTGATATCTCCGAAATTACTGAAGTCTCCCTCTGCAATTTTCCTAAGAATTCTACGCATAATCTTACCGGAACGTGTTTTTGGAAGTCCTGAAACGAATTGTATTTTATCCAGCTTAGCAATAGGCCCAATCTGATCGGAAATCAACTGATTGATTTCTTTCTTAAGGTTTTCCTTATCACGACCTTCGCCGGTTTCTTTAAGTGTTACATAGCCATATAAAGCATTTCCTTTGATGTCATGTGGATAACCTACGATGGCAGATTCTGCAACGGCAGGGTGTTGGTTGATGCTGTCTTCAATAGGAGCAGTTCCTAAATTGTGTCCGGAAACAATGATTACATCATCAACACGGCCGGTAATTCTGTAGTAGCCTACTTCGTCTCTCAAAGCGCCATCTCCCGTAAAATATTTTCCAGGGAAAGCGGTAAAGTAAGTTTCTTTATATCTTTGATGGTCACCCCAGATGGTTCTTGCGATTCCCGGCCATGGAAAACGGATACATAAGTTTCCGGTTACCTGATTTCCAGTAATTTCATTACGCTTATCATCCATCAAAACGGGTTGGATTCCCGGTAGAGGAAGAGTGGCATAAGTTGGTTTGGTGGGAGTTACAAAAGGAAGCGGTGAAATCATGATTCCTCCCGTTTCGGTTTGCCACCAGGTATCAACAATCGGACATTTCTTCTTTCCTACGTGATCGTTAAACCAATGCCATGCTTCATCATTGATAGGTTCTCCTACAGATCCGATTACTTTCAAAGAGCTCAGATCATGTTTGTCTACCCATTCAGTGCTTTCTTTAGCTAAGGAACGAATAGCAGTAGGAGCGGTATAGAATTGGGTGATCTTATGTTTTTCAATCACTTCCCAGAAACGATCCGGCTCAGGATAGGTTGGGACTCCCTCGAAAATAACAGTAGTAGCTCCATTCAATAATGGTCCGTAAAGAATGTAAGAGTGGCCTGTGATCCAACCAATATCTGCGGTACACCAATAAATATCGTTTTCTTTATAATTAAATACATTTTTGAAGGTATAAGCGGTATAGACCATGTATCCGGCACAGGTGTGAAGCATTCCTTTTGGTTTTCCAGTAGAACCGGAAGTGTAAAGAATGAAAAGCGGATCTTCAGAATCCATAATAACGGTTACGAAATCAGTGGAGGCTTTTTCATACAGATCTGCCAGCCAATGATCTCTTCCTTCCTTCATCTTGATTTCATTGTGAGTTCTCTTCACCACCAAAACTTTTTCAATAGTTGGTGTTTTTTCCAACGCTTCATCCACAATACTTTTCAGATCCAGAACTTTACTTCCTCTATAACTTCCATCTGAAGTGATTATCATTTTAGCTTCACAATCATTCACCCTTGAAGATACGGCAGAGGCAGAAAATCCGGCAAAAATAACAGAATGAACAGCTCCCAGTTTGGCACAAGCCAGCATGGTAATAGCCAACTCCGGAATCATCGGAAGGTAGATGCAGACTCTGTCTCCTTTTTCAATACCCATATCCTTTAAAACATTAGCTGTTTTATTAACACGGGTATACAATTCGTTGTATGAAATATGCTGAGCCTCTTCTTTAGGATCATTCGGTTCCCAGATAATGGCTGTTTTATCTCCTCTTATGGCGAGATGCCTGTCCAGACAGTTTTTGGTGATATTAAGTTTGGCATTTTTAAACCATTCGATTTTAGCTTCATTCATATCGTACTTAACAACCTTGCTCCATCTCTGATACCACACAAAATTTTGATCGGCTACCTTATCCCAGAATTTCTTCGGATTTTTGATAGATTTTTTGTAATCTTCAAAGTATTGTGGTAAATCTTCTATTAAGTAATTTCTCATATCCCTTTCGTTTTTTGAAATTTGAATTGTATTTTAAATATATGTTTAATTTTTCGCTTACCCCCTATATTCCCTGATCTTTTCCTGGATTTCTTCAATAATTTTTTCATCATCAATGGTAGACGGAATCTGAAAATCTTTCCCGTCCAGCAATGTTCTGATAAGCTTTCTTAAAATCTTTCCGGATCGGGTTTTGGGTAATCTTTTGACAACCATTGTGTTTTTTAAAAAAGCTACAGCGCCAATCTTTTCACGAACCATCTGAATGATATTTTTTTCGATGTCCTCTTCGGTAATGGAGGAACCATTTTTTAGAACCACCGTTGCAAACGGAACCTGTCCTTTTAGATCATCATCAATTCCCACCACAGCGCATTCCGCAACATCAGGATGTGAAGAAACAATTTCTTCCATTTCGGATGTTGAAAGTCGATGGCCGGCTACATTGATTACGTCATCCACTCTTCCCGTGATGAAAATATAGCCATCTTCATCCTGTATAGCGCCGTCACCGGAAAAATAATATCCTTTGTATTGGGATAAATAGCTGTTCTCAAATCGATCATAATCCTTCCAGATTCCTAGCATAGCTCCTGGCGGAAGAGGTAACTTTATAACTAAATAGCCTTCATGGTGCGGGTTCAGCTCCAGTCCGTTTTCATCAAAAATTTTGATGTCATATCCTGGAATGGGTTTTCCTGCAGAAGCTCTTTTGATGTTGTAATTGTCGTCAAATGTTAATAAGCCGAGCATTGGCCATCCGGACTCTGTCTGCCACCAGTGATCGATAGCTGGAACCCCGATATGCTCACCAAACCAGTCCAAAGTAGCTACATCACAGCGTTCACCGGCAAGAAACTGCTTTTTGAAATGAGACAGATCATATTTTTTTACCAGTTCACCATTAGGGTCTTCTTTTTTTATTGCTCTGATAGCAGTGGGAGCTGTGAACATAACAGAAACTTTATATTCAGAGATAATTCTCCAAAAAGTTCCTGCATCAGGTGTCATAATAGGCTTTCCTTCAAAAATAATTGTTGTATTTCTATTGAGGAGCGGCCCATAAACAGAATAACTGTGTCCAACAGCCCAACCGAAATCAGAGGCAGCCCAATAGGTTTCGCCGGGTTCAACACCGTACATGTATTTCATGGAGAACTTTAGTGCTGTGGCATAGCCGCCCGTGTCACGAACAATCCCTTTAGGTTTTCCTGTAGTTCCGGAAGTATAAAGCAGATAGAGTGGGTGAGTGGATTCTATAGAAACACAGTCAATAGGAGCTGATTTTTGAACCAATTCTTCATAATCGATCAGTCCATCAAACATTTCATCCCGATTATCTACTAATTTTCTGTCGTAAACGATAATATTGTCTACTTTATCCTGTGCCAATTCAATGGCCTTTTCTACCAATGGAAGATAAGGGATTCTTTTGGCGATCTCTATTCCTGCGGTTGCCGTGATTAAAACTTTAGGCTTACAGTCATCAATTCTTACCACCAGCTCATGAGGAGCGAATCCGCCAAAAACCACATTATGAATAACGCCAATTCTTGCGCAGGCAAGCATAGCAAAAAGGGTTTGTGGGATCATCGGCATATAAATAACCGCTGTGTCACCTTTTTTTAGTCCTAAAGAAGTTAATCCTCCTGCCAATTTTGATATTTCTTCCTTGGCCTGATTGAATGTATATATTCTCTTTTGACCTGTAACCGGAGAATCGTAAACAATAGCATTCTGATCGCCAAAACCATCTTCAATATGTTTGTCAATACATAAATAACACATATTAAGCTCTCCATCAGCAAACCACTGTGGATAGTCGTTGGGGTCTTTTGATAGGATTTGTTGAGGGAATTGAAACCATTGTATAGCTTCGGCCTGCTCTTTCCAAAATTTTTCTTTGTCTTCTATGCTTTGTTTAAATAGAGTATCTGAATCCATAGTAATAATCGTGTGTTTGGTGTTTTTTTTTGCTTCTTCTTGTCAAAGTGAGATGCTTCTTGTCTCCCTAAAACATCTCCTCAATCTGCTGCATCAGTTTTTTAATAGAATAGGGTTTTGTTACATAGGCGTCCGCCCCCATTTCAAGCCCTTTTTCAATATCTCTTGGATTGTTTTTCGCGCTCAGGAAGATCACCTTGGTGTTTTTCATTTTTTCATCCTGTTTGATGAGGTCTAACGTGCTGTAACCGTCAAGATTCGGCATCATGATATCGAGAAGAATCACATCCGGAACCATGGTTTTTAAAAACTCCAGAACCTCCGTTCCATCACGGGCAATATAAACGTCATAACCGTTCTTTTTAAAACTATATTCCAGTGACATTAATATTTTGTGTTCATCATCCGCAATGATTATCTTTTTCATAAAGGTTTTTTAAAGGTGTTCAACTTCATTTTTAATCTCTTTTGTTATACTGTTAGGAAGGCTGATGGTAAAAGTTACTCCAAGACCGCTGTTTTCCGCTTTTATACTTCCGTTGTGGGCTTGTATTATTTTCTTGGAAATGGCAAGGCCAAGTCCGCTTCCTGTAGGTTTTAAAATATTTTGATTTCTGGATTGATAAAACTTGTCAAAAATCATTTCCAGATCCTCTTCCGGGATGTGCTTTCCGGTATTGAAAATGGTAATTATCAATTGATTTTCCTTTTCAAATAATTTAGTTTGTATCGTTCCCTGTTCATCCGTAAATTTTAAGGCATTTCCCCATATATTCTGAAGCAATTGAATCATTCTGGCTTCATCATACTCAAATATAACCCGATTCAGGAGATTGACCTCACTTAAATGAATGTTTTTCTGTTGTATCAGGTGAAGGAGGGGGCTTAATGCTTTTTTATAGGTTTCAAGAATGTTATTTTGTTGGATACTTAATAAGATTTCACCATGTTGAAGCTTATCAAGATAAAGAATATCGTTGATGATTTCACTTAATCTGTCAGATTCGGTGATGATATTGTTTAAAAATTCCTGTTTAATTTCAAAAGGAATGTCATCATCATCAGCCAGTATTTCCCCGGCTGAGCGGATCGCTGTGATGGGAGTTCTCAGTTCATGGGCAACAGAATCCAGAAAATCATCTTTTTGACGGTCTTTAACGATTAAGTTTTCATTAGCTGTTCTGAGGTCATTAGAGAGCTTTTGTAATTCTTCAGACTGTTCTGTAAGTTTTTTGTTTAAGCTGATATTTTCCTTAGATTCTTCAAGGATATTCAAAACTTCCTTAAGAGATATTTTATCTTCTTTGGTGACCCCTTCAATCAGAATTTTAGCTGATGCTGTCCCGATTCGTCCTGCCAGAAGGTTTTCCGAGAATTTGATGAATCTTGAATCGGCAGTCTCTGTTTTAGAATCAATATTATATTTTAAATTGAAAATTCTCAAGGCCTGTTCGGTCTTGTTTTTACCTAAAAATCTCTCCAGTATATTTTGAATGTCAGAGATGTAGGCTGTTCCCCTCCAGATAAAAGCATTTTCATGATTCTGAATGTATTTGTCGATATCTACATACAGTTCGGCAAAGTTTCTTTCACGGTAATTTCCTTTGGTACTCACGGAAATAATGGTAAATAAACCTGTATTCACCAGCATTGACCAAAAAAATATTTGCGGAATCCTTGCCAGATAAGGAATGGTGAAGAAATTGAAAGAATTGTACATATCTCTTAAAACCCCTTTGAGTTCCTGGTTGTATGAGAAATAATACTGCGGGATGATTAATCCGAAATAGCATATGGCTAATCCTGCAGCAAGACCAATCACTGCACCTTTGTAGCTTCCTCTTCTCCAGAATATAGCGCCGAAAAAGGCAGGTGCAAGCTGTGCAATGACTACAAACGAGATTAATCCAACAGAATCCAGTGATGTTTTTAAAATGAAATATTTATAGAACACAAAAGCCATGATAATCAGTGCGAAAATGCTGAATTTCCTAATGTTAGTGATGCTTCTTGTATTTTGTGCTTCATTCTCAGATTTCAGTTTTCCAAGTAAACCATAAGGAATGATAAGGTTGTTGGAAAGCATAATGGATAAAGTGATGGCCGAAATAATAATCATGGAAATACACGAACTCAATCCGCCAAGGAAAACCAAAACGGTGATTAAAGTATTGTCAAAATGCTGCGGAATTAAAATAGAGTAGAATTCAGGGTTTACCTTTTCTCCATCAAAGATCAGTCTTCCACCCCATGCAATCGGAAAAATGAATATAGTGAAGGTCAATAAATAAAGCGGAAAAAACCAGATGGCTGTTCTGATATGCTTTTCCTGTCTGTTTTCAACAATCGCTGTGTGAAATTGTCTGGGTAATATGCAGATTGCTGTTGCTGAGATCATGCACAGAACCATCCAGTTCATGGCTCCTTCAATCCCATTAAATGTATTTTTTTCTTTAAAATCTTCAAAATGACTGGCTTTCTGATAAATATCTGTAAACCCGTCAAAAACATAATAGATCACAAAAAGCCCAAGAATGATAATAAAGAATAGCTTTAAAAAGCTCTCCAGGGCAATGGCAGAAATGATTCCCAGTCGTTTTTCCGAAGCATCTACATATCTCGTTCCATAATAGGAAGAAAACAAAGCGATTAGAACAACAACAAATGTGGCATTATCGGTCAGGATATCCTTTGACATAGGAGTTTCCGTTACCAGATGGAAGGTTTCAGATATGGCTTTGATCTGTAATCCGATGTAAGGAACAATTGCTAACAGGCAGACAATCGTAATGATGGCACCCAGACTTCTGCTGTTTCCATATCGTAACGAGATGAAATCTGCAAGACTGCTTATTTTATTAACCCTGGCGATTCTTACAATCCTTGTATTGATATAGATCCAGGCAGGGATAATCATGGCAGGGCCAATATAAATAGGTAAATAATTTAATCCGCTTGTAGCAGCTACACCAATACTTCCGTAGTAAGTCCATGCTGTACAATACACAGCAAGAGACAATGCATAAATGTAAGGATTGTTGATCCAGAACTTACTTCTTTTCTTCTCTGCCAGGTGAGCAACTAAGAACAGAAGAGCCAGATAAAACAGAACCACAAAAAATAATGCAATACTACTCATTGTATTTTTTAACAATTACAAAGGAAATTATGATAGAGATCATCCAGACAGCGAACAGGTAGATAAGGAACATGGGATATCCAAACACTTCTTTTTCACTGTTGAAAAGCAGCGAAATAGGGATGCTGAAGGCAATCATCAGTCCAATACTCAGGATAACCAGTTTTTGTTCGTGTCTCTTTTTCATAAATGATGATGGATAAAAAGATAATTGATGAACAGTATTATTCACCAATTACCTTTATCTTTTATAATTATATTTTTTCATCAGAATATTCTCCGGTTAAGGAATAGTAACCAAAAACAGCCATTCCGCCTGAGATAATCGGCATCAGTACAAACATAATGATGATTCCGAAAACCAAATCTTCCTGTTTTCCTGAAGTGATCTTGGGGATTCCCATTACCGTAATTCCAAAATACCCTACGACCACTGCTATTGCGATCCAAAGTATACCTAATATTTTTTTTAGTCCGTTCATTTTAGTAGTTTTAAAATTAATAAAAATTTGAGTGATTCAGTGATTAATCGTGAAGATTATTGTTCTTATTTTTAAGATAAATTAATCCGATAATCAAACAGACTGCGGCCACTCCAATCGGATACCATAATCCTTCCAGATACCATGTGGCATGTCCGGCTTCTTTTCCGGTGGTTACAAGATAAGTAGCTACGGCAGGAAGAAGTCCTCCAAATACCCCATTTCCAATGTGATAAGGCAAGGACATCGAGGTGTAACGGATTCTTACCGGGAACATTTCAACAAGGAACGCAGCAATGGGACCGTAAACCATGGTTACAAAGATGACCTGGATGAATACCATGAATACCAAATACCATTTTGTGCTGTCACTTACTTTTACCGATTGTGAAACCTTTGGTTCTTCAGCTTTTCCCTCTTTCATAACCGGACCGCTTGGTGACCAGTGAACGATGCTGTCTTTTTTTATTAAAGTACCATCGGTGAAAAGTGTTTCTTTATGGAAGGTAACAAGGCTGTCTGTTGCAATATCCTTGTGAATTTTTGCCGTTCTCTTTTCTGTAATTCCGTTGGTGGCAACTGTTTTATTTTCAAGGCTGACGCTTTTGAACATAGTGTCGTAAATAGGTCTGTAAGCTAAAATAGCAATCAGCATTCCGGTCATCATCACCGCTTTTCGTCCGATTTTATCTGACAGCCAACCGAAAAATACAAAGAAAGGAGTTCCTAAAAACAAAGCGGTTGCCATTAAATAATCTACCTGCGTAGAATCAATATTCATTACTTTTTGCATGAAGCTCATGGCGTAGAATTGTCCGGTATACCAGATTACCCCTTGTCCCATAGCTGCTCCAAAAAGGGCAAGCAAAACGAATTTGAAGTTGAATTTATTACCAAAACTCTCTTTTAAAGGATTTTTAGAAGTTTTGCCTTCACTTTTTGCCTTGGCAAAAAGCGGAGACTCTTTCATGTTTTTTCTGATGATATATGAAACACCTACCATTAAAATGGAAATCCAGAAAGGAATTCTCCAACCCCAACCATCGAATTCTTCCGGAGAAAGGGTGGTCTTTGTGATTAAAATAACAATTAGTGAAATGAAAAGTCCTGCGGTGGCTGTAGTTTGGATCCATGAAGTCCAGTAACCTCTTCGATGTGGTTGTGCATATTCTGCTACATAGGTTGCGGCTCCTCCATATTCACCCCCAAGAGCAAGTCCTTGTAATAATCTTAGGATTAAAACCAAAACCGGAGCAAGGAACCCGATGGTTTCATAACTTGGGATACATCCGATCAGGAACGTGGAAAATCCCATAATGAGTAGCGTGACGAGGAAAGTATATTTTCTTCCGATAATGTCACCCAATCTTCCGAAGAATAAAGCCCCAAAAGGTCTTACCACAAATCCTGCGGCAAAAGTAGCTAAAGTAGACAAAAATGCTGCTGTCGGATTGTCAGCCGGGAAAAACTTGGTCGCTAAAACGATGGCTAAACTTCCAAAGATATAGAAGTCATACCATTCTATCAATGTTCCGAGGGATGAGGCGGTGATCACACTCCAAATAGTGCGGTTTTTCTGCCTGTCGGTCATATTTTCGTAGCTTTCGTGATGATTTTCGCTCATATTGATTAGTTTTTGATGTTAATAGAAAATGGAATAGTGAGGCGTTTTATTCTTAATATCTTATTCCTATGACTCTGTCATTTTGAATACAGATTGAAGGTCTGCGAACGTAGTTCAGAAGTGAAATGAAGAATCTAAGCAATATTATGAGATTCTTCCTTCGTCAGAAATCGAAGATTCGACGTAGTCAATGACAGTGATGTAAAATTGTATAGAGTCATTATAATTTTTATAGCCTTAGTGTATTCAGATTATAAATAGATCTGGAATTGCACAATGAATTCTCCTTTTGAAGATGGGCTTTCAGAAGGACTTGTGTAAACCGGTCTTGTAGAATATTGCGTAGTGATTTTTGCGTGATGTCCATCAATAAACCAATTGGCTCCAACATCAAACTGAGAAGATGATTTATCAAAAGCTTCAAAGTTTTTATGAGTATAAGCTGCAAAAGGTTGTATTCTGATCTTTGGCTTTTCTGCCTGACTTGGTAACAGTAAACCAGCCTGTGCGTAGATAATATTGCCTGTTCCGATGGTGGGTTGTAGATTTCCTGGCCCTGCGATGGCTTTGTTGCCAATGAAATTAGGATCTGTTGCTGCAATATTCATTGTTCCCAGATTTCTTACATAGTTTGGGCCGAAATTGTAATTATAATATCCTGCGTAAGCCGAAACGGCCATTTTGTTTTTTGCTTCTCCTAAAGGAATATCTGCGAAAGCATCTACTGCGAAAAGAGTAATGTCGTGTTTTTCAACATTTGAATTTACGGAAGTTCTGGTGCCGTCTGCCTGATGGTAAAACCCGGCTCCTACATTGAAAACCTTCTTTGTTCCCAAATAAGACCCTACTTTGAAGGGTAATGTGTTGGATTCCTCATCAAGAAATTGATATTCCACATATCCTGCTTTTGAGAAACTTGGATTTCCATTATTGTCTACAGCTACAGCTTTTGATGGATCGGTTACGTTGGCAGGAGCAAGATCTGTAGCAAAAGGTTTATTTAAACTAAAACGATACTCTAGTTTTCCGTATTTCCCCTTGGCGAACATTCCGATTTGTCTTCCAAACTGATCCGAATTATCAATTAATGGCCAGGAGAATACCGGAGAATCTACCGTAAGGAAATTAAGAGTGGAGGCCATGGTCATACGGGAAAGTCCCATGTAGTAATGAAGTCCGGCTCCTAAAGATAAACTGAATTTTCCTGCTTCTCCAGGTAAAATAACTGCATATTCATTCCAGGCGTCATGAAAAAACATCTGGGTTTTCTTTCCGTTTCCATACCCTCCTGTTCCTGAAGTACCTGTAGCACCTCCGTTAATGAAAGTCTGATTATTGATCCCAAAATGAAGAAGAATCATATATCGTTTGGAGATTTGTGCATATGTTAAAGCGCGTAATCGTCTGTTTCCCAGGTTCCATGTGTTGTCTGTTGGTTCATTTCCAACCATGCTTCCGGGATTCATTGCGCTGTTTCTTAGCCACAGCTGATCCCATAAAATAAATCTGATGAATTTGTCTCCCTCAGGGTTGAGGTTTATTTTTAATCCACTGCCGTAATCAGGAGAACCCTGCGAATACATAGATCCGCTAATTAAGGCTACTCCAATGAATGTAAGTAATTTCTTCATAAATTATCAATTTTTGGCGTTGTTTTTTGTGAAAGCCAAATTGGAATTAATAATTTATTTACGAAAATTTAATATATATTAGTGGTAATAGTATAGTTATAATTTGATACGTGTTACGTGTTCGGGATTTTGTGTTCCTGTTTTTGGGATTTTTTTTTATTTTAACCTGTTGATATTTAGTAGTTTTTTGTATTCTCACAACGCACTATGAATCTCGTACCTTAAAATTACTTCTTAAATCTTTCCCATTTAATCAACATATATTTATCTGCAAACTGAGTAATAATAATCCCTGAGTTTTTGATATTGTCCTCCTGAGCAATATATTCAATTAATTCATTTTGTTTCAGTATTTTATATACAGGATGGAATTCGGAATGAGGAGGTCTTGTAATATTATATTTTTTGATCCATGAACTTATCGTGACATGGGAAACTCCTATGATTCTTTCGATTTCACGGTAGCTTAGCCCTTCAAGATAGAGCTGTAATGCTTTGGTGACATAATAGTCATCAATCTGTTTTCCCAGTTTTTTAACAGTAAAATAATAGTTGCAGCTCTTGCAGAGAAACCTTTGTTTTTCATTAACGATACCACTTTTAACTACTTTGTTACTCTTGCATTTAGGGCATATATTTTCCATAGCTATATTATTTTAGCAAATATATAATAAATTAGCAAATATACATTTTTGAAGAAAGATAATTTTACCTGTGTAATTTTTTAAAACAAAAAAAATATCTTTTTTATTTGCATTCTAAAGAAAATATATTTTAAATTTGCCAAAAAAATTAGATAAATAAATGGAAATAGAAATTTCCTCATGCGAACATCTAATGTATGTGAGTGAAATACAGCAGGAAATGTATGATTCTGCACAGCGCAGAGGAACGGGAATCGCAAAACGTTCCATAGAATATTTGAGTAAGAAGATTTCAGAGGGCAATGCTGTGGTAGCCACTGAAAACGGTGAGTGGGTAGGCTTCTGTTATATAGAGACCTGGTCACATGGGAAGTTTGTGGCTAATTCGGGATTGATTGTATCTCCCAAATTCAGGCATGGTGGAGTAGCTACTCAGATTAAGCATAAAGTTTTCCAGTTATCTAGAGAAAAATATCCGGAAGCAAAAGTATTCGGATTAACAACAGGTCTTGCGGTAATGAAAATCAACAGTGATTTAGGATACAAGCCGGTCATCTATTCTGAACTGACTCAGGATGAGGAGTTCTGGAGCGGTTGTAAGAACTGTGTGAATTATGAAATTTTAATGAAAAAGGAACGTAAAAACTGCCTTTGTACAGCAATGCTTTTCGTTCCTGAAAATGTGAAAAAAGATAAGGTTGTAAACAATCAGCCTGATAATAATAAAGTAAACAGTGTTGTGAATGAGCAACCAGAAATTAAATATTGCAATGAACAAGAAAGTCATCTTAGCGTTTAGTGGAGGTTTAGATACTTCCTACTGTGCAAAATATCTTAGTGAGACTCTAGGGTATGATGTGTATGCGGTTACTGTAAATACCGGAGGTTTTTCCAAAGAAGAAGAAAAAGAACTGGAAAGAAAAGCTTTAAACCTTGGAGTAAAAGAGTACAGGTGCGTAGACGCTCAGGAAGATTATTACAATTCTTGCGTGAAGTATTTAATTTTCGGAAATGTGCTGAAAAATAACACATATCCTCTTTCTGTAAGTGCTGAACGTACGATTCAGGCGCAGGAAATTGCAAAATATGCCATTGAAGTGGGAGCAGATGCTATTGCCCATGGAAGTACAGGAGCTGGGAACGATCAGGTTCGTTTTGATCTGATTTTTCAGGTGATGTGCCCAAATATTGAAATCATTACGCCGATCCGTGATATGGCTTTGTCCCGTGAAGAAGAAATTGAGTTTTTGAAAAGCCACGGATATGAAATGGAATTCCATAAAGCACAATATTCAGTGAATAAAGGACTTTGGGGAACTTCTGTAGGAGGGAAAGAGACTTTGACATCAAGAAACTATCTTCCGGAAGAAGCTTTTCCGTCTCAGGTTCAGGAAACTCAACCTTCAGCATTAGAAATTGAGTTTAAAAATGGAGAAGTGGTAACGGTAAATGGTGAGAGCTTTGAACATTCTGTATATGCTATCCAAAAAATAGAAGAGTTGGCTTCTGCATACGGAATCGGACGTGACATCCATGTAGGAGATACGATTGTAGGAATCAAAGGAAGAGTAGGATTTGAAGCGGCAGCAGCTTCAGTGATTATCAAAGCGCATCATTTATTGGAGAAACATACGCTTTCAAAATACCAGCAAATGATGAAATCTCAGTTGTCTGACTGGTATGGAAACTGGCTTCACGAAGCACTTTTCTTGGATCCTGTGATGAGGAATATTGAATCTTTCTTAACGGATTCCCAGAAAACAGTGAGCGGAAAAGTATTTGTAACCCTTCATCCATACCGATTTGTTTTAAACGGAATTGAATCCAATCACGATTTAATGTCGGATAAATTCGGAAGCTATGGAGAAGCTAACAGAGCGTGGACAGGAGAAGATGTAAAAGGATATACCAAGATTGTGAGTAATTCTTTAAATATATATCACCAGATTAACCAAAATATCAACTAGAGTTCCGAAAGAACGATTTAACAAAAGATAGGATATGGTCCTATCGATTAAAACATGAAAAAAACAGTAGGAATAGTTGGTGCCAATGGTTATACAGGAAGCGAGCTAATACGTTTGCTGGCTTTCCATCCCCATGTGACATTGAGTTTTTTATATAGTCGTTCGAATTCGGGAACAAGAATTTCTGATCTGTACCCGGATTTAACGACCGTTTGTGAACAGGTTCTGACGGATAAGCCTGAGGAGGTGGATATTCTTTTTTTATGTCTTCCTCATAAAGAAAGTCAGAATTGGTTAACTCAAAATCCGGTTAAAGAAGAAGCCCTGGTTATTGATTTAGGAAATGACTTCCGTTTGGATGGAAATTTTGAAAACAGAAATTTTATCTACGGATTACCGGAAATCAATAAAAAACAACTGTCGGGTTCAAAAAGTATTGCCAATCCAGGATGTTTTGCTACAGCAATTCAATTGGCATTATTACCATTAGCTGAAAAGGAAGTTTTGGATGAAGTTTTCACAACAGGGATTACAGGATCTACAGGAGCGGGACAGTCTTTACAGGCAACCACACATTTTACCTGGAGAAATGATAATGTATCAGCTTATAAAACGTTGACTCATCAACATGTAGATGAAATTTTACAACAAATAGTTTTGTTTAATCATAAAAATGTCAGCCTGAATTTTGTACCATGGAGAGGGGATTTTGCAAGAGGGATTTTTACAAGTTCTACAATGAAAACAGATTTGGGACTTTCTGACATCTATCAATTGTATCAGGATTTTTATGCAGAAGCACCGTTTGTTACGGTAAGTGAAAAGGCAATTGATTTAAAGCAGGTTGTCAATACCAATCGCTGTGTGATCCAAATTGAAAAGAGTGGAAATGTTGCCGTTATTCACTCAGCGATTGACAATTTGTTGAAAGGAGCTTCAGGACAAGCTGTACAAAATATGAATATTGCGATGGGCTGGGAAGAAAATACAGGCTTGAATCTGAAACCGATAGCATTTTAATGCACCAACTGATATTTATGGGGACTCGAAACTCGAATCCCATATCATTAATCAATTATCATTTATAAAAGACATGAATTTATTCAACGTATATCCATTATTCAACATAAATCCGGTTAAAGCTCAGGGATCTTTCCTTTGGGATGATAAAGGTGAAAAATATCTTGATTTTTACGGAGGACATGCTGTTATTTCTATCGGGCACAATCATCCGCATTATCAAAATAAATTAAAAGAACAGCTAGAGAAAATTTCTTTCTATTCTAACTCAGTTCAGAATGAATTACAGGCAGAGCTGGCTGAAAAACTTGGGAAGCTTTCAGGATATGAAGACTACAATCTTTTCCTGTGTAATTCAGGAGCAGAAGCTAATGAGAATGCATTGAAATTGGCTTCTTTTCACAATGGAAAAAGTAAAGTGCTTTATTTCTCAGGGTCATTTCACGGGAGAACTTCCGCAGCTGTTTCTGTAACGGATAACCCAAAGATTGTTGCTCCGGTGAATTTTTCAGAACGATTCATTAAATCTGATTGGAATGACATTGAGCAGCTTGAAGAAACCTTTGCAATACACGGAAATGAAATTTCTTCCGTAATTATTGAAGGAATTCAGGGTGTAGGAGGAATTATGATTCCAACAACAGAATTTTTATCTAAAATTAAAGAATTATGTGATCAATATGATACGGTTTTGATTTTAGATGAAGTACAATCAGGATATGGAAGAAGCGGATACTTCTTTGCTCATCAGGAATTCGGGATTCAAGCAGATATTATTACCACAGCTAAAGGAATGGGAAATGGATTTCCGGTTGGCGGGGTTTTAATCAGTCCTAAATTTCAGGCTAGTAATGGTCTGTTGGGGACAACATTTGGTGGAAATCATTTAGCTTGTGTAGCTTCTATTGCTGTTCTGGATGTAATGAAAGATGAAAATCTTATCGAAAATACTCAGCAAATGGGTGAGTATATTGAAAATGAAATTAAAGATTTGCCCCATATTAAATCCATCCGAAGGAAAGGATTGATGATTGGAATAGAACTCGACAGGGACTGTTCAGAGGTAAGGAAAAGCTTACTTTTTGATCATCACATTTTCACAGGAAACTCAAACGATAAAAGTGTTTTAAGGATTCTTCCGGCACTTAATATCAAAAAAGAGGAAACGGATCTTTTTATCAATGCTTTGAAAACAGTATTAGAAAATATTGAAGATTAAAAAGACTAAGAAGGTAAAGGAAAATCTTTAAAATCAATTCAAAATGAAAAAATTCACTGCTGTAAGTGATGTAGAAAACTTACAGGAAATCATAAAAAAAGCTTTAGAAATTAAAGCGAACCCACTTTCAGAAACAGAAAAAGGAAAGGGGAAAACTATAGGACTTGTATTCTTAAACTCAAGCTTAAGAACCCGTTTAAGCAGTCAGATTGCAGCACAAAACCTTGGTCTAAATGTATTGACTTTAAACGCAGCGCAGGAAGCATGGAATCTTGAGTTTGCAGATGGTGCGGTGATGAACGGAGATACAGTGGAGCATATCAAAGACGCTATTGAAGTTTTAAATCAATATTGTGATATCATCGCTGTTCGTTGTTTTGCTGGAATGAAAAGTAAGGAAGATGATGTAAATGAAAGCATTCTGAGTCAGTTTGAACAACATGCAAAAGTTCCTGTTATCTCTTTAGAATCAGCAACGCGTCATCCTTTGCAAAGTCTGGCAGACTGTATTACGATTACAGAAAACTGGAAAGAAGACCGTAAACCGAAAGTGGTATTAACCTGGGCACCGCATATCAAACCGATTGCTCATGCTGTAGGAAATTCCTTTGCAGAATGGATGCAGGAAATGGATGTTGAATTAGTAATCACTAATCCTGAAGGGTATGATTTGGATCCGGCTTTTATAAAAGATACAAAAGTGATTCATAATCAGGAGGAAGCCTTGAAAGATGCAGATTTTATCTATGTGAAAAACTGGTCTTCGTTTGATGATTATGCAGCAATGCCTGAAGTAAAGGAAGATTGGATGCTGACTAACGAAAAACTGGCGAATACCAACCAGGCAAAAGTAATGCACTGCCTTCCGGTTCGCCGTAATGTAGAATTAAGCGATGAAGTAATGGACGGAGAAAATTCAATCATCTACCAACAGGCAAAGAACCGTATTTTCTCAGCACAGGCAGTCTTCAGCGAAATTCTAGACAATATAAAATAACATCCAATGAGTCCCAAAGGGACGATTTAACCCAAGATAGGAATAGATTCCTATCAATTCTAAATGTAAAATAAAAATGAAACAGAAAATATACATCATAAAAATAGGCGGAGCGCTCATTGATGATGAACGATTACTGGATCAGTTTTTAGATCAGTTTTCCGAAATTAAAGAAAAGAAGATCCTTGTGCATGGCGGAGGTAAGTTAGCCACAACATTGGCTGATAAGCTAGGCATAGAGCAGAAGATGATTAACGGAAGGAGGATTACGGATAAAGATACATTGGATATTGTAACGATGGTGTATGCTGGTGGAATCAATAAAAATATTGTTGAAAAACTACAGCAGAAAAAATGCAATGCTATTGGGTTTTCCGGGGCAGATGGAAATCTGATTAAAGCAAAAAAAAGAGAGCATTCGGAAATAGATTTTGGATTTGTAGGAGATGTCAATAAGAAAAGTGTGAATAAAAAGCTTGTTTCAAAATTGATTAAACTGGATCTTATTCCTGTATTTTCTGCTATCACGCATGATAGAAAAGGAAACCTTTTTAATACCAATGCAGATACTATTGCCTCTGTAATTGCGCAGGCTCTGTCTGAGAAATATGAAGTAGAACTCCTGTATTGTTTTGATAAAAATGGAGTCCTGGAAAATGTAGATGATCCCGAATCTCTTATCAAAAGTATTTCCGAAGATGATTTTACAGCATTGAAGGAAGAAGGAAAGCTTCACAAAGGGATTTTACCCAAATTAGAGAATGCTCTTGGAGCTATAAAGAATAATGTAAATAAGGTGTTTCTGATTAAAGAAACAGAATTAAAAAACCATATAGAGAATCATCATGCAGGAACTGAAATCTGTTTATAATAAAGAAGAATTATTGAATAATGCTGTTGAGCTGCTTAAAAAGCTGATTGAAATTCCTTCGTTCAGTAAAGATGAATTCAATACGTCGGTAGAGATTGAAAACTTTTTTAAAAAGCATCAAATTCCGACGAAGCGTTTTAAAAATAATATTTGGGCGGTCAATAAAAACTTTGATGTATTTAAGCCTTCAGTTTTATTGAATACACATCATGATACGGTAAAACCTAATAAAGCTTACACACTTGATCCATTTGTACCGGTTGAAAAAGACGGTAAACTTTTCGGGTTGGGCAGTAATGATGCCGGAGCTTCTCTGGTTTCTATGGCGCAGGTTTTTTTACATTTTTATGAGAAAGAAGATTTAGAATATAATTTAGTGATTGCGTTGACAGCAGAGGAGGAGATTTCAGGTTTTGACGGAATCGAGGCTCTGTTTCCACAGTTGCCAAATATAGAGCTTGCCATTGTAGGAGAACCCACGCAGATGAATCTGGCAATAGCTGAAAAGGGACTGTTGGTGATTGACGGAGAAATGAAAGGAACTCCTTCTCATGCTGCTCATCCTAATGATGATAATTCCATTATCAAATGTATGGCGGATCTTCAGGGAATATTAAACTTTAAATTTCCGAAGGTTTCAGACTATCTGGGCGAAGTAAAAGTAACCCTGTCCGGAATTCATGCCGGAGTACAGCATAATGTAGTACCGGAGTCCTGTCATTTCACACTGGATGTAAGGGTAACGGATGAATATTCCAATAAGGAAGCCTTTGAAATGATCCAGTCCCAGATGAAATCAGCACTTACGGCAAGGTCTTTCAGGTTGAATTCTTCAAAAATAGAGATGGATCACCCGTTTGTTAAAGCCGGACTGGAAATAGGAAGGACAACCTATGGTTCACCAACGTCTTCAGATCAGGCGATTATCCCGTGTACATCTGTGAAATTAGGACCTGGAGACAGTAGGCGCTCGCATACAGCGGATGAATTTATCTATATCAATGAAATCGAAGAAGGTATTGATATTTACATCCAGATTTTGGAAAAAGTGTTATAAAGAAGAGATGGGAATAGGAAGATGGAAGAATGGAAGTTGTTATCGTTGGTTATTAACTTCCAGCCTCTAGCTTCAGGCTTCCAGCTTAACATATATTTTGACTAATGCTCAGCAGGCAATAAAGTTTACATTTTAATAAGGATTTATGCAAACGATACCATTAAGAAGTGACTTTATATATTAAGGAAATGTTTTTTTATAGTTAATAATAATAAGGATAGTCTTGCTGGGCTTGTCAAAATCAATCAAATATTTTAAATCGGGCTGTTACGCAATCAATATATGATAGCAGTCTTAGAAAAATCAATCATACTTATGAAAAAAATATGGCAAAAGGATGACCTGGCCACCAATATATTAGTCAATAACTTTACCGTAGGAAAAGACCTTGACTTTGATGAACGTTTAGCCAAATATGATGTTAAAGGTTCTATGGCACATTGTATAATGCTTGCAGAAACCGGAATTATTTCTCATGAAGAATCCGAGCAGATGCTGGTAGTATTAAATGATATTTTACAGCAAATTGAAAATGGCAATTTTGAAATTGATAAAGAAGCTGAGGATATCCATTCTCAGGTAGAAGCAATCCTGATTACAAAATTAGGAGATACGGGAAAGAAAATTCACACGGCAAGATCAAGAAATGATCAGGTTTTATTAGATATAAAATTATATTTACTAGATGAAATCCGTGAAATTACCGCATTGACCGATGAATTTTTCCAGGTTTTGATTCAATTGGCAAATCAGCATAAAAATGTGCTGCTTCCCGGGTATACGCATTTGCAGATTGCGATGCCTTCATCCTTCGGATTGTGGTTTGGAGCATATGCAGAAGCCCTTTTGGATGATGTTGAAATGTTGTTCTCAACAAAAAATATCATTAATAAAAATCCGCTGGGTTCAGCAGCAGGTTATGGTTCATCTTTCCCGATCAACCGTGAAAGTACTACTTATAATCTGGGGTTTCAGTCCATGAACTATAATTCAGTCTATGCACAGATGACTCGTGGAAAATCTGAGAAGATGCTGGCAATGGCAATGGCAACTTTAGCAGGAACTTTAGGGAAATTTGCATATGATGTATGCCTGTATCTGAATCAGAACTTTGATTTTATCAGCTTTCCAAAAGAATTTACAACAGGAAGCAGCATTATGCCACATAAAAAGAATCCGGATATTTTCGAATTGGTTCGTGCACGATGCAACAGAATTCAGGCGTTGCCTAATGAATTGATCCTGTTGACAAACAATCTGCCATCAGGATACCACAGAGATGTACAGTTGACTAAGGAAATTTTATTCCCGGCTATTGATTCATTAAAGGAATGTCTTGAGATCTTAAGCTATACCTTGCCCAATATTCAGGTAAAAGACGGAATTCTCGAGGACGAAAAATATAAATACCTGTTCAGTGTAGAGAAGATTAATGAAGAAGTGAAAAGCGGAAGTTCTTTCCGTGATGCTTATGTAAAAGTGGGACAGGAGATTGAAAACAATGAGTTTGAATTCGAACCGGGAAGTTTAGATCATACTCACCAGGGAAGTATAGGAAATCTATGCCTGGATAAAATAGAATACCAGTTTAATAAACTGAAGAATAAATTATTAGGTTAAAAATCTGAACCATTAAGATATATAAAGGCTTGAGTTGACATAAAAAATCTAAAAATTACTTTAGAATCGCCTTATGTTTTATCGTTGTGAAATCCTTAAATCTTAATTGCTTAAGCTGTCTTAATGGTTGGATTTTATTTTGATCTTTGAAATTGATGATTGTGATGAAATCACATAAAGCTTCTTAAGGCTTAATAGTAAAAGAATTATTCAAGTTCAATTTTGAATTTAGTAGATTTTTTCACCTCATGAAGTACGATGGAGCTGTGGTACTGTCCGATATTAGGAACGTTTGAAATCACATTGACTGCAAACTCATTATAAGAGTTGATGTCTTTGGCAATAATTTTCAGCATATAGTCATACTCTCCGGAAAGACTGATGATTTCCTGTACTTCATCATATTTTCCGATATGCTTCTCAAAGGTTTCCAATACCTTCTTGGATTGCTCTTTAAGACGTACATTACAGTAGACTACAATATTCAAGCCCAGCTTTTCACGGTTTAAAAGCCCTACATACTTTTGAATGATCCCCTGCTTCTCCAATTGTTTGATTCTTTCATACGTCGGAGTAAAGGTAAGACCTATCTTTTCTGAAATTTCTTTCACCGATAAAGTAGAGTCTTCCTGTATAATGCTGAGAATCATTTTGTCTTTTAAATCCATAGAATAATGTTGTGTTGTAACAAAAATATTAATTTTAAATGAGAATAAGAAGTACTGAAGTTTTTAATTTATTTTAAACTTAATTTTTGTAGGTTCATAAAATTGTTGTATCTTTGCACCTAATGAATAAAAAAGCATTTATATCATTAGATTTACCGGGCGAAAGCGCCCTTTACGATATTTATTGTTATTAGCGAAGATTGTTGTCTTCGCTTTTTTTATGCTTAAAAATTAAGATTATGTTTACGATTACAGAACTAAGTACCGAGAAAATCAACAGTATACTGACAGAAGCACTAGCTTTCAGAAATGGAAAAACTGCTAAAATTGAAGGCGAAGTTTTTTGTTCCAATCTTTTCTTCGAAGACAGCACAAGAACAAAGACAAGCTTTGATATTGCAGAAAGAAAATTAGGATTACAGGTTGTTCCTTTTGATGCTTCACACAGTTCTGTAAATAAAGGTGAGAGTCTTTATGATACAGTAAAGACCATTGAAAGCCTTGGAGTAAATCTTGTAGTGATCCGAGATAAGAAAGACAGATACTTTGAAGAACTGAAAAATATTAAGATCCCTGTAATCAATGGAGGAGATGGAACAGGAAACCATCCTTCACAATGTATGCTGGATCTGATGACCATCTATCAGGAATTCGGAAAGTTTGAAGGACTAAAAGTAGGAATTGTAGGAGATGTAAAACACAGCCGTGTTGCCAACTCAAATGCTGAAGCGTTAAGAAGATTAGGAGCTAAAGTTTATTTTTCAGGACCTGAGCAGTGGTTTGATGAAGGAGCAATAATCAACGGAACTTATCTTTCAGTAGATGAACTGATCGCTGAAGTAGATGTTCTGATGTTATTAAGAATCCAACATGAGAGACATGATGCGGCCATGAGTTTCACAGCCTCTGACTATCATAAAAGATATGGTCTGACTAAAGAAAGAGAGCAAGCTATGAAAAAAGAAGCAATCATCATGCACCCGGCACCTATCAACAGGGGAGTGGAAATAGATTCAGACCTGGTAGAATGCAAACGTTCAAGAGTCTTCAGACAAATGGAAAATGGTGTTTTCGCCAGAATGGCCATTTTAAAAGATGCACTGGAAGAAAAAGGATTTACCTTTAAATAAAAGAACTAAGATAAAAGTAAAAAGTATTCATAAATCCATTAATACGTGAATACATTGTAAAAAAATAAAAGAAAATCTAAATAGAAAAAATGAAGAAAAAATTAATACTGGAGTCCGGTGAAGTGTTTCATGGAGAAGGTTTCGGAGCAGAATTGGAAACTGCAGGAGAAGTAGTTTTCAATACCGGAATGACAGGGTATCAGGAATTGATCTCTGACCCATCATACTGCGGTCAGATAGTTTGTATGACCTATCCGCTTATCGGGAATTATGGTATTAACCGTGATGATTATGAGAGTATTGAGCCGGCAATTAAAGGACTTATCGTAAAAGAACTTTGCGATCTTCCCTCCAATTTCCGTACTCAGATTACTTTAGATGAATTATTTAAGAAGAAAAACCTTTCAGGAATTTCAGGAATTGATACAAGAAGACTGACAAGAATTCTTCGTAACGCCGGAGTAGTGAAAGGAAAAATTGTGAATGCCGATGCAGACGAAGCAGCAACAGCTGCAGAACTGAAAACCACGACTTTCCCAATTAATCAGGTAGAAGAAGTTTCTACCAAAACACCTTATGCTAACCCTAACAGAGGTTTCAAAGTAGTATTGGTAGATTTTGGTGCTAAACTGGGAATTATCAGAGAACTATCTCAAAGAAACTGTGATATCATTGTGGTTTCTCAGGATACAACAGCAGAAGATATCCTATTGATGAATCCAGATGGAATTATGCTTTCAAACGGTCCTGGTGACCCGGAAGATGTACCACACGCATTAGACATGATCCGCGGATTATTAGGAAAAGTTCCAATCTTCGGAATCTGTTTAGGACACCAGTTAATTGGTCTTGCTTGTGGAGCTAAAACATTCAAACTGAAGTTCGGACACAGAGGCGGAAATCACCCTGTATTGGATTTAGCGAAAAACACTGTAGCAATCACTTCTCAGAATCATGGATATGCGGTAGATCAGGAAAGTTTAAAAGGTACAGACCTTATCGAAACGCACATCGCACTAAACGATAGAACCAACGAAGGATTAAAGCACAAAATCCATCCTTGTTTCTCTGTGCAGTATCACCCTGAAGCGAGCCCAGGTCCTGAGGATGCAAACTACCTGTTTGATGAGTTTATTGAAATGATGGAGGATTTTAAGAAGTAATAAGATTTCAGATATTAGACATCAGATAACAGACTTTATTATGCATAATTTTGAAAAACTGGTTTTTTGGCAGAAATCTATAGAACTTGCAAAACAGGTTTATATTATTTGTGCTGAGTTGCCTAAAGATGAAAAGTTTGGTTTGATTTCTCAAATTAAAAGGTCTGTAATCTCTATTCCTTCTAATATAGCCGAAGGAGCAGGGAGAAATAATGATAGAGAATTTTATCATTTTCTTGGAATAGCAAATGCATCCTCTTTTGAACTACAGACACAGTTAATTTTAACAAGAGAATTGAATTTACTTGATGCAGAAAAAGTAGATCGTTTAATATCGAATCTGAATGAAATTCAAAGAATGATTTATACATTCAAATCTAATTTAAAAAAGTAAAACATCCTGTTGGAAGTCTGAAATCTGACATCTAACATCTTGTATCTAAAAAAAAGAAAAATGGCAAAACGTACAGATATAAAAACAATTTTAGTAATCGGTTCAGGACCTATCATCATCGGACAGGCAGCTGAATTTGATTACGCAGGAACGCAGGCTTGTCTGTCTTTGAAAGAAGAAGGCTACAAGGTAATTTTGATTAACTCAAACCCTGCAACGATCATGACAGATGTAGAAATAGCTGATAAAGTATATATCGAGCCGATTTCATTACAGTTTGTAAGTCATATCATCAGAAAAGAGCGTCCTGATGCATTACTACCAACGCTTGGAGGTCAAACTGGTCTTAACATGGCGGTAGAGCTTGAAAAATCGGGAATTCTTGAAGAATGCAAAGTGGAAGTATTGGGAACTAAGCTTTCAGCGATCAACAGAGCAGAAGACAGAGACCTTTTCCGTGAGTTGATGAGAGAGTTGAATGAGCCGGTTCCGGAATCTGATATCGTAAACACGGTAGAAGGAGCACTAGCTTTCGCAGATGCAATCGGATATCCTGTAATTGTTCGTCCTGCCTTTACAATGGGTGGAACAGGTGGAGGTATCGCTTCCACTGAAGCAGAATTAAAAGAAATTGCTGAACTGGGACTAAAACACAGTCCGGTTACACAATGTCTTATTGAGAAATCAATTGCAGGTTTCAAAGAAATTGAGTACGAAGTAATGCGTGATGCAAATGACAATGCGATTGTGGTTTGTAACATGGAAAATATTGACCCGGTAGGAGTTCACACAGGAGACTCTATCGTAGTAGCACCTTCTCAGACCCTTTCAGACAGAGAATATCAGTTACTGAGAAATGCCTCACTAAAAATCATCAGAGCTTTAGGAATTGAAGGCGGATGTAACGTACAGTTAGCATTAGATCCACATTCATTTGATTACTATATCATCGAGGTAAACCCTAGAGTATCCCGTTCATCAGCTTTAGCAAGTAAAGCTACAGGATATCCGATTGCAAAAATCGCTGCGAAAATTGCAGTAGGATTAACACTGGATGAAATCATGAATCCGGTAACAGGAAAAACATACGCATGTTTCGAACCTGCTCTTGATTATGTGGTGACTAAATTCCCAAGATTCCCATTCGATAAATTCGAAACAGCAGACAGAAGACTTTCTACTCAGATGAAAGCGACTGGGGAAGTAATGGCGATTGGAAGAAACCTTGAGGAATCTTTACAGAAAGCAATCCGTTCATTAGAAACAGGAATCAAGCATCTTGGATTAAAAACAAAGCAAGCTCAGGCACTTACTGCTGAAGAAATCGAGAGAAGAATCAGAGTGTGTGATGATGAGAGATTATTCATTATCGGAGATGCTTTAAGAAGAGGATACGACTGGGAACAAATCGTAGAATGGAGCAAAATTGATAAATTCTTCATCTGGAAACTTAAAAAGCTTGTTGATTTCGAAAAGGTAATCGCAGCTAACAAATTTGATAAAGAAACCTTAATTGAAGCTAAGAGATTAGGTTTTGCAGATATCAACATCGCGGTTCTTTGGGATGTAAAAGAACGTGAGGTATTCAACTTCAGAAAAGAAAACGGGGTAATGCCGGTGTACAAAATGGTAGACACTTGTGCTGCTGAGTTTGAAAGTGAAACACCATATTTCTACGGAACTTACGAAGAAGAAAACGAAAGTGTAGTTTCTGATAAAGAAAAAATCATCGTGTTAGGTTCAGGACCTATCAGAATCGGACAGGGAGTTGAATTCGACTACGCAACGGTACACTCAGTATGGGCAATCAAGGAAATGGGGTATGAAGCGATCATTATCAACAACAACCCTGAAACTGTTTCTACAGACTTCTCGATCTCGGATAAATTATACTTCGAACCATTGACCGAAGAAGATGTAATGAACATCATCGATCTTGAAAAACCTAAAGGAGTGGTGGTTCAGTTCGGAGGACAGACAGCGATCAACCTTGCAGATAAATTAGCTTCTCACGGAGTACAGATCTTAGGAACTTCATTAGAAGACCTTGACAGAGCTGAAAACAGAGATAAATTTGAAAAAGCACTTCAAGAGATGGGAATTCCTCAGCCAAAAGGAAGAACTTCCACTTCGAAAGAAGAAGCCATTAAAATTGCTAACGAAATCGGTTACCCGGTATTGGTGCGTCCAAGTTATGTTCTTGGAGGTAGAGCAATGGAAATTGTATACGCAGAAGCAGAATTGGCTCATTATATGGAGCACGCAGTAGACGCAAGCCCTGAACACCCTGTTTTGGTAGACAAATACATGGTAGGAAAAGAGATTGAAGTAGATGCAATTTGTGACGGTGAAACAGTGGTAATTCCAGGAATTATGGAGCACATTGAAAGAGCAGGGGTTCACTCCGGAGACTCTATCGCAGTATATCCGCCACAGAATATTTCTCAGAGTGAAATCGATACTTTAGTAGACTATACTCAAAGACTGGCAAAAGGACTGAAAGTGATTGGATTAATGAACATCCAGTACGTTCTTTTCGAAGGAAACGTATATGTGATCGAAGTAAACCCACGTTCTTCAAGAACAGTTCCTTTCTTATCTAAAATCACAGAAGTTCCAATGGCTAACCTTGCAACGAAAGCGATCTTAGGACAGAAATTAACGGATCTTGGTTACAAAAACGGGTTGGTTCCGAATAAAGAAGGAGTTTTTGTAAAAGTACCGGTATTCTCTTTCTCAAAACTGACAAAGGTTGACATCTCTTTAGGCCCTGAAATGAAGTCTACAGGAGAGGTTATGGGGAAAGATACTACTTTAGAGAAAGCCCTTTACAAAGGATTGGTTGCAGCAGGAAGAAAAGTTCCTATGCACGGTTCTATCTTATTTACTGTAGCTGATAAGCACAAAGAAGAAGCAGCTGATTTGGCAGCAAGATTCCATGAAGTAGGTTTCAGAATCTGGGCTACGGAAGGTACAGCGAAATTCTTCGAAGAAAAAGGAATTCCTTGCAAAATAGGATACAAAATAGGAGAAGAAAGCGTAAATCTGATCGACCTGATCCAGAAAGGAAAAGTTCAGTATGTGGTAAATACCACTACAAAAGGAAAACAAGCAGAAAGAGACGGATTCCAGATCAGAAGAATGAGTGTGGAAAATGGTGTTCCTTGTTTAACTTCAATGGACACAGTAGAAGCCATCTTGAAAGTAATTGAAAGCATGAGCTTCAAAATGGAGACCATGTAATTTCGAAAAATAGATATTTCAAATCCCGTAAGTTTTCTTGCGGGATTTTTTATTGGATGAATTATAAATAAGATAATATAAATAGATTTTGCTACGCAAGAAATTCTGTTGTACATTTAAAATATTGTAGAATTGTATAACCTATACCATGAATAAAGATGTTAACAGAAGAAGTAAAAAATTATATTGATAAAAGTGTCTTATGCTGGCTGGCAACTTCTGACAGGAATAATGAACCCAATGTTTCCCCCAAAGAAATATTTACCTACAAAGATGATACAACATTTTTAATTGCTCATCTCGCTTCACCCAACAGTGTAAATAATATTAAAGAGAACCCGAATGTTTGTGTCAGTTTTGTGGATATATTCGTACAGAAAGGATTTAAACTAAAAGGTCTGGCAACCATTATCGAAAAAGGGGATGAAATTTTTGAACATGCAGTACAACCTCTCATCAATTTGTTTACAGATCAATATCCTATCAAGGCTGTCATAGAAATATCAGTGACTAAAGTAGAAACAATACAGGCTCCGAGTTACTTTTTGTATAATGATATTACGGAACAATCTCAGGTAAATAGTGCAATGAAAACGTATAATGTAAAGCCAATGGAGTAAATAGTATGAATATAAATGTAATGATTAGAGTATTATTAGTAGGGTTATTTTTATTTTTATTTTGGGGATGTTCCTGGATAACAGATTTTTATATTCAAAACCTGACTGGAACTAAGAAAATAATAAAGATCAATTATAATTACCTAGTCTCAAAAGCAATTGCCAATGATCCTGACAGCTTTGAGTTTAATTATGAAAATGAAATATTATCTTCTAAAGCTTTTCGAAAAATCAAAAACCTGAAGTCTCTTGAAAAGATAGAAGTGAAAGATTCTGCTATTGTTTTGGAAGTTCCACCAAATTCGACAACAAGAATTGACCAAAGCCATAACGGAAGATGGAGATATATGATTAAAAGTGTTGAGATTGATGGAAAAGCCTTTAGCCCCGAAGAATTGAAGAATAAAACTAAGTTTATTAGTAAAGATTATGTTTATAAAATTGAATAAGCATTTTATGAGATATAATTTATTATTAACACTTAATAATAAACCTAACAGGTTTTAGAAACCTGTTAGGTTTATAAATCGGAACTCTTTTATCAACAATAATCCATAGTTTTGAAAACCACTTTATAATACACCCAAAATGAAATACAAATATTTAGTTTACATTCCGTTATTGACGATTGTTTCCTGTAATAAGTCTGAGCAAAAAGAGAAGACTTCCAATCCTGTGATTCCTAAAGAATCAGTCACTTTGGCATCAGAAAAAAGTCAGGGAGAGAAAGAAATATCCTGGAAAGGATTTTTGGATGGGAAAACTCCTGTGTTTATGCATTACCAGATTGATGGAAATGTAATTGTTGGTGAAATTACCTATCTGAATACTAAAAACAAATTACCAATAACACTTGTAGGAACCATTGATAGTGATAATAATTACAGGATTTTAGAATTTGAAAAATCGGGAAATATAACTGGTGTCATTACCGGAAAGCCAACGGAAAGTGGTTTCAAAGGAAGTTGGTTTTCACCGAAAACAAGAAAGGAGCTTACTCTTACCCTTATGAAGAAGGATACTGCTCTTGTTTCAAAAAGAATAGAAACAAAAGTTGAAGATCTGTTCGGACGTTATCATTATCAATATAGTGAAGCAGGATATCAGGGAGATTTGGAAATTAAGAGATTACCAGATTCAAAAGCTGTTTTTGGAATAACATCCGTTACCGGAGAACCGGCAAGAAATCTTGCACAAATAGACGATGACACCATCAGTCTGAAAACAACCAATTTTACCTACAAACTGACAGATGCCGATGATTGTGAATTTAGAGTCAGGTTTTACAAAGGATTTGCTGTCGTTCAGTATACTCAGGGAGTATGCAGCGGACAATTCGGAATGAATGCCACTATTGACGGAATATATTTGAAGACAAAATAATCAATAGTAGCTTGACTATTTATTGCTTCGGGGGTGAACAAAATAGGTAACATTATGATCAATAACAGATGGACGAAAAAGCAATAAAAATTCTACTCAAAACCATAAAAACTGCTCAGGATGAAAGCTTAAGTGACTGGTTTTACTGGGATCATTATATGCAGTATATTACCAGAGAAAACTTTGAGTACGCTAAGAAACATGGTGTAATGTATGAACAGGAAAATATCAATCATGATGAAATTTGCAGAAGAATTAAGGCTGCTGTAACTAAGATTGAAAAACAGGATGTTGTAAACGCTTTTCTTTACAGTTTAAGTACAAGACAATTAGAATATCGTTCTTTTTTGTCAAGTTATTGTATTGCAAAATCATTAGCGGAGCATAGTTTTACACCGAGTCCGGCTCCGAATGAAGGCATCTGTGCCGTCTGTGAACTTCATACATACGAATTCGAAGAACCGATTGAATTTAATACGATTAATTATTTTAAATATAAAGATGGTTCTTGTTTTGATAATTTAATCCAAATCTTATTTGATCTGGAACAATTTCCAAAACTCCCTCTAGTGAAGCCTTGTGAGAATGATGACAAGATACTAAAAGAATTGAAAACGATTATTGAAACTTCAGAACCTGGCGATAGAGTTTCTCAACTTAAAAAACGAATTTCCAAAACATTCAAATCAAATGATGGGGAAAGAGTAGCTGTGTTGGAAATTTTGGGAGTTATTGGTGTTTTGCATGATGATGAGCATTTTGGGTATGCAGACCAGTATATTACTTATCCGGAAAGAGAGCATAGGCTGATTAGGAATGATGATGTGGGGTATCCTGCCCGTTGGTGGCAAGGTAAATTTGGAATTGATACTGAAAAATGGAAATACTGGTTTGGGGAGAATTAATTGTACAGGTAAACCTATTGAATTTTTTTTTGCTGATTTATGTAAGAGGTTGTAAATTAGGGGATCATAAATACGTTATTCAATCTTTATGATAAATTGATCGAATTTCACCAAACTATATAACAACCATGGCAGAATATTACGCAAAATCCAACGATTCTTTATCTTTTGAACTTACCCATAATGATAAATTGACAGGGAAAATTACCTATAAAAGTTGGTTTAATTTTAATGCTGTGATTGAGTTGGCCGACCATCAAAGTTATCAGATTGAGCCTAAAGGTTTTTGGGGAACAACCATTGAATTGAAAGATAATGAAAAGGTTCTTTTGAAATTCAGAATGAACTGGAATGGGGAAATCATAGTGCAGACCTATTTTGATGGGATAAAAGAAAGTTTTGTGTGCAAGCATCGTGGAATTTTCAAAGATTCATTTGTGCTTACCGATAAAGTAGGGATGGAACTCTTGGTGATGAAGCCTCAATTTAAATGGAATCTTCTGAATTATGAATACCAGATTAGTACTTGTGGTGACTTTGAACAGTATCCGAATAAGGAAATACTTCTACTGACCTCATTACACTGCGCCAATTACTATATGTCTATGATGGTTGTGGTATAAAAGTACAGAAATTTTTAGTTAAAATATTTATATACATACAATGCTGAATGTATGCAGTATTGAAATAAAGGGTTTTCGGTTTTCCGGAAACCCTTTATTGATGGCCTTTGCCAAAATTTCAATTTTATGATTTGTGTCATATTTTTATTTAGAATTAATAAAAATAAAGTAATTTTGCGGCACTAAGCTTAATTATAAAAATGAAAAAAACTATTATTTCTGCATCATTATTAGCAGTCACCATGTTAAGTGCACAGGAAAGTGATACCCTTAAAGTAGCCGAAATCCAGTCCGTTTCCCTTCAGGGAACCCACAATTACAGAACCAAAAAATCCGAATCAGTAGCAAGACTTCCATTGGAGAACCTTGAAAATCCAACGGTTTACAATCTTGTTCCTAAAGAGATTATCAGTGAGATGAATGCTACAGATTTTAATACAGCTATGGCATCTGCTCCGGGAGTGGTGGTAAGCAATAGTGTTAACGACAGTGGAAATGACATTTTTCTGAGAGGATTCAGCTCGAATGCCAGTTTCAGAAATGGATTAATCCAAAACCCAAGAGTACAGTCGGAAATAGCGAATATTGAAAGAGTAGAGGTCATCAAAGGACCATCAGGAACCTTATTTGGAGGAACTTTGGCCAATTATGGCGGAGTTGTGAATATAGTGACCAAAAAACCACAGGAAAACTTTGGTGGAATTATTAACTATACCACTGGAAGCTGGGGAATGAACAGAATCACAGCAGATGTGAATACTCCTTTGAATAAAGAAAAAACAGCATTGGCAAGATTCAACGTAGCCGGTTATTCA
Organism: Chryseobacterium sp. G0162; assembly: GCF_003815715.1. Classification (NCBI taxonomy): domain Bacteria; kingdom Pseudomonadati; phylum Bacteroidota; class Flavobacteriia; order Flavobacteriales; family Weeksellaceae; genus Chryseobacterium; species Chryseobacterium sp. G0162. The sequence goes on along the minus strand of NZ_CP033922.1, from coordinate 548,665 downwards.
CAGGATTCTTTTCAGGATGCAGGATATAATAAAGGAGTATTCTTTTCAGGAAGTATCCTATACAAGGTAAGTGATAAAACTACAGTAACCTTAGATACAGAATTCCATGCACCGGAGAAAACATTGAATGCCTACGTGAGACAATCTGAAAAACTGACCCTTCACTCAATGAAAGATCTTTCTGCAATTCATGGCAGATCATTTACCAGTAATGATGTGGGCTCAAAAAGAACCAATTTTGTGACGATGGCTGAAGTTACGCATAAATTTAACGACCAATGGACTTCCAGAACATCTTACCAAAGAGGAGAAGCTAATGAGAAAGAATCTATCTTTTTGGTCTTAAACTATATGGATAATAACAGGGTGAGCAGAAGTATCCGACCGTTTGACAATTATAAGATTACCACAGATAATATTCAGCAGAATTTTATTGGTGATTTTAAAATCGGAGGCTTAAGAAACCGTTTGGTAGTAGGGTTAGATTATTTCCAGCAGACCAGCAAAAATCAATATCCGGTATTTACAGTAGGTAAAAATACAAACTCAGCTTTTGCTCCTTATCCTCTGAATGGAGTAATTGGAGAAAATTACGGTACTGAAAAAGGAAATGATATTGTTGCATTGAATGCTACTTCCGATTGGACTCCTATTTCCCGTGATGTGGTGAAAAAACTACCAAGAACCGCTACGAAATATGAAATTTCTCAATACAGTACATACAGTGCCTATGTTTCTAATGTGTTAAATGTTACAGATAATTTTCTTGTAATGGCAAGTTTAAGAATGGATCATTACAAAAATGAAGATATTAAAAGAAATGGAGTAGCCGGAACCGAAGGATATAGCCAGACTCAATTCTCTCCAAAATTTGGTTTAGTGTATGAAATTAAAAAAGATGAAATTTCATTCTTTGCCAACTATGTGAACGGATTTAAAAATATTGCTCCAGGACCTAATCAGGATGGTGTTCTTACCAAATGGGATCCGGAACAGGGGAATCAGTTTGAGGCCGGATTCAAATTAGATCTGTTTGGTAAAAAATTATTATCAACCATTTCTTATTATAACATGAGAGTTAAAAATAGAGTCATTTTAGATCCGGGAGGTTTGGGAAGCAGACAGGACGGTAATATTAAAAACCAGGGGCTTGAAGTAGATATCGTAATCAATCCGGTAAAAGGATGGAACATCGTAGGAGGATATGGATTTAATGATAACCGCTATGATGACAGAAGTAAAGATGCAGGAAAGAGAGTGGCATGGGCGCCTAAACATGTGGCAAATCTATGGACAAGTTATAAAATAATGGATGGAACCTATGAAGGTCTTGGCTTCGGGGCAGGATTCAATTTTGTAGATAAAACGTATATCAATATCACAAACCATTTCCTTGCACCGTCCTATACGACAGTAGGAGCCACAGTTTTCTATGATAAGAAAAAATACAGAATCGGTCTGAAGATGAACAATGCTTTGAACCAAATGTACTGGAACTTCTACGGACAACCACAAAAACCAAGAGAATTCCTGGCCAATTTTGCATTTAAATTCTAATCTTTTTTAAAAACAAAAACAAGTTGTCTCAAACTTAAAGTTGATTGGAATAACGCAACGGCGTTAAAAGAACAAAGATTTTCAGCAGCAAAATAGTCCATCGGTATATTGATTTTTACAAATTTAAATAGGTTATGATATTGATTTTCAATCATTAGCGTAATCTGTGAAATCTGCGAGAGATAAAATCTTTGCGCCTTGCGTTTTCCAACAATGATACTCCAAAGGCAACCTTTTTAGATATGGAAAATAAAAAAACGAACTCCAAGAAAAAACAGGGAAAATCCCTGACCAAAAGAATTACAGGATGGCTCCATCTCTGGCTCGGACTTGTTTCCGGGATTATTGTACTTACCGTTACGCTTTCCGGAACGGTTTTCGTCTTTTGTGATGAGATTGTTGACCTTTGTGCAGGAAGTGCCAAATATGTTCAGGCTCCAGTGAATGCAAAAAAAATGACACCGGAAGAATTACTGGTTAAATTTCATGAACAGGTTCCGGACAGAAAAGCTTTTTACTTTGATACTTACAGGGAAGCAGACCGAACATTCCGCGTAGCCTCTGCTACGAAACCTCCTAAAGATAAAAATGCTGAAAAAGCGGAGAAACCCAAAGGGAAAGGACGGGGCCCGAGAGGTGTTTTTGCTTATCATTATCTTGATCCTTACACCGGAAAAGTAATGGGCTCTACAAAAAGTTATGAGTTTTTCTATGTGGTAGCTCATATTCATGCCCAACTATTAGCAGGTAAATTCGGAAAAACAGTAGTAGGAGTAGCTTCTATTATATTTTTTATTCAATTGATCGGTGGACTGATTCTTTGGTGGCCAAAAAAATGGAACAAAACAACAAGAACAACCGCATTTAAGATTAAATCAGGTACAAAATGGCGCAGAAAGAATTACGATTTCCATAATGTTTTCGGATTTTATTCTCTGTTACCAGCAGTTTTTATTACAATTACAGGGCTGATTATGGCTTATAAAATTTTGACAGATCTTACCCAGGCTGCCTTTGGAGGAGTTGCTGATGCTCACAAGATTGCAGAAAAGTATGAGCCGAAATTTGATCCTGATAAAAAAGCATTGTCTTTCACTGATTTTATTGACAGAAGTTTGAAAGAAATTCCCCAGGCAAAGCAAGTCAGAATGAGTGTACCCCGTAAGGATTCTTCCACCGTTTACAATGTGGTAGCTGCTAAATTTATAGGCTTAAAAAGTATTGTAGACGGGAAAAGTAAAGAAGTCAATAAGTATACTGGAGACGAAATTAATTACCCAAAAGAAGTTCTGATGCATGAAGTGATTGAGCATATGAATTTTGATCTGCATGTAGGATATTGGGGGGGAATGTTCGGGAAAATCTTCACATTCGTTATCGGGATTATCTGTACCAGCCTTCCGGTTACCGGATTTTTAATCTGGTGGGGAAGAAGAAATAAATCAGGAAAAAAAGGAAAAGAAGTTAAAAATATTCATCAACACAGAAAAGAATCACATCATGAACAATTGGTTTAAAATTTTATATCTATTTGTATTTTCATTTTTCACATTGGGAAAAGCTCAGGAAAAGCTTATAATAGGAGAGAAGCAGACTTTATTTTCGAAGGTTTTGAATGAGAACAGGGAAATCTGGGTTCATCTGCCTAAAACATACATGGATACCACCATCAATCCGGCAAAATATCCGGTTATCTATCTTTTAGACGGTGAAATTAACTTTGAATACTATACGGGATTAACGGATTTTATCGCGAGAACTCCTTATGCTGATATTCCGGAATGTATTGTTGTGGGAATTAAAAATACAGAACGCACAAGAGATCTTACCCCTACAAAATCACAAAAGAAAAGTCCGGTAAATCCTACAGTAACGCTTTTTGCGGACAGTGGCGGAAGCGAAAACTTTGTAAAATTCATGCAGAACGAACTGAAGCCTTTCATCAGTAAAAACTACAGAACACAGGAGTATTCTGTTTTGGTGGGACATTCATTTGGCGGCTTGTTTGCTATCAATACTTTTCTTACCCATCCGGAATATTTCAATGCATTTGTAGCCAATGATCCGAGTTTATGGTGGGATAATGAAGTAACGATTTCAAGAACACAAAATTATCTGGAAAAAAATAAAAAGTTTCCTACTCACAAATCTTTATACGTTTCTCAGGCTGATAATGAAGAACAGCAGAAAAACTGGAATTCTGATATGACACAAGCCATTGAGAAGTTTAAAGGGATCGTAGAGAAAAATGGGACTCTGAACTACAAACACCGTTTTTTTGAAGGCGAAACACATGGAACCGTTTCTTATCCTGGAAATTATGAAGCTTTAAAATTTATATTCAAAGGTTTCAGAACAGATATTAAGCAGATTGCTAAGAATCCATCTTTATTGGAAACTGAATATAAAACATTCTCTGAAAAAATGGGGGCAGAATTCAAACCTTCAGAATCCTATCTGAATGTAGTTCTTAAATTTATGAAAAGTAATGATTTCAAAGAATCTGAAACTTATTTTATGAACCTTAAAAACAAACTTTATCCTAAGGTTAAATAATTGAAATATACTGTATATAGGATGAAATATGGGGTAGATTGATTTAAATTCAATGTACCCCATTTTTATTTTTATACATCGTTAATAGATTTCCCTGGGATTAATGTCTGTTATCGCAATTAATGCTAAGCTCGGTTTTTTCTTTATCTAGAAATGTAATGACAGGGCATCCGAAAGAAGGTGCAGTAAAATTAAAAACCACAGGTGCTTTTCCTTTAAAAAGAATACCGGTCCACTGGGCATAATAATTGGTTTCCTCACTTCCTGTTTTTTCCAGAGGATTAAACTCTGCACCATCCTCAATGGTAAATGTTTTCTCAAATATTTTTTCATTATGGTCATTGATGACCACTAATTTACGTTCCTCAGTACCATATTCTTCAAGAAGATCCTGCACATAATAGGTAAGGTTTCCATATTTATATTGATAAGTACCACCGTATTTAAGGGTTGAACCCGGAAAATATTTTTTCTGAATATCAGGACCCGCTTTCTCCCATTTAATCATCTTCATTTGATTTTCTACAAATGGACTTTTGCTTCCGAAATAGGCAATCACATTCATATACTTATCAAAAATATCAGTGCCTTTTTGAGTGTCAACCTGAAATCCCATCATATAAGAATCCGAATCCACTTCATCTCCTTCTACAGTGTAAGGAGAGAGATAAGCTATTGCCTTTAATTTATTGACAGGAATTTTTTGCAGCTTATTGGTTTCGTAGTTATAAAGGTACAGTGAATCATTTTCAGTAATGTGAATGCCATCCAGCATTTTTTTTCTGTAGGTACCATCCAGTTCAATATAAGAGATCTTTTCAAAGGGAAGCTCCTTTTGTTTTTTTAGAATATCCATCGGAACAGCATTCTTCTCATTATAAATGTCAGAAACTGAGATAAAGGTATCCATAAGATCCTTTCGCTGCATGGTAGAAACGTTGAAAATATGAAAATTCTTAAAATCTATTTCCTCTTCTGTTGTGGCCGTTTTTACAGAATCTTTTACGATAGTTGGTTGATTCTGGGCCGGTTTCTTATCGTCCTTTTTACAGCTGATTATTATCAGTTGTGAGCATAAAAGCACTAAGGCTGTATTAATCTTCATTATTAAGAAAGTTTAGAATTTATAGTCAGTTTCAGAATAATATATGTTCAAATCTTTTTACAATGTTATGATGCTTTATATTCTGGTAAGGAATGATTGGCTGAGTTTTCATGTTAAAAAATCCAGCGGAAAAAAGCAATAAGAAACTTGTTTTTTTGAGCATTATTCGTGATGGTGTTTAAACCTTTAAAATTACCCATTATCTTTGGAACACCAAATACTAAAATGAAATGGTTGAAAAATTACTTCAAAGCGGAATTCATTGGGAGCATAAGGAATTTAAACGGAATGAGTTTCTGAAGATCTCGGGAAGTACAGATACCCAGATTTATTTTATAGAAAAGGGGAGTGTGAGGATCTTCATGACGGATGACAATGAAGAAAGGATTATCCGTTTCGGATATACAGGAAATATTATTGTTTCTCTGGACTCTTTTCTTTCCGGGAAACCATCGGAGCTTTATATTCAGGCGATTAAGAAGACTATTGTAAAAGTGGCTTCAAAAAAGGATTTCTATGAATTTATTCATTCTAGGGAAGAGCATATGGAATTTTGGATGAGTGTTTTGGAGGATCTTGTATTGCAACAGCTGGAAAGAGAAAAAGACTTATTAATTAATGCTCCCAGTGAACGTTTTGAAAGAGTATTAAAACGGAGTCCGAAGTTATTTCAGGAAGTACCCAATAAATATATTGCCAATTATCTCAGAATGTCACCTGAAACGTTATCCAGGCTTAAAAAATCTTGAGTTCAATCAATATTTAAGAATAAACCAATCCGGAAATTTGCAAAAAAGCAATAATGAAAATTTCAACCATAACTTTATTAGAGGAGTTAAAAGACAGAACCGGACAACATTTACAATGTGCTGAAACTCTTTTGTTGAAGTCAGACAATGATCTGAATTTCAGAATGGATACTGATAGCTGGAGTGTACTGGAATGTCTTGAACATCTCAACCGCTACGGAACCTTTTATATCCCTGAAATTTCCCATAGGATTTCTTCTTCAAAAACAAGCTCAAAATCTGATTTTAAACCAGGAATTCTTGGGAACTATTTTGCTAAAAGTATGCTTCCCAAAGATAAACTCAATAAGATGAACACCCTTAAGGCGATGAACCCCATTCACAGCCAATTGAATAAAGAGGTGGTGAATGAATTCATAAAACAACAAGAACAATTACTTGATCTATTGGACAAAGCAAGCACTATCAATCTGGAAAAAACAAAAACAGCGATCAGTATTTCAAAATTAATAACCTTGAAATTGGGAGATACTTTCCGTTTTGTGATCTATCATAATGCCAGACATATAGCTCAGGCAGAAAGAGTTTTAAGGAATATATAAAAGATGAGGTATGAATTCCAGAAAAACAGTACTTTTAAACTAATGGAATTCATACATCAAAAAACAATACAGACTCCGTTGGGAGAGATGATTGCCTGCGCAACAGATCAGGGAGTCTGCCTGCTGGAATTTACAGACAGAAAAAATTTTGAAAAACAGCTGAAAGCATTATCAACAACACTGAAAGCCGAAATTGTAGAAAAAGATCATCTTCATTTTCAGCAATTGGAAGAAGAACTAAAGGAATATTTTGAAGGAAAAAGATCTAAGTTTGAAGTTCCTTTATTCACCACAGGTACTGAATTTCAGGAAAAAGTATGGCAATTGCTCAGGGAAATTCCAATGGGAGAGACCAGAACGTATAAACAACAGTCCGAATTTCTGGGAAACCCAAAAGCTATACGTGCCGTAGGAACAGCTAATGGGATCAATAAAATTGCGATTTTAATCCCGTGTCACCGTGTGATTGGTTCCAATGGGGAGCTGGTAGGGTATGCAGGTGGAATCTGGAGAAAACAAAAATTGCTGGAACTGGAAAAGGCTATTTTGTTTTAAATGAATGGGAGAGGGAAGACGGAGACGGCAAACTCTATAAGCTGTTCAATAGATTTATTGTAAAATATAGTACATAAACCTCCGGAATTATCTGTTGAATTTTAATTATTAATCACCTCGAAAAGCATTTGGCTTTCTTAGCTTTTTTTCTAAAATACTTGTTCATTTTTCGGTTGCAGCCGCCTGAGCTATCTTCCTATTTTTGAATAAAAAATATTATGATCGGTTTCAAAAATCTACATCACGAAGAAGAACCTTTATTATTAGGTAACGTGTGGAATGTGCAGAGCGCAAAAGTATATGAAAATTTAGGGTATAAAGCACTGGCCACTTCAAGCTCAGCTGTAGCAATGAGTTTAGGATATGAAGATGGAGAACAGATGAGTTTCGAAGAGTATTTTTATATCATTAAAAGAATAAAAGAATCCGTTTCCATCCCATTATCTGTAGATCTGGAAGGAGGTTATGGAAGTTCTCCTCAAATAATCGCATCCCATATTATCAACCTCTTGGAAATAGGTGTAGTTGGGATCAATTTGGAAGATTCATATATTAATGACGGCGAGAGAAAGCTTTTAGACAGAGATGTATATTTTGAAAAATTAAGCAATATTCTGTCAATGCTGAAAAAGAGAAGAAGTGAAATTTTTATCAATGTAAGAATCGATCCTTTTTTATTAAGAATGGAAAATGCATTAGAAGAAACTTTATTAAGAGTCACGCTATTTGAAAAACTTGCTATTGACGGAGTATTTATTCCAGGTATGACCCAAGAAGCTGATATTAAAACAGTGATTAATGCAACAACACTTCCGGTTAATGTAATGGCTATGCCTGACCTTCCGGATTTTGAGACGTTAAAAAGAGCAGGAGTAAAAAGAATTACTTCAGGAGCCTTTTCAAACAGGCATATTTATCATGAACTGGAAAAAATCAGTGATACAATTATTAATAACAAAAGCTTTTCAGCACTTTTCATCTGATTATGGAACTTACAGAAAAAATAATGTATGAAGCTTCATTTCGTAAAGACTCTACGTTTGAAGGCATATTCTGGATGGGAGTAAAGACCACCGGAATTTTCTGTCGGCCAACCTGTACTGCCCGCAAACCGAAATTTGAAAACGTAGAATTTTTTTCCCATACAAAAGAGGCTCTATTGAAAGGATACCGTCCCTGCAAGGTTTGTAAACCTTTGGAAATGTTAAATGTGACTCCTTTGTATGTTAAAGAACTTTTACAGGAAATTTCTGATGATCCTTCTTTAAAATTAAAAGATTTTGATCTGGTAAAAAGAGGATTGGAACCGGCAACGGTCCGACGATGGTTTCTGAAATATCATGGAGTGACATTTCATGCTTTCCAGAGAATGTCTAAGCTGAATACTGCATTTAAAAAGCTTCAACAGGGAGAGCTGGTTACTGAAGTTGCTTTCGACTCAGGGTATGAAAGTTTGAGTGGTTTTAATGAAAGTTTTAAAAATATTTTTGGAGTATCACCCAGCCATAACAAAAACGAAAAGATCATTGATCTGAAAAGAATTGAAACGATGCTGGGAACTATGGTAGCCTGTGCCGATGAGCAGGGAATTTGCCTTTTGGAGTTTTCTGACAGAAAAGCACTGCCCACGGAACTGAAGAATATTTCAAAACATTTTAAGGCCAATATTGTACAGGGTGAAAATTCTCATTTTATAAAGCTGGAGGAAGAACTCTCCGAATATTTTGAAGGTAAAAGGACTGAATTTACCGTTCCTCTTTCCCCTGTAGGAACTGCTTTTCAGAAACAGGTTTGGGAAATTTTACAGCAAATTCCTTATGGAGTAACCCGAAGTTATCAGGAGCAGGCTGATATTCTCGGAAATCCTAAATCGGTTCGCGCTGTAGCCAATGCCAATGGCTTAAATAAAATATCTATTCTGATTCCCTGTCACAGAGTGATTGGCAGCAATGGGCAGCTAACAGGGTATGGTGGCGGAATCTGGAGAAAACAAAAATTATTGGAGCTGGAGAAAGTTATTTTGTTTTGATTTTTGTAATTTTAAACAAAAATTTACACGTGAAAAAGTTATTAATAGCAGTTTGTATTTCAGTTTCAGGATTTGCTTTAGCACAGGATTATTCCGTACCGGCAGCAAGTCCGCGCCAGAAGGTAGAGCAGCAGTTTTCAATGTCCAAAATATCAGTTGATTACGGAAGACCCGGAGTGAAAGGTCGCAAGATCTTTGGCGAATTGGTTCCTTATGGTCAGATTTGGAGAGCAGGAGCTAACTCATCTACAAAAATTACATTCGGACAGACCGTTAATTTTGGTGGTAAAAATGTTCCGGCTGGAACTTACGGATTATTCATTGTTCCTACAGAAAAAGAATGGAAAGTAATTTTGAATAAAGATTTCCAGCAATGGGGTGCTTATACTTATGATCCTAAACAGGACGTAGTAGATGTTACTGTACCGGTAAACAAATTGGCCGACAAGCAGGAATGGTTTGAAATTACCCTGAACCCAACAGATGAAAACTCAGGAAACCTTGTCATCAAATGGGATATGAATCAGGCTGAAATTCCATTGAAACCAGCAAAATTAGATACTGTAATCAAGATTTCTGATAAGTTAAAAGAAATCCAGAGAATAGAATCAGACTCTAACAAAAAAGGATAAACATGAATTTTTCTGTTCAGTCTGTTTTAGAGAATGAAGAATTTCAATTAATCCCCTTACAGCAAGGGGATTTTGAATCTTTATATGAAGTAGCTTCGGACCCGAAAGTATGGGAACAGCACCCTAACAAAGACCGTTATCAAAGAGAAGTTTTTGAAAACTTCTTTAGAGGAGCCATAGAAAGTAATGGGGCTTTTAAAATTGTTGAAAAAGCAACCGGAGATGTCCTGGGAAGCAGCCGTTATTATAATTTTGATGAAGATGACAACCATATTTTTATCGGTTATACTTTCTATGGGACAAAATCCTGGGGAAAAGGGATTAATCCTAAAGTTAAGAAGCTGATGTTGGATTATATCTTCCAATATGTAGATAAAGTTCATTTCCATATCGGAAAAGAAAATTTCCGTTCACAGAAAGCATTGGAAAAACTTGGCGGGATAAAAATAGCGGAAGAAGAAGTCGCTTATTTTGCAGAACCTACAAGAACCAATTTTGTATACGAGATCAAAAAAGAAGATTGGGTATGAAAAAATATAAAATCCAGCAATCTCCATTTGTAGTACCTACTACAGATGGAAAACTGATTGAAGAACATTGGGGGAACTCTACAGGAAATGCTAATGTTTCCATTGCCCATATGGTAGCTCCTCCGGATTGGAGTGAGCCGCATCAGACTCCGGAATTTGATGAATTTACGTACATCATCTCAGGGAAGAAGCAGTTTGAAATTGATGGCGAAATTGTAGTTCTTGAAAAAGGAAGCAGTATCCTTATTGAAAAAGGAGCCAGAATTCGTTACAGTAATCCATTTTCAGAACCTTGTGAATATCTTGCCATCTGTCTGCCTGCATTTTCTATGGAACTGGTAAACAGGGAAGAGTAGATTACTCTATTTATGGCGACACAGATTTGCCCTGAATGTAAGGAAGATGCTTTTTATGGTATGTAGAGGATGAGCCTGAGAGCCCATTGGCTACGTCTTTCCTGTAGCTATCATGCTTTGGAAAACGAAAAGGATGAATGTATTTGTAATGATGGTGTAGAAAAGACAAAAACCAAGCTGAAAGACCTTTCAACAGAATACTGGTGAAGATCTAGCTATAATACAATAGAAAATAGATAAAAAGCTGTCTCTAAAATGAGACGGTTTTTTTGTTTTAAGGTTGAATACAATATTTTTAGATTCAAAACAATCAAAAAAATAGTTAGATAATCAGTGAGTTATTCTTTTAATAAAGATATTATCGCTGGTTGATGCCGGTTGTTACTAATTATTTTGTAAGTTCACGCGCCGAAAAAATGAGTCGGCAGACTTAACTTTTTAATAAAATATATGAAGAACAATCTATCAATTGTATTATTGTTAGGGATCGCGCTTTCCACTACATCTTGCGCCACTATTTTTACAGGAACTAATGACAAAATTTCCTTTAACTCTACTCCTGAAGGAGCAACAGTATTTCATAAAGGAATTGAAAAATGTGTAACTCCTTGTACCACAAAAATTCCAAGGTCATTGAGTAAGCAAATGGTAACGTTTGAAAAAGAAGGTTTTAATAATCAGGAAGTAAAGCTGGATAAGAATTTTAATGCTGTAACACTTCTAAATATTCTTTTTGGGGGTGCCATAGGGGTTGGAATTGATGCAGCAACGGGTTCACTAACAAAATATTCTACTAAGAAATATGATGTTGAATTAGAAGCAAAACCGCAATAATTTAAAATTTCATTCATATAACAACAATGTACTAATGAATAGTGATCTTACTTCAAGCATTAGTACATTGATATCTTATTATCTTGAATTTATTTCAGTATTTCTTTCAGAAACATTAATGTATGATTCCAAGCTCTTTTAGCCATTATTTCATTATAATCCGGTGATTTAGGATCGGTAAAAGTATGTTTGGAATGAGCGTAAGTAATGATCTGCCAGTCTGCATTTCCTTCATTCATTTCTTTGATGAGGTTACTGTAATCATCAGGCGTTACACTCTTATCATCTGCAGGATTTTCAACTAAAATTTTAGCATTTATCTTTTCATTTTTTCTGCTCTGATCTCTTCCCAGACTTCCATGAATGGAAACTACTCCCACAACAGGTAAATTTCCTCTTGCGGATTCCAATGCACCCGTTCCCCCAAAACAATATCCGATAACGGCTGTTTTATTAGCAATAGCTCCGTTCTTTTTCAGTTGTTCCAACGCTAATGAGATTCTTTTCTGATATTCTGCATAATTCTTTTTGTAATATCCAGAGCTTTGGGCTGCCTCCTCATTATTGGCTGGAATTTTCCCTTCCCCATAAATATCAGCGATGAAAGCGATATAACCTTGTTTTTCAAGTTCAAGGGCTGCTGTTTTAGCTTCTTCATCAATTCCTTTCCAGGCAGGAAGAATCAAAACTCCCGGAAGTTTTTTTCCTGCATTGGACGTGATTAAACCTTTCAGCTTTTGCAAACCGTCCTGATAGGAAACTGTTTTAAGGTTTTGGCTTAAAAGGGTTCCTGAGGCGATAATGGATGCGGTTAATAAGATTGAACGTATCATATTATTTTGTTTTTGGTTTGAGTTTAAGCGAATCTGCATGGATGATCTGACCACATCCTCTAGGTGGGGGCTTACGGAATCCAAGGATAATAACATCACCTAATTCAGCTACTTCTGTGGTATCTTTATGGGGTATTACCTTTACCGGGCAGCCCTTATTTTGGTTTGGACCCAATTGTTTAGGACATGCATCAAGGTAAAAAGGAATTCCGTCACGATCTTCATCTGAAAGGCAGATTTTTTTACTGAATGCTTTTTGGCATTTTTTGAAAGCCTCTTTGTTTTCAGTATTTTGAGCCTGAAAATAGGTTGCTGTCAATACCAGAAAAAAAATAAAGCTCCTCATGTTTGTTTAAATAATAATCTAAATTAATAAAAAAAAGTGGCTATATACAATTTTACATCGATGTCATTGACTACGTCGAATCTTCGGTTTCTGACGAAGGAAGAATCTCATAATATCGCTTAGATTCTTCATTTCACTTCTGAACTACGTTCGCAGACCTTCAGTCTGTATTCAGAATGACAGAGTTATAGGAATAAGATAACCGCATTAGTGTAAAATTGTATATAATTACCTAAAAAAATAAATGGTTATGGATTTTTCTTTTTCTGCATTTGCCATTTGTTATTTTTATACTCATATATTGTGTTATTTTGGTAGCTACTTACTTTTATCTTGTAAGGAGTAATGAAGTCTACCATGATCTGAATAGGGTTTTCAAAGGTTGCATTTTGTTTTCCCTGTATTTTTATCCTGGTAGATTTCGAATCATAATATTTCATCATATAGTCAAACGTTTTGCCATCTATCATTTTATGATATTTTTCAAGGTCTTCAGATGGCATTGCTGTTGAAATATAGATGTTTTTACTGTGTTTTTTTCGGGTATATTCAAGTACATTTTGATTCCAAAATCTGGTGATCAAAAAATTGTATCCTGGGGAAATCCCATCATCAGGAGTATTATCATCAATATAAGATTTAGGGTCTATATATCGGATGTAGAAAAAAGTTCTTGAGTCTACAAAATCTTTTTTAGGAAGTTTTTGTACAATATTATCTATTACTTCTTTATTCACAAGGTTATAGATTTCCTCAATATTTTGAACATCCATATCGAATTTTTCCATCAGGATGTTAGGTTCGTAACCAAAAGTACAGGAAATTACACGACAGCCATTGGAGGAAGCTGGACCTGGAATAGTAGGGCATTTATCATCTTTATCCAGAATTCCATCACCATCTGTGTCTTCCCACGGGCAGCCTTTATTTTCAATGGGACCTGCAACTGTTGGACAAAAGTCATCTTTATCTATTATCCCATCTTTATCGGTATCAGGCCATGGGCAGCCAAGATTTTCTATTGGGCCAGATTCGGTAGGGCATTTGTCAAGGTAAAAAGGAAGATTGTCTTTATCTTCATCTGCAAGACAAATTTTTTTGTTGAATTCCTTACGGCATTTTTTGAGTGTTTCATAATCTTCAGTATTTTGAGCGTAAATACAGGCTCCGGTAAGTATCAGAAAAAAAGTAAATGACTTCATACATTCAAAATATGATTAATTGTCAGGTTGTTGTTTATTGAATTTCCATTGGCCATCTTTATATTCATAGCTTATAATCATCTCTTTTTTAGCGTCTTCTACTTTAATTAGGTAGGGATTAATGAATGTGACAATAATAGGCATTGAGAAATTAGCACCGATTGTACTTTTATTTTTGCCTGGAATTTTTATTTTCATGGTTTCCTGGTCATAATATTTTATGATATAATCCAATGTTTCATTGTTGGCACGCAATGCATTTAAATCTTCATATGGGAATTTTGTGGAAAGATAGATGTCCTTACCATATTTTGTATGAGCATATTCAAGAACATTTTTATTCCAGAATTTTGTGATCAAAAAATTGTATTCGGGATCAGTTCCATCATAGCAGGAATGTTCATCAAAATAAGCATTATTGCTAATATACTTGATGTAAATATAGGAACTTTTGCTTGCCAACGTTTTGGTGTAGCCCTTCATCATGTAGTCTAAGGCTATTGTGTTGATCTTATCATATATTGGTTCAATATCAGCATAATCTGTTTTGAACTTTTGGAATCTTGTGTTAGCTTTTTCCCGATATTCTTTACAATCGTTTTTTTTAGAGGGACAGCCATTCAGTTCAGGAAGTCCCGGAATAGCGGGGCAGGCATCATCTTTATCCAATATGCCGTCCTTGTCAGTATCAGGCCATGGGCAGCCAAGATTTTCTATTGGGCCGGATTCGGTAGGGCATTTGTCAAGGTAAAAAGGAAGATTGTCTTTATCTTCATCTGCAAGACAAATTTTCTTATTGAATTCTTTTCTACATTTTTTGAATGCTTCCTTATCTTCAGTATTTTGAGCATAAAAATAAGCTCCTGAAAAGATCAGCAAAAAAGTGATTTTCTTCATGTTTTTTACAAAGATTTGGGTACTGTTCACATGGAAATGATGTATTTTGTCTGAAATAGGTTATTCTACATGATGCAGCCCATTTTGGGAGGTGGGCATCCGTTATATTCCTTTTCTCCCTTTATTGCCGGGCAGGCATCATCTTTATCCAAAACGCCATCTCCATCAGTATCTGGCCATGGGCATCCTTGATTTTCAATGGGACCTGCAACAGTAGGACACCAATCATCTTTATCAGGTGCTCCGTCTTTATCAGCATCAGGCCATAAGCATCCGTTATTTTCAATAGGGCCTCCTTCTTTTGGACATTTATCAAGATAATATGGAATATCGTCTTTATCTTCATCTGAAAGGCAGATTTTTTTGTTGAATTCCTTGCTGCATTTTTTGAACGCTTCCGGGTTCTCAATGCTCTGTGCATGAAAGTTGATCACAATAAATAAAAATAAAAGTAAAATTTTTCTCATATTCATAAAAAATCCTCAGCCAAATTAATGAAAATAACTTAACTGAGGATTTTTTTTAAGATTTATAGTAAAACTACTGGATTTTGATACCCATATTTATCAGTTCCAGCTTAAGATCCGTATCCGGTAGAACATGAATGGTATTGAATCCCATTGATTGTGCCATTTCAATATTTTTGGGGTTATCATCAATAAATACAGACTCTGTTGCCTGGATGTTATATCTTTCCAACAAAACATGCCAGATTTTAGGATCAGGCTTAATCAGTTTTTCTGTTCCGGAAACTACGATCTTTCCATCGAAAAGCTGGAAGAAATCATAATTTTCCAAAGCATAAGGAAAGGTCTCCGCAGACCAGTTGGTTAATCCAAATAATTGATAATCTGTGTTTTTTAGTTTCCTTAAGACGTCAACATTCTGAGGGATGTCACTTTTCAACATGACCGTCCAGTTATCATAAAAAGCTCTAATCTCCTTTTCCCACTCTGGGAATTTTTTTACCTGAATTTCAGTTCCTTCCGAAAGGCTTCTCCCTCTATCTTGTTCAATATTCCATTCATCATGAACGATATTTTCCAGGAAATATTCCATTTTTTCATCATCATTGAAATAGGTTTTGAAAAAATACCTTGGATTCCAATCCATTAATACACCACCAAAATCGAATACTATATTTTTAATTTTCATACGAATTATTATGTCTTAAAATTAAACAATTTTTATCGTGATGGAGAATAATCAGCATACATTTTTTATATTCGAACATTAAAAAACCGGAAGAAATTTTCCGGTTTATATTATTGTTTATCCATGATGTTCGCGATGTCTATCATGATGATCGTCAAGCCTTCTGTCATACATTTGGGATCTGTTTTGATATCTTCTGTAATCGTTATCATATTTCAATCTTGGATTTTGGCCGCTATAATACCTTGAATAAAATTTTTTGTATTGTTCAGGGGTCATTATTCTCTCAATTTCATAGTATCGGTCATTGTACCATCTGTTAGGTTCTTTAGCATAGACATGATTCCATGAGTTGTAATCCGGATAACGGTTATTCAATACAGTCAGTTGATTGATCTGGTTTCTGTTTAAGCCCAGAAAAATAGCTACCTGACCCCAATTAATAGAAGAAACGCTTCCTCTGTAATCATTGTAATAATTTTGTGAAAAGCCTAATGTGAATACTCCTAAGGCTGCCACAATTAATAACTTTTTCATGACTAAAATTGTATTTTAAAACTAATTAGAGAATACCCAAAAGTATACCATTATCTATCGTTTTAACATACATTTATCATTATATAATACGCTTTATTGAGGGCGGCAAAATTGATACTGTCCGTCTTCGTAATAAGCATTAATATGCTGAAGTCCATTGGTTAAAATAATTTCCTTAGCTCCGATAATAGAGTTGTATCTGGCGGTCTGTTCAAATGTTTTTTCGGTTAGCTTGATTTGCGGGGCTTTACATTCTATCAGGATGACAGGCTCTGTTTTTTCAGTAACTAAAAGATCAATTCTTTTGGTCAAGCCATTGAGAATAATCTTTTTTTCAGTGATTAATGCCGATGCAGAGTAGGCTTTTACCGTAAGATAATAGTGAATCCAGTGCTGCCTTACCCATTCCTCCGGAGTGAGCAGCAGATAAGTTTTACGAACCAAATCATAAATAAAAAACTTATCTTTGTCTTTCTTGAATTTAAAATCAAAAGTTTCCTGAAAATTCAGTTTTGGAAGTTCCATTAATAAGATGAAAGAATTAGATTTAATCCTCAAAAATATTAAAAATAAAGAAGTTTTACCTATTTATTTTTTCCACGGAGAAGAAGCCTACTTTATTGATGTTGCTGTAAAAGCCCTTGAGCACAACTTTTTGGAAGAGGATGAAAAAGCCTTTAATCAAACCGTTACTTACGGAAAAGATACTTCTTATCAGGAAGTTCTTTCCCTGGCAAGACAGTTTCCTATGATGGGAGATAAACAGGTGATAATCGTAAAAGAAGCTCAGGATCTGAAGTTTAATGAAGAGGAAAACAGAATTCTGGATGCCTATGTTGAAAATCCTGTTCCTTCTACAGTACTGGTTTTTGCTCATAAGCATAAGAAGCTGGACAGCAGAAAAAAAGCGGCTAAAGCATTGGACAAAGCGAAAGCACTTTTCCTGAGTGAATCAATAAAAGAAAACAACCTTCCGAAATGGATTTCTGATGAGTGCCTTAAGCTTAACATCAAAACGGCTCCTAATATTTCCCACCTTTTAGCAGAATATCTTGGAAACGATCTTTCAAGAATTGCCAATGAGCTAAATAAACTGAAGATCATTCTTAAAGAAGGAGAAATACTTGACGGAACTATCGTCGAAAACCATATTGGCATCAGTAAAGAATACAATATTTTTGAACTTCAGAAGGCACTGGGAACAAAAAATGCAAATACGGCCTTTAAAATTGCTCATTTTATGGGGAAGAATCCCAAGAACAATCCTTTTGTGATGATGCTGGCAAGCCTTTACAACTATTTTTCTAACGTAATTATTTACCAGACGATGGCAGGGCAGTCCCCACAAACAATAGCCTCTCAAATGGGAGTGAATCCTTATTTTGTGAAAGATTATGCAGAAAGTGCAAGATTGTATCCTTTAAAACATGCTACAAGAGTTATTTCTATTTTGAGAGAGTTTGATATGAAAGGAAAAGGCCTTGGAGCGGTGAATATGGGAGAAGCAGAACTGATTAAGGAACTGGTGTATAAGATTATCAATGTAGATAAGATTAAAATGAAGATTTAGTGTTTAGGCTGAGGAATGAGGAGAGGTAGACGGAGAGATAATAGACAAGAACAGATCTCTTAAAAATAAATCAACAGCTTTTATTAACTCGCATCACAAATCTCACCATCTTGTATCCTGCATCCCATAAAATCCTTATCTCATATCTTCATTGACAATCCGCATATCTCTTATTGACAACTATCATTAAAATAACTTTAAAAAGACGGCAAAAATTACGAAATTAGCGGTCTTAATTTAATTATATCTTTTTTCGAACAAGTAAATTATGGAGCAAAACATTTTAGATTGTGTGATCGTTGGATCTGGACCTTCTGGTTTCACAGCTGCTATTTATGCAGCAAGAGCAGACTTAAAACCTGAATTGTATACAGGTTTGGAGCCAGGTGGACAATTAACTACAACTACTGAGGTTGATAACTTTCCAGGGTATCCAGCAGGAATTACAGGTCCTGAAATGATGATGGATCTGCAAAAGCAGGCGGAAAGATTTGAAACCAAAGTGCATTACGAAATGATCACTAAAGCTGAGTTTTCAAAAGAAGTGGGCGGTGTTCACAAATTATATGCTGGAAACAAAGAGATTTTAGCAAAAACGGTAATTATTTCTACAGGAGCTACCGCAAAATACTTAGGTCTTGAAGATGAGAAAAAATATGCAGGAGGTGGTGTATCTGCTTGTGCTACTTGTGACGGATTCTTCTACAGAGGAAAAGATGTAGTGGTAGTAGGAGCAGGAGATACAGCAGCTGAAGAAGCTACTTATCTTGCCAAATTATGCAGAAAGGTAACTTTATTAGTGAGAAAAGATGTTTTCAGAGCTTCAAAAGCAATGGTTCACAGAGTAGAAAACACTCCGAATATTGAAGTGAAATTTCACCATGAATTAATTGGAATTGAAGGAGAAAACAGTTTGGTAGAAAGAGCTGTAATCATCAACAATCAAACTCAGGAGAAATCTACGGTAGATGTTGAAGGAATTTTCATCGCTATTGGTCACAAACCGAATACGGATATCTTCGTAGGTCAGGTAGATCTTGATGAAAACGGATATATTGTAACAGAAAAAGGTTCTACAAGAACAAATCTTCCGGGAGTTTTTGCTGCGGGTGATGTTCAGGATCATATCTACAGACAGGCTATTACAGCAGCAGGAAGCGGATGTATGGCTGCAATGGATGCAGAAAAATATTTAGCTGAATTACACTAATCATTCAGCTTTTAATGATACAAAGCGCACCTATTAGGTGCGCTTTTTCTTTTTCGATACTAAAATTTGTCGGAAATCTAAAAGGAATAAACTTTATTTTCATGCTGTTCTTAGAACGCAAAAAAGATTAAAGTTTTCAAAAAGATGCAACGGCTGATTTTGCTGCAAATAAAGAATTAATACCTATAAAAACTAGGTGATTATGTGGTTAGATTTTTTTTAACCACATAGTCCATAGAATAAAATAATTTGTGTTTCAATGGCGATAAAATATACATTGTATATTTTTTTGCAAATGAATCTATTAAACATTAGAACTTTAATTAAATTCGTAAATGTATAATGAAAACATTGATATATTTGTGAAATTTCAAATTGATTTAATATAGAAAACTTAATAAATAAAAGGCATGAAAAAAGTAACCGCAATAGGAGGGATATTCTTTAAATGTAAAGATCCGGAACAGGTAAACCATTGGTATAAAACCCATCTTGGAGTGGAAACCAGTCCCTATGGAGCTAAATTTGATTGGAGAGAAGCCGAATCTGATAAAAAAGGATACACGCTATGGAGTCCATTTAAAGAGTCTACTCAATATTTTGAACCTTCAGTAAAGGATTTTATGATTAATTATCATGTGGCAGATATTGAAGCATTGGTAGAAGAATTAAAAAAGGAAGGCGTTACAATCCTGGATGAGATTGCAACGTATGAATACGGAAAGTTTGTTCATATTATAGACCCTGAAGGTAATAAAATCGAATTATTTGAACCGGCAGGAGAATAAAATTCCATCAATACTAAAAACTGTTTCCGAATGAAGCAGTTTTTATTTTTATATTTTTTCATAGGTTTGTGAAGTAGTGAATTATTGTGTATATTTAATTGTTCGGTAATATTTTACACAAAATTGTTATGAAAAGAAATGCAGGAAATTTTTAAAACATTCAAACCCAAAAACGCTATTGTCAGTAAATACGTTGAATATTATTATCTGGACATTAAGGAAGATAATATTATCAATGAGTTTCAATGTTTTCCGCACTTTAATAACTCGATTTCTCTTTACAAATCTCATATCCGGTTAGAAAACGGAGAAGTGGTTTATAAAGAAACGGCTCTTCCATGTCAGATTTTTACACCCATCCGGGAAAGGGTTCTGCATGTAAAACAGTCTGGAAAAGTGCATAGAATTGTTGTTGTATTCCATCCTTTAGGAATTCATCAGTTTTATGGAGACTTAGATTTTTCCGGTTATATTACAGATTATGAATTTTTTACCCAGCATGAATTAAGTCAAATTTTCTCAACAACAGATACTGAGATTCAAGAAAGTCTATTGGATGGATTTCTTGAGAAAAGATTCAAGAGATTCGAACACACCATCCTGGAAAAATCCATTGATTATATTTTCAATCATTACGAAGATTTTTCAGTTGAGGTATTTTCGAGGAAAATTGGCGTCAGCCGGCAACATATAAACCGCCTTTTTCAGACCTATTTGGGCGTTTCTGTTAAAAAATTCAACGAAATTGTTCTTTTCAGGCAGACTATTAATAAGAAACTTTTTGAAGATCCTGATCGTAATTTTACAGAGCTTGCGCACGAATTTAATTTTAACGACCAATCTCATTTCAATAAGACTTATAAAAATCTTACTGAAAATTCTCCGAAATCTTTTTTTTCTAAAGGAACTGTATTAGGACAGGAAGATACACTTTTCTGGCATCTGTTGTCTTAAATGATAATGTTCCATTTTTACAAGTTTTTCTGATTTGTTGTTATTAGTTTTGTCTCATAAATTTTATTGATGAAATATGGTATAACGATGCTTCTGATGGTGTTGGGTCTTTTGGTAGGAGCGCAGGAAAATTATTCTGCATTGACTGAAAAGGCCTCGGAAGTAATGGAGGAAGCTAAAGATGAAGCCGGGTACAAAAAAGCACTTGATTTATATGAAGAGGCATTCAGAATTTATCCTGAAAATATAGATAGCGATGGATTGTATAGCGCATCAATTCTGGCTTCAAAACTAAAAAGTAATGATAAAGCATTTCAGTATCTTATACCACTTTCCTCAATAAAAGGCGTTGGGTACAGCTTTCCTGGCTGGAATTATATTCTGGAAAAGGATGCTGAAAAAGAGTACAAAAATTTGTTGTCAGATCCAAGATGGACTTCATTGAAGGAGCAGGCGGTGAAATACAAAACTCAATTTTATAATGAGTTGAAAGAAAAAGAAAATGAATTTTACAATGTTAATAAAAACAGGTTAAAGGAAATTAAAGATTCTGAGGCTTTGTATAAAGAAATCAGAAATCTTACTCCTTATCTACCGAAAAAGGAGCGTGATTATTCTATTGCATTTAAAATAAATGATTCTGCTACCACTTCATTTTTTATTCATTTTCCTCAAAATTATAATCCTCAAAAGAAATATACTTTACTGTTTTTTCTTCATGGGGCTGTAAGAAATAATGAGCTGATAGATTATCAGATGGCTGGCTGGAATTTAGATGGCTGGAACCGATATTATAAGAAATATGCGGATCAGAATAATGTTATTATGGTTTTTCCGAGAGCCAGTAAAAAATATAACTGGATGTTGTCTGATGATGGATTTTTTATGATTCCTGAAATGCTTAAACAGATTAAAAAGACGATTAATATTGATGATAACAAAGTTTTTATAGCAGGACATTCGAATGGAGCAACGGGTTCATTTTCCTATCTGATGAAGCAGCCTACGCCGTTTGCAGGGTTTTACGGATTTAATGCTTATCCTAAAGTTTTCACAGGAGGAACGTTTGTAGAGAATATTAAAAACCGCTCATTGATGAGCTTTTCAACAGATAAGGATTATTACTATCCCCAAAACGCAAATGATGATTTTAAAAAGCTAATGAACGGAATACAGGCTGATTATAAAGAATATCGCTACCATGGGTTTCCACATTGGTTTCCACAGTTTGACGAATCGGAACCAGCATATCAGATTCTTTTTAAAGACCTGAAAAACCGGAAAAGAAATCCGTTTCCCAAAGATATTTCGTGGGAATTGGATGATGAAAGAAATGGAAATATAGACTGGATTTCTAATATCAAACTGGATACGCTAAGTAAGAAAGCCCACTGGCACAAAAAATTGAACTTTAAAATCAATAAATGGCTGGCTTATGATGAAAAAGATAGTTTAATCGTGAAGAATGTTGATAAAAATGCATTTGATTTCCCAAGGAAATCTGGAAAAATAAAAGCAGAATATAGAAATAATGTTTTCCGGGCTGAAACATCCAATGTTAAGTCATTTTCAATCAATATCTCACCGGAAACAGTGGATTTGAAAAAAAATGTAAAAGTATATGTGAATGGAAAACTATATTTCGACGAAAAAATAAACTATAACCATGAATACTTACTTGAGAATTTTTTTAATACTCAGGACCGGGAGCAAGTCTGGATCAATTATATTGATGTAAAAATATAAGATCCTATTGATTTTCCGTAAAGTAAAAACCTGTCTCTTCCAGAGGCAGGTTTTGTTTTGTATATCCATTGAAAATAATTAATCCAAAATATAGATTTTCTTTTCTTTCAAATTAAAACCAAGCTTTTTGCCCAGCCAGTTGATGCTTGTTTTTCCCTCATATATTAAGCCTTCAACAAAAAGTACATTGGGTTTTTCGACTTTGGTAAAAGAGTTGGAAACGGAATGTACACTTCCTTTGTAGAACTTATTGATAATCGAAGGATTGAACTCGCTTTTCTTTTCAATAAGCTGAAGACCTTCTTTATTAATTCCTAACGTATTGATAAGACGCTCACTCAGCCAGAAAGAATCATTACCAGCACCGGAATCCAGAAGAACATTGATCTTAATATTGTTGACGTTAATATAGGTCGTGATATCCAGAGATTGGTCTGCATTGGTAGACAGTTGAATATCTACTACTTTTTTTCCGGTTAGCTTCTCTTTTGGAAACACAATTTCTTTAGTGGTATAATCTATAATGAATTCCGTATCATAAAGCATGGGAAGCGAAATAAGACCGTCAATTCCTTTTATTTCCATGTTGTGGGTAGCGTACCAGGTATCTTTAAATTTTTTACCGTTAAAAATGATCTCTTTTGATTTGAACATAGGAACTGTAAGCTGTTCTCCCGTAGCGCGGAAAGCAGTCAGGAAGTTATAGGATTCCTTTTGGTTCAGGTCTTTGGAGAAGTTGTTAAGAAAAAGATTGACACCACCTCCGGTATCAAATATAAAATTTCCTTTTTTACCTTCCACTTCAGCCTGAACAACCAGATGTCCGGATGGAAGAATATTGAGCGGCGATTTTTGTGCGAATGCCGTAACCGAGTATAGAAATACAGACGCGGTAAGGATCGGTTTTTTTAATGATTGATTGAGCATTGGTAATACAGTTATTGTTTTTAATACTATTGCTTATGAATAGATGAATGTTACAAATATAAAATAAAGTCATTGAATCTGAGCTTTTATAATCATCGATTCTTGCCATAAGACAAGCTTTCTGGAGAATCAATTGAATAGCTTTATACAATCAATTAAAACAAAAAATATCAGATATGAGTATCCAATTTGAGGCAGGGATTAATATTGCCATTAAAATTCCAAAGAATAAATACGAGAAAACCGTTGCTTTCTACAGAGATATTTTAAAGCTACCGGTAGAAGAGAAGAAGATTGATAATCCAACAGTTTCCCGAACCCACGAAGTGAAGTTTGGTAACAATATCATTTGGTTAGATTGTGTGGATAATTACACTCATTCTGAAACCTGGCTGCAACTAACGGTTCCTGATGTTGAGGAAGCAACCCAATATCTGCAATCGAACGGAGTTGAAACCTGTGACGAAATTGAAGAACTTCCGGAAAATATGCACTGGATCACAGATCCGGCGGGTACTGTTTTTAACTTGCAACAGACTCCATCTCAGAATCATTGATGAAAATTTGTCATAAGCTCATAACAAAATATCCTCCACTAAAGGAAGATATTTTGTTACCTATATGAGCAATGATGGCTATAATGCCTTGCTGTTTAATCCTATATCAGCAACCTTTGTCAGGAGCTTATCACATTTTTTTTCTTCATTAAGAGTGGCCAGGAAATTCTTAAGACATACATTTTCTTTTAAAATCTTCGCATAGGCTGCAAGAGTTCCATAAGTTGCAATCTCATAATGTTCTACCTTTTGTGCTGCTGCAATAATTCCGGCATCTCTTACAGATCCGGGCTTTGTTTCTTCCATGATACTTTTGCCTTCGTCCAATAGACCTTGCATTGCGTCACATTTTTTTGCCTGTGCCCTTTTTTTGATGGATTTAAAACACTCTTCAAGCCTTTTAACGTGTACTTGTGTTTCCATCAGGTGATTTTCAATGGCTGTTTTAAGTTTTTTGTCCGTTGCATTTTTATACATTTTGGGTAAAGCTTTTACCAGAGCCTTTTCAGCCCAATAGATATCCTTCATACCATCTTCAAATAGATCTCTCAGTTCTTTTGCTGCATTTTTCTTTGCAGGGGTTTTCACCGTTTTTTTCGTTGCGGTAGATTTAGCCGGAGTTGCTTTTTTTGTTACTGTTTTCGTTGCCATAATATTAAATTTAGTGTGATGATTATTATAGTTGCAATTCCGGTACCACTTATTGGTATGATCGAATGTTTTATATGCCATTGGCTAGATGACCGGACTCATAAAATATTATTTTCCAACAAACTATATTCGTTAAATTTATGGTCTGTATATGAAAAAATACTAATTTATATAATAAGAGGAAAATATGAGCTTAAAGATATTGTCAATTGTGTGGGGAGTACAAAATATGGATACAGCTATAGCTTTTTGGTCTGAAGCTTTGCACTATAAGCTCAAAAGAGAACCTGAGCCTGATTTTGCCATTCTGATTTCCAAGACCGGACAGGGGATTCAACTTTCATTAAAACTCACTACTTCATCGGAGCCGAAAAGGCATCATATAGATCTGATAACAGACGATCAGGCAACAGAAGTAGAACGGCTACTCAACTTAGGAGCCACACGAATGAAAGATTGGGATTATGAACAAGATGCAGACTATGTAGTTTTGCTTGATCCTGATGGTAATTCCTTTTGTGTTGTACAGGCTCCTGAATTTTAAGCATTTATTTGGTCCCGAAAGATATTAAATAGAATATTTTAATATTTTTCCAAATCAGAAAAACTTAGATTGTGAATTTTCGGCAACGCATTGATTTTGATTTTTTGAGTCTTTTTATTTAAAATTTTATCTGAACCTAGTTCTTGCTGAAATTCTAATTTAGTTTTTGCTAGTAAATCAATTTCTGTTTCGGACGTAGTATTTTTTCCATCCCAGGATACCCTTGATATTTTAATCAGTTCAAAATTATTTTGCTTCAACCTGAATTCATAACTGCTTTTCCGGTTATTAATATTGGTAAGCATTTTTAAATTTCCGTCTTCAATAATAAAATACGGAATGTTATTTCCGTTATGCTCTCTTTTTTTATAGGTGGGATATTCGCTTTCAATGATTTTGGTAGAGGATATTACGAGCTGAAGTTTTTTATCAGGTTGTGAGTGAAATATCTGTAATTTTAAGGGTCTGGTTTCATCCTTCAAATCCATTTCTACAACCACTTTGTCATTACACTTATCCTTATTCAGATCTCCTTCTTCATTTTGTACCTGAAATGTAAAATTCTCTTTATCTGCAGTTTTTTGGGAATAGGCATTCACTGTTGATAAAAGAAGAAATAAGACAATATACAGTGATGATTTTTTCATGTTTTAATCTGTAGTAATGGATTTAATTGTAGATGGTGGTGTATGCAAATGGAAGTCAATCTATGACGATTAGATTTTATCGTTCGCCTAAAGGAATGTCTATTAACCTTTCTTGTTTAATTTTGAATTCAGCTTCGTTAATTGGTTTATATACCACTTCTGAACTTACAGGATATTTTGTAAGAAGACTTTTGGGTCTTATGGGGCGCTTTTCTAATCCACCACCACAGTTCGGGCATACATTTTTAAAAATATGGTCAACGCAATCTTTACAAAAGGTACATTCAAACGTACAGATCATAGCTTCAGAGGAATCGTAAGGTAAGGGTTTCTGGCAATTTTCGCAGCAGGTTCTGATCTCTAACATGTATTTGTTGTTTTGATTATTGGTGATACGAAGTTAATTTAAATTGGGGATAGATCGTAGTATTTTGTAATATTCGGCTTGCTTATTTTGACGAATCTTAGAAAAACAATTTTTGAAAACTGTGAATTTGAAGATGCTGATTTTAGTTCTCCAGATATGAATGATCTTTGTCTTGATGGGCAACCCTTCATTAATGTGAATGTTGAGAATGCCGGATTAAAGTGAGGGGGTGTAATAAAAATATAGATTTATATTAAAACAAAGAAAAGCTAGGAATTGTTATAAAAACTGCTGATAAAGTCATAGGTTATGCATCTGTTTAGAAAGAATCAATGCAATTGATTCCATCTTTGCCTCCCCAAAAATAAAAAGCCTTAGAATTTTATTCTAAGGCTTTTTTTGCGGAGAGTGAGGGATTCGAACTTTTTAATGTAATCAATTGAAAATGAAATACTTTTCAATTATTCTTACAACGATAGGCACGAATTTGCCACAGCTCTGTTAATATTTTAATCTACAAAATCTAACAAAAAGATTTAAAGAACGTTCTAATTTGATATCACAAATATAGTAATTATTAAATAAGTGTTAGACTACGAAGCTTAAAACTTTTGAACCACCGTCACGTTATGGCATCATGATGTATTTTCATTATTTTACTTATACAACTTAGTAAGATTTCAGAAAGATCGTTACTATACCAAAACAAGCCGCCTCATCCTAAATCCACTATATACATCTTTACTTCATAATCATAGATACCCGTCGCTTGAAGTTCTTTTCCATTGTACGTATAGTTATAGTAACGTCTAACATCTGAACTATTTTGTTATGCAAATATTTTGCTTTTTCTCTAAAGTATAATAATGATTATAATTAATTGTAGTTGAATCATTTAAAATGTATTCATTTGGAGATTCGACACCGTGTTGTATTAAGTCACTAACTGGAATTATTTTTAAAGAATAGCTTTTTCCTAATTTAATTTTTTTACATTTATTAGACATATTTTCTTTAAATACTTCTATAATATCATTATTGTCAGCTATTAATACCCTAACTTCATTATTCTCTTTAAAGGAAATTATTTTTCTCTTTATATAAACAGGCTTAGAACTAACAATTACATTGTTTGTTTGGCAACTACAAATAAAGGAGAAAAATAAAAAAAATATATTTTTCATATAATTATCTTTTTAATTTTTTATCATCCGAATAAACTTTATACAAAGGTTGTGTCTGAATTTTTCCGTTAACATCTTTTTTTCCAGCAAAACCTTCATAATACTTTCTTGTCATTGTCCCAACAGTCTCAAATCTTGTCCTAGCTGATATGACTAAATTATCATATGGCATCATACTTCTTGTTTGATCATGGAATTTATCAAATATTGGGCTAGGATTTAATGCTGTTTTTATTGTAACATCTGTTTTTGTATTTAAAGATTCTTGTGTAATCAGCACATTTTCGACAACTTCATGTGTTATTCCAGTTCCTTTTTGAGTTCCTGTAAAACTTTCCGCATTTCCTAATACATCAGGATTTGTATATTGAGTTCCTGTACTAATTCCCGTTGCTGAATCATACTTAGCTCCACCAAAGGATCCTCCTGGAATCAATCCTCCATCCGGTGCTATATTATTATTATCAGCATAAATTCTAGAATCAGTATTTGGGCTATTTTTTATACCATCATATAACACCTTATCCGTATCTGATAACTTATTATAGGCGCTTTTACTTAGCCGTGCAGTATCTAATTTTCCATTGGAATCCTTAGTCATAGCAAGGCTACTATTTGCATTTAATTGCTCAAGTGCTTTATCTGCTAAATTTCCCAAAAGGTGGATGTCTTTATTTTGCATACCATCAGGATCAATAAATCTGATTGGGTTGTTGTATGCATAAGTATATGGACTCCATCTTTTCGAAGTTTCTGCCAATGGATCCACCGTACCCCATCTACCTAAATCCGGCATATAAAATCTCGCACCGTAATCATACATCCCTGTCTCCTGCAGCTCTTTGCCGTTGTACTTATAGTTTTGGTAGGTATCACGTCCAAAAAATGCATTTCCTGTATTGAGATGATTCATTCCTAAAGGATAATAATCATTGCTATCGG
This sequence comes from Chryseobacterium sp. G0162, assembly GCF_003815715.1. NCBI lineage: Bacteria > Pseudomonadati > Bacteroidota > Flavobacteriia > Flavobacteriales > Weeksellaceae > Chryseobacterium > Chryseobacterium sp. G0162. The sequence goes on along the minus strand of NZ_CP033922.1, from coordinate 520,103 downwards.
TTATTTCCAGAGCACCTTCGCTGTTTCTTAAGAAACTTTTTCTCACATTTCCAAGGTGATCCTTGTACTGGTAAATATACTTCTTTAAACCGTAATCATAAAAACCTTCTGCTGTTGGAAAAAAACGTAGCCCTGATGCTATCACTTTTTGTGTACTTATATTAGTAGAAAATGCCTGTATTTCCATCGCCCTATCAGTTTCCTGACTCAGTGCAAAACTTTCAGAACTACCGCCGCCAATAGGATTTCCCTTATTGACATACTGAAAACCATCCAGATAATCCGTATAAATAGGGATCATATTGCAGCCTGCAAATCCACATTCTGTAGACAGATAGTACTTTTGTAATTTACTACCATCAGCCCTATAGAGATAGGTTATTGTTGGCAATGTTGCATTTATATTTTCAATCTTATTCTGAAGGTTAAGAAAATTATAGCTGATCTTCCCTATATTTTTATCCTTCATATTGGTCATATTTCCATTGAAATCATAGATAATTGTATTTCCACCACCTTCATAGCCCGTGGGATTCTGCTGGTCATCAATAATACTGGTCAGTTTATTGCCCCCTGCTGCATATGTATATCGCAATCTGTCAATGACAGTAGCTGTTGTTCCGGTTTCTACTAACGAAGTACGATATAGATTGATAATGTTTCCATTGATATCATAATCAATAGATTCGGTATTTTCCTTACTGTTCGGATTTTGTGGATTTTGATAATAGCCTGCTGTTAATCTATTAAGTTTATCATATACATACCCATAGCGTTTTGGAGTTATAGTCGGATTAGCGCCTACATTTTCCACAGCTCTCCAGTCTACCTCTGTGATATTCCCATTAAATTTAGATTCTACATTTTTACCAGAAAATAAAGCAGGGTCCGGATTTGTAATTCCCTCTCTTTGGGTGTACTTTATTTTATAGGCAAACAACTTTCCTCCCAGATTAGGCGTAGCCATGTCGTCTTTGTTGATATCAGTAAGCCAACCTCTGATGTTGTAGACATAGTCCATACTTTGTAGATTGTTACCTACCTTTTTATTGGAAAGCTGCGATAATTCGTCATAGGTATTATCTGCCAATAATTCCTCCGGATTACTATCTACCTGGTGATAATGCTGCTTTAGCCTGTTCTGGGCATCGTATACAAAACGTTCTTTGATTATAACAGCCTGTACTCCCGAAGATTTTAGATGAACAGTATTTATCTTTAAGGGAGTTCCGACAAAGTCCAATTGAGATTCATTTCGGGTATATCCTCCCAGGTGATTAATGGAATGGGTTCCAATAATTCTTCCCTTACGGTCGTAGTAATTAAAGTTCTTAGTCCAATTATCGTTTTCAACATTTTTCAACAGACTTACTAACGCAAGTCCCTTAGTGCTTATTCCATCTGCTGTCGCATTGACATCCTGAGACAAAGTAGGTTCACCCAGAATATCTCCTGGAAAAGCTGGGGTAAAATCATATCCAGGATAGGTATCATAATAGTTGACACTTAAAAGCTGAGTAATGGTCTGAGGATAGCTGGAGGCTGTATTGTCATAATATACAGGCATTCCATTCTGCGTAAAGGTTACTGCTGAAGTCCTGGTCACCTTATTTACGATTAAGGCGTCCGCCAACACCTGTTCGACAGCTCTTCCCGCTGGTCCATAGTCCTGAGTGGAGGTATAAATTCCGGTATAGGCAATCCTTCCAAAAGAATCATATTTGGTAAAAAGCCACTGTTTATTGGCTCCCATCAAGGCGTCCTGGGTCATGATCACACGATCAGCTTTATCATACACCATGTATTCCCAGCCTTTAGCCGGAAGTTTTTTAAGCACAACCCTGTTTCTACCATCATAACGGTATTGGTAGCACATCTCATTTAAAATATTAACAGGTATCGCAGTTCCTGCCGGCACGTCATTGATAGCTATTACAGCCTTTGGAGAGATCACAAAGGCTAGCTGGTCAAAGTTATTATAGACATAGTAGGTATCTGCATTTTGCGATGTATCAAGTACTTTTCTGACCAGAATAACCTGTCCCTGACCGTTTTTAAATTCAATGGTCTGATTGCCATCTTCGTCAGTGATTATCGTTTTATACAGTTGATTGGCAGGATAGTTCACTATAGTAGCATCCAAAACAGAGGCGGTAGTTCCATTTGACCATGTTGCTGTGGCTGTAATTCTTTTTACTTCCCCCTCAAGATTTGCTTCATATTTAAATTTAACAGGTTTATTTGACCAATCATTACCCACCTGTATCTGCTGTTGGATTCTGTCTAATGGGGAATTCTCCAATATCTTTTCGGCATAAATTTTCTCAGAACCATACAAAGCAGGCTGAGTGGCATTGACCAAAGGATTGGGAACAATTGCTCCATTCAAAGTATTGGCTTGCGGAACAGGTAAATAATCTTTTACCTGTCGGCCAAATTGATCATATTCAATGTGGGTTACCACATCCCGGCCCAACGGAGAGGCTTTTACGTTTACGATTTGTTTGGGTCTTCCGAGCCCATCAAAGTATTGTACACTCTGTATCTGTCTGGCATTGGCGTCACTCTGAGTTTTTGCCTCAAGATAAGTTCTGCTATAAATATAATTCTCATTCGTTAAACCTGTAAGACCACTAGGCAATTGAACCTGTGCCTGTAGGGTAACTGCTAAAAAAAGAATTCCTATGGGGATTATTAATTTTTTCATCAATTATTAGTTTTTATAGTTGTATTTCATTTCCTTCAATACCTTTCCATTTGCATCAACTACCTTGTCAAGCCTGTTTGCTGTGTCATATAGGTATACTTCTCTGATACCAGATGGTGCTGTGATACTTCGTACCCCAACCATTGGATCATAAGTGTATGTAGTGATCTGATAATTAGGTAAATTATTCCTGAAGTTTTTGAAGGCATTTAGCAGTGTTGTTTCATCATTGTTAGCTCCTGCATTACCATCCAAATCAGAAGCATTCATAATAGAAGTTATCAATGATGATTGAATATCAGCAAGTTTTACATTTTCGATTTTAGCAATAGGCTGAGTCCCTTTGTAGCCCCAAATAATTACCGTCGAAATACCCTCCTTAGTTGTGTATTGCAGAAGATTTCCATTCGCATCATATGAATCAAATGTGGCATCTATCATCGAAGCATTATTCTGAAGATTATAAGATAACACAGAACTTGGATATACATCATTGGGGTTCTCATATTTCACTTCATTTTTATCGATTATTTTTCCTGAATCTGAAATATTCATTTTTTTTATCAAGGTGGTTTCTAATGGAAAACCTATCATATTAGCCATAACCAATTTTTGATTATTTTTATCATGCGCGTATGACAGTAATTTCTGATTTACTGACTCATCTGGAAATGTTGTTGTTTCTCTTGTTATTTGATAATGCAGAGGGTTCGTATACTGATAATTTATTTTAGTCGTAAGAGAATCTTTTTGAGATCCATATACATAATCCGTAACTTCTTTATTAAGTAGGGACTGCCTACCAACAGAAACGTAATCATTGAAATAATAGAATCTTTCAGGATTGCCTCCTATCGTAGTTACCCCTGGCGTCCCAGTCGTCCCTGAAGTAATATATGAAAGAGCCTCTGTATCACGCTCAAAAATATTGAGTGTTCTTATTCTGTTTTCATTCATTTTTGAATATTGATAAGTTTCTTTATTCACTGGAAAATAAATGTTATTATCGTTTTTATAAGTAATGGTTTTTACTAGGTTTGTTTTCTTCCAGTCAGGATAAATATATCTTGGGTATGGAACCAAAGTGTTACTGGTATATATTCTATCAACCCCCTTTTCTTCATAATAATATTCTTTTTTTCCCAGCTTAATATTTTCCTGGTCCTTATCAGATATAAATTCAGTAACCTTGTCATAAAATACTGGTGATCCATTACTATATGATATTTCCACCATTGGATTTGAACTTATGACATTCATTTCTGCTGTATAGTTAGTAGCATTTACATTAAAACGTGTATATCGTTTATAATAATTTTCAAATTCAAATGGATTTGTAAGTATTTTACCTATTCCAATACTATTAATTTGTTTTGATCCATACTTATAGGTTTTTTGGGCTAATACTGTATTGTTACTGTCCATATTTAGGATTTTTTTCACCCTTAAACCTCCAGCCACTTTAGGTACAATGTTTTCAGAGGGAACAGGTGCATAATATTTATATCTGCCAGAAACCGAAATAAAAGGGCTGTTACACGGGCTTCCAGGTGAAGGACCAGTTGCATTCTTTGTATCCAAATCGATTTTAATGTGAGAACCCTGATGAATAACAAAAGTAAATGTTTCGGTTTTTATATTACTTGATCCAGTTGGACCGTGTGTTACTGTTTTGGTCAGCCCGTCAACTTCAATAGTGGCTGTTAGTGGCTGGCCTAAACTATAATGACCGGATAGCATAATATCAAATGTTATAACCCCAAAAGCCTGTGTTGTAATATTATATTCCTTTATAGTATGGGGTGATTCTTCAGGACCAAATTCTATGCATGTAGCAGCGCTCTTTAATGCATATGCACCTGCAGCTCCATCAAAAACCTCTAAAGAGGAACCTTGTTCTTTGGTCAAAAAGAAGTTAGGTTCATACTCATATGTAGTCGAACCACCTGTAGGATAAATAATTTTATTAAGAACCCCTGATTTCATGAAGTAAAATTCAGCCTGACGATTTTCATTTGTCAATGTCCCGGCATTTACTACATTGTCAAACAATACAGTAGGCAGTAGAGTAGTATTGCTATTTTTTCCATTGTAATATCCCCAAAAATCGATTCCATAAGTAGATTCCCTTGCAGGTAAAGGTGTGGAATAATCATATCCAAATTGATATTGGTTTACAAAAGTGTTTTGTCGATCATAAAATTTTACAGCATTTAGCTTAAGACTCTTTTTATAATATTCTTGAAATAGGTAGTTTATGTCTGCAATTTTGGGCCTTTCAAAATAATCGTTATTCTCAAAAGTAACTTTCTGAATCATTCTATTTTGAAGGTCATATACCACTAATCCCGAAATACGTGGAGATTTGTTACTGAGAGGATGGATATCCAGGCGGTCATCATTCATTAAAAACTGTACATAACCATCTCTGTATTTAATTTTACTTATAACATACGCATCTACTTCTGTGTCTAAATACTGCTTTCCGTAGCCTCCTTGATGATTGGGATCCATCGCTATTACGTTTGTTTTACTTTCTGAGGCAAGTGTAAAATAGTTCTTAGATCTATATTTATTATATTCAATTTGAATGGTATCTTTTTTATCCGCAGAAATAATGGCCGTCAATTGCCACGATGAGTCATAGAAGCCAGGTTGTACATCATAAGTTGTCCCGGAATTTGATTTATCAATACGAATTTTGGTGTCATACACCATTTCAGTTTTAAGATTATTCTTAAAATCTTTTCCAAACCTGTATGTGTTTCCATTTTCATCCGTGATATTCATTAATGCACCTAATAAGTCTATATCCAATTTATGAGGATTTAATTCACTGCTAACAAATTGTCCGCTATTGTTTAAGCAGAATGAACCAGAAAGACCTAAATTAGTTACAATATTGAAAAAATCGGGAGATGTATCTTTGTGCAATATGTTTGGACCTTCTTCCATTACGTTGGCGCTGTTATTGTAATAGCTCTTAATCGTTGGATTATTTCCAATTATTCCTGCTCCTGAAATTAGAGGTTGGTCAATATCATTGTAAACAGGGATATTATTACCTACTGCTAAAAATCCATTACCTGGTTTGTCATCAGGAACATCTCTTAGGTTTCGTTGTATCATTCCTCCTGCATTTAAAACCCATCCTAACCCCACTGTCGATGATTCCTGATTTACTTTTATACCGCTAGCATGATAGGATATTGAAATGGGAAAGGACAATTTTCCACTTTTGATGGTGTACAATGGGATATCTATTCTCGGCACTCCAGTTGAAGGATCAATGGGATAGTTACCATACATTCCTAAGTTATATGCATTGGGAGATTGTACCTTTGGAATGTAGGGTATTAAATAACTTTGTGAAAAGATTACAGAATGTATAAGCAATACTGTAATCAATAATATATTTTTCATTTCTAATCTTTGTCTATTTTTTTATCAGCTTTGCATTTGCTGTTTTATTATTGTCAGTTTTTATGGTCACCAGATAAGCACCTTGTACAAGAGTTTGTGTATTAATTTTAGTAACAGGATTTTTTGTTTTTAGATTCTGAAGCTGCCTTCCACTCATATCATATAAAAAAATATCAGCTTCTTTAAATTCAAAGCCGATTTCCACATAGGCATAGTCAGATACTGGATTAGGGTAGATCTTGATATCATATTTCTCGACAAGGTCTTTGACCTGTTTATCTCCAAGTTTGACAATTTTCCAGTTTTCTTTGCCTAATTCTTCAGCACTTGTTCCGGCAAGAATAATAGAGCCATCTTTATTTAATTTAAGATCTGAAAGTCTTTCCTCTCTTTTTCTGGATTCTCCTTTGACATGTTTTCTCCACTGCTCATTTCCATTACCATCAAGGTATAACATCCAGAAAGTCTCATCATCAGTTTCAATTCTTCCTTCAGCCTGGGTATATCCGCCTAATAAAATTCCTTTTGATGATTTGTCATCAGAAGAATGAATGATATTCATTCCCATCAAAACATCACGGTTTTTGAAACTGTAAGACTTTTGCCATTGCTCTTCACCTCGTTCGTTTAAGGAAATAAACCAAAGATCAGTTCCTTCTTCCAGGTCAACAGACTTATTTCCAGATTGTTCTGATCTGGATTCTCCACCAATGACAAAACCATTTGGGGTTAAAGCCAGGGTTCTAATATGATCATCATCTTTTCCTCCGAAATTCTTTTCCCACTCAATCTTATTGTCCTTAGACAATTTTACAATCCAGTAATCACCCTCACCATAATTTTCGGTTTTCTTGGATCCGTTAGCAGTGCTTCTGGAATAGATGCCGAGTAAAACGCCACCATCTCTGGTAGGAATCATTTTCTCCACTTCGTCAAGTCCTTTGCCTCCTAATATCAATTGAGAAAGTTCTTTGCCGTCTTTGTCCAATCTTATAATCCATGCATCTTTAGATCCGTAACCCTTAGGTGCATTCTGAACATTTCCAGCAACAAAAAATCCAAGATCTGTAGATTGAATTACGGCTCTAGCTTGTTCATCAGAGGGACTTCCCAAGCTTTTTTGCCATAGTTCGTCCCCAAATTCATTAAGTCTGATAAGCCAGATGTCAGATCCACCTTTGGAATCATCTTTTTTATCAATACCTTTTTGTGAATAAGAAGTCCCGGCAACCAAAAAACCTCCTTCCTGAGTGGCAACAGTGGCAGCTAAGTAATCATGTTTATTTCCTGAGAAATATTTTTCCCATAGTTGTTCTCCCTGCTGGTTCAATTTAACCAGATGAAGGTCATATCCATTATTTGATTTACCTTGTTCAGCTATCCTAGACGACTGTATTGAACTTCCGGAAATCAAATACTGTCCGTCTATCGTTGTGGTAACCTGATTAAGAAAATCCTGAGTGGAGGATTTGATGTCTTTTTGCCAAAGGACTTCCTGTCCCTGCAATTGAAGGGTCATACTGAGAAATGATACCCAGAGTAAATGTTTTTTCATAGTTAGTTTATCGGTTGATAATATCAACGCATTAAGTTGTTTACTTTTTGAAGAGGCAACAAAAATAAATAGGTTGAGCGACAGATCTCGTCGTATTATATATTTTAAATTTTAGGATTGTATAAGAAAAATCAGGGAATAAATCTTAATAATAATGCTTAATGCAGATCTTGAGGAGTAATTACGAATATTAGTCACAGGTTATTGTTTTTCGACAGCTAATCTATAAAAAAAAACAAACAAGTCAATTCATTATTTTATTCCAATATTTATCAATGTCATAATTATTATGCATAATACTTGTAAAATAATGATAAAATAAATTTGTCATGATATTATTATTGCAAAATTCACGTAGATTAAGTAACCTTAGTTATTAGGCTAACTAGTAAAAAAGATCTGTAAAGCAAAATAAATTTTACACCATTCAGAGAATTAATTAAGCTTAATTACTGACATTCAAATTATTTGTTTTAATTTTAACATAATGAATACAAGCAAATCACAATTAACTAGATCTGATGGAAGCGCCATATACCTTGGAATTAAGTATAAGCGGCCCATTAAAAGGGCCTAGCCACCTACCTGACTGGTGTAAATATGAATTGTCATTTGCCGATGAAAAGAAAAACTACGTATCAGAAAATGTGCATCTTTCTAGCCAGAGGGTAATCAATAAGCCATTTTTTATTGACCTAGCGCATCTTAAAGTATCAAAACCTGCTTATATTCCTTTCAACATTCCCCGTAAGCGCCATTTGTTTTTATTTTTTATGTTTAAAGGGAATCTCCTTTACTGCACAGCTAACAATAAGCCTATTATAAAAACACAATCCAACACTTTTTTAATGGCCTACTATGATTCCAGGAAAGTATTGAGTGTTTTGGCATCTTCTTTCGTCCCAATAGCTTTGCCTTCCTTTTGATCCCACCTGTCGGGATACCATTTTCTTTTGGTAGAGGTTTCTTTTGGAATACCATCGACTGTTATCCGCACATAAATGTGGCGAATCTTTTCATTTTTCGAGCTCTTTAAAAAGAAGGTGAGCCCATAGCTTTGTTCGACTAACATAATTCAACATTTTTAAGGGTTAAATGTCAAGCTAAAAGTCATTCAAATTAAGATGTTTAGATTTGCAACACGTTCATTATAAATTAATTAAAAGTGTTTTTATGGTGTTTTGTATTCTATTTTTGTGGCAATTTGTCATGTATTTAAAAATTGCCACATAATTGCCACAAACTTTTGGAGTATTTTTGGAAATTACAGCATTTGCTATAACAAAAAAATCCTGCAAATCATTGATTTTGCAGGATTTATCTATTTTTTGATGCTTTTTGAAAACTTTCGTTTTCACATCTTGCGGAGAGTGAGGGATTCGAACCCCCGGACCTGTTACAGTCAACAGTTTTCAAGACTGCCGCAATCGACCACTCTGCCAACTCTCCTTCAACTCCGATTGTATCGTTGTTTTCAGTGGTGCAAATATAGGACGATTTTTAATTCCCACAAAACTTTTTTCATACAAATTTTAACAAAACTTAATAATCAACTAAAAATCAGAATAGTTATTTTTGTTAATTCCTATAAAATGATTCTGCTAATTCTTTATTTGCTCCTGTTTATCCGGTTTTGAGAGGAAATGATTCTGTATTTTGAGAGAAAAAACATAAGAAATAGAATTTGATCTAAGAGTTTTCATTTGGTGTATTTTTTGCAATGCCTGTGGGACTAAAAAAAATTAATTATTTATGAAATTATCTTATCTGGGAGCAGGTATTTTAAGTGTTGCACTCACATGTACTTTAGGATCTAATCTTGTTTTTGCCAGTCAGCCATTGGAAAAAGAGATAGAAATGATACAGAATGATTCTGATTCTATAAAAGTTGAGAAACTGGCTAAAGATCTGAAGAAACTGAAACCTATCAGTTCAAATGATTTTAAAAGTAAATTTAAAAAAGAAATTAACGGATTTAAGCTTACTGAAGTTACTGCTTTTGAAGACAAAGAAACGGGTTCTTATGCTACGGCAAATTATGCAAAAGGATCTCAAAGTGTTTATTTAATGGTAACAGATGGTGCCGGAGCCGGAGCAGAGCAGGTTAAAGGAAGTCTTTTAAGTTATCTTGAACTCAAATCAATTGAAGAGCCAGGTGATAAAACCAACATTAAAAATTATAAAGGCTGGTTCGTTTACTTTGACCACAGTATGTATGAAAATGATAAAATGACAAGTATTCAATATTTGGAAGGAAACAGATATGGAGTAGTGGCTTCCGGGGATAATATCTCCCTTGAAGAACTGAAAAATCTTTTAGATAACGTTAATCTGTAAACCATTCTAACAATAAAACAAAGCTCCGATGTATGAAAATAAGTCGGAGCTTTTTATTTATTCCCTAAATTCCTTTATTCATTTCTTTATTTCATTGGTTCATTGTTTTTTCATTGTGTAAGCTGTGTGGTTGCAATAGCTTTGATTTATTAAAACAAAAACAATAGCAATATACTATCATGAACCGAGAATTAATTTTTTTAAGAACATTTGCTTTTACAGCAGCCATTGGAATCATTTTCTTAACCGCTTCAGCTTTCAAAGCAGATGGGCATCAGAAATTTGCAGAAATTGATGTGGAAAGAATCAACGTGGTGGAAAAAGACGGAACTGTAAAAATGATTATTACCAATGTAGACCGATTTCCAACAGGAGAAGAAAAAGTAAATGGAAGTGCTCCCAATACAACAAGGAAGAAGCGTTCCGGAATGCTTTTCTTCAATGAAGAAGGAATTGAATGTGGTGGTTTTATTTATGATGGACAGAAAAATAAAAACGGGCACAGCTCAGGATTATCTCTCACTTATGATCAATATGATGGAGATCAGGTGATGCAATTGTTGACACAGGATTATAAGAAAGGTGATAAAAGAGTAGTATCCAGCGGGCTTTATTTCAATGATCGCCCTTCAAAGGAATCTCAAATTAGAACAGGCGAAATTATGCAAGAGCTGGATAAGCTGGAAAATAATCCTGAAGCTTTTCAGAAAAAATATAAAGAATATGAGAGTCAGGAACTCATTGGAGGAGCGCCTCGTATGATGTTGGGAAAGACGAAAGATGAAAATAATGGACTGTTTTTATTTGATAACAAAGGATTGCCGCGTGCCAGATTCTGTGTAGATAAAAATAATGAAGCCAAGCTGGATTTTATGGATGATAAAGGAAATATTACCGCTTCATTTCCGGAAAAGAAAAAATAATGAGTAAGAATCAGCCCTGTAAAAAATATAGGGCTATTTTTGTGAAAGATAACTGATAGCTGTATGAAAAACATTTCAAAACAAATTCATCAAAACAGATACTTTCTGCTGTTTGTTCTTTTGTTTGCCTATGTACAGTCTATTCATGTACGGATTGCTATCAGAGGAACGCTGAATCAATATATTTTTACACCTGAAGCGGCTGTCGCTAACTTTGTGAGTGCTTGTATCCTGTTTTTTGTGATTGATTTCTTTATTAAAAACTGGCAGAGGTCATCTACTTTCAAGATAAAAGAAATTCTTAAGATATTCAGTTCCTCACTCCTCGTTTACCTTTTGGTGATGAAAATGGTAGGTTTTCTGATTGCACTGGTATTTGGAACTGTTGAGAGAAACTTTAACAGGGAAACACTTATTTTTTCCATCTTTTCTGATCTGATAGACGGATTTATCTATGGAAGTTTTTTTCTGGCTTATCATTATTATAAAAAGAATGTGGTGTACCAGAAACAGCTGTTATTGTATGAGCATGCGTTGTCCGAAAATAAGATCAATCAGCTGAAGACCCAGCTTAATCCTCATTTTCTGTTCAATAACCTTAATATTTTGGATCAGTTGATAGAAGAAGATAAGCATAAGGCTTCCGATTTTCTAAATGAATTTGCAGAAATCTACCGGTATGTTTTGGAGGCTTCTGATAAAAAGCTAGTTTCAATAAAGGAAGAATTGGCTTTCGTTGAAAAATATTTTAACCTGATATGGTACAAATATGAAAATGCCTATGCATTGCAAATAGATCATGAAAATATAGCAGGAAATATAGTTCCGCTTTCTCTGCAGATATTGTTGGAAAATGCAGTTAAGCATAATCTGGGAAGTCAATCTAATCCTGTTCTTATTACTATTTCTGTAAGAAATGGTATCACTGTAACTAACAATATAATTCCTAAACGAAGCGTCAAAAGGATCTCAGGAAGAGCTTTGAATAACCTTAAAGAACAATACTTGGTACTGACCGATCAAAAATTGGAGATTGTAAAAACAGAAACAGAATTCACGGCTATAATTCCTATAATCCCGGAATAAAATATGATAAAAGTTGTTATTATTGAAGATGAAATCCCTGCCAGAAATAAATTAAAGCGCTTTATCAGTGAGTTGGAGTTGCCAGTGGAGCTGGTCGCTGAAATTGATACGGTAGAAGCAGCCGTGGAGGTCCTGAAAAATTCAGCAATGGATCTGATTTTTTCAGATATTGAGCTTTTGGATGGAAATGCTTTTGAGATCTATGATCAGATCAGTATTACCTGCCCGATTATTTTTATCACAGCATACGATCAGTTCTGGATGAACGCGTTTGAAAGCAACGGGATTGAATATCTCTTAAAACCCTTTACTCAGGACCGTTTTAAAAAAGCGTGGGATAAATTCTTAATGTTTAAAAAATCAGATTTTAAAGAAAATGAGGTACTGACTAAGCTTCAACAGCTACTAAGCAATAATCAACTGGAGAAAGAGTCTAAAAAACGTTTTACAGTCAACTCTCATGGGGGGATTTACTTTCTGAATACGAAAGATATTGTCTTTTTTGAAGCGGATGAGGGGATTATCTTCGCTGTTGATATATTCGGTAAGAAGCATTTACTGAATGAATCTACGTTGAAGGATATAGAAGCACTTCTCAATCCCTCAGAATTTTTCAGAATCAACCGCAGTCAGCTTGTCCACAAACAACATGTTGAAAGAGTGGAACGGTATAATAAGAATACATTGGCTATCCAGATGAAAGGATTTCAAAATCATCTGATTACAAGCCAGGGAAATTCTGCAGCTTTTCGTAAATGGGCTGAGGAGTAATAAGATGCTGGTGAGAAAGATTCTACGTTGTTGAATGTCGTATGAAAAGATGAAATTCAAACCCCTTTAATAATCCTAAATTATTAAAAATTCTGTCCATTATTTGTAGGTCCCAATCCCTATGAAAACATCTCTCAAAATATTTTTGATAGGGGTGTTTTTTTTACATCTATTCTAAAAAAAATAATTACATTAATGAAAAGCTTAGGTTTTATAGGCTTTTTGATGTAAATTAGATCTTGAATTGCCTGTTTTTATCAGAAATTTTATATTATTAAGTAGACGAAAATTAATTTAACTTTGCTAATTGAACAATATATGATGATTATTAAGTTTTTATTAATAATATTATATTGTTTAAGACTAATAAAAGAGGCTTAAGAAAAACAGAAGGTTAATTTACCTGGCAGTAGATATGAAATATAAATTCTTAAATTTTAAATTGAGGAAGGTTGTTCATTACTCGTTGATTATATGTATCTTGTTAATACAGGTAATTATAGGAGTATTTTTTTACAATGAGTTTGTAAATGAGAAAAAGTTGCAGTTTATCAAGACGCAGCTGGAGGAAAGCAGGGCTCTGGGTGGACTAACCGATAATTCAAGAAAAGATTTCATAGATGCACAGAAGCATCTTCAAAGATACATGGTGAGCCAGGATAATAAGGATCTGCAGCTTTATTTTGAATCATTGAGGAAGCTTAAAAAGAATTTTGATAAGATTGGGGAGTATGAAAATACAAGCCCAAGATTGAAAAAGACCCTGGCCCAGAAGAAAATGGATACCCTGAAGGTAACTAAGCTGAAATCCCTTATAGATTCTGTATACGAAACTTCTTTGAAGCCCCCTACAAAAATTGAGGATAAGCAGTATGAGCCGGCAAAATATAAGAATGACTTTGAAAATCTCAATGTTCAGACCCATACCTATGCTGATACGATCAAGAAGAAAGGTTTCATGGGGCGTTTGAAAGATGCTATCACAGGAAAAGTAAATATTCAGAAAGAAAGTACAGTTATTACTTTAACGAATAATAAAACCATAGACATTTCCAATGTAAAGACTGAAATGGATAAGGCTTTAAAGTCGATGGATAAACATTATGCAGCGGAAGTAAAGAAAGCGCAGCAATATGCGATCAAAAATCAGCATGAAAATATACAGTTTTACAGCAATTTCAGTAAACTATTGGTATACAGTAATAGTTTGATTGATGTGTATGAAAATGCCATTAAAGATTTCAAATCTGAACTTGAAAAAGAATATACCAAGCAAAGCTCCGACAATAATAAAATCAGAAGATATCTTGTGCTTGGGCTAATGGTTTTAATGTTCATTGTATCCATTCTGATTATGTACTTTACAAGGGTTGCCTTCATCTATGAAAGGAAACTTGATGCTGCCAATAAAGAAATTAAAAATAATCTGAATTTCAAGAACAGAATATTGGGGATGCTAAGCCACGATTTAAGATCTCCGCTGAAGATCATTAATATTTTTATTGATAAGATTTACAGATCAACAAGTGATGAGACAATCAAAGATTATCTAAAGTCGATTAAATTTACCAACAGCACGCTGCTTCTGCAATCTAACCAGATCCTGGAGTACACAAAGAATCAGGATGCCGAGAAGAAACTGATTAAGTCTGTCTTTAATCTTAAAGAGGAAATCGGTTCTATTGTAAAGGTTATTTCTCCTTATCTGGAAACCCGGAACAATAAGTTTGCCGTAACAGACAGAATTCCTGAAGGAGTTGTTGTATTTTCAGACAATATCAGAATTAACCAGATTTTTATGAATATTCTGGGCAATGCGAATAAGTATACAGAAAACGGGAAGGTAGATCTTGTCATGACGACGGAACCTTTAGGAAATGATAAAATTACCTTGATTACAACAGTAGGAGATACCGGAGTAGGAATCTCGGAATCTGATCTGAAAAAGATTTTTGATCCTTATTATCAGGGAACCGTTTCAGATGAGGTAGATAATCTAGGTGTAGGATTAGGGCTGAACCTTGTTAAGGAAATTGTAGAATTGTTTGATGGAGAGATTTCGGTTTCCAGTAAGTTACATAAAGGAACGCAGGTGACATTCAGAATCAATTTAAATATCAATAATAAATAATGGAAATGCCAATTGAAAACAGGGAAATCATATTCCTTTTAGCAGATGATCACAGTATCGTAAGACAGGGAATGGAGATCGTTATTAGTGATATTGCTCCTAATGCTAAAGTATACCATACTTCTTCTTTACAGCAAGCCGTAGAGCTGATAGAGACAAAGGAAATTGAAATGGCCATTATTGATGCCCATTTTCCCGAAGGAAACAGTCTGCATATTTTACCACAAATGAAAAGTGCAAATCCGGATCTCAAGATTCTTATTTTTACAGGACTTGAAGAAGACCTGTATGCACTCAAGTTTATAAAAGCAGGAGCCAATGGTTATCTGAGTAAACTAAGTGAAGAGGAAGAAGTAAGAGATGCCGTTTCTCAGTTTATTCAAAAAGGAGAGTATTTTTCTGATCTGACAAGAAATTTATTGGTACAATTTATCTACGACCCTAATGTAATAAGCCCACTGAGCAGCTTAACCAAAAGAGAACTGCAGATTGCAGAACTGTATGCCGAAGGATATGGAAATCTGGAAATTGCGAATAATTTAAATATAAAGCAAAATACGGTAAGTACAATCAAAAAAAATATCTTTGAAAAGCTGAAAATAGAAAATATTGTAGAGCTGATTGATCTTATCAAAATACATCACAAAATATAGATTTATTACGGTCTATTCTACGCTTCTTAAGTGTTCAACTTGTTTTATCGATAAATATCTATATCGCATCGGAAATGTATCTATGGGTTTTATAGATGATATTATCCTGCGATGTCGTTACTTTGTAGTATAAAATTTACCAAATGAAATGTAATTGCTTTTTTTAGTTTTTTCACTTCATAATAACGGGTAAAATGAAATAACTGTAAAAATAATAAACTATAATTATATAAAACACAATAGTTATATAGGACACAAGTGATGAAGAGGGATAGCAAGTGATGAAATTAATATAGAAGTGTATGAATGACCTTACACGTGGATTTCTTGAAAAAAACCAAATGATAAGAAAAAAACACAAATAAATATAAAGAAATTCAAGGTCGGGTTACGAGTACAAAAGAAAAGGGAGGCAATAAATGCCTCCTTTTTTTATGAGTATGGGGTGAAAAAATTATAAGTAAGAAAATAGTATAATTAATTCTTTTGTTTTTTGTACAAAGTAAGGGTGGTGGTGTTATAATAAGACAATTCAATATTTTGTGTTCCGTTTTCCCACTTAGCAGTCATATAGGAAGAGCCATTAGTGGTTTCAGAAATAGGTTCTCCTAATTTCTGTTTCAGAAAAGCATGAAGCCAGTTATATTTGCTCTTAAATATCTTTTGGGTGTCAAGAGATTCCCGGACCTTGATATCATCTTCATTGGAGAGTGTTGAATGGGATTGTGGTGTCCATTCGAATTTAATAAGTTTTAATGATTTGTTTTGATGAGAATAATAATAGGAGGTTATTAAATGAATATACTTCCGTTCAATTTTTTGATACACTGTTGGGAAATCATCAGATGGCACGGTAGGGAAACCATTATATAATCCAAGTTGAGTTAGGTTCAATGCATTTTCTTTTTCTTCAATACGATCGGTTTGGTTGATAGATAGTGTATTAAAATGGGTATAAAAATCCATGAAATTTTTCTCAACCCAGGCTTTTGTGTATGGCTCACCCAGTATAGGTTCCCGATATTTATTTTTGAATGTAATCACATTGAACTTATTCTTATCAATTTCAATCAACCCATAAGTATGGGGATTATTTGTAGAAAACCGAAGGGTTTGATATTCATTCCCCGGAATAAAACTCATACCGTCATAATGTTTTCGGTAAGGGCGAATATCGTCTTTAAATTCAAAAACAGGGAAGAGTTCTTTGTTTTTTAAAACTGCAATTTTGGTGGTACCATCTTCTGAATATAAGTGATACAGTTGGTTTTTTACAACAAATGATGTCGATATAGAAAATTTGTACATGGTGGGAAGTTCATTTTTATATTGAACTTCAGCTCCCTTCAAAGAGTCAATATGTTGTGTTGTACAATAATGATCCTTGGAAGTTGACTGTCCTGCTATTTCCATTTTCCTTGGATCTGAAATTTTTAAAATATAATCTGTAGAGGTTATATAATAAGCATTGTTCAATGGATTGATCATTGGGTTTTCCGCGTAGATTTCATACTGCTGTCGTGTTGTATGATCTATGAACCTCGTTTTATAGCACCCGATATTTGAAGTACTGCTGACTACTGTATAGTTTTTATCTTTAAAAACAATATCCGGTGTCTTGGGGGTTTTTATCCATTTCTTTTTTTTCTCATCAAGATAGAATGCAGAATAATTATTGTAATGAGTGGTGAAAACAGTATCATTCTTTACAGATAAGTTATAATCTGAAAATAAAATGGGTGGGGGAGGAATATGGGCTTCTGTTTTTCCATTTTCATCCAGAATATAAAAATCTACAATGGTGTTGGAACCTAATGGATTGTCTTTTTCAAAATAACAGTAATATTTTGAACCATGTTTTAAAGAAGGACCTAAGCTTCCCGGAATATTGATTTCGATTGTTTTAAAGCTTACTTTTAACTCATCTGACTCACAAGATTGTAAGAGAAAAAGACCAATAAAGGCCTGGAGAATATATTTCATGGATTGGTTTGAAGTTTCAACTTACGAAAAATAGCGCAATCGGAAAAATAAAATCAATAAGAATATATCTCTATTTAAAGGGAAAGAAAACCGGAAACCATTTCACTTTTCTGGCTAAATGCTACAATTTACTTTTATTCATTAATAGCTAAAAGCAACTTCCATCCTTCATCTTCCGGCTTCCCAGCCTTTTATATTTTATCTAAATTTTTGAATCGCTTCAGAGCTTACAGGGGTAAAAAAGTTAATCAGATTCCCATCCGGATCGCAGAAAAGGAGAGAACGATTCCCCCAAGGCATTGTTGTAGGTTCCTGTACAATATGATGGCTCAGATTTTTAATGTTTTCATATTCGCCATCAACATCATCTACTAAAAACTCGATAATGGTATTGGTAAAACCTTTAGATGCTGTAAGATGTTCTCCTCCAAACATTTTCATGGTACGCGTGCTTCCGATGGCTATCGTAATAGAGTGGGTATTAAGTTCAGCAAAATCTTCCGTATACCATTGAGCCGTACATCCTGCTGCTTTCTCATAAAACATAACTGATTGCTGGATGTCTTTTGTAATGATTCTTAGTGATGTTAATTTCATATAATCTTGTATTTACATTAATTGGGTACAAAATTAAGTATGAAGTATGACAACAGGATGTCAGGAGGATTTTGAAATGTCACTAATGATTAGAAAATTGGATTTCATTTAGAACTGTAGTCCTTAACGTCTGGGATAGAATAATTTTACGCCAGTTCGTAAAAAAATAAACGGTTATTCCAATACACTGGAATAACCGTTATTATTGTAATAATAGAAAATCTATTGAATCTGTGTAACCATAGATCTTACAGTATGTGCGGAGAAATATCCTAAAGCTCCATTACTGATATTACTTGGCGGGTTAGCAGGGGTAACACTGCCTCCATATCCTTCTGAGATCTTAAGAAGAGCACTGTAATATGTGAATATATTGGTGTCAATAGACTGCATTTCAACATCAATAACATCACCAACGATCACTTCGTGATCCCTACCTTTATTATCATCATTAGGAAGTCCCAAAGTCCATTGATTGGGTAATCCGTTGTTTAAATTATCAGAAAGTACACTGATGTACTTTTTAGGTAAATTATTGATGGTAAAACTGAAAAGATATCGGTTACCTAATTCAGCAGGATCTGTAAAAACAGGTAGAAGAGTATAGGTCTTCTTACTTCCGAACATAAAAGTATCCTGTACAAGACCTTCCAGTTCAACGGCCTTAGGCATAGTACTTTGAGCAGTATATTGTTTTCCTTCTGCTACAACTTTAAGAGTATATGTTCTGCCTGGTACTCCAAGAAAAGTACTCGTTTTGTATTCTCCTCCTCCTGCATATTCCAGTGTTTCTGTTTGTCCTGTATTATCAGTTAGAATAACCTGGGCTCCCGTAACAGCCGGATATTGGTTAGGTTGGGCAAAACCAACAGATTTGGTAATTTTTACGGTATATGATCCATTTTTATCGGTGATATTTCCTTCAATGACAATGTTTCCACTTTGATCAGCCAGATCCAGATCAATCTCTTTTTCACAAGAAGTTAATGCAATGGCAGATAATATGATAAAGAATGCTTTTTTCATGATTTAAAATTTGAAATTGTAAGTGATATTAGGGACCCAACGGAATAGGGAAGTCTGCATAGCGCGGGTTGTTCCCGGATTGTTTGGATTGTCTTCGAAAGTAATGGTGTAGGCGTTTTCACGGCCATACAAGTTGTAAATTCCGAATGTCCATGATCCGCGGAAACGCTTATTCGATTCCGGTTCGTAGGTGGCACTAAGATCCATTCTGTGATATGCTGGCATTCTGTCAGCATTTCTGCTGTTATACTGGAATACCGTCTGCCCGTTCAGTTCATATTTTCCAACAGGGAAGGTTACTGCATTTCCTGTGCTGTAAAGAAACAGCCCGGAAAGGGTCCATTTTGGGTTAAGCTGATAAGTGGCAACGATAGAAATATCATGGGTCTTATCCATTCTGGCATTGTACCATTGATTGTCATTAATTCCGTCGATCTTTCTTTCAGTTTTAGATAGGGTATAAGAGATCCAACCAGTCAGTTTTCCACTTTTCTTTTTGGCAATAAGTTCCAGTCCGTAAGCTCTTCCTTTACCAAACAATAACTCACCTTCTACATCTGCTGCAGTACTGAAGCCAATCTGGGCTCCGTTTTTGAAATCGATCTGGTTTTGCATGGATTTATAATAAATTTCAGCATTCAATTCATAATTGTTGTTATTGAAATTTCTGCTGTAGCCTACACTCACCTGATCTGCAATTTCAGGCTTCACCGAATAGCTGCTTCCAATCCATTGGTCGGTAGGATTTCCACTGCTGCTGTTGCTCAAAAGATGGAGGTTTTGGGTGTTTCTGGAGTATCCTCCTTTCACACTGCTTACTTCATTAATGCGGTAATTAGCTGTAATACGCGGCTCAAGGTTGGTATACGTTTTTCCGAATTTCCCTTTTTCTAAATATTGACTTCCCATAAGTTCTCCGTTTTCGTAAGTATTGAAAGTGTCGCCACCCAATACACTGAAGAAGGAAAGTCGCATTCCGTAATTAATGGTAAGCTTTTCTGTTGCTTTGAAATCATCATTGATGTACAGGGCATTTTCCCATGAATATCTTGGGTTTCTTGAATAAGAATTCACAATTGTTCCGGAAGCACTGCTTGGTGTCAAAGTATGGTAAATAGACTGCAACCCGAATCGTACAGAATGCTTGTTTCCTGCAAACCAGGTAAAGTCCTGTTTAAGATTCCAGTCCTGAATCTTTGAATTTAAATTAAATTCGCTCTCGTTATTTTTCAGGCCAATCTTGTAATCATAATTACTGTAGATAATAGATGTATTGGAGAAAAGCTTACTGTTGATAATACTGTTCCATCGTAATGTTGCAGTAGTATTTCCCCAATCGGTATTGAATGTATCTCCCAATCCTAATACATCTCTTCCGAAATATCCCGAAATATAAATACGGTTATTTTCATTGATCTGATAATTGGCTTTCAGATTAAGATCATAAAAATATAATTTATTGTCTTTATAATCCTTAGAAGATTTAAGGAATAAATCGGCATACGTTCTTCTTCCGGATACAATAAAAGAAGATTTTTCTTTCTGAATCGGCCCTTCCACACTCAGCCTGCTGCTAATCAGTCCGATTCCACCATTTACATTATAATTTTTGTTATTTCCATCCTTCATTTTCACGTCCATTACTGAAGAAAGGCGTCCTCCATACTGAGCAGGGCTATTTCCTTTGATGATGCTGGCATCTTTCAAAGCATCACTATTGAATGTACTGAAAAACCCAAGTAAATGTGACGCATTATACACCGGAGCTTCATCCAAAAGGATCAGGTTTTGATCTGTAGCACCCCCTCTTACACTGAAGCCGCTGCTTCCTTCACCGTTACTTTTAATACCCGGCAGAAGCTGTATGGTTTTCATAACGTCCTTCTCACCAAATAAAACAGGAAGTTTCTCTATACTTTTGATATTTAAAGTTTCAGTTCCCATTTGGGCACTGGTAAGATTTTTATCCTTTTTAATCCCGGAAACAACTACTTCATCTATCGTATTGGATTTTTGCTCTTCCTGGTTAAGAAGAATATCCAGTTTCATGTTCTGATCAACGTTGATTTGTTGCTCAAAATCCTTGTAACCGGGATAAGAAATAATGATGGTATGGCTCCCTTCCGGCACTGATAGCGAGTAAAATCCATATTCATTGGCTACAACGTTAATCGAAGGATCATCGCTTACTTTTACCGTTACACCAATCAGTAATTCGCCGTTTTTTTTATCTTTCACTGTTCCGCTTATGGAGCGGGATTGCTGTTGGGCCATCACCAGAGTGCTGAAACAGAGCGCAGCAGTGGCTGCGGTAATCTTGAAAAAAGATGTTTGCATTAGTTTTTTTTAAAGTAGTAGATCTCTTCTATATTGAACCGGAGTTATTGTTTTCAGTTGATTAGTTGAAAGAATAAGGAATTAGTTACAGGCAAAATCCCCATTTTGGTGAAAAAATTGTGGTTTTTGTGTTGTTAATGAGTGTTTTTGGAGATTTTAATACTAAAGATTGTAAGAATTTGATATTGGAAATTGATTAGATGTTAAGTTGTTGTGTTTTTACTGAATGAAAAACTAATTATGATAATAAAAAATGTAAGTGAATAAAATGATGGTTTTTTATTCATTTATTTGATTTTTTAATGAAGAAATAAATAAAATTGTTTAATATTTTAATTTTTTTTGATTCAAATGAGGTGTTATAGTAAAAGATTTTTACTCTTCCTTAATCCAAATATTAAACTTATCTTGCCTGGAAAGAACAATGAAGAGTATGGATAATCTTAAAAAGTGGGTCATGAGTAATCTTTCCACTCTACTATTAACGGTTTTGTTCATTATCATATTGGTAAATCCGGATGCGAAGGCATGGCTGATGAGACAGGCCGCA
Source organism: Chryseobacterium sp. G0162 (assembly GCF_003815715.1). Classification (NCBI taxonomy): domain Bacteria; kingdom Pseudomonadati; phylum Bacteroidota; class Flavobacteriia; order Flavobacteriales; family Weeksellaceae; genus Chryseobacterium; species Chryseobacterium sp. G0162. The sequence goes on along the minus strand of NZ_CP033922.1, from coordinate 498,024 downwards.
TCCACAGGAATACTCAATTCCAGTATTTCTGAATCCGTGAAGAAACCAGGAAATGCTGTAGCTTATACAGGTTTGATGCTAAAAAATGAAGATGGGACGCTTATTGATCCCTTTGATCTGAAAGATAAAGTGGTCTTTATTAATTTCTGGGCCTCATGGTGTCCTCCCTGCCGGGCTGAGTTTCCATCAATTGAAAAGTTGTATAACCGATACAAAACCCATCCGAATATCATATTCCTCACGATAAATCTTGACGATAACCCCGATTTGGGAAAAGCTTATTTAAAAGAAAAAGGATTTACAGTTCCTTTTATAATTCCTGCAGGTAGTATTCCGGGAGAAATTTATAACGGTTCGTTGCCAACTACTGTTGTACTGGATAAAAAAGGAGAAATCCGCCTTCATCACACCGGAGTGGCAGATTACAGCAAGGATTCTTTTTACCAGCAAATTGATTCTTTACTGAAATAAAAAAGGACAATAAACACTTTGAGTAACTAGAAGTATGAATTTGTATACCTTACTTTCATTTCATCCACAGGAAGATTATATGCTGTTCAGTGCTGTTCAGAATGAAAATAAAGGAATCAAATTCGTTACCCAGGCTTTTTTAGAGCTGATGAAGCAGCATAATTTGAAAATTGAGTGTAAACTGAAAACCCCTAATAAAGCTTACTGATGATTTCATTTAAAATACGATCCATTGAAGAAATAGAAATTGAGATTTTAAAAGCAAAAGGGAACGTACAGAATTTCCCTAAAATCATTGATTTTCCTTTTCCTGAACATTATAAAAAGCTTGTTTCTGTAATCAAAACAACGGAGATCGCATCAGAAGCTATTCTATATAATGCTGTTGAAGCGGTTAATGAAAATAAAGAATATGCCCTGTCAGACTCTTGGTGTTTTGCAGGAAATGGGCAAGGAGATCGATGGTTTCTGGATAGAAGCGGAACTGTTTTCTTTTATAATCATGATGATGAAAAATCAGAACCCATGAATATCAGTTTTGAAGAATGGTTGCAGATGGCATTCATTGTTCAACAATTGGATTTTTACTTAGATGAGTATGATGAAGTTTCAGAACCTGTCAGACAAAACTTTTATGATACGCTGAATGCCATTCATCCCCAATTAGGAGAGAATTACCCTTTTATAGTTTAGTAGTTTGAACGGAAGCTGGAGGCTGGAAGAAGGATGTTCTTGAAGTGTTCGTAGAGATGTTTTCTGCTTTATTACTTTTATACGAGTCTATTGAGTAGATTTTATAAATCATTCAAATAGCTGTAAGTAACTTCTATCTTAATTCCCAGTAATGATTGTAAAGCCCGATAAAAAGGCTTATTTTTGAATAGAAAGAAAATTACTGAACACCATTTCACTACTTATGAATATAGACCAACTGAAGGAGAAGGCACAGCCTATGGTCCGTAAAGCCAAATTGTTTATTTCAGCGAATGATGCGGATGAAAAAACAGCTTATACTAATGAAGATGAACCACTTCGTTTTATTGTAAAGCACTCACATCAATGGATGGGACTTATGGAAGAACAGGATGAGTTTAGCTTTGTACCAGTTCATATAGAATCTGTTGACTTAAGCTCCTATACAGCTTTAACAGAAAAAGAAACAGATATTTACCCGCCATTTGAAACATTGATGCATTACGGAGATGAAGAAATCCAACAATGGATTGTTGAAAATGATGGAGATAGAGATGATCTGCCAAGCTTAATGGCTTTTGCTCCGGATGACTATACTGATATCTGGATAGATTCACATCCTATTTACTCCAATGATGATGTTTTTGCCTATAAGGGCGGTTGGGCAATGACTTGGCCTGAAGATGACGTTCCTATGCAGTGGAACGAGGACCTAGAGTTTCTTTTTCAGATCGGATTACAGGATGAACCGTTTGTAGAAATATTTTATGACAAAAAGAAATCTTCTTATATCTGTATGGAGCGTAATACGTAAACGAGGTGGAGGAAATACAAGGTTTAATTATACAAAATCTCGAAAGTCATAAGTATCTCGGATAAAATTTTAAAAAGCCTGTAAATCAAGATTACAGGCTTTTTTGTGGATTGTCTTCATGAGTTATTTCAAAGATGTAATAAACTCATCCGCATATTGAATAAGCTGCACCAAAGCTGTTTTTTCCATCGGATAATGTCCACCATTTTCTAATAATTTTACTGTAAAAGGAGCTTTAATGCCTTTCATCGATCGTTGACTCAAATGCAGTGGTGTCCATCGGTCTTTATCAGGTTGTGTCAGCAGAATAGGACATTTGTTAAACTCTGTTACAGGAATAGGCAAATGATAATTCATATATTCATATAAAAACTGCATCTGAACGTTAGCACCGGCTGATGCATCATCATTCAGAAAGATTTTCAAAGCCTTTTCATTATTGGTAAGAAAATTCATTTTGGAAACTGCTTTCATCGGCAACTGAAATCTTTTAAAACCTATTGTATTCAGGAGATTCATCATGGGAAACATAAACCCATTAGCCCATCCGAACTTTGCTGTTTCTTTTCCAACGGTTTTATCATCATTTTTCAGGAAACACATTCCGATAATTCCATGGACTTCATTCATAAAACATGCCGAGTTATAGCACACCATTCCTCCGGCGCTTAATCCGTAAAGAACAGGCTTTTTATAATCACGCTTCGTTTCAGAATTTACAAAATCTGCGAAACAATGTACCCAATCATCATAAGTAATATCTTTTTGATTAACTTCCGTCATCCCATACCCAAGATTATCAATAGCAACTACTTCATATCCAAGTGCAGCCATCTGGTGACCGAAGATCATATTCATCTGCCGGCCGTTGGTTCCTACCCCGTGATGCAGAAAAATCCTGTATTCAGCAGTAGGATTAGGGTAGCGGTCAAGGTGAATGTTGTTGCCTTTCCATTGCCATACTTCTTCAAGGGGAAGATTGTGGTCTGTAATCTGAAAATCAACAGGAAGCAATTCGTTCAATTGTTTCCAAGCTTTATTGGTTTGATACGTTTTCATTTTTTACTGATTTAAATTAACACCACAAAGTTCAGAATCAGAAAAAAGAATTCGTTTAAAGTAATTTAAAAAGTGATCTTGGCTTTCAGACTGCTGAGCCATACATTCGTGATTCCCATAAAACTGGCGATATTTTGACCTGAAAAGCGAAGGAACAGAAAATTGTAATGCTCATAAAGCCATTTTAGGTACTCCTCACTGGTCAATCCCAATTGGAAATTCCGGAAAAGGTCAATGGCCAGAAAAAGTTCCTCAGTTTTATGAGTATAAAAACGAAGGAGCTCTATATCATTTTGAATAAGATTAAAAAAGAAATCATAATCTACCGCAATTACTACCGATTTTTCATTCGCTTTTATTTCATAATTGGTTTTTTGATGAAAATACACCGAATCATAAGATTTGAAGAATTCGCAGAAAGATTCAGTATGGAACATAACCGTTTTCTCTTCCCCTCTCGAAGTAATGATATTTCGGATAAAACTTCCCTGTAGAATACAATATATTTTCCTGTTGTTAGACTGAAAAGCAATTAAAGGTTCCCCTTTCTCAAGATTAATAACCTCATATTGGTTTTCTAAGGTATTTAAAATAGCCTTGTCATTAATGGGAGGAAGTTTGCTAATCATGATGTCAAAATATTGATGGGTGTCCATTACAGTGTATTTACTACTAATATACAAACTTCCTTTATGAAAAAATAGTACTTTTATACTTTAAGAAATAGCATATGCCGGATCGTTTAAGAACCCATATCGAAAAAATACTTCCTCTCAGTGAAGAAGAGTTTGAATATATATCTTCCTGTTTTATCTATAAAAAATACAAGAAGCATCAGTTTTTAATACAAGAAGGAGAGTGGGTTTCCTATAATTATTTTGTGTTGAAAGGACTTTTGAAATTAGTCTATACGGATGAAGCCGGAAAGGAGCATATCGTAGGGTTTGCCATGGAAGATTGGTGGGAAACTGATTTCCCTGCCTATTATCTGAGTCAGAAAGCCACCATGTCATTGGAATGTGTGGAAGATACGGAAGTATTGTGCCTTAGCCTTGAAAATTATAGGAAGATATGTAGTATCCATCCTAAAATGGAGCATTTCTTTCTGGAAAAAGCCTATATGGGATTTATTTCAGCACAACAGCGCATTATTTCTACCATGACAACCGGAATAAAAGAACGATATGAACAACTCCTGGAAAAATATCCGTCTCTTGTTCAGCGTGTTCCCAAATCATTGCTTGCCGCTTATCTGGGCGTTTCCCGCGAAACACTCAGCCGTTTATCTTTATAAGATGTGATTTCGGTCACTGAATAATCGTGATTCCTGTCACAGAGTTTTGAGATGCCTATTCTGCAATTTTGCAGAGTAATGTATAACAAAATTCAACAATGGAAAAAAGAATTGTAAACCCATGGAAATGGCAGGAAGCACGCAGTTATTCACAAGCTGTGGAAGTCAAAAACACAGAAGCAACTTTATACTGTTCAGGACAGGCTGCCATTGATCCGGATGGTACCTCGAGTAATAAGGATATGAAAAGCCAGCTGGAGCAAGCCATCGCTAATCTTGAACAAGTGATTACCACAGCAGGGTATGCGTGTAAAGGAGTTGTAAGATTAAATATCTATACCACTTCAACCCAGGAATTATGGCCTCATTTTCCTATTCTTCAGGAATGGATTGCAAAACACAATATTGAGCAGGCGGTCACTATGCTTGAGGTGAATGGTTTATTTGAAACCTTAAAAGTAGAGTTAGAAGCCACGGTTGTAAAGTAATTTTCACAGCAGGGTTAAAAATGTTGCCTCCAATGTATTTTGGAGGTTTTTTTCTTACCTTTATATAAGATAATTTGTAATCAGATAGAGTGTATGAATATTCAACTTTTTTCAAAAAATGCTCTGGTAGGAGGGGCTACGCAGGGAATAGGAGCAGGAATTGCCATTGAACTGGCAAAATGTGGGGCTAATGTGACTATAATGGCTAGAAATGAAGCAAAACTTAAAGATTTTATGGCTTCATTACCGACTGTTCATCCGGATCAGAAACATGAATATCTGGTTGCTGATTTTTCTGATTTTGAAAGCTATAAACAAATCATCGCAGGATATTTTAAAACCCATTCCATAGATATTTTGGTGAATAATACCAATGGTCCGGAACCGGGGCTTGCCCTTGAAAAAAATGTTGAAGATTATCAGAAAGCTTTTGACCTTCTGTTTAAAACGGTTTGTGAAACAACTTTATTGGCTTTACCTCATATGATTGAGCAGAAAAACGGCCGTATTATCAATGTTTCTTCACTCTCTGTAAAAGAACCCATCGGAAATCTGGCGCTTTCCAATTCTATCCGTTCGGCAGTAATGGCTTGGGCCAAAACCTTATCCATCGAAGTTGCCCAGCATCATATTACAGTGAACAATATCTTAACAGGATATTTTGATACAGCACGCATTCAGAATTTAATCAGTCATGATGCTCAAAAAATGAATTCATCTGTAGAAGAAATTAAAAAGACCAGGGAAAGTAAAATCCCAATGAAACGATTCGGAAAACCGGAAGAATATGGTCATCTGGTGGCTTTTCTGGCTTCAGAATATGCTTCTTATCTTACCGGGGCTAATATTCCTTTGGATGGGGGATTGAATAATACATATTAGACTATTTTAAGTTTTCATCCTGATTCATCATTTTATGGAAAAATTCACAGTTTGATGTAATATTCCTTTCCTGCCAATTGTCATATTAATATTGGAAAATATTAATATGAAAAACTGGTCTTTTAAAAAATGGAACACCGTACTGGGATGGTTCCTTTTTGCTATTGCATTAATTACTTATTTCTCCACCATGGAGCATTTTCTGAGCTTTTGGGATTGCGGGGAATATATCTCTTCAGCGGCGAAACTTGAAGTAACACATGCTCCTGGAGCTGCTTTATTCCAAATTGTAGGAGCTGTGGCAAGTATTTTTGCATTGGGAAACAGCAGCAATTATTCTATTGTGATTAATGCGATGTCAGCGCTTTTCAGTGCATTGACGATTTTGTTTCTGTTTTGGACTATTACCCATTTTTTAAGAAGACTTTTACATAAGGATTTTGAAGATGTTACGAAGCATCAGGAAATTTCCATTCTGTTTGCCGGAACTATAGGTGCTTTATGTTTTATGTTTTCAGATACGTTTTGGTTTTCAGCGGTAGAAGGAGAAGTCTATTCAATGGCTTCTTTATTTATCGCAATTTTAGTATGGCTGATTACCAAATGGGAAAACGAATATAAAGCAGCAGATAATGAAAGATGGATTGTTCTTATCTTCTTTATTATAGGGCTTTCAGTAGGAGTTCATATGATGTGTATGCTGGCCATTCCTGCAATATGCCTGGTGTATTATGCCAGAACCTATACGTTTACCTGGAAGAGTTTTATTTTGGCCAATCTGATAACGCTTGGAGTGTTAGCATTTGTCTTTAAAATTATTTTTCCGCTGATTATGACGATGTTCGGACAACTGGAAATCTTCTTTGTCAATGGGTTAGGGCTTCCTTTTCATTCCGGGACGATCGTCGCTTTTATTTTGATGGCAGTACTTTGTTATCTGATGATTACGTATGCGAGAAAAACAAAAAAAAATATCTATCAGACCATAGTTTTATCTGTAGTGTATATGGTAATAGGCTTTTCATGCTGGCTGGTAATTCCCATCAGGGCAAATGCCAATCCGCCTATGAATCTTAATGATCCTGATACAGCTATCGGGATGAAGGATTATTACAACAGGGAGCAGTATGGGGATTGGCCTACAGTTTACGGACAAAATTACACAGCAGCTCTTGATAAAAAAGGGCTTGAAAAGAATGAAGACGGAAGCTATAAAAGAAAAATAACCGGAGATATCTACGAAAAAGATGAAAAAACTAAGACTTATAGAAAAACAGGGGAAAGGTTTAATTATGTATACAATAAATCTCATATAAGCTTTATGCCCAGAATGTTTAGTGAGGACAAGGAGGTGATGGCGAATTACATTTCGATGTACGGAGCTCCTGATTTTACATTCAACTATGATAATGAGGATGTGGCAGATAATCCGCAGGCTAAACAGATTTTTGATGAACTAAGAGCCAAATATGAAGATGATTCCATTACGGTTGAAGATTATATGAAGGTAAAACCCTATGATCTTATTAATGTGCAAAGACCTTCATTGGGCCAGAATATGAATTATTTCTTTTCTTTTCAGAACGGATATTATTTTGTAAGATATCTGATGTGGAACTTTGTAGGAAGACAGAATGATTTTCAGGGTCACCTGGAAAATACTCATGGAAACTGGATTTCAGGTTTTTCTTTTATTGACAATGCTTTATTGGGGAATCAGGATAATATTCCTGCAAAATTTAAAAATGAGAGCACTGTGAAATTCTTTTTCCTGCCATTGATCTTGGGATTGATTGGTTTCTTCTTTCAGTTAAACAGAGATTTTGGAAGGTTCTATGCTCTTCTTTCCCTGTTTATTGTCACCAGTATCGGAATTGTTTTCTATACAGGCGTTAAACCGTTTGAACCCAGAGAAAGAGATTATGCAATGGTAGGGTCATTCTATGCCTTTGCCATCTGGATTGGGTTGGGAGCCGGATCTGTTCTATGGTTTATTCAGTCCAAAGTAAAATCTGATGCAGTAAATATGATATTCGGGATAGTTTTGTTAGGAATTCCTTTTATGATGGAGTTCCAGAATTATGTTCCACATGATCGGAGCCAGAAGTCAGCGGCTTATGATTCGGCCTATTCCTTCCTGGTGTCATTGCCTAAAAACGGAATTATTTTTACCTATGCTGATAATGATACGTATCCGGTTTGGGGAATTCAGGAAACAGAAAGGGTAAGGGATGATGTGAAAACCGTGAATTTCACTATGCTTGCCACTCCGTGGAATATCGATCAGGTAAAAAGAAAAACTTATAATGCCATGGGAGTTCCGGGTGAATTAACCCATGAGGATTACAGAGACGGCGTCAACGATCAGGTTTATCTGATGAAAAAAGAAGACTGGGAAGGATTGTTTGCTATGTTAAAAGAGCAGGGAGCTCCTGAAACTGAATTTCAGGAATTCAGAAAATTTCTGACTCAGGATTCAATGACCTTAAAAGATGCGATTAAGTTTCTGAAATATAAATCTCCGGCAAAAGATGAGTTACTGAAAATGTATTTCGGGGAAAAAGAATATGAAAAATACAATATCATTCCGGTACATCAATTCATTCTTCCTGTCAATAAGGAAAATGCAGTGAAGTCTGGAATTATTAATCAGGCTGATCTCCCAAATACAGTAGATCAGATTATGATTAAATATGAAGCCAATACTCTTTATAAAAGCCATCTTATTATGCTGGATATTCTGGCTAATTTTGATTGGAAGCGTCCGATCAACTTCTCTTCCGGAGGAATATATGATAGCGAAAATATTTTTTACCTTGATGATTACCTGCAGTTCGATGGTTTTAGTTACAGACTGATTCCTATCCATACTCCTCAAAGCCCGGATGGGGATAAAGGCAGAGTGGATGCTGATTCTCTTTATCAAGTGGTGAAAAATTATAAATGGGGTAACTTTAAGGACCTGAATGTTTATTATGATGAAACGGCTACTTCCAATATTATAAATTACAGGACGTCTGTAAGCAGAGCTGTTTTAGCTTTAGCAGCAAATGGACAGAAAGAAAAAGCATTGGAATTACTGAATCTGGCAGCCAAAGAAATACCTGCGGAGAAATACAATGATCCACGTTCATTAAGTGCTCTTGTTACAGCTTATATCGTGGCAGGGCAGGAACAGAAAGGAATTCAATTGGCAGAAAATCTGAAAAAAGAAATTTTTAGTGAATATGATTATTATCTGAATCTTTCTTCTAAGTTTAGGGCTGTCGCCAGAAGACAAATGAGATCCAAACCTATGGAATATGCTTTTGTTGTTTCCGGAGTAACAGAAGCCTACAGAACATTAGGCCAAAATGGAAAAGCTCAAGGCTATCTGTTGAAATCGGTGGAACCGGTGGATAAAAAGTTTAATGTTTTTGTGAAAAATTTACAACAGATGGATAAAGAAAGAGCGATGAAAGAATCTGAAAATGTTCAGCAGATCACTCCTTTTTATCAGTATTTATTCAATGTCATGGAGCCTTTTGATTCTACTTATGCAAAAAAGAAAGAGGAACAGATTACTGCAGCAATCATAAAAGCAACACAATAGTAAAAATATAACCATTAAGATGAGGTAAGGCTTTCAGAATAAAGGATTTTGTTTTTATAGTTTCGTTTTTAAAATCTTTGATTTTACCTTGTACATTCTGAAAACTTATCTCCTTAATGGGTTTTATTAAAAAATACTGTTTCAAAAGTGCTGTTTCTTCGAATGTTGAAACAGTATTTTTGTTTTTGATATGTATAGAAACTATTTCCAGAATTCATCATTGTACATTTCTTTTTTCTCAACATGAATATGATCCAGGTCTTTTCCAATCTTATTCAGGTCGGAACTATCTAGCGTTTTTTCTAAATGAGGAAACCAATTCCGTTCTTCAAAGCGGATATGCTGCTCAAGAAGGTCTGCGAAATCAGAAAATAAATAAGGCGCTCCTGAATCTTTAATTTGAGAAATCAATATCTTTATTTGTTGGTGTTCTGATCGGATACGCTCTGTATATTCATCCTCAAAAGAAGGACAAAGAATTTCTTCTTCCTCTCTGAAATGATCTTCCAGATGATGTTCAAAAAAATAAATAATGTACTTTTTAATTCGCTCAGATTCAATTTCTTTCTTTATTCCTTGCCTGATCTTCCAGCTGCAAAGCAGTCCGGAATGATGATCTCTTGAAAGGAGTACTATATTTTCATTGCGTTTCATGACTTTTTAATTTGAGAAGAAATAAAAATATTAAACCCTATAGATTTTCAGGTCCATAAGGTTTAATGAAGATGGGTTAACGTTTTTCTTTCAATGACCATCCAAATTTTAACCCGATGATGAAAATAACAAGTAACAGCTCTCCGGCAGCTAATAAAATATCGCCCGGAACTCTCATCCATCGTAAGAAATGCATAATATCTGTTTGCATAAACTCTGCGGAACGCGCATACCAATATCCTTCTTTAATAGAAGCTACAGATTGCATAATTCCTATAGGAAGAAGACTAATGGTAACCATCACCAGCAATCCGATATTGGTTAACCAGAAAGCCCAGCCTATTAATTTGTCATTCCATTCACGATCAGGATAAAGCCCCCGGAGTACAAACATCATCAATCCGATTCCTAAAATTCCATATACTCCAAACAGAGCGGCATGACCGTGCACAGCAGTAGTGTTTAATCCCTGAATATAATATAAGGCAATAGGAGGGTTGATGGCGAATCCAAAGATTCCGGCTCCCAGAAAATTCCAGAAACACATGGCAATAAAACAGTAGATGGGCCATTTGTAAGCTTTGATCCATTGGGTAGATTTACTCAGCTGGTAGTTCTGATAAGCTTCATACCCAATCAATACAAGAGGTACAATTTCCAACGCACTGAAAGTAGCTCCTAATGCAAGTACAGCGGTAGGCGTTGCACTGAAATACAAGTGATGGAATGTTCCCAGAATACCTCCTGCCAGGAAAATAATAGTGGAAAATAACACTGCATTAGTTGCCGATTTTAATCGTAATAAACCTAATCTGGTAAACAGGAAAGCAGCAACTACTGTGGCAAAAACTTCAAAAAACCCTTCTACCCAAAGGTGAACCACCCACCATCTCCAATATTCTGCAATCGCCATGTGGGTTTGTCTTCCATACATAAGTCCGGCACCATAAAACATAGCAATAGCAACAGAAGAAAGCGTAAATAAAAGCAATAAATGATGATCGCCATCTTTACGTTTTAAGGCAGGAAGGAGGGCTCTTACCATTAAAACTAACCAAAGGATCAATCCGATAAGCAATAAAATCTGCCAGATTCTTCCCAGTTCTACATATTCATATCCCTGATGGCCCCATAGGAAGTTATCTACCAGTCCCAATTTTTGCATGACCCCAAGCCATTGCCCGGTTAAAGATCCTAATACAACAATCAATAATGCTCCAAACAAGACATTGACCCCTAATTTTTGATATTTCGGTTCATGTCCGGATACCGCTGGAGCTATGTAAAGTCCTGTAGCCAACCAGGAGGTAGCAATCCAGAATATGGCTAATTGTACATGCCAGCTTCTGGAAACCGACTGGGGAAGAAACTCATCCAGAGGAATTCCATAGAATCCGCTTCCTTCAACTCCATAATGAGCGGTAATGACTCCGGCAAGCATCTGCACCAGTATCAGTAATGCGACTACCCAGATATATTTCAGCGTAGCTTTCATAGAGGGAGTGGGCTTCATATTTCGTAATGGGTCTTCAAGAGGAAGAGCCTCACTGATTTCTTCTTCTTTATTTCTGGCATGATAGAATACCAACAACCCCACGGAAGCCAGTAGTAATAATACACTGAATCCTGACCATAAGTGTAAAGAAGGTGGTGGAACATTGCCTACAGACTCATCGTGCGGCCAGTTATTGGTATAGGTAACAGTATCCCCGGGACGCTCTGTAATGAATACCCATGTACTCCAGGCGAAAAAAGCACTCATTTGAGACATTCTTCCACTATCTTTGACTGTATTTTTGGGAATAGCATACTGATCACGAAGCTGCGCCATGGAAGGATCATTCATGAATAATTTTGAGTAATATTGAGAAAGCTGCTTCTGTACTTTTGCTCTTTCCGGGGAGAATATGATTGCATTTTTTCCTTCATCAAAAGTATTGGTGCGAAGTTCCTTTTTCAGCAATACCTGATATTTTGCCTGTTCGTCATCAGATAATTCTTTATAGATTTTATTATCTTTTTTAGCCAACTCATCAAGCAGAAGAAGAGATTCTCTGTGGAGGTAATCAGCAGTCCAGTCAGGGGCAATATAGGCACCATGTCCCCATATACTTCCCACGGTTTGACCTCCAATAGACTGCCAAACATTCTGACCGTCTTTAATGTCCTGTCCGGTAGCAAGCACGGTACCATCGGTACTTACGACCTGATTAGGAATAGGAGGGATTTTCCTGTAAATTTCAGTTCCGTAAAATATAAGGACAGCAAACGAAGCAACCATTACTACAGCAAGCCATCTCCAAAGTTTTTTAGGTGTCATTTGGAATCAGTTTTTAAGGTTCAAGACTAAATTCTTTTTCCAATTGGATGGCTTTCGGGAAAAGAATATTATTTTCAAGATGAATATGTTTGTGAAGGTCATTTTCAAAATCCTGGAGCATAGCAAAAGCCACTTTATACGTATTGCACGCATCAGCAGGAGGAGTGTATTCATGTGTAATCTCTGCTATTTTTCTGAAACGGTCTCCTTCTACTGTATGTTCATGCTGCATCATATGCACCGGATTTTCTACTGTTCCGAATGGGGGTTGTAGCAGGTTTTTTCCGGATGTTTTGGATTTTATCATATTTCTTACAAAAGGAAACAGGATCAGTTCTTCTTTTTTCATGTGAGCTGCCAGATCGTGAGCAGATTCATTAAATATGGCGTTGATCTCAAATAATTCCGGATGTCTGCCTCCGTGAACTTTGCATAATTTATCAAGAAAAGCCTGTAAAACGGAAGTTTTTTCCTCCACATACCGATGGTGTGTTTTCTCGATATAATCTGCCAGAAGATCCAGTGGCCAGCTATTGAAGTCGATAGAAGTGCCTTCATTTTTTGGGAGAGCTTCCAGCTCTTCATAAATTTTTTCCGGATTAAGCTTTTTATTGCTACATGCTTCTTCTATTGTTCTTCCGCCTTTACAGCAGAAATCGATTCCGTGTCTTTTAAAAATAGCAGCAGTTCTGAAGTCTTCAGCTACCATATTTCCTATAAAATCTGTCTTTGTGTTCATAATATAATACTTTTTTGTCTTTTATTATTTTAAATTTTTTTTACTTCTTTAATGAAAGAATATACTTCACCATAAGTTTTGCGTTGTCTTTACTCAAGCCATTATGAGGAGCCATTGGAATATCACCCCAATTTCCTTTTCCGCCTTCAATGATTTTCTGAGCCAGCCTATCAATATCTGCTTCAGTATATTTTGCAGCGACTTCCTGATAGGATGGACCTATTAATTTTGAATCTGTTTTATGACAGGTAAGACAATCCATTCCTTCAATTAGTTTCAGGCCTTCCTCTACAGAAACTGTACTTGCAATGGGTGGTGCCGGGGCTGTCTCTACAGGTTGGGAAGATTGCTGTGCAGAATATGGATCTGCTTGTGGAATCGGTGTAGTTTCAGGCTTTGAGCAGGATAAGAGAATAGAGGCTAAGGTCAGAATGATTCCGGTATTAAAAAGTTGTATTTTCATAATGCATATCATTTAAAATTATTTTTTCTGAGCAAGAATAGCTACGGCACAGAGGTAGTCATCATATTTTTTAAAAGCCTTCCTGATCTGTTTGATCCGGGATCGGATTTTAGGCTGCGTTATGATATTCCCTGCAATTTTCAGGAATCCGGAAAATCCTTCATCACTGATGATTCTTTGAGGCTTTAAAAGATGCATGGGAGCAGTTTCTATTTTTATCACCTGAAAGCCTTCCTTTTCTAGTAAACAGGTCCATTCCGAGACAGTTAATGGTCTTGTGTTTACTTTTAGGGATAAGGCAAGTTCTTTCTGTATCTGTAATTTTACATTTTCATCGAGGTTGTCAGGAGTTAAAGCAAGTTCATGAATCGCATAAAATCCCTGAGGTACTAAAATCCTGGAAGCTTCCTGAATAATTTCAGATTTTCTGTGATCCGCATGCATGCTCAGCATGGCTTCCCCGTATACTTTATCTGCAGACTGTTCAGGTAGAGCGCTTAGTGCTGCGTTTCCCAATCGGAATACTGCAGGACTTTGTTCAAACTTACTGTTCAAATAACTTATGGCATTTTCGTCTGCATCAATCCCTGTGTAAGATTTTGGTCTTTTTTTCAAAGTTATTTCTGCTGTCAGCCCAAGGCCGGGAGCAAATTCCACTACATCATCATTGATTGTTATATTTAACATTGATAACATTTTATGAGTAAGGGCAATACCCCCTGGGCGAAGTACTTTTTTGCCAATTTTAGCTAATAGCCAATGGGCGGACATTTTTTCAATAGGATCTGTTTTCATGAGACTGGATTTTAAATTGTAATATAATGGCAAGCATCAGAAGGGCAGCTTTTCCTGCTTCAGCATAAATAAAATAATCATGCAGTGGAGTAGGTGATAAAGGTTTGCCGGATGAAAGTAAATCAACTCTTGAATTCAGAACCGGTAACATCCAAAGATGTTCTGAAGCAAGTATAGTGACTAAGGCTATGAGAATCATAAAGTCGGTTTTGGTGTAGTTCTTATAGCTAACTATCATAAGTATCAGAATTAAGATCAGAAATATCCATTGTATGTTAGTAGAGATTCCAAACATAATTTTTCCCAACCCTAAAGCTGTTGTTAAGGTCATTCCCTGTACCTGAAACTTCAATGGAGTTTCTAAAAAACTGACCGTTATAAACATTCCTGCCATAAGGCTGAATAACATCAGTACGAAAGGGTTTTTGAGATGAATCTTCATTTTTTTTAATTTAAATATATTAAGACCTTTTTATCTTTTATTGTTTTAAAATTTTTTTTACGTTTTAAGATAAGTCAATTCTAAATCAAGGTTATCTACAAACATCTGTATTTTAGAGGTTTCAAGCATAATGCGAAGGTTCTGTCTGATGCTTTTGAATTGTTCATGAAGCGGACAGGGATGAGTTTCTGAGCATTGCTTAAGTCCAAGCCCACAGCCTGAAAATAATTTATCACCATCTATTTCCCTTACAATATCTGCAATGGTGGTATTCAGATTTCTAGAATCCATATAAAATCCTCCGTTTGGGCCTTTTGCAGATTGTACAAATCCTTTTCTGCTCAGATCCTGTAGAATTTTTGCAATAAAATGTTCGGGGGAATTGATGCTTTTGGCAATATCCTTAATACCGACCCTGCTGTCATTTTTAGATTGCTGGGCAATGTAAATTAGTGCTCTTAAGGCATATTCGCAGGTTTTTGAAAACATTTTAGCTGAATTTTATAGGACAAAGGTATAAATTTATTTTTAATAAAAGATAAAATAGTCTTTTATTTTAAGTGGGTTTGATAAAGATCATAAATTGAGGTTTTCTTTAACAGCAAAAGACACAAAAGATTTTTTACTTCATAAATTTCTGAAAACACATAATTTTCATATGTATTACTGACGAAGTGCTACATATTTCAATTCTCCACCTTCTTCAATAACAAATGGGGTAGATCTAATTAAGAGATCACTACTTCAATATAGTGAATATAATGATTTTACTTTAAGAGTGAATTCTGATGATCTTATCAATGGTTTAATAAGAGAATATATTAGATCAAACGGGCAAGATGAAAGAGGAATTTTGATTTTTTTAATTCCTTTTACTATAGTTGAATATAATGGTTTAGATAGTTCAGGAATGGAAATTTACAATAATTTTAAAGGAAGAGTAGATCAAGTTTCTTATGATAGTAAATATTTAATTTTAGCAAGGTCATTACTGGAAGAAAATGCAAAAGAAGTCCCTGCTCATGAGGTAGGACATTCATTAGCTTTGCATCATCCATTTGTAGACTTTACTGAAAATAGTAATAGGCATCATTTTATTAAAAGTGAAACTCTTAATGTAATGGATTACCCAAAAGATTCTAGTATTGTAACTATTCCTGTAGATTTTGGAATATATTTGTATAAATATCAGTGGGATATTATGCTTGGAGATGTAAGAACATCTTCTCAAAGAGGAGATTTAATTAAAATAAACGCAACTAATGGTACAGAGATTTCTTAATTATATTCTTTTATTAGCATTATTTGTTTCGTGTAAAGCAAACTCAAACATTAATGTTAAAGTAGATTCAATCCCTCAATTGAGCTCCTCTGAAATATATTGGGGAAATTGTATGCGTTATAATGAATCATTTTCTGATGGAGTGACTGTAATTAAAGCAGTAAAGGATAAAAAATCATTCAATTTTGAAGGTCCAATTTATATTAAACCTAATTGTAATGATAAATTACTGCTAAGGAGTAATCAGACGCCCATAAATGGAACTTATAAGATCGTAAATATTAATGAATCATGGAGCGAGTATAGTCCATATAGCATAGTTGCAGTATTTAAAAATGGAATGAAAGATGGAGTTTGGAAATATTATAGGAATGAAGATTTCTATTCTACAGAAAACATGGACGCTATAAAATCGTTGTCAGGGGATAAAAATTATAAACAAACTATTAATCCCATTAAAATAGAAATATATGAGAATGGTCTACCTCATGGGGAATGGTGGCAGAAGTCAGGAAGCAGAATTGATTATTTTATCTATAAAAATGGAGAATTAATTCACAGCAGAACAAAGTTCGTTAAAAACTAAAAAAGGTGGAAATTGATATGGTAGTTCTATCCTACTATTCAAAAGATTAAAAAGTCTTACTGCTTTTCCTAAGATCAGAAGGTCTGGATTGGGTAAACTCATGAAAGGTATCACTAAATGCACTAATTGAGCTGTAACCAACATCATCAGCAATTTCGTTAATAGGTTTATCTGTATTGAGAAGCAGTTCAATAGCTTTAATGATCCTTAATGTTTTCAGGTATTGAAGAAAAGAAATATCCATATCTGCTTTAAACAATCGGGACATAGAACGCTCACTCAATCCAAATCGGGCGCTTACATTAGCAAGAGTCAATTTTTCTCCCATATTCCATTCAAGATAAGAGACTATTTTCATCATTTGTTTATTGTGGGTCGCTGGAAGAATTATAGGTAGAGGCTGTTTATGAGTTTTAGGCAGGATCTTTTTTAATGCGACCAAGAACTCAAAATTTTCATCTTTATCAGTGACATGTTTCTCATCCCACATTTCCGTATATTTAATCATCTGGATCAAAAGTTCCGAAGCGGGATATATTCCCAGTCTGCCATAAAAAGCATCTGAAACATCATCATGAGCATAAAAATAAAGAGAACGCAGAACAGTGGCAGTATGCCCAATTTCCAGAATATGTTCCATACCCTGTGGAATCCAAAAGAAATGTCTTGCAGGTACCACATATGTCCTGTTATCAATGGTGATATAAGCAATACCGCCTTCTACATAGCTTAATTGCCCTTTTGTATGTTTATGAAACGGAATCAGTTTCTCTGATTTTTCATGCATGACGAATACACTTTTCTCATGTTTGTCGATGTCCGGAAGTGCTGCAATTAATCCCATATCAAAACTAAAATACTGATGAAAATGCAAATATAATCATTTGGCCGGAATCATGTAAAAGTTGACTATTTTAGATAAAAATAATTTCAGGATTGCCAATAAATTTGCAGTGCAATAATTCGAAAAATTCAAATGAAAATTTATGTCACCGGACTGCTGATGTTGGGAGCTTCCTACACTTTATCAGCTCAGACAGGCAGTCCACGAAATGATACCATCCGAATCTCTCTAAAAGACGCATGGCAAAGAGCTGAAGAAAACAGCCGTCATATTAAAATCAACACCATCAGTGTAGACATTGCCGAAACAGAAGTAAAAGATGCCAAACGAGAACGGCTCCCGGAAATACAAGTCAAAGGATCTGCTGAAAAAGCTTCCAACATCCCTATCTATGAAAACGGAATTTTTTCCAAACCTACCCAACACGAGGTGATCCACACCCTTTACAGAGTCGGAGCCGATTTTTATCTGAATATTTACAACGGAAATAAGCTCAATCTTAAAATCAAAGAAAACCAAACTTTGCAGAAAGTCAAAGAAATTAAGAAAGAACAGGCGATTTCCGATATCCATTACAAAACAGCAACCCTTTATCTTGAACTTCAGAAAACATTAATCTTCAGGGATCTTATCAAACAGGATATAAAAGATCAGGAGGTACAGCTTAAAGAAATTAAGTCTTTATATAAAAACGGAGTAGTTCTAAAAAGTGATGTTTTAAGAATAGAACTTGAACTTTCGAAACGTAAAATGACCTTGGTGACTATTGAAAATGATATTCTGATTGCCATGCAGAAACTGAATATTATTTTAGGAGTTCCTGATGAGGAGGTCGTTATTCCGGAAAACCCTTCTAATCAATGGGATGCCAATACTACTTATGCAGATTATCTGAAATTGGCGCTGGATCATTCATTCGATTATCATGTTTCTGAACAGCAGACTGAATTAAGCAAGCTCAGACTGAAACAGGTTAAAGCCAATGTAAGCCCTAAAGTCGGGATGTATGGTGAGTTTTATTACGCCAATCCGCAGATCTTCCTTTACCCATACAATCCATATTGGTATTCATTGGGAATTGTTGGGGTAAAGGCTTCATTTTCGATCTCATCACTGTATCACAATACTAATAAAGTAAAGGCGGCTAAGCTTGAATTTGAAAAAGAAGAGGAAGTTCATAAAGATACTGAAGACAAGGTAAGACAACAGGTAAAAGAAGCTTATTTGAGGTATCAGGAAGCGCTTGAACAGATCAAGGTTGCTGAAACCAATGTTGCGCAGGCTAAGGAGAATGCACGTATTATTAAAAATACTTACTTCAATCAGACTTCCCTTATTACAGAACTTTTAGATGCGGATATCCAGCTACTTCAGACAAAATTTGAATTGGAAGCGGCAAAAATCATGGCACAGAACAATTATTATTTACTACAAAATATTACAGGCGTTTTATAATACAATGAAAAAAAAATATACCCCTACCGATAGGCTGATCACAAAGATCACAGGATGGATTTCAGTTTTAATCGTTGCCGCACTTGCTGTTTGGGGCGGTTTTACCCTAAAAAATTATTACAGATATGAGCAGACCAATGACGCTCAGATTCAGGAATATGTGAATCCGGTTATTTCAAGGGCTGGCGGTTTCATCGTGGCTGTAAAATTTGAGGAAAATCAGGAAGTTAAAAAAGGAGATACTCTTTTATTGATTGATAACCGTGAGTATGTTCTTCAGCAAAAACAAACTCAGGCAGCCCTTCAGAAAGCCCGTGCACAGCTAAAAGTTTTACAGAGTAATACGGGGACCACAGAGAAAGAAGCTGCAGCTGCACAGGCACAGGTAGATGCCAGTAAGGCAAAAGTCTGGAAACAACAGCTTGATTACAACCGTTATAAAAAGCTTTACGATGAAGAATCGGCTACAAAACAGAGACTTGAAGATGTGAAAGCAACCCTGGATGTGAATGAAAGTGATTATCAATCGTCTAAGGATAATTATGCGGCTTCTGTATCTAAAATTAATGATATTCAGGCTGAAAAAACAGTGGTACAGGCTGAAATTGCAAGACTGGAAGCTTTATTAGACCGTCATAAATTAGATGTAAGCTATACCGCAGTAGTTGCTTCTTATGATGGAAGAATGGGAAGACGAACCGTTGAAGTAGGGCAGATGATTGATGCGGGAGAAACGCTGGCATTCATTGTTAATAATGAAACCGATAAATGGGTGGTTGCGAATTACAAGGAAACCCAAATCAAGGATATGAAAATTGGAGATCAGGTGAAAATTGTTGCAGACTCTTATCCTGACAAAGAATTTCAAGGAACTATTATTTCATTATCACCGGCTACAGGCTCCAGTTTTTCATTATTGCCGCCTGATAACTCCACGGGGAACTATGTGAAAATTGTGCAGCGTATTCCTGTGAGAATCAGAGTGGATGGAAAAAGAAGAGATATAGATATTCTCAAAATGGGAATGAATGTGAACGTGTATGCCCATAAAAAGCATTCCTAATGGCTAAAAGACAAATGCCTTTTTTTAAAAGATGGGTGCCGGAATGGCTGGTGAAAATTATTCTTTTCTCCATGACTTTACCGGGAATTATCATCTTCTTCCTGCCGCTGACCAATATTAATGCCGCAGCAGGATATTACGGAAGCGAACCTGCTGATATTCAGTTTTCAGTAGCATTATTCTATGCCGGATATGTTGGGTTTTACTGTCTGGAAAGAAGATTTTTTAGTTTTCTGGCGGCGAAGGAGTATTTTCTTTTATTTACCACTTTACAGATTATAGCTTGTCTTATATGTTACTTTACCCGCGAAGTTTACGTTCTTTTTCCTACACGTTTTATCCAGGGAATGTTGTTTGCGGGGAATGTCAATCTTTCATTAACTCTCATTTTTACCCGGTTGAGCAGTGAAAGAGGGCGGGAAATCAGTTTTTCCGTATTTTTTGGAATTCTGATCTGTGCTTTACCCTTTAATAATCTGATTACAACAGACCTTATAGACTCTTATAATTTTAATATCGTTTATAAAACTGCCATCTTTTCATATCTGCCAGGTCTTATTTTTCTAACATTGGCCATGACGAATTACAGACCTAATGTGAGATTTCATTTGTATAAACTGGATTGGCAGAGCTTTGTGGTTTTCAGTATTATTTTGGTGTTGGTAGGATATATAACCATTTTCGGACAGGAATATTATTGGCTGGAAGATAGCCGGATTTTAGGAAGTATAATAGGCATCATTGTATTGGTAGGAATATCGATTTTCCGTCAGCGTTCGATTAAAAGACCTTATATAGACCTCCGGATTTTCAAATACAGAAATTTTAAAGTAGGATTGTTGATTCTCTTCGTCATGTACATTTGCCGTTTCGCATCAGGAATTACAAACAGCTTTTTTGCATCAGAACTGCATTTGGATCCGTTTTATATCTCTTATATTAATGTTTTTAATCTTTCTGGATTAATCGTTGGAGTCATCATTGCCTGTTGTATGGTTTTACAGAAAAAAAGAATACAATATATCTGGGGACCGGGCTTTTTGATGTTGCTGCTGTTTCATGCATTGATGTATTATTCCTTTGATGTACAGGCTGATGAATTCAATTATTATATACCATTATTTCTTCAAGGATTAGGGGTGGGATTAATTATGGTTCCAACGATTATTTTCATTATATCATCAGTTCCTGCTTCTATTGGTCCATCTGCTGCTGCAACAGCATTAGCGATCCGTTATTTTGGCTTCTGTGCCAGTATCGCATTGATCAATTTTTTTGAACTTTTCGAAAAAAGCCGTCACTACAATGCCTTTCAGGATCATATAACGGCGGTTGATCCTTTTGTAAAAGACTTCCTTCATAAACAAACCTCTAAACTTACTGCGAAAGGTATGCTTGAGGACCATGCGGTAAAAGCTTCCAATAAATTATTGGTAGGAAGATTAAATGTTCAGAATCATGTACGTTTTGCTATGGATTATTACGAAATGATGGTCTGGCTGTTAGCAGGTGTTTTACTGTTGATTATTCTTTTTCCCTATCTGAACCGTACCGCACTTTATTTGAAATCCCGCAGGTTATCTCCTGCATAAATATTTAGTTTAAAAGTATAGCTTATTAGCTAATTTTATAGTGAGAGTGCTGAGACTGTCTTTTAAGGCAGTCTCTTTTTTTGTTCAGGAAGGTAAAAACATAAAATGGCCGAAACTGTCTGTTATTTGTCATTGCAGCCATGTATCATTCTCAGTACATTTGTAGTATACAGATTGATACATGGAAAATGCAGGAAAATATTCAGGAATAAAAAATATAGCAATTTTGGTCTTGCCCCAGGTCCAGTTGTTGGATGTTGCCGGTCCCTGCGATGTATTCACAGCAGCCAATTTCTTTTTGACGGATACCCAATATGGTTTAAAATATCAGGTCCGTCTGATATCCGGCACTTCAGATAAAATAATTTATTCCGGTTCGGGAATTCCTTTAATCTGCAGTTATACCATTTATGATATAGATTTTCCGATAGATACTTTGTTGGTTGCGGGTACTGATTTGAGCACATTAGATGCCGTTAATCCTGAAATTTATGGTTATTTACAAAATATAATGGGAGAAGTAAGACGGTTAGGATCAGTATGTGTAGGTGCATTTATTTTAGCGAAAGCTGGGTTGCTGACGGGAAAACAAGTGACAACCCACTGGAAATATGCTGATATTCTACAGCGGACTTATCCTGATCTGAACGTCAATATCAATCCTTTTTTTATCTGTGATCAGGGAATATACACTTCAGGAGGCGTTTCTTCCGGAATAGATCTGGCACTAGCTTTATTGGAAGAAGATTTTGGAAAACCAATAGCTTCTGAGGTGGCAAAACATCTCGTTTTGCATTTAAAAAGACCTGGAGTGCAGTCTCAGTTTGGAAATGCTATTTCCGATTATGGAACATTGTCTCCGCTCACCAAGGAAATCAGGGATTTGCTTAAAGATAAGCTCGGGCAGGTCATCAGTATAGAATTTATGGCAGAATCTGTACATATGAGTGTCCGTAATTTCTCCAGAGTATTTTTGAAAGAATCAGGAATGACTCCCGGTAAGTTTCTTGAAAAAATGAGACTGGATCAGGCTAAAAATATGTTGGAATATACAGAAATGAGTATCGATATGATTGCTGAAAAGTGTGGTTTTGGTACTGTAGTTTCTCTTCGGCGGTTATTTTTGAAATATCTCTTTATTTCTCCGTCACAATACCGGAAAACATCTAAAGAAACAATGTAATTCTTTTACTTTTTTAATTTTTAAAGCTGATAATCAATGGTCAGCGAGGAAAACTGTGCCCTTATTTAAACTATTAATTTTTTAGAATATTATATGAATCAACAAAAGAACAAGACAATGAATGTAGCATTTCTGATTTATGATCAGGTAGAAGCCCTTGATCTGAATGGTCCATTGGATGTATTTATTAAGGCGAATGTAATCGCTGAAGGAAGCTATAACTGTTATACTGTTGGAAAAACTAAAGACGCCGTATTTATGGAAGCAAATACGATGGCAATCATTCCAACATATACTATACAAACAGCTCCCCAACCGGATATGATTGTCATACCGGGTGCCAATCCGGACCGTGTGATGGAATATCTGCAGGATGATGGCTTTCAGAAAACGGTGATGCAATGGGTAAAAGATTTGTATCATAAGGGAACTACTGTTTTCACTGTCTGTACAGGAAGTATGCATTTATCTAAAACGGGCATTTTAGATCATCATGAAATTACGACCCATTCTATGTTGCTGGATACTTTAGAGCAACATAACCCGAAGAGTACGGTGAAAAGAAATGTGCGTTTTGTCGATCAGGACCAGTTGATTACTACAGCGGGAATAACAGCAGGAATAGATGCTGCGTTATATTTGGTTGAAAAACATCATGGGAAAGAATTGGTAGATACTATTGTGTCGCTTTTTGAATATCAGCAGAAGGAGTTTAGGCACTAATGTTACAAATTATTAGGTATTTTATTATTTAAAAATGATTTGGATAATAGTAGAATATAAACCTATCATGTAATGAAGATTAAAAATCTGCGTAATCTGTGAAATCTGCGTGAGATTCTAAATTAAGAAGTTTCGGCGGGCCTTTGGCCCGTCGAAACTGTTTTATAAAAAATAAGCCTTTACAGAACTCCGCTTTCCAATATAGAAAAAGTCTTATCTACACAATTAATTTCTGCCAATCTTCCATAAGGAATGGTAAAAGTAGGGCAGGTGTGGCCAAAATCCATTTGTGTAATGACGGGTAAATCATATAAGCCCTCTTCATCTAATACTTTTAATAATTCTATTTCATATTCTTCAGCATACAGATTGTCATAAGGTCTTCCGAAAATAATTCCTTTGGCATTTTTCAGAATTCCGGTTGCGGCATAATTCCGAAGCCAGTATCTGAAATAATCAGGGTGTGGCTTCCCTTCTGATGTTTCAAAAAACAGGATGCAGTTTTTCCAGACTTCGGCATCTGGCCAATATTCGGTTCCTTTAAGCATTTCCAATACTTCCATACAACCACCAATCAATGGTCCCTGAACGATAGAATTTCCTCTGATAAAACGCCAGCCTGATGGTGGGGTCAGTTTTCTTTTTATTTCCTGTAAGGAAACATCAAACCAATCGAGGAATTCAGTAGTCCAGCCTTCTGGGTTCGGATGAATTTGTCCAATAATAGAAGGAGAGAACAGTGTTTGTCTGATATCATTGATTTGGTAATCATGCATCATTACATTTTCTGCAAAACCAACCAATAGGGAAGTACCGTAAAATGAGCTTAGACCTGCTTTGAGGCATATGAAATGGGTAATAGTACTGTCGGAAAACCCAAGAAATATTTTAGGATTATTTTTAATGATATCAAGATCAATGTATTTCAGCATCCGTATACTGTCATCTCCACCAATATTTGAGATAATGGCTTTTATGGCAGGATCTGAAAATGCTTCCATAAGGTCATTAGCTCTCGCTTCCGGATTTTTATAGATCCATTGCGCAGATTGTAGTGCATGTTTAGTTTCGGTAACTTCCAGATTAAAAACCTGATTCAGTCGTTTTTTACCTTTTAAATATCGGTGTGGCAGTTCGCCGGCAGCACCCCATGACATGGAAATGCTTGCCACTTTATCACCATCAACTAATCTGTTGGGAGTAATTAATTTCATAAATATTGACTTATAAAGCAGAAAGCTATGATTGATAAAGGTTTATTTTGTTGGAAAACTAAACCCATCATGAATCTCTATGACCATTTTGTTCAAAAATAGAACATCTTTATAAGAAATCCAATGAACAGTAATAGAAAAGAGAATAAAGTGGATTTTATTGGGGTCTTAATCGATACAGATCCTAATAGAAATTGCCAGCGATTTCAATAAGCAGTACCATATTGTATTTTTTTGAAAAAAAATAATTTTCATAATTAATTTATAAACAGATATTTGCCGGTTAGGAGCAAAATTTTATGATAAAAAAGCGTTATAAATCTTGGATTTAAAAGAGATTTTTCTATCTTTGCAGTCCCTTAAACAAAGGGATTTACTTAAAAAAGTAAGTGGCCGACTCGGTAGCTCAGCTGGTAGAGCAATACACTTTTAATGTATGGGTCCTGGGTTCGAATCCCAGCCGGGTCACAAACAAAAAAACTCCTGTTTTAGTGGTTTTTATTTAAGAAAAATATTTACTTGAAAAAGTAAGTGGCCGACTCGGTAGCTCAGCTGGTAGAGCAATACACTTTTAATGTATGGGTCCTGGGTTCGAATCCCAGCCGGGTCACAAACAAAAAAACTCCTGTTTTAGTAGTTTTTATTTAAGAAAAATATTTACTTGAAAAAGTAAGTGACCGACTCGGTAGCTCAGCTGGTAGAGCAATACACTTTTAATGTATGGGTCCTGGGTTCGAATCCCAGCCGGGTCACCAATACAAAGAACTACTGTTTCAGTAGTTCTTTTTTTGTTTGGTCAATTATTTTGGTGAACATATACATTTTTACTTCCTCTTATTATTTGTTTTTATCTCTTTGATATGTATCATCCTGAATACAGACAGATGCTTTGGAGTATATTTCAAGAGTTTAGAGTGCTATTTTCAATAAGAATTCCTATTCATTAATATCTACAATTAATACTAGTATATTTATATCCATAAAAATTACTAGAAGTCCATGAAAATAAGTTTGTGCTTAATTGTTAAAAATGAGGAAAAAGTTTTAAGCAGATGTTTGGAAAGTGCAGTAAGATTTGCAGATGAAATTATTGTTGTAGATACAGGATCTACCGATAAAACTAAAGAAATTGCTGGAAAATTTACAGATAAAATTTTTGATTTTGAGTGGATTAGTGATTTTTCGGCTGCACGTAATTTTGCATTCTCTAAAGCGGTTATGGACTATCAGATGTGGCTAGACGCAGATGATGTTATACCTGAAAAATCAGTTAAGGAAATTAATGAATTGAAGAAAAGACTGAATGGTGATGTTGAGATTGTTACTATGAAATACGTTTTGTCATTTGATCAAAATGGTCATCCAGCTTTTTATTCCACCCGTGAAAGATTATTCAAAAAAAACAAAAATTATCAATGGATTGACCCTGTTCACGAATGTATCCCTTTAGTGGGCAATATACACTATACTGATATTGAAATTTGGCATAAAAAAGCAGAATCCGGAGTCATATCAACAAGAAATATTGATATATATAGAGCTTTAGAGCAAAGTGGAAAAGAGTTTTCTGCAAGACAGCTGTATTACTATGCAAGAGAATTGAAAGACCACAATGAAACAGCTAAAGCAATAACTTTTTTTGAAAAATTTTTAGCATCCGGAGCAGGCTGGATAGAAGATGTGATTAGCTGTTGCCATCAATTAGCCATTGAATATAAAAATAATAACATCAAAGAAAAAGTTCTGCCCACTTTACTAAAAAGTTTTGAATATGATATTCCTAGACCGGAAATCTGTTGTGAATTAGGCTATTATTATAAAGATAAGCAAGATTATCATCAGGCTTTTAAATGGTTTGATATGGCGACAAGATTACCAATATCTCATTCAGTAGGTTTTGTATTTTCTGATTACTTTGGATATATTCCTAATGTTGAAGCTTGTGTCTGTTTATCTTTTTTAGGAGAATATAAAAAAGCTAATGAATACAATGAAAAAGCAGCTCTTTCAAGACCAGACTGTCCTTCTGTAAGGCAAAATAGAGATTATTTAAAAGAACTTATATAGTTGTTTTAAGAATCAAAAATAAAATGTAGAAACTATTAATGATAAAATGAGTAAAGAATAGGCTATATCACTATTGGTATATTTATATTTTTAATCATATATTAATATAGTTGTCATAATATAGTTATATATTTGAATAACTAATAAACATATACATCAATGTGATATGAAAACTACATTTTTTACACTTTCATTGTTTCTTATTAGCTTCTCTATTCAGATTTCTGCACAGGAAACTTTAAATACCAGTGGTAATAATATGTCTGGTAGTACGGGCAATGTCACAGCTACTGTTGGTCAAAGCTTTTATGAAACAATATCTTCTCCTGCAGGAAGTATTGCCGCTGGTGTTCAGCAGTCTTATGAAATTGTGCCTACATTAGGAGTTGACATTACTGAAATCAATTTGAGTCTCAATATTTTCCCCAATCCGACAACAGATATTCTTAATTTGAAAGTGGGATTTAAAGATTACAATAAATATCGCTATGAGCTTTTTGATAGCAGTGGTAAATTACTGACAAGTCAGCCTATCACTCAACCACAAACTCAAATTACAATGACGTCTTATCCTGCTTCGGTTTATTTATTAAAAATATCAAGAGAGGGAAAAAATATCAAAATTTTTAAGGTTATAAAAAACAAATAAACTATAAAACTAATTACCTATGAAAAAGCTTTCCATTCTAGCAGCCTCTTTAGCTTCTGCTGTAATGTTCTCGCAAGTGCAGGATGCAATGAGCTACCAGGCTATTATTAGAAATTCAAGTAATCAATTGGTAAGTAACCAGAATGTAGGAATGAAGTTTTCTATATTGAAAGGCTCAACAACTGGAACTGTAGTATACTCAGAAACTCAAACTCAATCTACCAATATTAATGGTTTAGTAACTGTAAGAATTGGTGCAGGTACCTTGGTTAGTGGCTCGTATTCCACAATTAATTGGGGATCCGATATTTACTTTATAAAAATAGAAACAGATCCTAATGGAGCAAATAATTATACCATAACAGGAATATCTCAATTATTAAGTGTTCCTTATGCTTTATATGCGAAAACTTCAGGAAGTTCTATTCCTGGCCCTCAAGGTATTCAGGGAGTTACCGGTCCAACAGGACCTGTAGGTGCTCAAGGATTAATAGGTGCTACTGGTGCCACTGGCGCTCAGGGGATACAGGGTATTCAGGGAGTTACCGGCCCAACGGGTCCTGTAGGTGCTCAAGGATTAATAGGCGCTACTGGTGGCACAGGTGCTCAGGGGATACAAGGTATTCAGGGAATTACGGGTCCAACAGGAGCTGTAGGAGCCCAGGGATTAATTGGAGCTACTGGTGCCACAGGTGCTCAGGGGATACAAGGTATTCAGGGAATTACGGGTCCAACAGGAGCTGTAGGAGCCCAGGGATTAATTGGAGCTACCGGTGTCACTGGCGCTCAGGGGATACAAGGTATTCAGGGAGTTACCGGCCCAACGGGTCCTGTAGGTGCTCAAGGATTAATAGGCGCTACTGGTGCCACAGGTGCTCAAGGGATACAAGGTATTCAGGGAATTACGGGTCCAACGGGACCTGTAGGCGCTCAGGGATTAATAGGAGTTACTGGGGCTGGTTTTTCTAATGGAACAGCCGGCGGACAAATTATTTTGACTAATTCAGCTGCACCTTTTGCACCGGGAACTCCTGTAAATATGAGTGGGGACGCCACAATAAATACTTCCGGAGTATTAACTATTGGAGCTAATAAAATAACTACAACTAAGATTGCAGATGCCTCTGTTACAGTCGCCAAGATATCTACAACTTCAGGTACTGCAAGTTCTTCGACTTATCTTAGAGGTGATGGAACCTGGGCTGCACCAAGTAGTGGCGGGGCACAACTGTTAACAGGAACTGCGACTGCAACAATGCCGGCTGCGGGTAATGCTGGGTCATTTACAATTACAGTCAATGGAGCTGCGGTAGGAGATGCAGTTATTGTAAACCCAACAGGTAATATTCCAGCAGGAGATTATCCGCCAATCTTTACCCCTAAAGTAACTTCTGCAAATACCATAACTGTTTATGTATATGACGCCGGCTCTGCCGGGGGTTCATCTTTTTCTTTCAAAGCTACAGTGATTAAATAATGTGATATTAAATCTTTTATCAATAATAAAGAACTATTGTTTCAGTAGTTCTTTATTGTTTTATTCCAATCTTGTAGTCCCGTATATTTGTATAACATTATAAATTGAACGCGGATATGAAATTCATTCATCAGATCGATCCATCGAAATTTACCTTTTTTGAATTCCAAAACTGCCCGGATACCTATATGGAGAGTTCTCAACGGACCCATCTTTTTGAAATGATGTGGTTTAGAAATGATCGCAATTCGATAAATAATGGTCACTGTATATATCTTATTCCTCTATATCGTTCTGAAAAAATAAATTTTGAAGGAAAGAAGGGATGTGTGATTGCTTTCAAAAGGGACTATCTGGAAGAAGACAATAAAGAATTTGCACTGGATGTTTTCAATCTTTTCAATATACATGGGCAGTATACCAGCCTTCATTTGGATGAGGATGTTGTAGAAATACTTCAGTACCTCAGTATATTGATTGAAAAAGAATACCAGAATTCAAGGGGTAGCTATTTGGTTTTAAAATCCTTACTGAAAGTCTTTCTCCTGAATTTAATCCGTGCCAGTCAACACTATTTTTTAAACCAGGATATCCATCAGAAAAGAGTTTATCAGTTCATTATGCTGATGGATGAACATTACAAAATTGAACGGAAGGCAGAATTTTACGCTTCAAAAATAGGGGTGAGCGAAAAAAGAATCAACCAGATTCTAAAGGAAAAAATGAATAAGACCCTTACTCAACTACTGCATGAACGAGTAGTTGTAGAGGCAGATAGGATGTTGATTTCCGGAGAGCTCACAATAAAAGAAATTGCATTTGATCTTCATTTTGATGATCCGGCTTATTTTTCCCGGTTTTATAAAAAACAAACAGGACAAACTCCTGAGGAATTCAAGAAACGTAATGCCTGTTTGTAAAAGCAGTTAGATTTTCATCTTTTTAAATTCATTTTATGCTTTATACATGAGATTGGTAATCTTATGACAAAACATTTCCAAATTGTACAGATCGATTAGGAAATAGTACAATAACCTGAGTATCCTACTGAGTTAAATTTGTACAACAATCAAAGGGGTAAGAAGTGCATGGTGAAAGAATCAAAATAATTTCAACCTGCTTCCCGGCTGTTCGATTGAAAGTTCAGATAATGTAATTAAAATATCAAGTATGAAACCAACAAAGGAAACTGAAGAACTAATGTTCAGGGATATTAATACACTTTTATCTCCTAAACCCATAGCCCTTGAAGCTGGGATCAGGAGACTCGAGAACGGAATGCTCCATATTGCAATGAGAAATGTTCTGCATAACTGCAAAGGAAAAATGCTGGATTGGTGGTTCAAGTATTTTGAAACAACAGCAGATCTTAAACTATGGCATCCTCATGACCATGTGGAACATGGCGGTTGGGACAGAAAATGGATCAAAAATGAAAATTATATTGGGGCTACCATACATGCTACAGAGTCTTTAGGGGATATTCCACCTGTACCTGCGACGATAAAATTCCACGATCCGGCAGAGATTTTTGATGCTGATATTTTAAAGCAAGCCTATGCTGATAAAGCAGTGAGTGCGGTGGTTTATGCTAGAATAGGTTTTGGTAAAGATACTCTTATAGATACCAATGGTGATCCTATTGATGGTTATATGTTCCATGTAGTCAGAGATACGGGACAAGGATGTACATTGAGAAGTCATTTTTATCTTGGAGCATTAATAGCAGACAGTGAAAACCCGTTATCGGATGAAGTAGGATTCGGACTGATGGAACATTGCTATAGTGAATTTACCTATCTTGCTCAGGTTCTTCCTTCTCTTTATTACGCTGAAAATAAAAATGGAGACAAAGCCCCGCTTCTTTGGTAATCATGGTAAAAACATGTTCCTAATATGTTAAAACAGTAAAATTATTACAATGCGACATGAAAAATTTTCATGTTGCATTTTATTGATAAACATTTATTTATCAGTCTCTTGTATGGTAGGCTTTATTTAAGACAGTAAAAACAGTATTGGTCCTTCTAATGGAGAATAGCGAAATTTTAGATAAAAAAGCTTTAGAAGACTTGGATTCAAAGGATATTTTTCTATCTTTGCAGTCCCTTAAATAAAGGGATTTACTTGAAAAAGTAAGGGGCCGACTCGGTAGCTCAGCTGGTAGAGCAATACACTTTTAATGTATGGGTCCTGGGTTCGAATCCCAGCCGGGTCACCAATAAAAAGAACTACATTTTTGTAGTTCTTTTTTGTTTTATACAATGTATTTCATGACAATAATATGGGAAGTGTTCGTATCATTTTTATCATTAATTTCTTTAAACCCATTCTTTTTGTATAGCTGGTAAGCAGAGTGATTTTTAGGAGCGACTTCTAAGGCTATTTCAGTGATGGTAAATTTCTTTTTGGCTTCCTGAATAACTGATTGTACTAAGCCGGAACCTATGCTTTTTCCCTGAAACCCCTTTTTTACATACATCTGGTAGATATTTCCGGAATTGTCTTCATTTTTAACAAAAGTACAAAGGCCAATAAGGGTATGATCTGCAAAAGCTCCAAAGACAAACTTTTCAGGAGTTTGATTTTCAATATCAATTTCCATTCTGAGTTTCTTTGTATTCAGCGCTTCCTGATAACTGGTTTCAAAAGAGTCGGGGAACTGTTCTAGGCTTTCCAGCCGGATGTTTCGGTATAGGGTGCTCTCATGGGATAAAAGTTTTCGATATATTATATTCATGATTAATTTTTTGGATGATAAAGGTAGAGTTAATTTTCTTTAACTGCATAAATTGATTAGAGTGAGGTTATATTGGTTTTAAATAAAAATGGAATAAAATTCATCATTTAAGTGGAATTAAAGTGTAAAATGTTTCGTTTTAACCTGTCTTATAGTAAGAAATAAATCGGTATTATTTTTCACCTTAGGATCTGTGGGAGATTATGATTTTATATGAAAATTGATGATATAAATTATGTATATTTATAAAATGGATTGGTAAAAATATCAATTTGAAGATCGTTTTATGAATCCATTAAGTGATGGGTAAATATGGGAATTGAAGTGGGCAGAAAGAGAGAAATTAAAAATCGATCGTTATTAAAAAAAATAAAACATATACAATAATCTTACGAAAGATGATGATTTGTGTTATAAGCATAAGTCTGCTGTTGTATATGGTTTCCTGTAGTACAGATCCGCAGGATAAAGAGAAGGAAGCCTTTGATGTGGCTTTGATCAATAAAAGTTCAGATCTGCAGCTTTCCGGAGAATATGAAGCACTTATTGAACTCAATATTGAATATTTGAAAAAGGCCACCAAAATGGGGTATAAAGAAGGAATAGGCCTTTGTTACCTTAATATGGCAGAGGTAAATGTATCTGCAGGAAACTATGAAAATGCACTGTTTTTTTTTAATAAAGCGAAAAAAGACCTGGAAAATTCCCCCAATAGTTTCCATAAAGCTGCATTTTATGATGATTATAGCCAATATTATTCTCATCTTAAATTATATGATAAAGCTATAGCATGTAATAACAAAGCATTCTTATACCTGAAAGAAGCAAAGGATTCTGAGCTTAAAAAAAAGCTTTTTTCCAGACTATTCATCAATAAAGGGATTCAATATGCATGGAAAGGCTGGTATGGAACATCACTGAAATCTTTTCTGAAAGGGAATGAATTAGAAAACTCAGCATATAGCAACTGTATGGTAGCCCAGTATTATCTGTTCAGACATCAGCCGGATTCTGCAGGAGTCTATATTATAAGGTCAGAAGAAAAGATGTTCAGTCAAAAAACAAGCGATGCAGAATCTCTCTGGGTATACTATACCATGGGATATTATTATAATGAAATTAATAATAATGACCAGGCAGAAAAAGCGCTTAAAAAAGCACTGGAAATTAATATAAAAACAAGACGTACTTATTCTTCGCATATCAATAATGTGTACAAATCTCTCGCAGAACTTTATAAAAAGAAAGATGATGGCGGTAAAGCTTATTATTACCTTAAAAAATATATGGAAGAGGAGGGACGTCTGGATGTAGCCCGATTAAATACCATGAATAAAGCAACAGAAAGCTTCATCTCTGAAATGAAGCCGGAAACCGACTGGCATAGAAGTGATTTACCTTTAGCCATTGCCTTATCCATCACGATACTTACAGTCTCAGGAATATTTGTTCAGAAAACTATTCAGTCTCAGAAGTTAAAAAAGAAAGCTTTAAAGGAAGAAACCGAGGAATTGAAAAACCATGTTAAAATAAAAATGCTGGAAGATGTTAATGAGCTTGCCAGAAGAAATGATTCCTCATTTCTGATGAAGTTTAAAGAACTGTATCCGGATTTTATAAACACCCTTTTAAAGATCAATCCAGATCTTGAGAATTCTGAACTGTCATTTTGTGCCATGCTGAAACTTCATTTTTCATCTAAAGAAATTGCAGATTATACCTTTGTTCAACACAGATCTGTTCAACAAAAAAAATACAGGATTAGGAAAAGACTGAATATTCCGGGAGAAGAAGATATTTATGATTTTTTCGATAAAATAGGTAATTAAAGAATCATGATGAGTTTATATTGAAAGATGATTTAAAGAAAATGTAATATTGTAAATTCGGGAAGCTCCGTTTTAAATCTTAATTTATACAAAAATTCAGTTAAAGGGAAAAAGCATTATGATACGCGCTCTTCTTTTTATATTATTGCTTCTTTTCATTTCCTGTAGCCCTGATTCCAGTAAATATGAAAAGAGTTTTGATATTCCCCTGATGAAGCAGAATGAAGAATTTCGGCTTGCGGGTGAATATGACTCCTTGGTTAACCTCAATAAAAAATACTACAAAAAAGCACAGGAAATAGGATATGAAGACGGTAAGGCGTTATGTTATATTAACTTAGCCAGAGTTAATATGTCGCTGGAGAATTACCGGAAATCCAATATTCTTTTTAATAGTGCTAAAGAAATTTTGAAAGACTCAGACAATCCTTTACACAAGGCTATGTTTTATAATATTTATAGCAGATTCAATGCAGAACTGAGAAGAGTAGATAAAGCATTTGAGTACAATAATGAGGCATTAAGTAATATTGAAAAAAGCAAAAAGTCTGAATTAAAAAAGACGGTTCTTTATTATATTTATCTGCAGCAGGGAGACTATTATATACAAAAAAAGAAGCCTAAAGAAGCTTTGGAATATTTTCATAAAGCAAGAATGCTGGATAACACCGGAATTGCAGATTGTGTAATAAGTGATTATGTTTACAATCATAAGAATAAAGACTCGGCTTATAAGTACATAACAAGAGCTTATCATACCATGAGTATGAACAAAAAAGATGATGCTATAGCGCTTAATATTCACACGGTTATGGGTGAGTATTATGTTGCTTATGGTGAATATGATAAGGCAGAAAAAGAATTTTTGAAGGCTTTGGAAATCGATAAGAAGACCCGGCGCATTTTTGCACAGTATACCAAATATATTTACAATGATCTTAGGTCTTTATATGCATCTACTGGAGATCAAGAAAAAGCTTATTTTTATCTGAAAGCCTATACAGAGGCTAAAAATAAGACCAATACAGCTTTGCTAGCTAGCATTAACCACGATATGAAATCTTTTATTTCAGAGGACAAAAATGATACTGAAAATCATAGAAGTAAGATGCAGTGGGTTGTTTTTCTGTCTTTTGCCGGGCTCTCGTTGTTGGCTATGTATGCATGGAGAATCATCAATACATTAAGAAAAAGAAAAGCGGATCTGAAATCAGAGGCTGAAAATCTGAAGATCAGGATTAATGATAACAGACAGGAGGAAATTATGGAGATGGCCAAGAGGAATGATCCTGAGTTTCTTTCTTGTTTTAAAGAAGTTTATCCGGGATATATAGATCAGCTTTTAGCTATTAATCCCAACCTTGAAAACTCAGAATTGATTTTTTGTGCTATGTTGAAACTGCATTTCAGTTCTAAAGAAATTGCGAATTATACCCTTGTTCAGCATAGAACTATTCAGCAGAAGAAATACAGAATCCGAAAAAAAATGAATATCCCTACAGAAACAGATATTTATGTTTTCTTTGATAATATCAAATGATCGCTAAACGTTCCCTTATTTATAAGGTATTTCAGTAGTAAGAAAGTATTTATCCTGACCTTGAAGATTTTGAGGTGGAGTTCTATGTTCTGTTTAAGCTTTTCTTACGAGGTAATTATATTTTTATTCAGTGTCCTACAATTTGGCGAAAAATATAAAATCCGGAAAAGATTCAATATTATCATCAGTACTTAATACTTACCTTTTTTGATCATGTTGATGCATAAAAAAACTGCCTGATTCATCATATCAGACAGTATTCGAAATATTTTTTTTCGCCACTCAGGTTTCTTTGTGGTCTCTTGATTCAAATTTGAATAAATTTCGTTAAATAATAAAAAATAGGTCTACTACATGAATACTACAGTTAATTATTTTGAATTTAATACATTGATAATTAATGTTTTGTATTTTAGTGCTAATATTTTTGAATTTGAATACCATCAGCAACATGTAGTCTTATATAGACCCTATATTGAGGGGTATTTAAGAAATGTTTTCTATGTATTTTTTACACTTTTTTTCTGCATATTCTGATTTTAAGCAATAGACTTCTTTTTTCTGGGTGTATTTAATTTATTGATTTTTAATATTTTGTTTTGGTGATGTATTTGTGTAGTAGGTTAATTTTTTACTTTTTTAGATTTAAAATATAGATTTGTAGGTAAGTTAGATAAGAGATTATTTCATCTCAATTGATAAGGGAAGATCGTGAATAATATTTACAGTGTAGAGGTACAATTTTTTTATAAAATTCTTAAATCATTTCTTTACTCTGTGAACATGACAATCATAATGAATACTAAAAAATAAACACCAATATATGAATCCAAAAAACACAGATGAATCTCCGAAATCAGGATCTTAAGGAGAGAGAAAATATTTATTTTTTAGAGGGAAAAATGGCTGTTTCAAATGAAGCAGCCTTTTTCATTACTATAAATGAAATAATAGAATCAAGAAGCAGGAGTATGTCCGTTAAAGAACTCCAACATGGTTGCTAATGATGTTTCAGAATGCATCCGCTCTCCGTTTTCAAGAGATTCCTTTGTTGCAGCGGCAGCTCGGTTACGCATATTGGTTTCATAATGGAAAATAGCTTCCTGCAAAGTAGTATAGTGGTGATCTGTTAGATGTTCACTCAGTTCCAGAGCATCAAGCATTGCCATGTTGGCGCCTTCTCCTGCAAAGGGAGGCATAACATGAGCGGCATCACCCATTAAGGTTATATTGGATTTTGTTTCCCAAGACTGATCCAAAGGCATGAAGTAAATAGGACGGGGAATGAAAGGAACAGTAGCTTTTTCAAATAGTTCATACCATATTGCATTCCATTCCGGATATTCTGTCTTAAACCATTGAAGAACCGCAGTATTATCGGAGAGATTCAGCCCGGTAATAGCTGCCCAGTTTTCATCAGCTTTAAAGCTTGCGTAAAAACCGAGATCACCGTTCCCTTTCTGACCCATCAATATATTTTTGGAGTTCCCAAAAGCCATTATTTTTCCACCGTTAATCAATGCATTGATGCGAGGGGCATGCTCTTTCGAAATAATTCCTTCCAGCATAATCACTCCTGAATAAACAGGTTTGTTATTGGTGAGATAAGACCGGATTTTGGAATGAGCTCCGTCCGCTGCAATCACCAGATCAGCATAGGCAGAGGTTCCGTTTTTAAAATGAAGCAGCCACCCTTCATTTTTAGGTTCCATTGATATAAAATGACTGTCCCATACTACGGTGTTCGGCTGAAGAGATTCCAGCAGCATATTTCTCAATGGACCACGGTCTATTTCGGGACGGAAATGCTCAGCTCCGAAATCCTCTTCCGGCTTGGTATCATGATCACTGAAAAGGATTTCTGCCTGTTCATTCACAATAAGCATTTTATCGGCACCCGGACGGTATGTGTTTTTAAATTCTTCTAGCAGCTCAGCTTTACGTAAGGCCGCCAACCCCGAATCTTCGTGCATATCAAGTGGCGAACCCTGTACACGGGCTTCTTTATTAAAATCTCTTTCATATACTTTTACATTGGCATTTTTCAGCTGTAAAAGTCTGGCCAGTGTAAGTCCTGCAGGACCACCACCAACGATAGCTATTGATATATTGTCTATCAGCATTGTATTTGAATTTTACAGGACAAAATTACAGTCCTTTCAGCACGGATAATAGTATAAATCGGTCGTTTTTATTTTTTGATAATTCTTTCGGAGCCACTCCTGAAAATTTTTTGACTTCTTTAATAAAATGATTTTGATCCGTATAATTAAGTTCCGGAAATAATTGACCTTGTGCAATATGTTCCAAAGAAGCTCTGAAACGTAAAATCGTAGAATAGGCCTTTAGGGATAATCCCAGTTGTTTCGTAAAATAACGATTGATCTGTCTGCTGCTCCAACCCACTTTTTCAGAAAGTTCATTCACACTCATTTCGCCTTTTGATGTATAGATCAGCTCAAAAAGTTTATGTTTTCTCTCGTCCGTTTTTTGAGGAATCAGCTCCTGTATTTTTTGTATGGCTTTGGTGCAGCAAAGTTCAAAATCCTGTAAGTCATCAGCTTTAAAGCCCCAGAAATCATTAGGAAGTTCTTTTGCTGTATTTAATACGTCAGCAATGGTTGTATTTAAAATATATTCCACAGCGATAGGTCTAAAACTCACTACAAAAGCCTGGGTATGTGGCTGGATCTGTCTTTGTTCAGGATAAGTTTCCAATCCGATGAGAGCAACGTGAAAGGGCTCTGAAGGCGATTGCATAAAAAATAAATCAACCCTTCCATCCGGAATGATAACGACTTCTTTTGCTTCATCCGACTGGTTATGGAATGTTCCCAGATTTTCTACAAAATCTACGATGCTTAGATCTGGCTCAATGAAATGAAACTGGAAATCATTATCCATATCTTGATTTTTAATGAATTAAATTACAAAAATAGGCCTAATCTCTGATAAACTATTTGAAGAATAGTTTTTTTAATGTTGAAAAGAAGAGTTATTATAAAAGTATATTGTATTGATAAGAGTTGGTAGTTGTTTTATCAATATTATTTTATTAGATATATGTATTTTTTAATTAAAATTTAAAATTTTCTTTAAGAAATAACCTGTTAAAATCTTATTTTTATATATATGAAATAAAACAGGAATGTCCCTCTTATTCCCGTTTTAGCCAATTACATCAATATGAAAAAAAGCTGCTATATCCTTTTTATTCTGGTTATACTGTTGTCTTGTAGTAAAAAGAAACTCCAGAAAACCCCGGAGATACAAAGTTATCAGGTATTGACTTTAACCCCTGGAGAAGTTACTGTTTATAATGATTTTCCAACATCTATACAGGGACAGAATGTCGTGGAGATCAAACCTATGGTGTCCGGATATCTTCAGGATATTTATGTTCCGGAAGGAGCTTCCGTCACCAAGGGGCAATTATTGTTTCGAATTAAAAACCCTCAGTATGAGCAGGATATTATTACTGCAAAGGCTGCTATAAAAATTGCTGAAGCCAATGTGAATGCTGCAAGGATGAACGTAGAAAAGGCCAAACCTCTGGTACAGCAGGAAATTGTAAGTAAATATGAACTGAGTTCGGCACAGTATACTCTGCAATCCCAAGAAGCTGCGCTCTCGCAGGCAAAGGCTACTCTTGCCAATGCTCAAACCAATCAGGGATATACCTACATCAGAAGTCCCCAAAGTGGAACAATTGGTCTGATTCCTTATAAAATTGGAGCTTTGGTAAGCAGTACTACTGCAGATCCACTGACCACACTTTCCAACACCTCAAACATATTTGCTTATTTTTCATTAAGTGAAAAGCAGCTGCTGAGTTTTATGAATAGCATGAAAGGCCGTACCACAGCAGAAAAGCTCAATAATATGCCGCTTATTACCTTAGTGTTGGCAGATGGAACGATATATCCGGAAAAAGGAAAGATGGAAACAGCCAGTGGCGGAATCGATAGCAGTACCGGAACCGCTACTTTTAAAGTGATATTTAATAATAAACTGGGAATTATTCAGAATGGAGCGAGTGCTACGATCAGGATACCTGTTAATTTGGATAATGCTTTATTGATTCCACAGACTGCAGTGTATCAGATGCAGGATAAATCTTTTGTTTATAAAGTAATGAGTGGGAATAGGGTCATGAGTGAAGCTGTAACTACTTCACCTACAGATGATGGTAATTTTGTTGTGATTAACAGTGGGGTAAAAGCAGGAGATAAGCTTGTTCTTAACGGGCTTAATATCAGTGATAGTACAGTAATTAAACCTACACCTGCCAATGCCGCTGAAATCTACCGTACTATGAAACTCAAATCAAACTGATTGCCATGCTGAAATTATTTATACGAAGACCGGTACTCAGTACGGTGATTTCTGTAATCATCGTTGTATTAGGGATTTTAGGGATCAGTGGTTTACCGGTAGCTCAATATCCCAATATTGCACCTCCTACCATCCAGGTTTCGGCATCTTACCCCGGAGCCAATACTACTACACTTATTAATAGTGTGGTTTTTCCACTTGAACAGCAGATTAATGGGGTAGAGGGAATGACCTATATGACTTCTTCTGCCAGTAACACAGGTTCTGCCAGCATCAGTGTTTATTTTGCGGTAGGGGTGGATCCTAACCAGGCTGCGGTGGATGTGCAGAACAGGATCAGTACCATTCTTTCCAAATTGCCTCAGGCAGTAACACAGGCTGGAGTTACGGTTAGAAAACAACAGAGCAGTAATGTGTTGATATTAGGACTGTTCAGTGAAAGGGCACAATACGATCAGAAATTTCTGCAGAATTATGCGGCAATTAACCTCGTTCCCCAATTACAGAGAGCCAATGGTGTAGCAGGAGCCAATGTTTTTGGTGGAGCCATGACGTATGCTATGCGGATCTGGTTACAGCCGGATAAGATGGCCGCTTACGGATTGGTTCCTTCTGATGTAACAACTGCCTTGAATGCTCAGAACTTTAATGCTGCACCGGGTAAGATAGGAGATAACCTGGCGCAGGCATTTCAATATGATATTACCTATTCAGGGACTTTGTCTTCTTTAGAACAGTTTCAGAATGTTATCGTTAAATCTATAGGAAACGGACAGTATCTTTATCTGAAAGATATTGCACGTATTGATTTGGGTACACAAACTTATACCAGTGCTACTGCCATTAATGGTAAACCTGCTGTTGCTATTGCTATCAGCCAGACTCCGGGCTCCAATGCACAGGAGGTTATTATAGGGGCTCAGAAGGTAATGGCAGATGCCGCTAAGAGTTTTCCGTCAGGAATCAAAACAATAGAACTTGTAAATATTAATAATTTCCTTAGTGAAAGTATTTCCAAGGTACTGCATACGCTGGTAGAATGTTTTTTATTGGTATTTCTTGTGATTCTTATTTTTTTACAGGATGTACGCTCTACAATTATCCATGGTGTATCGGTTCCGGTATCTATTATAGGAACATTCTTTTTTCTGTATTTATTCGGATATAGTCTTAATCTACTTACTCTGTTTGCCCTTGTTTTGGCAATTGGGATTGTGGTGGACGATGCTGTGGTAGTTGTAGAAGCGGTTCATAGTAAACTTGAGCATGGCTATACTTCTCCACGTAAAGCGGCAATTGATGCTATGGGAGAAATTGCTCCGGCTATTGTTTCCATTACCTTGGTAATGGCATCCGTATTTTTGCCAGTAACTTTCCTTGGAGGATCGGCAGGGGTTTTCTATAAACAATTTGGAATTACCCTGGCAGTAGCGATTATGATTTCAGCCGTAAATGCACTTACTTTAAGTCCTGCTTTGGCGGCTATGTTTCTTCGTCCACCCAAACACAATGAAAAAGAA
Source organism: Chryseobacterium sp. G0162 (assembly GCF_003815715.1). Taxonomy (NCBI): domain Bacteria; kingdom Pseudomonadati; phylum Bacteroidota; class Flavobacteriia; order Flavobacteriales; family Weeksellaceae; genus Chryseobacterium; species Chryseobacterium sp. G0162. The sequence continues at coordinate 457,219 of NZ_CP033922.1, read as the reverse complement.
GAAAAGAAAAGCTTCCTGCAAAAAGCTAAGACTGGTTTTAATTCAAATTATGATAAGCTGATCAATAAGTACATGAAAGCGGTCAGTTTTCTGATCAGAAGAAAATGGCTGACTATTGGACTCGTGATATGTTTTGGAGGTCTTTTTTACTTTACGATTAAAAGTGTCGCTTCCAGTTTTGTTCCTTCGGAGGATATGGGAACTGTGTTTGTGAATGTTACCCTTCCGGCAGCTGCTACTAAAGAACGAGTGCAGGGAATTAATAGTCAGATAGACCGTATTGCTCATACCATTCCTCAGATCCAGGCATCGATGACTACTTTAGGACAAAATCAGCTGGGCGGAAGCGGTAGTTCTTATGGAATGCTAATTCTAAGGCTTACACCCTGGAGTGAGCGTCCTGGAGTTACGGATAAAGATGTCATACAGCAGTTGACTGAGAAAACAAAACATATACAGGGAGCTTCCATCAATTTTATGCAGCAGCCTACGATAAGTGGTTTTGGAACAAGTGGTGGATTTACTTTCCAGATTGAAGACCGTGGTGGACATAGCATCAATGATTTTTTTGGAGTGGCTCAAAAATTTCTGGCAGAACTTAATAAAAGAAGTGAAATTCAATATGCTGCTACAGCATTTAATCCGAATTTTCCGCAGTATGAAGTGGATGTGAATGTAGCCAAGTGTGAAGATAATGGAATACAGCCATCAGACATTCTGAATCTTATGAATGTATACTACGGAAGTTCCTATATCAGCAATTTCACCGAATTCGGGCAACAGTATCAGATCATTCTTCAGGCGGATAATCCTTACAGGGGAACCGTTGAACAGATGAACAATATCAAAATAAGAACGAAAAGCGGAACGATGAGCCCTATTTCTGAGTACATCACCATGAAAAAAGTATACGGGCCTTCTTCTGTATCAAGGTTTAATATGTACAATGCTATTTCCGTGAGTGGTTCACCCAATAACGGCTACAGCACCGGGCAGGCTATGGAAGCCATCAATCAGGTGGCTGAGCAAAGTCTCCCTCCGGGATATAGTTTTGAATACAGTGGAATTAGTAAGGAAGAGCAAAGTTCAGGATCACAGGCCGTTGTTATATTTCTGTTAAGCCTTTGCTTTGTTTACCTTCTTTTAAGTGCGCTATATGAAAGTTATATTCTGCCGTTGGCTGTTATTCTTTCTTTACCTGTAGGATTAAGCGGAATTTTTGTATTTGCCAAATTATTTGGAATTGATAATAATATTTATGTGCAGATCAGTATGATTATGTTGATCGGGCTTTTGGCTAAAAATGCCATTTTAATGGTAGAACTTTCACTGGAAAAAAGACATGAAGGAATGAGTTTGTTTGATAGTGCGCTGGCAGGAGCAAAAATAAGAATCCGGCCTATTTTAATGACTTCACTGGCTTTTATTTTTGGATTAATGCCTTTGATGTTTTCAACAGGAGTGGGAGCCAATGGAAACAAGTCCATAGGAATAGGTTCCATTGGCGGAATGCTGTTCGGAACCTTGTTGGGAATATTTGTAATTCCCGGATTGTATGTGATTTTCCAGGGATTGCAGGAGAAAGCAGGAACGAATAAATATGATGAAAACGATGAGCTGATTGTTGAAAATAAAAATAATCTATCGTAAAGTATGATACATTGGTCAAAACAATATAACCATTTTGTGCAGGCTGCATTTTTATCAGTGATGCTTTTTAGTTGTGATGTTACTAAGCCCTATGCTAATAATCAGGTTGTTCCGGATGGTCTATACGGAGATGCAGTAACAGATTCCAACAACAATATGGCAACACTGTCATGGAAAGAAATTTTTAAAGATCCTTTGTTGCAAGAGCTTATTACTGAGGGGATTTCTAATAATCTGGATCTGAAAACAGCAGCTGCTAATCTTAAAGCGGCAGAAGCGAATTTTGTACAAAGTAAACAGGCATTTTTGCCATCTTTGTCAGGGAATGCTTCTGCCGGAGCTTATGATCCGGCCAGTGCTCAGGCTTCTGCTTCCCAGGTGTATCAGCTGTATGCGCTTTCATCCTGGCAGGTAGATGTTTGGGGTAAGTTGAGAAGTACAAAAAGATCTATGTATGCTGCTTATCTTGGCAGTGAAGCTTACCGGCAGGCAGTGCAGACACAGCTTGTAGCTAACATAGCAGCCACATATTATCAGTTGCTGGCTTATGATGAACAGTTGAACATTGTACAACAGTCTCTGGAGGTATATTCCAAAGACACGGAAACAATGAAGATTCTGAAAAACAGTAATGTAGTAACAGGAGCGGCTGTAGTACAAAGTGCAGCTAATTATTATGCGGTAAAATCTACAGTACCTGATATTAAAAATAATATTCGTCAGGCAGAAAATACACTTTGTTTACTACTGGGAAGAGCACCCGGATCTATAAAGAGAGATTCATTGTTTAGTGAACAGGTTTATAGTGAACTCTCAATTGGAGTTCCTGCTCAATTATTGGCTAACAGACCTGATGTGAAGGAGGCTGAGCTGCAGTTGAGAAGCAATTTCGAACAGGTTAATGTGGCAAGAACAGCTTTTTATCCTGCATTGACCATAACAGGACAGTCCGGGTTATATGCGACACAGCTAAAATCATTTTTCAATGCCGGTGCTTTCTTTGCCAATATTGTAGGTGGATTAACTCAGCCCATTTTTAATAACGGACTGAATAAACAGAAATTAAAAGTTGCTCAGGCTAATTATGAAGCTTCAGAATACAATTACAGGAAAGTGTTATTAACAGCAGGGCAGGAAGTTTCGAATGCTCTTTATCAGTATCAGATGGTGGATGAAAAAGCAATCTCCAGAAAGGAGCAGATTGCCAACCTTGAAAAGGCAGTATATTTTACAAAAGAATTATTGAAATATACAAGTGCAACCAATTATACAGATGTTCTTACTTCAGAGCAAAGCCTTTTAAGTGCAAGACAAAATGCTGTTACAGATAAGTTGCAACAGCTTCAGGCATTGGTTAATCTTTACGCAGCTTTAGGCGGAGGCTGGAAATAATTGAACATTCATAAAACTATATAGATACATAGGTTTTAAGAATTTTAAATTAATTTATTCGTGCATTCGTGGCTATTAAAAGTAACCTCACTCAATCATCTTCGTAATCAGCAAAATCTGCGTGAAAATATCTTTCCGATTCAATGTATAAAACGTGAAATCCTTGCGATATACCGCACAATAAAAAGCCCGGACTGTAAAAAACAGCCCAGGCTTTATCAAGATTAAAAATAAGTTTAAAAAGAATACCCCACAGAAACCGTTACATTTCTTGGAGCTCCCGGAAAGGCTCGTGTATAATCAAAACCACCAAGAAAATAATAGGTATCGAAAATATTGTTGACATTCACTGCCATTTTCATTTTTCCGATATGATAATATACGGCTGCATTTACAGTGGTGTAAGACGGCCATTCTCCCCAAAGGGCAGTTCCATTGCTGTCTTTTCCAATGCTGTTATCCATACGTCTGGTGTCTACATAATACACTCCGGCTCCGAAACCAAGCCCTTTTAAGGCAGAGGTTGAGAAAACATATTTCAACCACATGCTGGCCATGTTTTTAGGAGCTCCCGGTAAGGCTTGTCCTACTTCAGAGGCAATGGAGGAAGATTTTACTTCTGTATCATTATAAGTATAATTCGCCATGATCTGAAACTCCTTTGTCAGCTGTCCACGGATATCCAATTCCACTCCTTTAGATACGGCTTCTCCTGATTGTCTGTAGACAGGAAATCCTGTTGTACTGATTTCTCCTGTTGCAATCAGCATATTTTTGCGCTCAATCTGGAAAAGAGATAAGTCCATTTGTAATTGGTTCTTAAAAAATCCGGTTTTAAGACCTGTTTCCACCTGGAAGCTATGTTCAGCGGTGAATGGTTTATCAGCACCATAATCCTGATAGTTCTGGATAAAGTTGGCGCCAACGGGAGCAAATCCCTGTGAATAACTTGCAAAATAATTGATCTGATCATTGATCTGGTATGTTAATCCAATACGAGGCAACCAAGCATTTTGAGTAGCACTAAAACGGTCTTTACCACTTACAGTTTCAGAATAATAATGCTCATGACGCAGTCCGACAATAAGTTTTAATCTGTCTGCAAATGAAATCTGATCCTGTACATAGATTCCGGTTGTTTTATAAGGACTTAAAAAGGGATAATTTCCCTGAGATAACCATACGTAATTACTAAGGTCGTGAGTGGTATACGTAGGATTGTTAAGGTCAAATGTCAACGGAACTATTTTTCCATCTATTCTTTGTTGCCTTGCCTCTCTTTGCTGATTATTGCTGTCTCCTTCATATTGGGCATAATCTACTCCTGTTACAATATGATTTTCGATTTTATGTCCGGTAAGATCCCATTTCAGATACACTACAGAGTTATCCGTATAATCTTTTCCATGACGGTCAAAAAAACGCATATTCATGATCGTATTATTGGGAGCGTCCGCATAGCTGTTCAGGGTACGGTGCTCATTCACATCTTCCTGATAGATAGACTTCATATAGCTTGCATTCAATGAGAGGTTATGCGTAAGACGCTGGCTTAGTCTTGCACTGAATGACAACGTTTTAGTATTATAAAAATCCGATGGCTGACTTAAAGTAAAGGAACGGTCCAGGGCATAAAAATCATTGTTTCTCAAACCCATTCCGCGGTCAAGATATCCATGAAACTGGTCATATACCAGATCAATATCTACCTGAGTTCCGTCAAATGGTTTAAAAGTAAAGGAAGGAGCAATCATAAAGTTTTTCTGCTGATTGACATTTCGAAAGGTTTTGCTGTCTTCATACCCTGCATTCAGACGGTACAGGATTTTCTTTTCTTTATCCAATGGCCCTGTCAAATCAATGCTGGTACGGATAGTCTGAAAACTCCCAACGGAGAAATTGATAGAACCTTTTTGCTTATCCAACGGCTTTTTAGTCACCATATTAATCGTTCCTCCGGGAGTCACATCTCCGAATAATGAGGCGCCAGGGCCTTTTAAAACAGAAACACTTTCCAGATTGATAGTTAAGGGAGAACGATAGTAACTGTTTCCGTAACTATATCCTGATCGGAGTCCATTCACAAGTCGGATTCCGGTTTCGTAGCCGCTTTTAAAACCACGAATGATAAGATCATCATAAGAAGAGGCTGTGGTTACCCCGGCCAAATCCTGAGCCACATCGCGGGTAGTATAGGCTTGTTTGTCTTCCATAAACTCACTGCTGACAATAGAAACGGATTGTGGAAGGTCTTTTAAATTCCCCGAAAATTTTCCACCCAATTCCAAATTATTGGTAAGGTAAGAATTGTTTCTTCTGGCAGTAATTAAAACCTCCTGAAGAGCCGTTTGATTTTCTACCAGGCGAATGGTAATTCCGTTTTTATCATCATAAGAAAGGGAATCTAATGTGATATTGGATCCGGAATACCCTTGGGCATCAATCATTAATTGAGCGGGATATTGAACCGGAGTTTCAAACTGAAATTTACCGTCTTTACTCGTTGTGGTCATGGTTCCCTGGTTGATGGAAACCGTGGCATTAGAAATTATTTTCCCTCCCTGATTCAGGATTTTTCCAAAAATAGGATGGGTTTCCTGTGCCGATAGGGCAAAAGGAAGTAAGAGCATTATACCATTGATGTATAATACTTTTTTAGTGATGTGCTTCATTGTATCTTTCTACGCTGTTGTAGTATTTATTATTCTGCGGTAATCATTAATTCCATGTGAAGAGTTGGGTAGGTACCTTCATAACATGATTTTAGAAGTTTAAAATCCTGTTTGAGCCAATAATCATACGCTCCCTGCAGAAAAGGATGGGTATGCAGGTATAATCGTTTTATATTTTTCTGTTGTGCAGTTTTAATCAGTTCCTGAAACAGTTGGGTAGCAATTCCTGCTCTTCGGTACTCCGGGTTGACGAATAATCTAGCCACTTCTACGGTTGTTTTTTCATCAATGTCCAGATGAGGAAAACGATAATCATAGGGCATCATACCAATAACACCTATCAGTTTTCCGGTTGCGGTTCGGGCTTGTAAAAAAGCTCCGGTAGGAGAGAGTAAATAATTCTGTTCAAAATTGACAAGATCTTTAGGGACGATCAAGGGATCTAATAAAGGGTACAATTGACGTCTGAATTCCATGACATAAGGAAGAACTTCAAATACCTGGTAATCCTGTACCAACGAAATCGTTATTTCTTCATGATTTTTCATATATTTTATTTTAGTTGTGGGGCAAACATGGGAGTTCCCTGATTATTCAGGGCAAGTAAAGGAACCTGATATGTCTCTTCAAGAAGCCGTTTCAATTCATCTGTTTCCAATGACTTAACAGCTACCAGTTCATGATGGCGCATGACAAAAAAATCATCGCCAAACTGAAAAGCAAGATTAGGATCATGCATTACACATAAAACGGTAGTTCCTTCACGGACTAACTGACGAATAACTTCTAATACAGCTACCTGATAATGAAGATCCAGATGGTTGGTAGGTTCATCCAGCATCAAAATATCCGGCTTCTGAACCAATACCCGGCATAACAGTACCAATTGGCGCTCGCCGCCGGAAAGAGAAGTATAAGGTTTATCTTTTAAGTGGGTTAAATTAAATTTTTGAAGAATGGCTTCTACTTCCTGATGGTCCGATTGTTTGGGTGAAAACCTGGAAAAAGAAGCTCTACCTGTTAAGACCACATCAAACACTTTAAATGGAAATGTAGTCTGATGAAATTGGGTTAAAAACCCTATGCGAACTGGAGTAGATGTCCCTATTTTTATTTTTCGGCGTTCCTTATCGGCAATCCATACGCTTCCTTTGTAATTTTTTTCTAACCCGGCAATAATCTTAAACAAAGTAGATTTACCACTTCCGTTTCTTCCTAAAATAACCGACAGTTTTCCTTTTGCAAATTTTGCATTAACATTATTCAGCACCTGATCTTTTCCATAATCAAAAGAAAGCTGTTCTATACTAATCATAGTGTTCATGAGTTCCAGTTTATGACATTTTTACGCATTAAATAGATGAAAATAGGGGCTCCGATAATCATGGTAAATACTCCGATCGGAATTTCAAAAGGCATTACAGTACGTGAGAAATCATCGATCAATAATAAAAATGCACCACCAATACTAATATTAGCCCAAACGGTAATGCTGTTGTTCGGACCAAAAATCATTCTGCTGATATGAGGAACGATTAATCCGAACAGGCTGATGACCCCAACAGCGGCAACAGATGATGCTGTAATCATCGTGGCTACTGCCATCAGAATCAGTTTCAGCACTGTAGGATTGACTCCAACAGCCATGGCTTCATGATCTCCCAAGGCTAAAAGGTTGAGTTTCCATCGAAGTACAACAATTACGGTTAAACCAATAAGAATTGGGAATACAGCAGTATGAACTTTCTGCCATGAAGCAGTATGCAGATTCCCCATGGTCCATTGTACAATAGCCTGTAATTTATAAGGATCACTCAGATATTGTAAAACGGTAAGAAATGCTGTAAATACTCCCGATACGATCATTCCGGCTAGAACCATACTGACAATGGATGTTTTGGCCCCGGCATACGAAACCAGATAAGTGATACCCACTGCCACAACTCCGAAGATAAAAGCAGAAATATTAACCGCCATTATGGGAAATAACATGGCTAATGCCGCTCCAAATGCGGAACCAGATGAAATTCCCAATGTAAATGGGTCAACGATAGGATTTCTGAAAACAGCCTGCAAAACTCCTCCGGAAGAAGCCAGAGAAGCACCTACGAGAAAAGTAAGGATGATGCGTGGTAGACGAACCTGCCATAAAATCGTATGCAGACTTCCCTGCAGAACGGCTTCATCTTTGGAAATCCCAAACTCCAGGGCGATATGATGAAACAGTTCTCCCATTCCAATATTCTGGCTGGAACCTATAACCAGTGAAACAAACACCAAAAGTATAGGAAGCAGGATGAGTAAGGAAGATGTTTTAATGCTTTTTATCATCAGATCAATCCTTTTTTGCCATAGATTATCTCGAAAGCTTTTTTTACATCCTGATCCAGCTGTTCCTGTGTATATTCAGGCATACACCAATGACGAAGCTGTTTGGCAAACAACATAAACTTCACCGTATGCGGGTCGTACGGAAACGATGGAGACATTACAAATACCTGCTTATTTTTAACGGCAGGAAGTGCTTCCAATTCCTTAAGGCTGTAAACATCCGATAACTTTGAATTCCACAGAATGATAAGATCAGGATTCCACTTATACATGGTTTCAGCACTGATATTGGGGGCTTCTACCGGAACAGGACAGGCATTCTGAGCTCCGGAAAGGGTAATGGCCATATCAATCAGGCTTCCTTTTCCTGAAGTAGACATGATACGTCCTTTTGACCACGCATAGTAGATCTTTTTAGGAGAAGTGGCTTGCGATGCTCTCATTTTTTTTACTTCATCAGCAACATATCCTGTAATTTCCTCAGCTCGTTTCTGTTTTCCAAGCAGTTTCCCAACATTTTTTAATTCATCAAGAATCTTTTCATCATTTAAAGAAGAAAAAGTAAATACCGGAATTCCAAGGTTTTCAATTTGATTGATATTATCCTCATCTGTATTGAAGGTGAGCACCAAATCAGGCTTCAATCCTACAATACTTTCTGCATTACTGGATTGGCCACCAAAAGTAGGTGTGGCAATGCTTTTATTTTTAATACGGTCATCAAGCTTGGAAAGGAAGCTGTAAGTATCTTCCATTTCGTAGATCTGTTGGGGGATTCCTACAATTTTTTCGCCTGCCTGAAGCATATAAACATCATCCACCAATGCATTGTATAAAACAACAACGCGCATCGCTTCATGAGGAAGGATGATCTTTTTACCTCTGCTGTCTGTTGCAGATACTTCCGCATTCGCTGAATTTTCTTTAGTACCGGAATTTTTCGGGTTATTACAGCTTTGCAATGCCAGAAGCAGAGCAGAACAACTTATAATAAACAGACTTTTAATTTTCATAGATTCTATTTTTTGCCAGATAACGTAAGGATTGATGAGATAAAAGCTGGGCATCGGTAAGCTCAATACGTCCACTATACCTGAAAGACAGCTGTTCATAAAGTTTTCCATCATAAGGCACTGCAAACTGTTGATTAGAGGTCATGAATACAGGTAAATGCTGATTCCCGATAAAGTAGCAGAAGTCTGCAGCTTCGGCATCATTTTCTGCGGGAAAACTTATGGTAAGACAGGGTTTGATTTCAATCGTTGCCATCAGTTGCCCATTATGATATAAGCCGTCTCCCTGCTGCCATTCCGTGCTATTTCCTAATCTCAGTTCCAAAACAAGCCCGGATCTGGTAGTCCGGGTTAGTTTTTGCTTTTTGTTTTCAAACCATTCGAGTTCCAGAACGTCAGAGCATTGATGGTTCAGATCAATTCCTGTTTTTATTTCATCAATTACGATTGGTTGTACTGTATTCATATTAAGCTTCTTTAGCGCTTTCTTTTTTCAGTTTTACTTTTTCCTTCAGCCAGTTGCACCATTCTTCAATTCCGTCACCGTTGAGTGTGCTGATGGTCATTACTTCAAGATTAGGGTTTACTTCATGGGCATCTTTTGTTACCGCTTCTACAGAGAATGGAACATAAGGAAGCAAGTCTGCTTTAGAAACAAGCATCAGTTCACTGGTTAAGAACATACGGGGGTACTTTTTAGGTTTATCATCGCCTTCAGTAGAAGCCAGAAGAGTGACACGATAATCTTCTCCAAGGTCAAATGCTGATGGGCAAAGAAGATTTCCTACGTTTTCGATGAATAATAAATCAACACCTTCTAAATCGATGTGATCCAGTGCCTGCAAAATCATCTGAGCCTCAATGTGACACATGCCACCCGTTACAATCTGTAAGGCATTGATTCCTACCTCACGCATTCTGATCGCATCACGCTCTGTTTCCGGGTCGCCTACAAGAATTGAAATATTAAGATCCTGCGCCAGTCTTTTTCCGGTTTCCTGCATTAATGTTGTTTTCCCGGATCCCGGAGAGGAACATACATTGATAACGCAGACATCTTTCAGACGGTCTCTGATGGCTTTGGCTACAAAATCATTAGCCTTTAATAAATGAAGAGTGGTATTATCACATTGAACCGATCCTACGCGGTTTCCTAGACTTTTTGGATTAGCTGTTGACATATTAATGATTTTTTTGTTTAAAAATTACTTTTGAAATAAAGAGTTCGTTTCCCTGAACAATATGAGCAGAGGGAGTTCCGCAGTCGTCGCACACAAATTTGTGGTACCTGACCGGAAAATCTTTGTGGCACCGGTCACAGTGAGCTATAATATCGTTGACGCGCACTTCAAGTTCCATTTCCTGGTAGTACGGATGGTCGGTAATGAATGCATCAAACGCATTCTGAATCAGGACAGGCTGCACATTGGATAATAGTCCTGCCGTTACCTGAACCTGTTGGATATCTTCTACTTTAGCATGATAATGCTCTTGCAAAGTGTCAAAGATATCCTTCACTATACTCAATTCATGCATAGCTTATATTTTTATAGGTGAAACTGATTACCTGAATTTTTCGGATAACCTTAATAAGAATTATAGATGTGAAACCCAATATTGGCGGGTGTTTAAATGTAGATTAAAGCATGAAGCTTATATTCTGATCTTTAGATTATGAAATAAAAGATATTTGGGAAGGTGATAATGATGTGCCCATTGTGTTTCAGAACTCATTATCGTAGTAGAGTTTAAGGGAGATCCCCATGAAAACATTTCTTTTTCAAAAAGGATAAAAGGCAGATCAAAAAAAGTTTTGTCAACATCAAAATCATTTTCAACAATCGATGCGATGAACAAAAGATCATGCTGCTGAACGGAATTAGATACTTTAAAACTTATTTGATTCTCTGAAGAATGAACAGAAATATTACTTTTTTTGTGGTGAGCGAATCCCAGTAGTAATGTAAAAAACAGGACAAGCATAAAAGTAATTGATATGTAAAGAGACTTCTTCATTGAGTATAGCAAATTTACATCATTTTAGCACCTGCATTCTTACCAAAAACCTTTTAAAAATGTTCAAAATCAGGACGGAATAGACTTCTTTATAGAATACTTGTTTTATGCTTTTTTTATGTATTTTAATTGTTATGTTTTTGCAAATCAATGTATTAATTTAATGTTTCTCGCTTTTTAAGGTTTAATGAGAATGTTGAAAAAAATGACTTTTTGATTTTGAATATAAAAAAGTAGTAATTTTGAGTAAAGCACCTGTATGATAGGCTAATTTTAATTTAAAAATGATAACAAAATGAATATATCCAAGTATCAGTTTATCCTGTTTTTTATATTGATTTCCATCGCTGTACCTGCTCAGAAAAAGAAAAATAAAGAGGCTCCACCAACGCCTAAAAAAGTGGAGTATATGTATCCTGAACCTAAAGCAAAAGAAGCGGCTCTCAATGCTGAAATGGAGGGTAACACAGCATTCAGATGGAAGAATGAGCCCGAAATATTAACCACTTTCACTCCTGATGACCTTGTGGAAAAGATCTATGATTTCAGTGGAATGTATGCTGTACGTATTATGTCTCATTATCCATTGAAGACCGTAAGCTATAAAAAACCGGATAAAGGAGATGATCGTGTTGTTCTTCTAGGATATACTGTAAGATATGAAGATTACGATACCATTGAACTAAAAGGAAGTAAAATGACAATTTCTGATAAAAAAGATCCTAAAAAGGAAAAAATAATCCTTGAGGTGATAAAAAAAGGAAATAAAATTATTAAGATCAAGGAAGTAAAGACAGGAAGAGTATTTAGTAAATCGGAATATTCTCCCTCTCCATCCATATAAAGTTTCACCATATTTTCTATGTGCTTCTATTTTTTTTAACCGTATAAGCACATAGATTTTGACCTGGATGAAAGTTATTTATTAATTTTATACAGGCCGGCTTTTATGATTGTTTATTGAAGATATAGACAGAACCATTTTACTACTGGAAAAGAAGTTTTATAATTCACAAAGGTAATTATATACAATTTTACACTAATGCGGTTATCTTATTACTATGGCTCTGTCATTCTGAATACAGACTGGAGGTCTGCGGACGTAGTTCAGAAGTGAAATGAAGAATCTAAGCGATATTATGAGATTCTTCCTTTGTCAGAAATCGAAGATTCGACGTAGTCAATGACAGTGATGTATAATATAGCCACTTTCACAAATATTTGGTTTTTATTAGTTTACGCTTTCGAAAAATAGTCTTCTTCAAGAATAGCATATTCGTAATTATCACTCCATCCGCTTTTTAAGGGGAGTAGTTTTCTGCGATGTGCCTCTCTTATCATACCACACTTTTCCATGACTTTATAGGAAGCAATATTGTCAACAGCACAACCGGCTTCAATCCTATGCAGTTTTAAATCTTCAAAACCAAATTGAATGATTCTTTCTAACGCTTCCGTTCCATATCCTTTTCCCCAGACTTCAGGGCTAAGCTTATACCATGTTTCTGCATTTTTGTAATGAAGCTTAATAAGATCAATACCGATAATGCCTGCAAAAGTTTGGTCAATGGCCGTTTCTATTAAAAAAGTAAACTTTTTCCGGTCTTCACCATATTTTGCTTCTGATTGCCATGTGTTTATCAATTTTTGGGTTTCTTTTTCGTCATCGGCGTAAGAAGTAGGATTAAATGCTGTACTTTCTGGTTTTAAAAGCATTTCATGCACACTTGAAACATCACTTTCTTTGAATGGACGCAGGGTTAACTGTTTTGATTTTAATATAAGGTCGCTCATTGAATAATGCATTTTTTATCGAATATAAAAATAGTCAGAATTCAGGGGATCAGAAAATGTTCTGAAAAATAAATAAAACTAGATAGATTACGGTTTCCCATACATCAAGGCTCATGATTTTGCCTATTATTGTACCCTAATCTCTAATTAACCATGGAAATCGTATTAATTATTATTTTGCTTCTGTTAGTGTTTTATGCATTTGGAAAATCTGGAACATTAAAAAAAGAATCTCTTAAAAAAGATACTAAGATTGCAAACCTGAACCGTGAAAATAGTCAATTAAAGACTGATGTATTAAAATTACAGACAGATAAAGGTGTTTTAAGCAAAAAAAATGCAGAGTTATTACAACACAATGATGCTTTAAGAAAATATCAGGATATCATTGATGTTAAATTAGAGTGTGAATATCTATTGCAAAAAGCACAGAGAGATGGTTTGAAGATAAAGGCAAGGGCAGAACTGGAACTTTCTGATGCACAGGGACAGGCACGAGAAATGCGTAGAAATGTAAAGGAACTCACAGATAAAAGATCGAGGGAAATTGAATTACTGTATGAAAATGCTGTAAATGAGGCTAAGCGTATTGTTGATAATGCAGAAATAAGGGCCGAATCAATTGGCGGTGACGCGTACCGAAGCTTAAGAGAAGCCGATCAGATTGCAGAGAGGGTTAAAGCCATGAAAAATGTCATCAAAGGCTATGGAAATGAATATTTAATACCAACCTATACTTTACTGGATGAGCTGGCTGAAGATTTTGGACATAAAGAAGCTGGAGAAAATTTGAAGAAACTGCGTCAGAATAATAAGCTTATGATTGTAAGCAGACAAGCTGGAATTTGTGATTATATGGATGAATCAAGAAGGAACACAGCTATTGATTTTGTTATTGATGCTTATAACGGAAAAGCAGACTCTATTTTATCTTCCGTAAAAAAAGACAATTTTGGAACATTGAAACAAAAGATGGATGATGCTTTCCAATTGGTTAATTTTAACGGGCAGGCCTTTAGAAATGCAAGAATCTCAGAGGTATACCACAGCGCTAGAGTTGAAGAATTAAAATGGGCAGTTGTTGCTCAGGAACTGAAGTGGCAGGAGCAGGAAGAGCAAAGACAAATTCGGGAACAGATCCGTGAAGAGGAGAGAGCCCGTAAGGAATATGAAAGAGCTATTAAAGAAGCTGAAAAAGAAGAATTGACTTTAAAAAGATTGATTGAAAAAGCAGAATCTCAGGTCGCAAGAGCAAATGAAGAGCAAAAGCTGCAATTTCAACAGAAACTGGAAGAGCTACAGCAGAAGCTTACTCAGGCAGAAGAAAAAAATCAAAGAGCTATATCCATGGCTCAACAGACCAGAACAGGAAATGTCTATATTATTTCCAATATTGGGTCATTTGGAGAAGATGTTTATAAAATTGGTATGACAAGACGTCTGGAACCTTTAGACCGTGTCCGGGAATTAGGAGATGCCAGTGTTCCATTTGAATTTGATGTTCACGCGATGATCTATTGTGATGATGCACCGGCATTGGAAAAACAATTGCACCGGAAGTTCTTGAAAAGGCAGCTTAATAAAATCAATCCAAGAAAAGAGTTTTTTAAATTAAATATCCATGAGGTAAGAAGTTATCTGGAATCTATGGGGATTAGCTGTAAATGGACCCTATCTGCGGAAGCCAAACAATATCGTGAAACTTTGAAGCTTGAAGAAGAAATGAAAACGAATAAACAACTTGAGGCTGAATGGGAACAATATCAGGAAATTGAAGATCCTGTTACGTATGATGAAGTAATGAGTGAGGAATAAGATTCTTTTTTCAATACACCAGAGAAGATTGTGAATGTCATCTATAAAGTCTTTAAACATATACGGTTTAAAGACTTTTTCTGTAATAAAATAATCTAATACAGCCAAAATACAATCATTTATCAGTCTTTTTCGCGAAAATAGACAGCCTTTTCAGCGTTGTTGGGTATTAAAGTCTCTATATTTGGATACTGTAATGCATTGTAAGTGTTTTATAATGCCAATGAAAAAGATAATAATATGCAAGAAGAAAAAATTGACTTTTTACACCACAATGAGTCAGCCTGGGACAAACAGGCATTGGAACAGAATGAATGGTCTCAGGCAGTAAGTTCAGAATTAATTAATGAGGCAAAGGAAGGGAAATGGGAAGTACATCTTACCCCAAAACCTTTAAATAAAGCCTGGTTGGGAGATATAAAAGGAAAGAAAATTTTGTGTCTGGCATCTGCAGGTGGGCAGCAGGCTCCGGTGCTGGCTGCTGTGGGAGCAGAGGTTGTTGTGTTTGATATTTCGGAAGAGCAGCTGAGACAGGATGACAAGGTAGCAGAACGCGACGGATTATCCCTGAAAACGGTCCAGGGAGATATGAGAGACCTCAGTGCTTTTGAAAATGAATCTTTTGATATCGTTTTTCATCCCATCTCCAATCATTATGTGGAAGACGTAAATCCTGTCTGGAAAGAAGCTTACAGAGTCTTAAAAAAGGGTGGATCTTTATTGTCCAGTTTTTTCAATCCGGTTGTTTTTGTAGCGGACCGTAATCCACAGGATATGGCAGAAGGAATCATCAGACCTAAATATACTTTGCCTTATGCAGATATCAGAGACCTGAATCAGGAGCAGATTGCCAGAAAAATGGAGAATCAGGAAGCACTGGTTTTTGGACATTCTCTTTCTGATCTGATTGGTGGCCAATTAAAGGCCGGCTTTGTGATTGCCGATTTTACAGAAGAAATGCAGCCCCATCCAAGATTTTTAATTGATAAATACCTGCCGACCTTTATAGCAACAAAAGCGGTAAAACTAAATTAGATGTAATCATAAAAACTGTAACTTTTTAAATTAAAGTTTCTCATCATTACTGATATCACAGTTGAAGACGTAATCATTCCCTTCCACCGGAAGGGTGTCAAATCGTAGAATTGATGGAGGGTTTATTATCTGTTCTTCAATTTATATTTTCACTGAAAATTCACAGAATTATCCCTATTTTAGACAGCTAAAAATATATAGCCTTGTACTTTGCAATGGATAAATCATCGATCAATAATTATTTTCATTCCCTGTTCAGTATTAAAGATGAAGTGGTTGAGAAAATTACAGAAACCTTCAAACCGTTTGAGCTGAAAGCTAATGATATTGTGTTGGATCAGAATACCATCAGCACTAAAACCTATTTTCTGGAAAAAGGTTACGTTCGTTCTTATCTGCTGAATGAAGATAATGAAGAAATTACCACAAATATTTATGCTGCCCCTTGTTTTGTGAATGATTTTTTATCCTTTTTCAGGCAGCAGCCCACCAAAGAGATCTATCAGGCTGTTACAGACTGTATGTTCTGGGAAACCGGTTTGGAGAATGTACAGTATAATTTCCATAATATTCCTGAATTCCGGGAATTCAGCAGGCTGCTTTTTGTCCTGAACTATCACAACATTCACGACAGACTGATTGAGATGGCGAGCCAGAAGGCTTCTACCCGGTATTCTAATCTGATGAAGAAAGATCCCAATATTTTTCAACATGTTCCGCTTAAGGTAATTGCTTCCTATCTTGGAATTAAGGACAGCTCATTAAGCAGAATCAGAAGAGATATTCATAAGTAAAGAGGGAAGCTGGAGGCTGGAAGGTATTGCAGACGAATAATTTCTGATATTTTTTTACTTAATTAAGCACTTATGAAATCTACAGCATGCAATTTTATCGGAGATAAAATCGTTGTGCCTTAAAAAATTGTCCACATCCAAAACCTCTTGCGCCTTCGCGATTTCCAACAAACCTACCCCTATAACAAGAGAAAATCTGTAAAAATAGAATGAATTTTGTTTTGGAATCTCCATAGCTTCCTACCTCCGGCTCCCAGCTTCCATCCCGTCAAAACCCCATTATTTCCTCAAAATCTACCATTTCTTTTCATTTGTCAAGTGATAGATTAAAATTTGTCATTCATCTTTGCTAAAAATAATTTCATGAACAAAAAACATATTGTAGTTGTAGGATTAGGAGGCGTAGGGGGATACTTTGGTTTTAAAATCAATCAGATTAACGAAACTTCCGGGAAATATACTGTTTCTTTTGCGGCTAGAGGAGAAACTTATGATAAAGTAAAAGAAAATGGATTAGTATTACTTTCACCGGAGCATCCCAATGACCGGACTCGCCCTAATGCGATTGAGGAGAATATCAGCGATATTAAAAATCCCGATCTGGTTTTGATCTGTGTAAAAGAATATGATCTTGAAAATGTCTGTAAACAACTTAAAGAGGTTATTACCAAAGAGACAATAGTACTTCCCATGATGAATGGAGCAGACATTTATGACAGAATCCGAAAAATAATTCCAGACCACATTATTCTACCAACCTGTATTTATGTAGCGTCTCATATCAAAAAAAGAGGGACAGTGGAACATAAAGGAAAAGCTGGGAAAATGATTGTAGGAAGAGATCCTGAACATTTTTCAAGTGATGTTGCATGGGTAACAGAGCTACTTGAAGAAAGCAAGATTGACTTTGACTTTAAAGATAATTCCTTAGCCGATATCTGGACGAAGTTTATTTTCATTGCCAGCTTTGGACTGGTAACAGCCAAACATAATTCATCCATAGGAACCGTATGTACTGATGAACAGCAGAAAGCTGAAGCAACGGAAATTATGAAGGAAATAAAACAGATTGCAGATAAAAAACAAATTCACCTTTCGGAAGATATTATAGAAAGAACCTTTGAAAAAGCATCTACATTTCCTTTTGAAACTCCAACATCCTTACAGTTGGATATTCATTCCGGAAAGAAAGATAACGAACTGGAATTGTTTGCCGGAGCGGTTTTAAAATATGGAGCAGATGTTCATCTTGATACACCTTTTACTCAAAAGATATATCATGAAATTAAAGGAAAGTAAGTTTGGACTAAAACCGGATTAAATACTAAAAGGCGGATTGAAACCCGCCTTTATAGATTGAAGAAATTTAAATATAATGTTGATTATGCGTGGCTATTATTAAAACTCACGATCCCGATCTTTAATAGTTCTGAATTTTGTTTTAAAAAAAGTATCTGCTTTAGCATTGAATTCATCTGTATAAACCACTAAAGTAGCATGTCCAGAGTTGGGTAAAATCCAAAGATTGGCTTTAGGGATATTTCTGAAGATTTCCAGGGTATGTTCCGGTTTTATCACATCATTATCTCCTCCAATTACAAGAACAGGAACCTTAATGCTCTTTAAAGCTTTTGGATCTATATTGGGCTGTTCACTCAATAATCTTTTAAGCTTGAAAACCATATCATCCAGATCTGTTTTGTTTTTTTTATTGGCAAAAACCTCTTTAAATTTTGCATAATTATCACTCACTCTTTTAAATACATCAGGTTGTACTGCTGTAGAATCAGGTCTTAAATTAGCTCCGGTAACAATGAGTTTCTTTACCTTTTCCGGATGTCTCATGCTTAGCAAAAGTCCGTTAATTCCTCCGTCACTCCAGCCCATCACAAAAGCAGAATCAATTTTCATTGTCTGAAGGAGTGCTGCATAATCATCAGCCATCATTTCGTAAGTAAGAGCGTTTCCTTTATCTATTGATTTTCCCTGTGCTCTGCTATCGGCAACAATCACTTTATAATGTTTGGAAAAATAGGGGATTTGTTTAGAAAAATCTACAATTGAGCCCCCATTTCCATGGATGAGAAGCAAGGGCTGGCCTTCTCCATAGATTTCACAATACATTTTGATTCCATTAATATCATAATATTTACCTGCTTTTGGATTATTACCATAATTGGATTTTTCTAAAAGCTGAATATATTCTTTTTTGAGCTTTGGAACATCTGTCTGAGCTGATATTAAAGCAGAGAGCATAACGAGAAAAAATAATACCGGTTTCATAATTTATAGTATTGGGTTTAAATTATTGATGATATTTCGTTTCCCGATTAGTAGAAATAGGTTAAGTCATTGTTACAAAATAAATTAATGAATAATATATGAAAGATTAAACTTCATGCATAAATTTCTGCCGGTCAAATAATACTTCATCACTTTCACGATGGTCCGGATCATCAATACAGCAGTCTACAGGGCAAACAGCCTTACACTGAGGTTCTTCATGAAAACCTTTACATTCCGTACATTTTCCAGAGACAATATAATAGACCTCATCCGAAACCGCCTGATTATAAGCTCCTGCATCAGCTTCAGTTCCATCCGGGAAGGTGATATGACCCGAAAGTTTGGTTTTATCCTGCCAACGCCAGTCGATGGCGCCTTCGTAAATGGCTGAATTTGGGCATTCCGGTTCACAGGCTCCGCAATTGATACAGTCATCAGTTATTTTAATTGCCATATTTTTATTTTTAAAATGTTGTAAAAAAGGGATTTCTTCAACATACTGTTTTAGAAATCCCTACTAAACTTAATTAAAACAGTTCCAACAATTTATTACATCATAAACTGTGCAAACTTGATCTTGAATCTGTTAATTTGCTGCAATTTCTATGGAGAGTCCATCCATTTGACCAGTCAGATAGATTTGACATGCCAATCTGCTGGTTTCCTTGGTGGTGAATAATTCTGAAAGAAGGGCCTCTTCCACATCATTTTTCTCAGATAATGAGGCCGCTCCATTCAGAATATAGCAATGACAGGTGGCACACATCGCCATACCACCACACATGGCTTCCATAGGAAGTTCATAGGCTTTACAGATGTCTTTTAAAGTAAGTCCCATCTCCAGTGGACAGATCAGGGTATGTTGAATACCAGTCTGATCTGTCACTGTAATTGTTATTTCGTCTTTCATGGATATTAGTCAATCGTTGCTACTACTTGTTTTTCTGCTTGTTTCTTCGTTCCGTCAAAACCTTCAACACCGCTTACAGTAGTGTATTTTAAAACAAACTTTTTATTAGGATTCAGCCGCTGGTAAATGCTTTGGCAAGCAATGGCTGCTTCATGAAACCCACATAAGATTAGCTTCATTTTAAAAGGATAAGTATTGATATCGCCTACAGCATAAACGCCTCCAATATTGGTCTGGAAATCTGTACCGTTATCCACTTTAATTGCGTTTTTTTCAAGTTCCAGCCCCCAGTCAGTCAAAGGTCCAAGCTTAGGAACCAATCCGAATAAAGGAATAAAATGATCGGCTTCAATGGTTTGAATGGCTCCTTCTTTTTCCACTACAATTTCCTGTAGAGAATTTTCGCCTTTAAGGCCAATAACCTCTGCCGGAGTCACCAGATTGATCTTTCCTTCATGCTTTAATTTTTTTACTTTTTCTACTGAATCCAGAGCTCCTCTGAATTCATTTCGTCTGTGAATTAAAGTCAATGATGATGCTTTTTCCGCAAGATGTATAGTCCAGTCCAGGGCAGAATCTCCGCCTCCGGCAATCACCACACGCTTTCCTGCATAATCTTCCGGACGTTTGATGAAATAATTGACACCACGGTCTTCATACAAGGAAATGTTTTCAATAGGTGGTTTTTTAGGTTCAAAACTTCCCAGGCCACCGGCAATTACAACAGCCTTTGCTCTATGTTTTGTTCCTTTATCTGTAATTACTTCAAAAAGATTTTCTTCCAGTTTCAGGAGATGTACAGCGGTTTCATTAAATGTAAATCCGGGTTCAAACTGTTTGATCTGTTCATAAAGATTATCAATCAGGTCACCAGCCAATACACTCGGAAATCCCGGAATATCAAAAATGGGTTTCTTGGGATATAATTCTGATAACTGGCCTCCCATCTGTGGCAATGCATCAATAATATGACAGTGCATTTTGAGAAGGCCGGCTTCAAAAACCGTAAATAACCCTGCAGGGCCGGCACCAATGATCAGTATATCTGTTTCTATCATGTTATGATTGATTTATTATCATTTTTTCTATTTTCTTTGTGGTAGCTATGCTGATAAGCTTATCAAGTTTACCGGAATAGAATGCTGAGATCTGCTTTGGATTCTCGTTGTCAAATAATGATGTTCTGAGAATCGGAACACTGAAAGGAAGAGGCCATGCCCGTAATGATTTGGCAATGGCATCCATCGCATTGATTCCCTGCATGGCCTGTAAACCATCTGCCCAGCATACCAGACCTATGGTTTTGTCTGTAAGATAAGGCTCATAGGTATTAGCTGTTACTTCCAGCCAGTCTAGGCAATTTTTCATTACTCCCGGAATACTTCCATGATAGAGTGGAGCTAGCCAGAAATGAAGATCTGCATCCTGAAACATTTGTGTCATCCGTTCAACAGCCAGAGGTGTTTTGTTGAGTGTGACATCAAATAAAGGAATTCCGGAATCTGCAAGCGTAAAAACATCAGTGTGAATTCCAAGCGCTTTCAGCTGCTCTGATAGGTAAGCAGAGATCAGTCCGGAAGTGGATTCTGTTCTTCTTTCCAAAGATCCGTTGAATATGATTGCTTTCATTTTGTTTTATTTTTTGAAAATTACTTTGGGTAACCCTATTTCGCCATACATCAGGCTTTTGACTAATGGTTTTAAAAGTTCAGTGGCTAATAAATACAGCGCAGGATCATGGGAGGTATTAGCTCTAACAACTACTTTCTGGTTTTTAAAATGTCTTAGGTCTGCATAAATTAGACGACGTTTCCAGAGATCAAGGAGAACGGTTTCAGCGTTGTTTAAATCTACATAAGCAGCATAAGGAGATAGTTTTTCCATGAGAAACATGTAGGCCCAAGGCGGAATAATAGCGTCGGTTGAACAAATAATTCCAACAGCTTTGTTTTTGTACACAGAATAATCTACTGCTGCAATTGATTCTTTAAATTCCTTTTCCTTGACGATCATTCCCATAAAAAGATGATTCCTGATATCTAATTCCACAATTTCAGTAGTGGGTTTATAGTCTAAAAAGTCAAAAGCAATAATGCCGGAAGCTTTTGCTTTATTTACGAAAGTCTGGGTATCCATTGTTAGCAATATTTGTATTTACTATCTTATTTTTGAAAGAGCTTCTTCATATTTTTTCTCTACAGATGCCCAATCTAATACAGACCAGAAAGAATCCAGATAATCTGCTCTTTTGTTCTGATAAGCCAGATAATAGGCATGTTCCCAAACATCAATTCCAAGGATTGGAAATCCTCTGTTCACCGGAAGAATATCCATCATAGGATTGTCCTGATTAGGCGTTGAACTTACCGCAAGAGATCCATTGAATTTTACATACAACCAAACCCAGCCGGATCCAAATTGCCCAAGTCCTGCCTTCTTCATTTCTGCCTTAAGTTCTTCAAGACTTCCGAAGGTGGAGATAATGACTTCATTCAGTTTTCCCTCAGGGATTAATTTAGGTTGTGGAGAAAGGATTTCCCAGAATAAAGAATGATTGAAATGTCCACCACCATTATTTCTTACGGCCGGACTATATTCACTGATTCTTTGTAATAAGGAATCAAGATCAGGATTGGTTTCATGGGTCTGTTCTAAAGCAGCATTCAGGTTATCTACATAGGCCTGATGGTGACGCTGGTGGTGAATAGTCATTGTATTTTTATCGATAAATGGCTCTAAAGCATCATAAGCATAAGATAATTGAGGTAGTGTAAATGGTTTCATGTGCATTTATTTTTGATTAATGTTGGACAAAGGTAGCAATATATTTGAATAAAACAACTTTTTGGTTGTTTTATAGGTCGCATGATTTGTATTTTTAATGTGTTGGTAATTAGTGTTTTGTGTTTAATATTTTAAGATTATAGAAAATGACTATCTTTGTTGTTGAAAATAAAACAACCTAAATATTGTCAAATGAAGAAACCGGCAGCAGATCGTATCCTGATGTTTTTAAAGATGAGAGGGGAAGCTACTTCACTTCTGATTGCTAAAGAATTATCCATCACGAAAGAGGGAGCGAGAAAGCATTTACTGAACCTTGCAGAAGCCGGATTGATTGAACCGACAATGAAGAGTGAAGGAGTGGGCCGGCCATCTACTTATTATATCCTTACGGATAAGGGATTGGCTCAATTTCCGGACACTCATGCTGAAGTAACGGTTCAGCTTTTGAAATCTGTAAAAAATATTTTAGGGGAAAATGCATTAGACCTGTTAATTAGTGACCGGGAAAAAAATACCCACGAGCGATATGAAAAGGCCCTTGCTAAGACAAAAAATTTAGAACAACGCCTGGAGGTTCTTGCCGAAGCCCGAAGCAAAGAAGGATATATGGCAGAATGGAAGAAAGAAGGAAAAGAATATTTCCTGATCGAAAATCATTGCCCGATTTGTGCGGCGGCTACAGAATGCCAGGGATTTTGTAGGGCGGAACTATCAAACTTTCAGTCATTGATTGGTAAGGAATACACTGTAGAAAGGGTAGATCATATTATTTCTGGGGGACAACGATGTGTGTATAAAATCAGCCAGTAATAGACTTCATTATTTAAATTTATTTTTATCTATGGTTTTAAAAGCTGTGATTTTTGATATGGACGGAGTTCTTGTAGACTCTGAAGGTTTCTGGGCAAAGGCAGAACGGGAAGTATTCTCGTCTTATGGAGCTCAGATAACTGATGATTTGGCTGCACAGACCAAATATATGACTACAACAGAGGTTACAGAGTTCTGGTACAGGAAATTTCCATGGAAAAATTTGGATGTTTCTTCGGTAGAACAGGAAGTTGTATCTAAAGTAATTGAACTGATTCAAACTGAGAATTGTACCATATCCGGGATACAAGAATTTATTAAAGATCTTAAAGGTAAAGAATATAAAATAGGACTGGCTACCAATGCCCCTTTACGTGTTGCAGATGCTGTTCTTGAAAAACTGCAGGTTCGTGAGTGTTTTGATACCATTCATTCATCAGAATTTGAGGAACAGGGGAAACCTCATCCAGCTGTATATCTTACGTCTGCTCAACAGTTAGGGATATTACCTGAGCATTGTATTGCGATTGAAGACAGCCATTCAGGATTGAAAGCCGCTAAAGCAGCCGGAATGAAAACTATTGTTTTTACCAATAATGATGAAAGTATAGATTTTGAGCATGCGGATTTTAAAATTCTGAACTTTACATCAGCTCAGTGGCCTGTTTTCTAAGTTTGTTGAAGACTTTTACAATAACTGTTATTTATAAATAAAAAGTAATTACTTTCATCTTCAGGCTTTTATCAATATTTTGTGAGGAGTTCCATCAGCATTAAAATGGATATTAATTTTTTAGAAGATTGATAATCCGGATTAAGCTGTTCGCGAATTTCACCAAGGGATTTGCTTAGTTTATTACTAACCGTCTTATTGCTTATTCCAAGTGCTTCCGCTGTTTCATTAACAGACATATTTTTTCGGATCCTCATATCATAGACCTGCTGTTCAGTGGTTGGAAAGTGAGAAACTACTTCATCAATCATAGATAGTAAGACCGAGATCTCATTTTCCTCAAGAATCTCAAAATACTCAGTGTCTGAAATATCTATTTCTGAAGGGATATCAAATTCATCAATACTCAATGTAGGGGGAGCTTTTTTAAAGCTATTATAATAATCAAGGATACGATAATGCAGATGTCGGAGCAGGTAACCTTTTGCACTTTCCGATTCATCCGTTTGTATCATCTCTGTATTTTCAAGGATCTTTATCCATAAATTCTGAAGCAGCTCTTCAGAGGCTTCTTTATCCTTTGTCCTTACAAATACAAAGCGGTATAAACTATCCCAATATCGGTCATACAACAGCATAAATGCAGGGCGGTCGCCTGATTTTATTTTCTTTAATAAAGTAGAGTCTGTTAGATTCATATTAATGCAACAAAATTACCTAAAGGAAAATTAACTTTTTGTGAACTTTAATTATGGTATGGTTAAATATTTCTGAAAATTATCCCTTAATTGTGAATTTAATGTTTAGTAAATGTAAAATAGGTTGAAAAATATCTGAGTTTTAGCCTTAATATGAACGGAACGTTAAAAATGCGCTGGGGAAGTTTCTCATTTTCATAGTCTTATTGATAGAAGTATCGGTGAATACTATGAAATATTTTATGAGACGTTTTAATTATAAAAATATCGAGGCCTTTGTTTTCAAACTTTGGACACGTGAAGTTTCAGGGGAAAAAACTTCTGAAAAAGAAATGGAAATTGTAAAGAAATGGAAAGCCCATGCAGAAAAAGGTCTGGATGAAGTTCATCTGCAGGAATCTAAAGAAAGAGTATTGGCAGGTTTGGAGCATTATTTTGTGCCTTATGAAAAAATAGGATACAGAAATCATCTTCCGAAGAATGCCTACAAAATTGCAGCGGTCATTATTCTGTTTTTAACACTGGGAGGGATTTTGACGTATCATACACTGATAAAGCCGGATGTTTATCTAGCAGTATCAGAAAACAGAATTGTTCATCTTGAAGACGGATCTGTAGTGACTTTACTGCCCGGAGCAGAACTTACGGTAGCAAAATCATTTCCTGCATCTACGAGAATGGTGGATTTAAAAGGAGATGCTATCTTTTCTGTAGCAAAATCAAAATCTCATCCATTTATTGTTCATGCAGAAGGTTTCAGTACAAAAGTATTGGGAACAATATTTAAAGTTTCTCAGTCCGGGAAGAAAAAAGCAGTAGATCTTTATGAAGGGAAGGTGGCTGTATCTTCCATTGGAGTTCCTGTTTCTTATCTGAAACCGAATCAGAAATGGACGAATCTGGGCGTTGCCCGTACCACAGCTATTATTTCATTCGCTCCTGACAGAGTATCAGGGAAACAGCATCCTAAGCTGTTGTCTTTAAGCTTTAACGATGTTCCTTTAAAGGAGGTAATTACAGTATTGGAAGGTAATTATAGTACAAAAATTCATTACCCAAAAGAAGTGGAGGATAAAAAAATCACAGCAGATTTTACGGGAGGAACTGTCAGTGAAAATATTGATGCCCTTGCCTTTATCCTGGGATTTGAAGTTCAGAAAAACGATAATATCTACATCCTGAAAAAATAACCATCAAAAAATTAAATAATCAGATAACCTTAATCAAAAGAGAACACTTACGTATGAAAAGTTTGAAATGTGGTTTTACCATAGCAGCCCTATTTTTTACTGTTGCAGCAGAAGCACAGGAATTGGTTCAGAAAGTTTCGTTTTCTGCTCCTGCAAGCAGACCATTAATTGAAGTTTTGGAAGAATTTGCAGGAAAAACAGGAATGAGACTGGCTTATTCAAAATATGATATTAAAGAGCTGAAGGTAAAAGGGGTAAAATGTGAAAATTCTTCTATTAATAATTGCCTGAAAGATATTATCAATGGGCTTCCTGTAATATTCCGCTTACATGGGGATCTCATCTCAATAAAATATGAAAATTCTAATGTTTCTGTACCGGGAAACGGGCGTATTTCCGGAAAAATAGTGGATGAAGTGGGAAATCCTGTTGTGGGTGCAGAAATAAATATTGCAGGAAGAACAGCGGTAACAGATAATAATGGAGATTTCTCTGTAGACCTTCCTTCAGGACTTTATAACATGACAGTGAAAGCGTCTAAATATAACACACTCAGGGTAGAAAAATTATCAATCATCAATAAAGAAACAAATACTGTTTCCTTTGCACTGAACAGGGTTTCTGATAAAATTACTGACATCAAAGAAGTGGTGGTAACGGCAACGCGTAAAGCAGATACTCAGGCAGGATTGTTGGCCCAGCAAAAGAAAGCGGCCCAGTTGAGTGATGGAATCTCTGCCGAACAGATTGCTAAAACTCCTGATAATGATGTGGGCGGAACCTTGAAGAGAGTAACGGGAATCACCACTATAGATAACAAATATGTAGTCGTAAGGTCTATGGGAGAACGATGGAATACCGCAGCGATGGATGGGATCAACCTGCCCAGTACCGAAGCCTATAATCAGAATTTTTCTTTCGATATTATTCCTACAGCAATGGTGGAAAGTGTGGTTGTAAGTAAATCTGCAACGCCGGATATGAATGCCAATTTTGCAGGAGGGTTTGTAGAGGTAAGAACTAAAGATATTCCTAATGAAAATTTTACTACTGTAAGTATGGGAACTTCTTATAACGATCAGTCTGCTTTCAAAGAATTTCTGACCCGTAAAAGAGGAAAGTATGATTATTTCGGGTACGATGACGGAACAAGAGATTTTCCTCAGGGTCTTAAAGCGATGAACTGGAACAATCCTATGTTTTTTGAACAGTCCAGCCAGTTCAGGAATGATAATTTCACGACATATAAGACAAGGGGAGATATGGGGTCCAATTGGCAATTGGCATTAGGAAGAACTTACGCTCTTAAAAATAATAGCAAATGGGGCTTTGCCGGAGCATTCATTATCAGAAATGAACAGAATAAGCTGGATATAGATCATACAGGAAGAGGAAGCTGGCTGGATACTACAGAGACTGCTTTTGATGCCAATGGAAAAATGCCTTTTTATAATTTTAAGAATACAGGAGCATCCTATAATTATAATTCGACGGTGGCAGGAATGCTGAATTTTGGATTACAGTTGGGAAAGAGTAGAATTTCATTCCGTAATTCATATACCCATATCTATGATAATACACTGACAAGAATTACAGGATGGGATGAAAACACCAATGGAAGTGGTTCGCCAGCCAATGCAGAAGCTGCCTATAATTATTTTTATCACGGGATAATTCCCAATAATGATCCATCAAAAATTCCATCATTAGATAAGCCTTTTACGGAGAATACAGTATATCCTGTTTATCAGATGTTTTTACAAAATAAGCTGGAAGGAAGCCATAAGATAGGGAATATGGAAATCAACTGGTTTGCTGCCCGAACGGGAGTTTCATCAGACACTAAGGATTATACCCAGCACAGGACTTTATACAAATTTGTAGGACGTGAAATCATGAATTATCATGTCGCCAATAATTCTGCAAGTGATTTTGCAAGAGGATATATTACCAGCAAAGAAACAGATTATAATTATGGAGCTTCTTTTAAATGGGGTTTTGACAGAGGAAATTTTAAAAATGATATTAAAATAGGATATGCCGGAGCCTCAAAAACCAATACAAATCAACAGCAGAAATTTTTATTGAGAGTAGATGGAAACCGGGATGTTCCGAATCCTAAATTTTTGGAAATATATGGATCTCTTGCCGATTGGTTTGATGGCTCTCATTATGTACCCGGGGGAATTGGATGGGAGACCAGACCATTGTACATGGATGATGGTAAGTATGAGGGTGAAGTTGAGCAGCATGCTGCATACGTGATGTTTGACAACCGCTGGAACAATAAATTCAGGTTAGTATGGGGATTACGTGCGGAATATTTTCAATATGATCTTATTTCTCAGCAAATCGAGTCTAAGAATGATTCCAATAATTTTGCCAGAGTAGGAGTTGATGATAAACCATGGCAATGGATGCCTTCTGCCAATTTTACTTATAGTCCCACCAATAAAATAAACCTTAGGCTTGCTTACAACAAGACTGTTATTCGTCCTCAGTTTAATGAGAGAACCGGATTACCTTATTTTGACCCGATAGCGAATGGACAGATTTTCAATACACAGATGGTATCATCTACAGTGAACAATTACGATTTTAAATTTGAGTGGTTTCCTGGATTGGGGGAGATATTCTCTGCCGGATTGTATTATAAGGATATTGACAGACCTATTGAACGTGAGGGCCGCCTTTCCAATGATGGAAATCTATCCTTGTACAATGGAAATTCAAAAAATGCAAAACTGAAAGGAGTAGAAGTAGAGGTAAGGAAAAACCTCGGATTTATTGCGGAAGGATCATTATTTGAAAGACTTTTTGTAAGTGGAAATTTCACCTACAATACAACGAAAGTAATTGCTTTTAAAGATCAGTATAAAACAGGTGAGAATGACGAAACCTATGAAGTGGATAGACCTCTTTACGGACAGACTCCTTATGCATATAATGTAGGATTGATGTATGATGGAAAAAGGCTGGGATTTAATTTTTTATACAATGCAAAAGGAGATCAGTATATGACAGTAGGATATTCTTATAATGCAGAAGAAATTCAACGTCCTTACGCAGTGGCAGATGCACAGGTATCCTATAAACTCTTAAGAAACAGAAATCTTGAAGTGAAGTTTAATGTAAGGAATCTCTTCAACAGGGTAAAAGAATATTACAACAACTTTAATTCTTATTTAGGCTATACTGACAATACAGGAAATAAGACAGCCAGAGAATTGCAGCAACTTGTGCCGGGTGCCACGAACAGGTATGATAAAGATATTGATAAGATCTTATTCCGTGCTTATAGCGGAAGGATTTTCGGGTTAAGTGTTAATTATACATTTTAATGACGCATTGAAATCATAAAGAAAATTAATAAAACTATTAAGAAATGAAAAAACTACTATTCATTGGAATAACGTTACTCTCCCTTACAGGGTGTCAAAAAGATGATCTAGCTGATTCTTCCGCCCCTTTCGAAATGAAGCCTACTTCAGCAGAATATATTACAGCTTCTGCACTTCCTGTAACCAAAGTAAACTATCATATTACCTCTAATACAACATGGAGTGGAGTCATAGAAATTGATGGTACTGTAGCCGTTAAAAACGGAGCAACACTTACCATTCAGCCGGGAACCTTTATCAAAGCAAAACCTAATGCCATAGGAGAAGGTCCGGGGCTCCTGGTTATTACCAAGACAGGTAAAATTAATGCGGTAGGAACAGAAACCCAGCCTATTGTTTTTACCAGTTATAATCTGCTGGATGGCACCGAAGATACGGTCCCACATGGTGGCGATTTTGCCGGTGTTATGATTTTGGGAGATGCATGGACCAATGTGCCTTCCACAACAACAATTGACGGGCTTTTCGGGTCTGATTACTATTACGGAGGAACCAACAACAATCATAATGGAGGAATTATGAAATATGTACGGATTGAATTTGGAGGAGCAGATATTCTTCCTGGTCTGATTCATGAAGTTTCGTCCCTTGTATTAGCAGGAGTTGGAAAAGGAACCACTTTAGACCATATTCAGGTATCTCACGCACAGGACGATTCATTTGAATTCTATGGTGGGAATGTCAATGCTTCCAACCTGGTTTCTTTTGCTGCTGAAGATGACCATTTCGATTGTATTCTGGGATATACGGGAACTATTACCTGTGCACTTGGTTTGGCAGATTATAATTCGCCACATCGGGTTCTTGGAGGGACGTATGATTCTCAGGGAATAGAGGTGGAAAATAATATTCATGGTACAGCTACATCCTTAATCACTCATCCTACCTTCAATAATCTCAGTATTATAGGAGTATGGAAGGAACCGTTTAGCAGGATGTACGCCAACGGAATCTACGTCAGAAGAAATGGAAAATTAACGCTGAACAATGCATTGATTACAGGGTATCCTACAGGAATCAAAGTAGAAGGAACAGGTTCTGAGCTTTCTGCCAACTCTGATTACAACAGCCTCCAGGTACATGCATTCAATCTTGCTGCTATCGGAGCGGGAACTGCCGGAATTCCTACTTCAAACCTATTGACTACAGCTACTTCACCTACCTGGGGAATGACCCAGCCTTTCTACAATGAAGGAAGCTGGAATATTGCTCCTAGAGATTGCGGAAATTTCCGGGGAACGTGGACAAAATATGACTTCTCTATTGTAGAATAAATAATAAATGCAGAGATCCCGGAAATGAAGAATCTTCAGTTTTTGTAAAGATAAAAAGAGCTCTCTATATAGATGTGTACAGGTTTCGGAATCCTGAAAAATAACCCGGAATACTACTGATGATGCGCACAGCAGTACCGAACCAAACAAATCCGAACGCTATTATCTTTTCCCGGAAAATAGGAGATCAACAGGGAACTCAGACAGCTCAGCTCCTCCTGGCCTGTAGGATGAAAACAATAACCAAATCGCAGAAATATAGAGGCGGATATTTCTGAATATTAAAAATTTCCGGTCATAAAAATAAATAACCGGATCTACCAAAAAATTATAACAATGAAAAGATTAACTCTAATTGCAGCTGCTGCATTATCTCTTACAGCTTGCCAAAACGACCATTTAGCAGATTCTTCAACTCCTTTTGAAATGAAACCTACTTCAGCTGAATATCTTACAGCTTCTGCACTTCCTGTTACTCAAGTGAGTGGGCCTATTACTTCTAATACAACGTGGAGCGGAGTCATAGAAATTGATGGTACTGTAGCTGTTAAAAACGGGGCAACACTTACCATTCAGCCTGGAACTTTTATCAAAGCAAAACCTAATGCCATAGGAGAGGGTTCAGGAATCCTGGTGATTACCAAAACAGGTAAAATCAATGCTACAGGTACTGAAGCTCAGCCTATTGTTTTTACAAGTTACAGACTTTTAGACGGTGATGAAGATACTACCGCTACTCCTGGAGATTTCGGAGGGGTTATCCTTTTGGGAGATGCACCTACCAATGTACCTTTTACAACAACTATTGAAGGGTTAACGGGTGATGATTATTATTTTGGAGGAACAAATCCTTCTCATAATGCAGGAACAATGAAATATGTACGTATCGAGTTTGCAGGATATGACTTTGTAGGAGCTAACTCAGGTAACGAGGTAAATGCTTTATCATTAGGAGGTGTTGGAAATGGAACTACTTTAGATCATATTCAGGTATCTTACGGGCAGGATGACTCTTTCGAATTTTTCGGAGGAACTGTTAATGCTTCTAACCTGATTTCTTTTGCAGCAGAAGACGATAATTTTGACTTTGACAACGGATATACAGGAACTATTACATGTGCTCTTTCTTTGGCTGATTACAATTCAGCACACACTGTAAGTGGTGGAAGTCCTGATTCTAACGGTATTGAGCTTGATAACAATGCAACAGGTACAGCTACTTCTTTAATCACAAACCCTGTTATCAATAATCTTACGATTGTAGGTCCTAAATTCGGTACTGCAGGACAAGGAGCTGCTTACGAAAATGGAATCCACATCAGAAGATATGGTAAATTAACCTTAAATAATGCTGTCGTAACAGGATATCCTGTAGGAATCAAAGTAGAAAATACAGGATCTGAGCTTTCATCAGCTTCAAACTTTGCTTCCATCCAGGTGCATGGCTTTACAACTTCTGTTACAGGAGCGGGTACGGCAGGAATTCCAACAGCTAACCTTCTTACAGGAAGTACAGCTGCATTATGGGGAATGAGCCAGCCATTCTTTAACGAAGGAAGCTGGAATGTATCTCCAAGAAACTGTGGCGGATTCCAGGGAACCTGGACAAAATACAATTTCGCTATTGTAAACTAAAATCTATATAAGCAAGGAATCAGCCTAAGCTGTTCCTTGCTTTTTTTCTCTTTAAAAAATCTTAATAATCAGTATCATGAAAAAAATAATTTTATCATCTGTTTTGTTTTTATCTCAGCTGGCTACAGCACAATCTCTGGTATGGGGAAATACTTTTGATACTCCTGCCGACCTTCAGGGATGGACATTCCATGATCTGAACAGCAATAATAACGGATGGATTCAGGGGCCTAATATCTATCACAACGGTACATCTTTAACCTATGGAAATGCAGGCGTTCTGAGACATTCTACCAACCTGGTTCCTACGGGAAGTGCAGTAGGGTTTGGAGGTGAAGATGACTGGATTATTTCTCCTCAGATTGACCTTACGAGTGCTTCGGGAACAATCACTCTTGCTTCTTATATAGGAAGACAGAGAGCAACCCATACTATTGTGAGCAGAGATCTTTATATCTATGTAAGTACTCCTCAAAAAGCAGTCCCTGTTTTAGCAGATTTTCAAGCTATGACAATAGATGGATCTGGAAATTATCAGCAAAGTCCCTATAAAATACAGGTAGGGTCTTCCACCAATCCTTTTCCAGCAGATCTTACCCAATTTGTAGAAAACCTTGTAGACCTTTCAGCTTTTGCAGGAAAGAAAATTTATATAGGAATGTGGGCCAACAGAAATGCAAGTGGGAATAATATCATGAATATCAATATTGATGAAATGGCAATCTATGCGACAACTACGACCCTAAGCACAAAAGATGTAAAAAAGAAAGAAAATCTGACGAAAATTGCAGAAAATCCGGTAAAAGAATACTTACAGTTACAGCTTAATCCTGCATTAAAAGACAATAGAACAATGATTCACCTTTATAATGCAGCAGGACAGAAGGTTCTTACAGCTCAATACTCAAGATTAATCAATATAGCAGGTTTATCAGAAGGGGTATATATTGCGGAAGTAACTGACGGAAAAACTACGGAACGTTTGAATTTTATTAAAAAATAAACATTCTGTTTTTATTACTGATCATGAGACAAAACATGAAATCTTAATATACAATAATGGATGGCCGCTTTGATAAGAAAAGGCTATCCAGAACATATCCAACTAGTTTTTTTATAATTGTGTATTGCCCTGCACAATGGGCGGGGCAATATTTTTAAGTTTAAAATAATATAAAAGATGAATAAGATCTTTGCATTCCTATTATTAATCCTATTATTTTCCTGTAAAGACAATACAGCGATGGAAAGATATGACCAGATACAAAAACCGGGAGAAGTGACCATTAAAGGATACTCTAAACCTGATGTGCTTCAGTTGAGGTTTAATGGTGAACCTGTATCTATTGATGGGAAAACCTCTTATACCAATAAAATCGAAACCCAACTTCAGTTTGTACTGGATCAGGGAGAAATCAATAAGCTGGAAATATATAACCATGAAACAGGGAAAGAAATCATACAATATAAAATTACTTATGATAATATAGAGGAATATAAAAAATTATACTTCTTCAATCTTCCGGGAATCTTTTTGCAGGCTGAGGTGATAAAGCCACAGGTCAATCTTGGGAAAATAGGTTTTGAATTTATTTTTCCGAATCTGGGAGAGTTTTCAGGATCAACCCTTAAAAATGTCAAAGGAGTTTTAAAAAGAGAAAATGGTGTTGTACTGGCAGAATTTGATAATATCGGAAAAAACAGCTTTACTCCCGTTAAGATTTATAGCTCTTTCGGCGTTACAGCTCCTGTCTACCTTGAGTTGTACAAGCCGGGAACTACAGAGCCTTATGCCGGATCAGCAATGATTAAGGTAAAAATAAAACAGGATATGGGCGCTAATATGATCATCCTGCAGGAAAAATCAGAAAATGGAGTATGGGTTGTAAAAGGAGATGTTGACGTGGCAGAATACTTATAATCAGGGATGAGAAATTTTTTTACACTTCAATGCATAGCGATCATCATTCTCTTTATCTCCTGTTCGGATCATGATGAAAATGCACCTGTCTTTCCGGAGGGAAGTACAGAGTCCATTAACCTTTGGGTACAGGACAGCCTGAAACGATATTATTACTGGGCAGATCAGATGCCTGCTAAGCCGGATTATCATCTTCCTGTAAAAGATTTTTTTAAAAGTTTGCTGGCTCCTCAGGATCGGTTTTCTTTTATTGTCAATACAGAAGATCCTTCCAGTTATCCACGTTCAATCCGGAATATGTATGGTTTTGATTATACTGTTATTCAGCAGGCTAACGGAGAAGTGGTAACCGTCATTAAACTGGTTCTTACAAACTCACCTGCCTTCAATGCGGGATTGGAACGAGGAATGATTATCACCAAAATCAATGGAAAAACAGTCACAGCAAGCAATGCTGAGGCTATGACTTCTTCCATGAAAGATCTCACAGTTCTGGATCTTACCGTAGGAGGTTGGAACAATGGAAAGATCATTGATGAAAAAGAGATCAAAGTATATTATGGACTATCTTTTGAGCAACCT
The DNA here is from genome assembly GCF_003815715.1 of Chryseobacterium sp. G0162. Classification (NCBI taxonomy): domain Bacteria; kingdom Pseudomonadati; phylum Bacteroidota; class Flavobacteriia; order Flavobacteriales; family Weeksellaceae; genus Chryseobacterium; species Chryseobacterium sp. G0162. Next base: position 422,540 of record NZ_CP033922.1, on the reverse strand, counting down.
CTATTATCTAAAGTGTTTGAAAAAAACGGTAAAAAGGTAGGGTATCTATATGTTTATGATTTTCCAGATGGGATGACACAAACCTTCAGCCAAAAGTTTGCCGAATTTAAAGGTGCCGGAGTACAGGAACTAATTCTTGATCTGAGGTACAATTATGGTGGATCCGTATCTGCAGCTGCTGCTCTTTGTTCCCTGATTCCTTCAGGCCTATCATCGGCATCTCCCTTCATTATTTTTAAAGGAAATAAAAACGGAGGTGAGGTGAAAAGAACATTTTCCCAACAGATCGCCTATGATCCGAAAGCACTTGATTTTAATACTTTACGCACCAATGCTTTAGGGTTGAATAAAGTCTATATTTTAACTTCAAACAGTACGGCTTCGGCAGCTGAAATAGTCATCAATAATCTGAAACCTTATATGCAGGTGATCCAGGTTGGAGATGTAACGCTGGGAAAAGATATGGCAGGTTTCACTATAGAAGATAAACGGAAACCTCAAAAGATCCGTTGGCAGATGCATCCGGTAATTTATAAAGTTTTTAATGGAAATGGAACGGGTGAATACAGTAATGGAATTTTGCCGCAGGTTTCAGTGAACGAGTATGTTACGTTGCCTTTATTGCCTTTAGGTGATCCCAATGAAACCTTAATTTCTTCTGTTTTGAATGGAACTTATTTTAAGTCTGCCCATCAGGGAGGGTCTTCCGAAGAAGCTAAGATTTTATATCAGAGTGATGTTCCTCCTATTGCTGTTGGCAAGGATTTATAACATATGCATTGACATTAAAAATTAAAATTAAAACCATGCAGGGAATAGAACCAAAACTTCACACGAGCCTCACCAGCCGTATCGAATATTACCGCCTCCTGATTGAAGCTGCAGATCATTCAGAAACCTGTTCATCCGACGTCATTACACAGATTTCCGAGTTGGGAAATTTGTATGAAGAATACCTGATTAACAAAAAGAACCTTGAACAAAGTATAAAAAACTACAGGGACTATCATAATGACCTGAGAAAAAAACTGACGATGAGACTTCGTGAAATCAAAAGAAAAGCGAGACAGAAATAATTTATTTTATTGCTTAATTGTGACCATCAGATAAACAGCATTGTAAAAAAGAAGAAATCATTTAAAATTTATATCCTAAATGCTGTTCAAGTTCTCTTTCATACCTTGTTTTATTCCAAAATTCATACATTTATGATTTCAAGTTGAAAGAAGATGCTTTTATGAATTTTAATGAGACAGCGCTTTCCGGTTATATCAATATGTTCTGGCAGTTTTCCTGGCCACAATGGGTTGTGTTCAGTGTGATTAGCAATCTTCTTTTATATTTATTTTCAATAGGACTATATGTTTTCATTGATAAAACCTGTCGTAAAAGCCCATTGCAAGAGAAAGATCATCCTGTTTCAGCATCAGATTTTTACCTCAGTCTTTTTACGGTTGTCTGTAATAGCCTTGTTATGCTGATAGGTGTTTTTTTATGGAAGAATGGCTGGATTGAGTTGGGAACTACCCAGTCAGGAATGAAGATAAGCCTGGAGGTTATTGCTTTACTTCTTTTAATGGATCTGTGTATGTACTTCTTTCACTATGCTGCCCATTTACCACTTGTATATAAAATGATTCACGGAAAGCACCACGAGCATGTGAGCACCAATTATCTGAGCCTTTTTGTTCTTCATCCTTTTGAAACCATAGGATTTGGACTCATAATGCTGGTCTTATTACTATGTTATAATTTTTCTGTTATTTCAATTTCCATTTATTTGTCTATCAATCTTATTTGGGGAACGATAGGGCATCTCAACAGAGAGTTTTTTCCCGCCAGTTTTGATCGTTTTTTTGTAGGAACCACCAGATTTCACAATCACCATCATCTGGATGAAACCAAGAATTTTGGATTTTATACTTCCATCTGGGATAGGCTGTTTGGTACATATAAATAAAAGCAACAAATGCCAGAATAATAGTTTGACTTAGTTCAAAAAACTAAAGTGTACTTAGAATATTGATAGGCAGAAAATATTTCTTTTGATTTTCCAGATCATCATAAATACTTATTCATAGGCTGGAAATAGTTTGATCAATTCATTCATGGAGTCGAAATTAATTTTTAAATGATTGTAGTGTTACAGCATTCTGTGCTTTCCAAAAATACAATTAATTATAAGGAATCCGATGGATTAAAGCTTGATTTCATTCAAAATCTTATTCAGCAGGGAATTAAACTGTTTAAGTTCAGCCGAAGTAAGTATAGAAGCAGCCTGTTGAGTCATGCTTTTCCGGAAGGTTTCAGAATTCTCAACTATAAATTTTCCTTTTTCAGTGACGGACAGTATGAACTTTCTACGGTCTGCCTCATCCTGTTTCTGAGTAATAAAACCGTTGTTAATAAGGATCTTCAGTTGCTTAGAAACGGCTGCAGGGGTGATTTTAAAAGCAGTTGCGATCTCTTTTCCTGTTAATCCTTTTTTACGAAGAATAAATTCGATTATATTATAATGAGAAGCTGTTATTCCGTTAATATCTCCTCTGTTCATATGGGCAAGAATAAGACACTGGAAATCTGTAAATGTGTCAAAAAATTTTTTTTCAATAGGTTTCATGGAATGAATTTTGATTAACTTAGTTAACTATTAACAAAGTTAATGATTTTAAAATGGAAAACATAGAAATTACTAATGCAAGACAGAATAATCTCAAAAATATTTCCATAAAAATTCCAAAATATAAGATCGTAGTTTTTACTGGAGTATCGGGATCAGGGAAATCTTCCTTGGTATTTGAAACCATAGGAGCAGAGGCACAGCGTCAGATTAATGAAACGCAGAACAGTTTTATAAGAAACAGGTTACAGCATTATGGCATTCCGGATGTAGACAAAATCGAAAATCTGAATGTTCCCATTATCATCAACCAGAAGAGACTGGGAGGAAATGCACGTTCCACGGTGGGAACAGCTGCTGATGTTTATGCTTCTCTGAGGCTGCTTTTTTCAAGAATGGGACATCCTTTCGTAGGATATTCCAATGTATTTTCGTTCAATAATCCACAGGGTATGTGTCCGGAATGCGAAGGACTAGGTATTGTACAGACGGTAAATGTTAATAGGCTGATTGATCAGACGAAATCTTTAAATGAAGGAGCCATTAAATTTCCAACTTTTCAACCGGGAGGATGGCGTTTAACAAGATATACACAATCAGGCTATTTTGATAACGATAAAAAGCTGAAGGATTTTACAGCTAAAGAATGGGATATCCTATTATATGAACGTAACCATATACCTAAACATCCTGATAAAAGCTGGGGTAAAACTGTGAAATATGAAGGAATTATTCCGAGGATTGAAAAGACATTTCTAAAAAAAGATTCCAAAGAAAATAGTACCCGAAAAGATGCTTTAAATAATGTAATCATCACAGAATCCTGCCCATCATGCCATGGGAAACGTCTGAATGTAAAGATTCTGAGCTGTAAGATCAAAGGTAAAAATATTGCAGATTGTACTGCACTTTCTATTGATGAGCTATTGGAATTTATTAACAACCTGAAATCTGAAGCTTATGAAGTTATCATTAAAGAGCTTTCCGGAAAGCTTCAGAATATTATTAATATTGGTTTGCAGTATCTTACATTGGACCGAAATACAAATTCTCTTTCAGGAGGCGAATCCCAAAGGATAAAAATGGTAAGGAACCTGGGAAATAGTCTGGTAGATTTATTGTATATCTTTGATGAACCTAGTATTGGCCTTCACCCAAAGGACCTACAGAATATTAATACCATTATCCAGCAGATCAAGGATAAAGGGAATTCTGTTTTGGTGGTTGAACATGATCCGGATATCGTTAAAATGGCTGACTGGGTGGTGGATATGGGACCAGGCTCCGGAAAAAGCGGGGGTAAAATTATCTATGAAGGAGATCTCGGCGGATTAAAAAAATCTAAAGGAAAAACAGGCTCTTATTTTAAAGAAAAGCCTGTTATAAAAACCCAATTCAGAAAACCTGATGGGTATCTTGAAATTAAGAATGCCAGTCTGCATAACCTTAAAGATATAAGCGTAAATATACCTACAGGCCTTATGACTGTTGTTACTGGGGTAGCAGGATCAGGAAAAAGCACCTTGATTAATCATATTTTACCTTTATTTTATCCCGATTTAACAGTGATAGACCAATCTTTATTTACAGCAAGTGCCCGATCCAATCTTCTGACATATTTAAATATATCTGATACGGTGCGAAAACTGTTTTCAGAGTGTAATCATGTTTCAGAAAAGCTGTTCAGTCGGAATAGTGAAGGAGCCTGTAAAAACTGTAAAGGATTGGGAGTAGAAAAAATAGATTTAGCTTTTATGGATGATATTGAACAGCCTTGTGAAGTATGTGGTGGTTCAGGATTCGACCCGAAAGTTCAGAAATATCAATATCATCAGAAGACTATTGTAGAAGTGATGAATATGACAGTTCTGGAAGCTCAAGATTTTTTTTCGGATAAAAATATCATCAGAAACTTTGATTTGCTGGTAAAATTGGGCTTAGATTATCTCATGCTGGGACAACGTCTGGACAGCTTTTCGGGTGGTGAAAGACAGCGTTTGAAACTGACCCGGGAACTGAAAAATACCCATCAGATTATTGTTCTGGATGAACCAAGTACAGGTTTGCACCCAAGTGATACCCAAAAACTGTTGTCATTTTTTAATGATCTTGTAGACCAGCATAATACATTAATTGTTATTGAGCATAATCTGGATATTATTGCTCAGGCTGATTGGATCATTGATATTGGCCCTGGTGCTGGAAAATTTGGTGGAAAAGTTTTGTTTGAAGGAACTCCTAATGCGTTATTGAAAAATAAAACCTCATATACTGCGGAATTCCTGAGAAAACATATTGAATAGAAAATTAAACCATTAAAATTTTAAAGAAAATAAGCATAATTAAAAGAAAATCCTGCGATTGTAAATAAACTCTACTTAAAGTGAAGATTCTTAATTATCCTTAAACCCTTATTGAATTTTAATGGTTTAAACCTATATTATAACCACAAATATCTCTAATGTTAATCATTGTATTATTGGTGACAACATGAGTGTTATTCATGTGTAAAAAATCATTTTGTTTGTTGTGCTTTTACAGCTGCCTGAATTCTTTCTTCAATCATCCTCCAGTCATACAAATGAAATACCCGGCCATTGCTCATGGCTACAAACACACCTTTCGGAAATTTGGGGCCTAAATTAACATTCGTAACTTCAGAGCCATCACTTTCAAGGGTAGAAACAGGAATAGCTGCAATTCTCCCTTTAGCCGGATTTTCTCTTAGATAGACATTGAAGGTATCATTCTGCTGATCGGAAACCAAAATGTATCCCTTTCCTTTTGAGGTAGGATAGATTGAGATCCCTTCCACATCAGATTTAAAATCACCTTGCCCGAAAACAAGAAGTTCTTCATTTCCTTTTTCCGGGTCTGCATAATATTGGTGAACTCCAAACTGTTCATCAGAATAATAAATATATCCCAGTTCATCATCTACTGCGATACTTTCAATCTCCTTCAATCCGCTGTATTGTCCAAATTTACGGACAACATCTCCATTGATTCTTCCTCCTTTTTCTGAAAGCTTATACTGCCATAGATAGCCATCCTTTGGTCCGGATTTTCTTCCTGCAATCACATAAATTTCTCCTGTTTCCGGATTTTTATACATGGATATTCCCATTGGGCCACGTTCTGTTTCTCCGTCAAATACAGAAATTTCACCCACTTCCTTCAATTCAGGAAGAGAGTAAAGCTTTATTTTATTCGTTTCCCGCTCGGTAACGGCTGCAATGTCTGTTTTTTTTCCGTTTAAAACAAAACCGTATTCAATATCCACATTATTAGGACGTTTAAGACCTAAAACTTTATGGATGATTTTACCATTCAGATCAAAAGCATACAGTCCACCATCCGTATCTTTATCTGTTCCTATGATGATACTTTTTGAAGCATCCTGAGGATTGATCCAGATGGCCGGATCATCGGTATCATGAACCACAGTTTCTGTAATAACGGTTGGTTTTAATTTTTCTCCTAATTGATTCTGTCCTTTACAGCCTATCACCAAAGGAAAAATGGCAAATGCTGATATATAATATATTATCTTTTTCATGTTCTTAAAAGTCGAATTTCACTCCTAGGGTAAATCGTGGTCTGTAATACTCTGCCTGTGCGGTTCTGCTTGGAATTCCCTGATAGTATCTTAACGGTTGGTTTGTAAGATTATTGGCTTCAGCGAAAACTCTTAGTTGGCTTGTAATCTTGTAGGAAGCATTAGCATCCAGAAAAAACTGTTTATCATAATAACGGTCATCAAAGGCTTTCCCACCCAACTCATCAATATAATGAGAAGCATAATTCATAGAAACCCTTGCTGAGAAGCGCTTGTTTTCCCATGAAAGCGATCCGTTGAACATGTGAGGAGCTGCTCCCGGAAATCCTACATCCGTTCTTTCAATTCCTTCATCATTAGTGATTCCCTTTGCTTTTGAATGGGTATAAGTATAGTTGACGTAGATTCCCATACCTTTCCAGAATGCTCCGGGGATGAAATCCAATTGTCTCTGCAAAGCCACTTCAAAACCATAAATACTTACATTATCTCCATTGCGCTGCTGGGTAAATTTCCAATTGCTCTCACCAGCCGGAATCGGGTTGGATTGTCCTGCAAAATCATTCGCAAAGTCATTTGCTGTATAATTTCTTCGGGAAAAAGTATAGATAAAGTCTTTCAGATTTTTATAGAAAATACCTCCTGAAAGAATTCCCACTGATTTAAAGTACTTCTCTGCCATGAAATCAAAATTGTAAGCGTAAGTTGCCTTCAGATTAGGATTTCCTGCTGAAACGATCTCATCCTCTGAAACAACATTAAGATAAGGAACCAACGAGTAATAGTTCGGACGGGCAAGGGCAGTGGTAAATGCCGCACGTAATACAAGGTCCTGAACCGGAACATACTTGAATGAGATATTCGGAAGTACATTGGTATAGGTATTTGTATTATTGATTTTTCCCACCAGGTTACTTTCATTCATGACGTAGTTTCCGGTATAATCAATCTTGGTAGTTTCCACACGTGCTCCCACGATCATGGATAGTTTATCATTGAAATCCTGGTCCCAACGGATATATCCTGCATAAATCTGTTCTTTTGCACTGTAATTGTTAGAAAGGAATTTTGAAGGCTTGGATTTTCCATTGAATAAAACGGGATTAAACAAATCTAATCCTCCTAAATACGCAGGATCTACAAATGCTCCCGGAACATAATTCCCCGGTTGAAAGTTGTGTCCGTCAAGATATTGAGTGGGTACAGACAAAAGACTTCCCATGCTGCTGGTAGGGGTGAAGGTATAAAAGTCATTTTCTCTTTCTTTTTCCTTCAAACGAATTCGTGCACCAGTACGAAGTCTTCCTTTTTGACCCTCAATTACAGAAAAAGGGAAACGTACATTCACCTTGGCTCCAAATTCTTTTTCCTGAGTGAAGCTGTTGGCATCTGAAAGGTCACTGAGTTTATAGCTACCCAGGTTGTCTGCTGCAAGAAGATTGAACATGGGAACTCTTGGATTACTAAGGTCCGGAGAGAAGCTCATTTTACTGTTTTCGAATTCAATATAACGTTGATGAGGCTTATCTTCACTAGCTGTAGCATAATTCATAGACCAGTCAAGATCTATTTTAGACCCCAGTAGATGTTCTCCTCTTAAGGCATAATTCTGAACTTTTTGCTTCTCAAGACGGGTATTGTCATTATGGGCATCTCCACCTTTATTTTGTCTTGTAATACTGCCTTTCCAATCTATAATTTCGGATTCGTCAGCATTGTAAACCGGTTTTATTTTATATCCTAATGCGAATCTGTTTTCCTTATCATTTCTGAAGTTGTACATCGCAGAAGCATAGATCTTGTTTTTAGAATTGAACTCATAATCCATATTCAGGTCAAAACTATGTCTGATCCGGTGTTCATTATAAGAACGCACCCCCATTTTACTTATATAAGCAGTTTGGGCCTTATCATTAGCCTGGCTCCATACAGGTTCTATATTGTCTGAACCAAAATTATTATTGTTATAGGAAAAACTGAATACTGCTCCCAGTTTTTTGTTCAGAAAACGATTCCCATAGACAAATCCTGCAGTATAATTTCCTTTTTCTCGAATGGGATTGTATCCTCCAGCCAATGTTGCAGATATTCTTTGTCCATTAGGGGAAGCTCTGGTAATCAGGTTAACAGAACCTCCAATGGCATCAGCATCCATATCAGGAGTAAGCGTTTTATTGACTTCAATGGTGGAAATCATATCAGAAGGGATCAGGTCCATCTGTACATTACGGTTATCCCCTTCAGCAGAAGGAATTCTGTCACCATTTAAAGTTACAGAGTTCAGATTGGGAGCAAGGCCTCTGATAATAAGGTTTCTGGCTTCGCCCTGATCGTTCTGTATGGTAATCCCCGGAACACGCTTTAGCGCATCTCCGATATTGGCATCAGGAAAACGTCCAATCTGATCGGCAGAGATTACATTGGTAATATTGGCATTGTTCTTTTGTTTGTTTAAGGCTCTTGCCTGGTTTTTCAACGTAGCTCCGGAAACCACAACTTCACCAATACTTGTTTCCTTTTTATCAAAAATGATATTTTGTTTTGTATTTTTTTCAGATTCTACAATTACATTATATTGATGAATTCCGTACCCAAGGTAATCTACCTTCATGGTGTAATTTCCGGGAGGAACATTCAGGAAAACGAAATTTCCATGCTCATCAGAGGTGGTGTATATGTTTCCCGGATATAAGGAGATTTTGGCTCCAGGCAGGGCGATCTTAGCGTCGTCGTTTATGTTTCCGGAAAGAGTACCGGTTTGTGCATAGAAAAAAATGGAAGCACAAAGCCAAACAGATGTAAAAATTTTCTTCACTTTATTTTAATTAGATAAAAATCAGAACAAATTTAAACGTCTGTTTGGAAAATGGGTTGAAGTTAAAATTAACGTTGTTTTAAGATTTGTTAATACAGAAGCGGTCTATAGACATTTTTTAGATTTCAGATCCTAAATTTTTAGATGAAAAATCTCCTTCCAATAATAAAGTCAGTTCATCACATTGTATGATCTTGTCATTTTGAATGGTAAACTCTGCCAATACTTTATGTACCACTATACTTCCATCTTTTAATACTGATTTTGCCATGTGATGGGTGAAAATGATATTCCCGTTTTCAGCATAATTAATGATGTCAATCTTCTGCTCAGCTACTTTGTCTTTGAGTTTTTTAATATGAAGAATAAACTCATCATAATTGAGCTGATGATGATCTACAAATTGGATATAGTCTTTTGAGAAATATTTCTCAATGGATGATAAATCAAATACCGGGTTTTCTAAAATATCATGGAAAACTTGCTGAATAATGTGTTTCATAAATATATTGTTATGGATCAAAATTACATCTGATATGTATGCGTAACCCATAACATTTGTAAACAGTTTATTGAAAAAATAATCATAAAGTTTAGCCACGAATGCACGGATAAAAATACATGAGCAATGTTAATCCGTTCATTCGTAGCCTATGAATTATTTAATTTCTATAGAAGGAACATTGGTGATAACCTGCCATTTTCCGTTTTCCTGTACACACGTGATGAGGGATGAAAATCGTAATGCTGAACTTTCTAACGAAACCTGAGCATAAGCAATGTTATTTTTCTGTTGCAAAGAATGATAAGTAATTTTACGAGGTTTTCCACCAAATATTTTATCCTTTACCAGATTGATATATTCCTGTTTGGGAATAATAAAGATTCCGGATTTGTCAAAAAACCCGTCCTGAATATTCTGATAATTTTCGTGGAGAATTTCTTCCAAAAGCACCGGATCACTATTGTCGCCACCTTTAATGAATTTTTCAATGGCTTGTTTAATCTGTTCCATCATTGATTGAATTGTTTTAAAATTTTGGATTGTTGTAATGCTATTTTTTCTGTATTGCTGACCTCATCGATGACGGTACCATTCAATGGAAAATAATAGATATCGGTGATTCCTACATGATTTAAAAGAAAAGTGAGATGGTTTTCCAACGGATTTCGATGATGAGGGTCAAGAGCTATTCCTCCCATAGAAGAAATGATATAAGCTTTTTTGTTTTCAAGCAAACCTTTCAGAGAAGTATTTCCTGTAAACGTTTTTTTTGTTCTGATAACCGTGTCAAAATAAGCTTTTAAGGAAGATGGAATTCCATAATTGTACATAGGGCAGGTGATTAAGATTTCATCAGACTGGTATAATTCATCAATCAGTTCATCAGATAGATGAATACTTTTCTTATCAGGATTTTCGCTAAAAAAAGCATCAATGGTCTGTTGGGTGATATGAGGAATAAGCTGTTGGTTAACATCCCGTTCCAGAATATTTCCATTCGGATTGTGGAGTATCCATTGCTGAATAAAATAGTTACCTAATGTTCGTGAATAGGAATTCTCTGTTCTTAAACTGCTGTCGATTCTAAGGAGTGTGTTCATACTTTTTTCTTTAAAGACACACTATATTTCTGAAATGTGACAGATTTATTGCAACCTTTTTAACTTTTCAGGATCTACAATAGAATAAATTTCACGAATCATTCCTTCTGCATCAATATCCAGGATGTGACAGTTATAAATACGACCATCCTGCCAGAAACAAATAGCCGGTTGATGATTAAAGAGATGGAAGGTATGAGGCTTTTTGCCAAGAAATTGTTGTTGTACATAAGCCAAAAGCTGTGCGGTAGCCGATTTTCCAACTTCCACAGCTTTGATAACACGAACACGTTTTCCTCCGTCTGCTGAAAGCCTGATCTCATCAATAAGCAGTTTTTCAATATCGGGAATGTTGCCTTCACTCAACGCCAGCTGGTATTTCTGGAGAATATCAGTTCCGGAAGATAGGCTGATGTTATCCGGTGTATATTTTACATGCTGCAATTGCTTACTTGCACGGCTTAGCAGTTTTCGGGAGTTTTCTACTGAAATATCGAGCGTTTCTGCGATCTCTTGATGAGAATAATCAAAAGCTTCCTTTAGAATGTAGACTGCGCGTTCTTTAGCGTTCAGTTTTTCCAGAAGAACGAGTAGGGTATAGCGTGTCGTTTGCTCCTTAATGAGCTTATTTTCTGCATTTTCAAAAGAAAGAGGTTCGGGCAACCATTCGCCATACACCATTTTTTTGCTGTGCCTGTTTTTAAAATTAATGGCATGATTAATAGTACTTTTGATCAGGAAATTGGTTTCATTTCTGATCTCAGATTTATCTAAAGAAATATATTTTTCGATTACATCCTGTACCAAATCCTGAGAATCTTCATAAGAACCGGTAATATTATAGGCGTAGGTTAGGAGCCTGTTGTAATTTTCCTGCATGGTATTTCTTTTTAAGACAAACTTAGTGAAGAAAACGTGACAAGTTTAAGTAAAAAGTATTGTCATTAAACATCTATTATCCATTCAGGTATCAAGATCAATAGGATCGGGCTCCAGCCCCTTTTTCCTGAAGATAGAATTCCATTGACTTTAAATCTAAAATAACTATTGTATTCAAACAAAAACCGCATTGAAAATACATCAATGCGGCTCATGGTTATTAGTGGGTTTGAATGAATTTCTGATTGTTTTTAATCATTATCTACTCTGATCCATTTTCCGTTTTCTACTCCTTCATAGAAATGGTTATTGTGATAAATAATTGCTCCTTGAATATAAGATTTATTGGCAGGAAGAGTAAGAGTTTCAGGTAAGGCATTGCTATTTCGGATCATAAATACCTCATTTCCTTCTTTCACGACTATTCCTGTCCCTGAAATAAGTCTTGTTACGCCTGCGTCAGCTGGAGGATTAGATATGGTTATTGGGTTTAACTCTGACAGACGTCTTGCTCCCATATCAGAAGTACATCCTCTAAGAATATTATCCATTAGCATTACAACACCTGGAGTAGGGCAGTCCGGATTGATATTCACAACAATTTCTTTATTGATCGCAACCGGACAAGCTTCTCCTGTAGCAAAACGAATATTTTTAAGACGATAAACCATTGTTCCTGACTGCCCTTTGGAGTGGAGTACAATTGCCTCTCCGTTAGGTGCAGAAGTAATCATTTGATCCGGACCATTATTTATGGTATATGTGAAAATATAGGTTTGGGCAAGTGAGCCTTTAAACTTTACCTGTATATCTCCTGATGCTTGTTTTGCCGTACTTATGGGTGAATATGTGGTATTGTCAGCAGGTAAAGCAATAGAGGAAATGGTAAAATCCTCCGTAATATTACATCCATCCTGGCTATAGGTTACGTTCACTCTATAATTTCCCGGTTGTGTAAAAGTAACCAAGCGTCCGGTACTTATGATTCCTGAATTAGGATTATTAAGTTTGGTCCAGGTATAGGCAGCATTAGGATCTGTACCATATAAAGCAGAAGCATCATAAGTTTTAGGGAATTCCGAAGCACAAATTGCTTTGTTACCACCAAATCCTGCGGCCTGAACATCTGTAGGAATAATCGAAAGGTTAGCCGTATTTCCAAGGTCCTGGCTGTTTCCGTACGCACTTACCGCACGGGAGAAATTCATATCTCTGATAGAGGCATAGAACATGGTATACATTGCTGCAGGGTCCAGATTAATTGTGTTTTGTCCTGCTGTAGATCTCAGCACAGAAATTCTGTTGCAAGGAGTTCCTGTCATGAAGAGATTTTCAGTGACGGTCTGGTTATTGTCTACCTGATAAGAACCGGGATTGAAATACAGTGTTTTGTATTTTCCTGCGGAACTCAATGTGCTTACACTATTGGTAGTGCTACTTCCAAGAAAGGTCATTTTGTTGAAATTCCAGATTCTTGTTCCTGTATTTACAATTCCGTCTTTCCAAACGGTCAGATCTCCAAAATTGAAACCTGCCGGAGTATTGGTTGTAAAATATCCCATGTCGGCTTTTGCCTCAGTGGCATTTAAGGTGAGAGGATTATTTCCGGTGCTGATATAAAAATAAGGACTGTAAAAATTATAGAAAGGAATTGAAGGCATATAATAGTTTGCAATACCTGCACTATTCGTCCTCGTTCCTGTAATGACAGATTGTCCAAGATCAACCACTGGGTTATTGTTGATACTTTGGTTCCAGCTAAAGTTCACCAGTGTCATAGGGAAGTTATTAGTTTTGAATCCTGCCGCATTCAGAAAGTTAAGGTCTCCCTGATATGGACTTTTCAATTCAAAATAGTCCTGTGCATTAACATTCAGGTGAATGAAGGCTCCTTTGGTATCAATATATCGTGTTTTCCCGGAAGCAGTCCCCTGAGCCATAATAATATTTCGGGTAAGCCCAAAAGTAGACATCGGAACGATGATCTTTGTATCACTTTGCAAAGTAAGATTGCCATACACAGACAGATAATAAGGATTTCCACCATCTGTAGTAAAATCAAGAACCGGCTGGTTGAGCGCATTGTTGAAAGTAATGTTATTAGCTTTTGAAAGATAGGCTCCTCTAATTTGTATTTTATTTAAAGTAGCAGTAAATCCTGAATTCTGATCAAAGAATACATTATCAATGGCTGTTGGGATATCACAACCTGTAACAGGAACTCCTCCTGAGGTTAGTGACCAATGCTGAGGATCTCTCCATAATCCCTGACCTCCAATCCAATAAAGATTTCTTGACGTAGAAGGAATGGCATCCTGAAAATTAATTCCGGTATTGCTGCCAAGGTCTGTACTTCCAGTAGCAGTATACGTTTGTCCGCCGGAAGAAGAGATCGACTTTAATTGTATTTTATCTATAATATAATTGGATGGACTGGTACTGTAATCAGTAAGGATTAAAGTTCTTGATGGTGCATTGATTCCTGCAAAAGTAAGCCTGTCCAAACAATCTCCAAGCATTTTTAAAGATTGGTTTACCTGCAGATTACCTTCTAAAGCAACATGATTATTTTTCTCAATAGTCAGATTATTGACTGACATAGTTGTTTTAAGAACGATGGAAGGGTTTACTTTATCAATTCTTGAAACCACCGCTGAGCGGATGATGAAATTATTGATAACCCCGCCAGGAAAACTAAAAGAGATGATATAGTCAGTATTCGTTGTGGAATTGGTATATTCTATTCTTTCAAAATAATGATTAACGTTGCTGAAAGCAATATCAGCATCGGAACCTCCTGTAGATCTGAATAATTTGATTACGCTATTGGCCGTGTTTACTACCGGTTGTTTGGTATTGATGGCGAAGCCACTATTTACAGTAAGATCTGCGTTGTCCATCACCAGCTGTGAACCATTGAGATTAAAAGCATTGACATTCATTATCGTACCACTTATATCTAAACTGTTACCAGGTACATTGGTTTGGCTGATGCTTGAAGATCCGATAAGGTCATACTGTGACGTTCCTCTATTGATTTTCCATTGAGCATCTCCTGAGAAAGTTAAGGCAGATGTTGCTCCGTTGGGAGTTACATTTTTTAAGGCACCTGTGGGTTTATTAATGTTGACAAACGTAAATCCACTGAAGTATCCGGCATCATAATATCCAGCATGTAAGACCATATTTCCATTGACATTCATTTTGTAATAATTGTTATTTCCTGCAAAATAAGATCTTGATCCTGGAGTGAGTCCACTGAATGTGATATCATTTACTGAAACATCATTGGTCATCTGTATAGCTGTAATTCCAGTAGTGTAGAACCCTGAATACTGGTCAAAGAAAACATTATCGTTAATTGTAGGAAGGCCACAATTGGCTGTTGCTCTGGTGCTTGATGGGTCCAGGGACCAGTGGTTGAGGTCATTCCAGGTTCCGGCCCCTCCTTTCCAGTAAAAGTTTTTAGAAGCGCTGGCCTTGAAATTAATTCCGGAATTATTCCCACTGTCTACGGAATTGCTGGCATTGATAGGTTTTGCACCTGCAACAGGAGTGATATAGCTTGCGTTAATCCCTGAAATATTCATTCGGTTGAGCTCAACGAATCCATTTCCGTTAATGTTGTTGCCTAGGATCAGATTATTTCCACCCTGACCAGTAAAAGTAAGAACCAAATCACAGTCTGCACGATTAAAAATCCAGCTGTCTGTGATGGTAAGTTTTACCGTAGTATCAGAAATAGTAATATTGGAAGCTGCATTAATAACTGCATTTTTTGTTTTGTTGTTTCCAAAAAATCTGATGTCACCACCATTCACCTGAAAGTTGTCAGTAGTAAGGTACTGTATATTTCCAATACTGCTGCCTTCTTTATAGGCTTTACCAAAAAAATGATTGGTATTTCCTGAACCGGAATAACGCCCGTTGTAGTTTTGGAAGTATACAGAAGTATTGGGAGCCGTAATGGTCTGTTTTGTTAAAATATTGAGAAGATTCTGACTTAGCAAAGCATTATCTATATTAACATTATTTCCTCCCAGCCAAAGCTCACCGGCTTTTATTTTTCTTCCGTCAGCATAAAGATTACTTGTTAAGGCATTGTTGTCAAAATTGAAAATGCCAGCCACTTCTACATCATAAGGAGTTCCTGAATTAGAGGGCATAAGATAAAAATTATCATTTCCGTAGATAACCAATTGACTTACTTTCTGACCTTCGAAATTCATATAACGATTTGCTGCCGGATCTCCTGGATTATATTTAATAAAACTAATGCTAACAGGAGCAGACACGTCCTTCTGAAGATAAAGATTACCATACAAAGTCGTGTTAATATTCAAAACAGGACTGGCAGGAGCATTATTCCAGGTCATATTCCTTATTAAGGCAACTGTCCCGCCATTATTAATAGTGTTATTTCCTGAAGTAAAACCTGAGTTTTCATTAAAGATAACATCGTCATACATGATAGGAATGCAGTTAGCAGAAGGCCCTCCAGATGTGAATGACCAATGGGCAGGATCATTCCAGTTACCTCCGCCACCTATCCAGTAATATGTCTTTGCGGCAATCCCTGGATAAGTAATAGTGCCAGTATTATTTCCTCCATCTATGCCTGCTGTTACAGATGCCCCGCCTGTAAGCTTTACCGAAGCTAAATTATAACCATTAAATGAAACGGCTCCATTTCCATTGATAGAACCTGGAAGAATCAGGTTGACAGGTAATAAAGGTTCTACAGCTACAAACTTTGGGATAATTCCGTTACATGGAGTATTGGCCGTAAGACTTTGATTAACCTGAAAATATGTATTGGATGAAGTTTGTCGGAAGCTGTATTGTCCGCCATTCAAGATAAGATTATTGATGTCAAATTGTGATGCTCTGAATATATTATTTCCCTTTCCAAGGGTCATATTTTTTATTTCAAATCGGGTTCCTATCATTTCAGCACTTCCATCACCCAAAACCATATCATTGGCATTATATAAATTTGCATTAATGTAGCAGGCATATAAATTAACTTTGTTAAAATTAAACTGCGTTCCGGTAAAATTACCTCCTGCGGCACCTATTCCTGTTACCTCATCCACTGTCAGAAGATTTCCGCCTGTTATCTGAGAGTAACCTGAGGAAGTAAGAAGTATTTTTTTGATATTCTGGGTAGTCTGTATATTCAATGCAGGAAAGGAAACTGTAGCCTGGGTAAGATTAGCCGCTGAGTTTAATGTCATCGTACTGGTGGTAGTCACCGTTGAGGACCTGAAGTTGGAAGCTGCTGTAGAACTATAGCTGAATACCATAGAATTGATATTCTTATTATCCGTATCTAAAAAAGCACTGTCGCTGATGTTGAAATAGAAAAACCCGTTGCTGGCAAAATTTTTCACCAGTTTAAAGGCTCCGTTTCCTTTAAGATTAATAGCAGATTGATAACTACCGTTGATATATGAAGGATCAATCATATTATCGGGGACGTCAATCATATTGGGGGTAGGATTGGAGCTTTCTGAAAACAAATTCATCGTAAGATTATAGAATGCTGTGGCGTTGGACTTCCATTTCAGATTCCCATATATATTAAAAACACTTGCTGATGGAAAACTTAGCTTAGTAGTAAATGAATCATCTATAATGAAATCTTTACAAGTAGCTGATGATGGGATCGTTAATGTACCTCCACTAATAGGAAAACCACTTCCTGAAGTAATATAGACATTATCATACCGTGAAGGAATAATAGTAGCTGCCTGCCCTGATGCTGAGCCTATACGCCAGTGATTCAGATCACTCCAGCTACCGGCACCGCCTACCCAGTAATAATTATTCTGAGCAAAAATAATTTGGGAGGCAAGGAATAATAATATGAAATATAATTTGTGTTTCATGTTCTTAGAATTACAAAATTGGTAATAGATTGAGAGAGAGCTGTCTCAACCTTTGCTAAACATAATACCTCTTTGACTAGAGGCAATCCGTCATGAAGATTATTTGGATTTTTTTAGGTGTTGCAATGCTTTTTGTAATTCTTCTATTTTTTTTCCCTGCTCCTGAACCGTTTGTAATAAAAGGGGAATCAATTCATTATAGTTGACAGATTTATATCCATCATTATCGGTACTTACGATGTTGGGTAGTACTTTCTCTACTTCCTGAGCAACAAGACCATACTGAAGCTGAGCATTTCCGCCTTTCTTTTTTCCGGTTTCATTCCAGAAATAGGAAACCGGTCTTAATCTATTAATGATTTCTGGGGATGATGTTATTTCTGTAATATTTTGTTTTAATCTTTCATCAGAATTATAATCTATGGCGCTTGCTTTTACCGTTCCGGCAACATCCAGTTTTGCCGTTGCAGAAGGAGCTGTTCCAATCCCTACACTGCCAATGCCGGAAAAGACAAGGTTTTTACCGTTCAGATCTACATTTCTTGAAGCCAAAGCGGTTGTAATAGCTCCATCTGAAGTGTAAATATTAGAATTAACTCCCATACTTTCCCAGCTGGTTCCGTTCCAGAAATAATATCCGGGTTGGGTTATCTTGGCTACTTTTGAAGTAGGGGAAGCTGGTGTGGCAGTAGCGTAAATCATTAGAGATTCACTTCCGGACTGGATGCTTGCCGTCATTGTTTGAATCTGATCTCCGGTAAGCCTGGGAATCATAAGCCCTTCAGCCTGTGAACTTCCATTTGTTTTAGCGGTAATATCCAGTGTAGCTTTTGGATCTGGAGTGTTTATCCCGATTCTACCGGCCTGAGAATAAAATAATGAAGAGATGGAAATACTTCCGATGAGGCATAGCCTGAACACTGCAGAATGAGTCTTCTGCACAAAAGTAGAGTTTTGCATAGTTTTTTTAATTGTTTTTTATTTGAGTATGTTTAATCTTTCCTTAGTGTGAGGAATGAAGTATATTTTTAATAATAGTTTTAGAGGTTTCAATAAACTCATTGGACCTATAGAGCTGGCTGGTAAGTATTGAGCTTTCAAAAAGGAGATAGATATGGGCTGCTACCTTTTCATCCTTCATTTCATCATTGAAGAAGATTCTCAGCTTATTCTTATGATAGCGGAGAACGGAATGGATTTCCTCTTTATCAGCAGGTATTTCAGATAAGATATTCCAGAAACTGCAGCCTCTGAAATTTTCTTTTTCATTCATATACATCAGAAAATCAAAAGATTTCAGAATCTTTTCTTCAGAGCCTAAAGCTCCGGAGATGAACTTTTCCAGTTCCGAGACCCAATAATCATATCTTTTGTTGAGGAATTCAATACACAGCTCATCTTTTGACTTAAAATGCTGATAGAAGCTTGCCTTTGAAACATTGGCTTCTTCAATGATCTGATTAATGCCGGTACTGTTAAAACCTTGCTTGTGAAACAGAAGCAGGGTGGTACTTAATATTCTTTCACGAGGTTTGGACATTGGTTATGTTTTTCACAAATTTAAACAAAATATGAACAGACTGGTATGTTTGTTAAAAAAACATCAATATTCCTATGAAAGATGGAAGAAATAAAGCAATTATATCAAAGATTTAATAGGTAAAGTGCAGGTTTTAAATGAAATAGCGTTGGTATGCTTAGCATTGTTTTTTATGAATAGTTATTTATACAAAGCCTTTTGCATAATAAAGTTGTATAAGAAAAAACAATAGGGTAAAGAACCATACTACATAAGGATGATAGCGGAAATTTTCTTTCAGGATATAATGAAGGGCTTTGAATAGTTTAAACAATCCAATCATTCCTATAACAAAAAAGAGTAAGAAAATGACAAAAAATGTATATTCTCCGGAACTGTAATCTCCAGACAATGATACTTTATCCAGATGATCTATGTAAGACTGTACATTGATAGTATGTCCCAGAAACATGGTAGAAAGAATCAGGATAAAAAATGGAGTAGAAGTGTAAACTGTAGTATAGATAAAAGAAAAGAGTAAGGTACGGAAAGCTATAGTATTCACTTTTTCTTTTTTATACCACAACAATATTACACTAAACACCACAGCAGTAAAATTGTTCATCAGGAATATAAATAAAGCTTTTTCTACCATACTTAATCCCTTGATCTGTGACAGGAAATTTTGTTCTCCACCATAATCCATTAGCAGAACTGATACAATTACTGAAGTATATACGGAGAGTTTGATGGGTGATAGGTAGTCATGAAACCGTTCGGTTTCTTCCTTCTCCATTTCATGAACGGACAGATCATAGCAACGGCGGGGATCCTGAAACAATTTAAAAATAGTTACCGGCACCAGCAATATTTCAATAATAATCTGAAGACACAGCTTCTCGAAACTGTCAATCAATTTTTCGAACATACACAGGTATTAAGGGAACGGGTTCACTATGCAATTTAATCATTTTTAAATTGCATATCGCATAAAACCAGTGAAGTAAGATGTAATTTATTTTGGAAGTCCCTTCTTCAAAGCTATATTGGCTCTTTCAACAGATTTTTTTTCTTTCCAGTCCATGTATCTTTTTTTATACCTGCCTTTCATGAAGTTGTCAAAATTTCGCTGAACAGTCAGATTCCATAAAGAATGAGCTTTTACAGCCCAGCTTTTGTCCCATGCACGAAGTGAAAGAGAGAAAGAACCATCCAGATATTTCATCCAGTGCCACCAGCCGGTAGGCATAAACAGGGTATCACCATGCTCAAGATAACATTCTATCCCTTCAATCCCATCCAATGCCGGGAATTTTTCAAAATCAGGATTGGAAATATCATAATCTTCCAGGGCATACGTTGCATAAGGAAGCTTATACAAACGGGTTTTCCACTTGTATTCGAAGAGAAGAACATGCTTTCTTCCGTTGAAATGAGTATGGAAGATATGAGGCATATCAATATCATAATGAAGGAAAGTCACGGAACCTTTACCCCCGAAGAACATACTCGGGTATTTATCCAAAAATCCACCCATCAGATTCTTTGGCGGGATATAATCATCCAACAATTTAGGAGCAAACTTAATAGGATCAAAAAAGAAGATTCTCAGATCTGTAGGTTCCCGTTGGATCAGATCAACGTATTCACCAAATGGCATTTTGGTAGTGGGCGTGTTAATAGGAGCTGCAGGATCGGCTTTAGCACTGTCATATAAAGGTACAACTACATCGCCAACCACTTCCTTCATGTACTCCATTGTCCATTTTTGATATGCTGGCCAATTTCTTGCCATGTTTTTGATTACCACTGGCTTGCGAGGCTTAAGGTATTTCTCACGGAAATCTTCCTGTGAAATGTCATCTACAATATCAATTGGTTTAAGGAGTATGCCCATTCGTTTTTAATTATCCTGCTAAATTATTAATAATTTATGATAGTAAGTGAAAATAATTTCGTTTATCTGGAATTAATATAAATAGATGAAAAATTAATAAGGCTGACTTTTTTGTAAAGCATTTATTAATAGGGGTATTTGTATGTTTTTGTTGGAAAATAAACTGCTTATATGAAAGAATAGTATTCCATAATAGATCACATTACTTACTATCAATGTCCTAACGCTGGCGCGAGCGTCACGCTCGTGCACATTAATAAAAAGTAACCTTAAATTTTACAGGTATAATTTATAATTGGAATTTTCCCCTTGGATTCCAATTCTTATATTTGATGTATGAAAAAAGTACGTCTATTAGCATTATTTCTTGTCGTTTTTAATAGTGGGTATCATGCACAAACGAAATCATTATCTAAAATTGAATCCGGAGTGTCGTATGAACTGGCTCAGTTTAGAAAAAGTACATTAAGTGAGATTACATATGAACTCAGTCTGAAAATTCCTGAAAGCAAATCGGAAAGGATTTCCGGAACTGAAGTTCTTACTTTTAACTATAAAAAACAGGATGAAACGTCATTGTTAATAGATTTTAAAGAAGACCCTGCTTCGCTTTTATCAGTATCGGTGAATGGCCAGACGATAAAGCCGATTCTTGAAAACGAACATGTGGTGATTGATGCCAAATACCTGAAATCAGGTTCCAACCAGATTAATTTCAATTTTCTGGCAGGAAATGGTGCATTAAACAGACGTGATGGATATCTGTATGCCTTATTTGTACCGGATCGTGCCAGAACCATGTTCCCATGTTTTGATCAGCCTAATCTAAAGGCTAATTATTCACTGACCTTAACCATTCCTGAAAAATGGAGTGCCATATCTAATGGAAAACTGAAAGATACCACGGTACAACAAGGACAGAAAACGCTGCAGTTTAATCAGTCGGATTTGCTTCCTACTTATCTTTTTTCTTTTGCTGCCGGAGATTTTAAAAATCATACCGAAAAAATCAGTCAGCAGGATTCCAGAATTTTATATCGTGAAACTGATTCTGCAAAAATTAAGAACAGTATGGACTCTATTTTCTCGCTATATAGAAATTCTCTGGCTTATTATGAAAAATGGACCGGCATCAAACATCCTTTCCAAAAGCATGGAATGGCAGCCATTCCGGATTTCCAATTCGGAGGAATGGAACATCCAGGAGCCATACTATTTCAAAACTCCACATTGTTTTTAGATAAAAATGCAACACAAAATCAGCTGAATAACCGTTCTAACCTGATTGCCCATGAAGTGGCTCACCTTTGGTTCGGAGATATGGTGACGATGGATTGGTTCAATGATGTCTGGATGAAGGAGGTTTTTGCCAATTTTATGGCAGATAAAAGTACCGGAGCATCCTCAGATAAAAGCATTTACGATCTGAAATTTTTAACAACCCATTTTCCGGCAGCCTATTCTGTAGACCGTACATTGGGAGCGAATCCTATCCGTCAGATTTTAGATAACCTGCAAAATGCAGGAATGATGTATGGGCCAATTATCTATAATAAGGCACCCATTATGATGCGCCAACTGGAATTGCTGATCGGGGAAGAAGACTTCCGAAAAGGAGTCAATGAATACCTTACGAAATATGCTTACAACAATGCCAGCTGGCCGGATCTTATCACCATTCTGGATAATCATACCCCCAAAGATTTACAAAGCTGGAATAAGGTATGGGTGAATGATCCCGGCAGACCAGTGATTGACTATGATGTAAAATACAAAGGCAATACAATAGAACGTTTTACCATATCCCAAAAACCGGAATATGGAAAAGAAGCGAAATTGTGGCCTCAGGAATTTGAGATCAGTTTATTTTACGCTGACAGAATTGAGAAAGTGAATATAAAACTGGATGGAAAGCAACAGGATATTTCTGAATTAAAAGGAAAAAGAAAACCTCTGTTTATTCTGCAAAATTCATCGGGAATAGGGTATGGAGTCTTCAGGACAGACAAAACAATCATATCAAACTTTTCCCTGGTAAAAGATCCGATCAATCGTGCCAGCGCCTATATTTCGTTATATGAAAACATGCTGAACGGCTCAGAAGTGAAGGCTCAGGAATTATTGCACTTTTTTGCAGAACAGTTGCCAAAGGAAACTACGGAACTGAACCTTCGTTTAATTACCGGATATATTTCTTCTATTTATTGGAACTTCTTACCTGAAAATTCCAGACTGAAAGAATCAGGAAATATGGAAGATAAACTATGGAAAGCGTTACAGATGCAGACAGCAAAAAACAATAAGAAAATTGTGTTTGATGGATATCAGAGTATTTTCCAATCTCAGCAGGCGTATGATAATCTGTATACGATCTGGAAGTCTCAGACCCCACCACAAGGAGTATCGCTTAATGACGAAGACTTTACAAATCTTGCTCTTGCCTTATCATTAAGGAATTCAAATAATAATGATTTGTTGCAAGAACAATTGGGTAGAATTAAAAATCCGGATCGGGTGAATCGTTTTAAGATCATTATGCAGGCTGCTTCATCAGAACAGAAAGTGCGTGACGATTTCTTTAACGGATTGATGCAAAAACAAAATAGATCCAATGAATCTGCTGTTGGTTCCGCATTAGGCTATCTGCACCATCCGTTAAGACAACAGACATCTGTTCATTATCTTCCTAAAACCTTGGAGATCTTACAGGAAATTCAGAAAACAGGAGATATCTTTTTCCCGGATAACTGGCTCCGTTCCACATTCATCAGCTATCAGAATCCAAAAGCACTGGAGGTGGTCAATCAGTTTCTTCTTAAAAATCCTGATTATAATGTTATTCTGAAAAATAAAATTTTACAGGCAACCGACAACCTGCGAAGAGCTCAGAATCTGATAAAGTAAAATATTATTCGTAATGAAGAGAAATGAAGTATTATGAAGATGTAAATAATTATTATTTAACAACGTATTTAGATTCCAAAGCAATTGAGCCCATGACAGGTGCATGGTGCTTTTAAGATCCTGCTGAGGAATTAAGGCTGATTAGGTAGAGATTTTGTATTTGGTGTATAATGCTGTTTGTTGGTAAAATCTTCTCATTTTTTAAAAAATGGTTATCTTCGGCTTCATAAAAAAATAATATGCAAGTATACGAAGGGATTTCTGTGGGGTTGTATCTGTTATTGATGATAGGTATAGGCATATATTCTTATAGAAAATCAACAAGCAACTCGGAGGAGTTTTTAATTGGAGGAAGAAAAATGGGAGCAGCTGTAACAGCACTGTCAGCAGGCGCTGCCGATATGAGTGGCTGGCTGCTGATGGGAGTTCCGGGAGCGATGTATCTGTCCGGTATTTCCAGCTCATGGATCGCAATAGGGTTAACACTTGGAGCGTTTCTTAATTATATTATTGTTGCACCAAGGCTCAGGATCTATACTGAAGTTGCTCAAAATGCCATCACATTACCCGTATTTTTTGAAAACAGGTTTAAAAATAAAAACCATCTGCTGAAGATCACTTCCTCTATTTTTATTCTGGTATTTTTTACCCTTTACACTTCAGCAGGAATGGTGTCCGGTGGGAAACTTTTTGAATCCGCTTTCGGGATGGATTATACTGTTGGATTGCTTTTAACAAGTTTAGTTGTAGTTTTATACACCTTCTTAGGCGGATTCCTGGCGGTAAGTCTTACTGACTTTGTACAAGGAACCATCATGGTATTGGCTTTAGTGATTGTACCGATTGTAGCTATAACTCAGATTGGTGGAGTAGGTGAAACCCTGTCACTCATTGAGGCTAAAGACCCAAATTATCTGGATTTGTTCAGAGGAACCACTACAGTGAGCATTGTATCTTTATTAGCTTGGGGATTAGGATATTGTGGACAACCACATATTTTGGTTCGTTTTATGGCTATTGATAAACCAAAAGACCTGGTTAAAGCGAGAAGAATCGGGATTACCTGGATGATTTTTACTGTGGCCGGAGCTTTAGCAATTGGATTGGTAGGAATTGCTTACCTGCAAAAGTTTGACATAGAAACGATGATGAAGTTCGATGGGTCAAAAACGGAGGCGGAAACTATTTTTATTTACTTTTCCCGTGTTTTATTCCATCCGTTTATTGCAGGATTCCTGTTGACAGCGATTCTTGCAGCGGTAATGAGTACTATTTCTTCTCAGTTATTGGTCACTTCAAGCTCTTTAACGGAGGATATTTATAAAGCGTTCCTGAATAAAAAAGCAACATCAAAGCAGCTTCTGGTTGCCAGCAGACTTTCCGTTTTATTGGTAGCCGTTATTGCGGTACTTTTATCATTAGATCCTAAAGACAGTATCCTTAATCTGGTAGGAAATGCCTGGGCAGGTTTTGGTTCTGCATTCGGGCCGTTGATTTTATTGTCTCTTTTATGGAAAAAAACAACATGGCAGGGAGGATTGGCCGGAATGCTGGTTGGAGGAATTACGGTGTTAGCATGGGTATATCTTCAGCATCCGTTGAAAGACTGGTATGAAATAATCCCTGGATTTATTCTTTCTTTAATCACCAATATTATCGTTTCCTTATTAACTTATAAGCCTGATACGATCATTGAAAATGAATTTAATGAAGTTAAAAAAATTATGCAGGAATAAATAACTGTCCAATCATTTTAACTGAAATACAATACTAAAAACAAACCCTTGCCAAAGCGAGGGTTTTTGTATGTCTATTAGAAATTGCAGGCTGAAAAATAGCATCCAGGCTCCCTCTTTTAGCTTCCCTATCAAGCACATAAAGATTGCTTTTCGATTTCATAATTTTTTGTGCAAATTTGCAGAATAGACTATTAGAAAGTTATATACGTACCTTTTAGAAAGTGTAACGATAAAAAATAATAATATGCCTCAGTTTTTCCATGATAAAAGATTGTATTATACGCCTATTGAATTTGCTTTAAGTCATATTGGCGGTACCTGGAAGATGCCTATTTTGTGGCGATTACAAGAAAAGCCGCTTCGTTTCAGTGAGCTGAAAAAGGATATTCCTCATATCACAGATAAAATGTTGACCAGTCAGCTTCGGGAACTGGAAAGCAAGGAAATGATTCACCGTGAAGTATATCCTGTTGTTCCTCCAAAAGTAGAGTACAGCCTTACCGAGAAAGGTAAAAAAGCAATTCCTGTTATTGAAACCATTATGACGTATGGGTATGATCTGATTCAGGATGCGGGAATTACTTTTCCACCTAAGAAATAATAAATCCTTCAGTTTTCATTTTCATAAAAATAAATTATCTTTACAAGTAGGAGCTCCGGTAGATTCAAGGTTTTATTGAGTTTCTATTGGAACTATAATATTACCCCTACAATATTCTGATTTTCTACAACCATTGTCTGTTGGGACATTCACTTCTTCCTGATTTTACTTTTTATCACTCCTCGTATCTACAGACTTGTAAAGCAAGATCTTTTTTCTGATTTTATCTCCCTATCAAATGTTGATCTTTACTAATGATTAAACCCAATACAATTTGAAAAATGAAAAATAATAATACCGTTCAAAACTTCTATATCCTCACGGGAGGTCCGGGAGCCGGTAAAACAACCTTGCTGAACAGGCTAGATGATATTGGTTTCACTACCGTACCTGAAGAAGGGCGGAGAATTATCAAAGAACAGCAAAGTTCCAATGGGGAAGGTTTACCATGGCTCAATAAAAAGCTTTTTGCTGAATTAATGTTTGATGCTTCTGTAAAAACTTTTCAGAAAATGAATTCAATTGCTGGTGCAGATCCTGTTTTCTTCGATCGGGGAATAGTAGATACTATCGGTTATCTGAAGCTGGAAAAGATTCCTGTACCCAAAGAAATGGAAATTACAGCCCGTAAAATGAACTATAACGGCAACGTTTTTATCCTTCCGCCCTGGAAAGAAATCTATGAAAATGATCCGGAAAGAAAGCAAACGCTGGAAGTGGCTCAATATACCTTTGAATGCATGGATAAAACTTATCGGGAATTTGGCTATCATCTCATTGAAGTTCCCAAAGTAACGGTAGAAAAACGAATCAGGTTTATTCTTGATACTGTTAAAAATATTTCATAAAATACAAAGTTGCTTATCTCTTAAAGTCATTTTTGTAGCTTTGAGAGACCGCTAACCTTAGTTGAGAATAGAATGGAATTCAAATTTGAAAAAGAATTAATAGATCTTGCAGAACATGATCTTGCAGTAAGGGAAAAACTATCTGCTGAAGGGAAGTTAACAGGAGGATATCATCCGGAAATGGAGCGTATTCATAAAGCCAATGCTAAAAGACTTCGGGAAATAATGGATAAAATAGGGTTTCCAACGATTTCAAAAGTTGGGGCAACAGCAAGTGATGCTGCATGGCTTATTATTCAGCATTCCATTGGTGAACCAGAATTTATGAAGGAATGTTACAAGATGATGTCGGAATACAGTCATGACATTAATCTAAAAAATAAAGCCTATTTGTATGACCGGATTCAGTTTTTTCAGGGAAAACCTCAAAAATATGGAACTCAGCTTATTGCCGGAGGAATCCCATTTCCAGTGGAACATAAAGAAAACCTGAACAGAGAACGGGAGGAAATGAATTTGCTGCCATTATCCGAAAAAGAAATAAATCAGATTCCTGATCCGGAAAAAATTCCGGAAATTGATGGAAGGGATCAGGAATATGTATCCTGGAGAAAAAAAGTGGGGTGGACATAAGTTTCAATATTCGAAGTTCAAAACTTAACAAGTTTAAAGGTATTGGGGCATTTTTTGATTACTCTTTATTAGCTTATATTTACAAAGAAACGGACTAAAGTCCGTTCCATAAACCATTTGATACCTACTCTGGATTCAAAATCTTTAATTCAGAATAATGATTACCCATCTCATTCTATTTATTTGAACAGGGTTGACGGTTGATATGCTATTTGAAAGATGATTACTGATCGTTCAGCAGCGGTCTTGGATCAAATAATACTTTAAAGGAATGGATCTTTCCTTCAATGATTTGATACCATCCTGAAGCCTCTACAGTCTTGTTTCCCATATCAATGGTATACCAGAGACAAGTATCTTCATCGGCTGTAAAGGTCTTTATCATCTGATATTTAAATTTCATCTCCCTCATGTCTTTCATATACACTGAAGCTTTCTCTCTTGTACCCAAAACTCCAATAAATTTAAAATCAGGATCAAGACAGCTTTCTGCCTTATCGAAATCTTCTTCATTCAAGTACTGAATAAATTGCTCTGCCACATTTTGGTTTATATTGCTCATATAGATTGTTTTATAAAAGCAAAATTAATGTATAAAGAGCAGTTATCTTTGTGACTATCGTCACAAAAGAGCATACAAAAACTGGATTATCATAAATATTTTACTTCACCTACTGATCTTAAGTGTGTGAAAGTATAGGAACAATTGATTGAAAATTTTCAAATACCGGCTGTAATTCAGAAGTTACAAAAAACTGTAAATCTACTCTCAAAATCAAAAAACTGTTGAACCGTACAGAAATCCAGTATTTTGACGAATTGAAAATGGTATATTAAGGCTGGTCTTTACATTTTATTTTAATCTGAAACCCTATTTTACAGCAAGCAAAGTAATCCTGTCTCTGGCATAAGCAATCTGTTCTTTTTCCTTTTCCTTTTCCTGATCCGGAATGTTCTTGAGGTACAAACGATAATAAGTAACTGCATTTTTAGGCTGCTTCAGGTTAATATCATATAAAAGTCCCAAACGATAATGAATAATATTGCTGTTTCCAAAGGTCAGACCTCTTTTATAAGCTATTACCGCATCGTTGTACTGTTTTTTAGCTTCGTAAATCCCTGCCAGTGCAGCATAATAAAGAGTGGTGTGGTCTGAAATGGCCTCATCAATTGTTTTCTGTGCATAGATAGCAGCCTTGTCATAATCTTTCAGTTCCCGGTAACTTAAAGCCATGTAATATAAGATCCCTTCATTCTGCATTCCCATATCTTCCAGCATTTTAAAGAGGTCAATGCATCGCTGGTAATTCTTCACATAAAAATAGGCCTGTCCCATTTCGTTCATGATATTGGCATCTGCATGAACCTTTAATAATTTCTCACCTGTTTCAATCACTTCCTCATATTTTCCCAATCTGTTGGTGATCGGTAATTGAATCTGTTGTAAAGTGAAATTTTCCGGATCAGCAGCGATGGCGGTTTTCAATACATCATAAGCAGGCTGAAATTGTTTGAGTCCGCTGTAAACGGTGGCCAGATCATAGGCGATATCTGGATCTGTAGCATTCAGGCTATGGGCTTTTTTAAGGTATTCAAGCTTTGCTTCGGGAGTATCTGCATACGTCGCCATTTGTTTGTAAGCACTGAAGTTTTTACGGTCTAGTTGAATGATTTGTTGAAGATAGGTCTTTGTATTCGCACTATTTCCTCTTCTTGAACTAATGCTGGCTAGACTAAAGAGAACCGGAATAGTGTTGGGCTGAAGTGTGTTGACTTTCATATAATTTTTTTCTGCATCCGGAAGTTTACCGGCCATCATCTGGCAATAAGCAATCTGAGTTAATGCTTTTGCGTCTTGTGTGTCTGTAGGGTAGAGGCTTTGGAGGTATTGAGCGGCCTCTGCGTAGCGCTGAGTTTCGTAATATTCAAGCAGTTTTTCAGTATCAATTTTCACAGTCTGAGCCACAACCGTTTTGAAACTGATTCCAATAAGCAGGATAGAAAGCCATATTTTCATCATTGTTCATTTTTTAATAACTAAAATATTTGTTATTTGTTAGGCTGGCAAGTTTTGTAATCACTTATTAGGGATTTTTTTAATATGATTTGTAAATATGTGTTATGAAACGAAATAAATGTCCCTGGATTTCTTATATTCACCATACGGAAAATCATAATTATTAAAGATTATAAACCTTTTGAAATGGAAATTACCTCTGTAGCATCATTTATTGATTATTATGAAAAAATCAGGTCCAGAACTCATCGGATTATTGAAATTGTTCCCCCTGAACATCTTGATTTTTCTTATAAACCAGGGAAATTTACTATTGGGGACCAGATAAGACATATCGCTTCTATAGAAAGGTATATGTATGGTGAAACCATTTCAGGAAGAAAAAGTGCTTATGCGGGATGTGGAAAAGAGCTGGCGGACGGGTATGAAAATATCATCTTTTTTTTCAATGAAATGCATAGGCAGACCCTGGAAATTATTAGAGGCCTTTCAGATGAGGATCTTAATCGTAAATGCCTGACCCCCGGAAATAATCCAATTTCTATATGGAAATGGCTTAGAGCGATGGTAGAGCATGAAATCCATCACAGGGCCGAACTCTATATTTATCTTAATCTTTTAGATATTAAAACCCCGCAGATTTTTGGCTTTTCAGCAGAAGAAGTGCAGGACTTGAGTGTTAAGTTATAGTTCTCAATACAATCAATGATTTACGGTCATTAAAATGGTGAAGGTTAATTTGTATATTGCCATCCAAAAATTAATAATGACCAAACCTTTTATTATCCATTTATTACTGCTGGTAAATTCTGTATATGCACAGAGTAATATTGAATTAAAACCGGGAGATACCCTAAAATATTCACCACAATCTCAGAAACCGGTATGGGTAACCGTTCAGTCAAGCGATGCCAATGTTGCTGTCGCTTTGTTTATGGATAATAAAAAAATAAAGGAACAAGATGATTCCAGAGGGATAAAAAGCATAGAACGGTTGTTGTATACCCCTGAAAAAGGGAAGAAATATGAAATTAAGATTTGGGGTAAATCTTATATTGAAAAAAGTAAAGCCTCGAAAATTTCCATCACTGAGTCCAAAAATGTTCCTATTCTGAATGGGCAGTTCACGCCAGCTCAGTTTGTAGAAGATTTGCGTATTTTTCGCTCCATCAGAGAACAGGCGAATTCGGGATTATATGTTTACAGAAGCAAACAACAGATAGACAGTATCTATCAAAAGGCAGAGGAAGCAGCCGCTAACAGTAAAAATATTTTTGATTTTTATAAGATAATCGCTAAAGTTACAGGCTTTGAAGGCAGCTGCCATAATTATACAGACCTTCCTAATCATGCATCTTACTATTTAACACAAGGGCCGGAATATCTGCCCATCACGCTGAAAAATATTGATGGTCGTTTATTGCAGGATTCAAAGGATAATAAAATTCCACTTGCTGCTGAAATTATTTCTATTAATGGCATCTCTGCAAAAGAGATAATTAATCGTTTTTCCCAATATTATTTTTCTGATGGATATTCTATGCCTTATAGGGAAACAACAGGTTTTGAAAGGGGAATGCTGGATAAATTTTATATAGAATTCGGTACTCATAAACAATATGATATCAAGTATCAATGGAATGGCCGGATTGATGAGGTAACCATGTCGGGAATATCATTGGAGAATTTTAAAAAACTCCAAGAATCAAGGCATTCACTTACCCTTGATAAAAAGCTTATGGCTGAAAAATACAGTTTTACCAAAGAAGGTGAGAATAGGTACCGTTTGTCAGTAAGAGGTTTTGATTTTGCAACAGGTAAGGAAGATCCGGCTTACCAAAAATTCAGTGTTTTCCTTAATCAGATGATGGATACTCTGGAGCGTGAGAAGGTAGGAAATCTTATCATTGACCTGAGAGGAAATACCGGCGGAACCGGAGCACTTTATGAAAAAGTTTTCTCTTACCTTACTCAAAGACCTTTTCGTGACAGTCATTACGCCTATACCTGGTTCAATGAAGTTCCTATGGAAGAAAAACTGGTGATTACTCCTCTTTTTCTTTCCAACGGAGTAAAGGATAAAAATGGAATCAATGCTTATCTGAAACAGCTTTATCCCAAACAGGTCCAGGGAAAATATTATTGGGCAGATGACAAAAATACTTCGATCTTACCTAATGAAAGAACTTTTAAAGGACAGATTTATCTTCTGGTAGATCAACGGGTAGCTTCTGCTGCGTCTCATTTAGCTTCTTTAATAAAATCTTATACCAATGCGATTGTGATTGGAAAAGAAACGGTTGGTGGATATTACGAACATAATGGACATCTTCCGTTAGTGTATGAACTTCCCAATACAGGAATTCAAACAGGTTTCTCTATCGTTCATGTGATCCAGGATGCTCAAAACCTTCCGGATCAGAAAAAAGGGCAGGGAATTATTCCTCATTATGAAATACGGACAACCCTTCAGGAATTTTTGGACCAGTCTGATGTTTATCTGAAAAAAGTGCTGGAACTTCAGAAACCCACTAATAAGTAAAGGAAGAGTAGTTGCAAAAGGTTGATTTGCAACTATTTTTTTTAATAAAGATAAAAAGGTTGATTATTTCTCTTATTAGTGTAAAATTTAAGATTTTTATCAATTTATTGTGTTGTTTGTATTATTTTAAAACAGAGGGAGTTGTTGGATTTAATATATCCAAAATGATGGAATTATTGTCAAAAAGTCGTAGAACTACTACAATTTTTCAGATTGGTGCTTTAAAATTTTTTGAATATAAATAACCGCTTTATATTTGTTTTACCATCACACAATAACAAAGTATTAATAACGATTAAAATTTACAGACTATGACGGCAATTAAAGAGAAATCCTAACATTCAAAAATGGAAAAGAGCAAAAGCTGTTAAAGTACCATCTGGTCCGCAGCAGTTCATAAAGCTTGCCATTATCCATTAGCTAATTCATTTTTTAATATTTTCTGAGACTTTTGTTTCAGGGGTATTGGTTAATGCCGAAAAAGAAAACTTATAAAATACTAAGAATATGGACAGTAATCATTTTAAGGAAACCATTAAACCCTTTTTCTGGGTAGAACATGCCAACAGCTTTTCGGTATGTCTGGATGTGGGAAGTTATAAACAGGAAATCTTTGAGGTAAGAGCAGAGGAAGGTTTTGAAGGAAGCGGCTATGACTGGGGCTCGTTAGCTCAGGTCTTTCTGGATGAGAAAAGGCAGGATCTGAGCGAAAGTATACGATTGGACCCTGAAGCCGGAATGTTCTGTGCTTATTCCTCTGAAGAAAGCCCGCTGAAAGATTTTATTCTGGATTTTAAAAAAGTTTGTGAAGAC
This sequence comes from Chryseobacterium sp. G0162, assembly GCF_003815715.1. NCBI lineage: Bacteria > Pseudomonadati > Bacteroidota > Flavobacteriia > Flavobacteriales > Weeksellaceae > Chryseobacterium > Chryseobacterium sp. G0162. Next base: position 389,658 of record NZ_CP033922.1, on the reverse strand, counting down.
GAAGCTGTGATAAGAGATTTGTTTTCAAGAGCAGAACTGGATTGATTTTTAACAATAATCATGGATTATTGAGCATAAGGAGTTGATCCTTTCAGAAGATGAGGTCTGTCAGCTTTAATAGAAAAAGAAATACAGCCATTTTTGGTAAACAATATTTAAACCAATCTAATAAAAATAATATGAAGAAAATATTTTCAGAACTCAAAGGCTTTGTTATATACAGTCCTGAGCTTTTAGCGAAATATCTGCAGGATCATAATCTTCCGGGGAACAATATCCTAAAATATTTTGTGGAAAATGAGCACGGAGATGAAATAACAAGATCAGGAATTGCCATTCCCGTGATAGGTGTAGAAGAAGGTTTTTATTCATTCTGTATTTCTGCCAATGAAGATCAGGTATTAGGAAATGAAGAAGTTGCTGCACAATCTGATGGCTGGATATTTCAGACTTCTAATAATGAACTGAGAGTTGTAGGTATTGGTTATTTAAAAGATATTTCAACAATTAACGATGAGAACAGCATACAGCTGAATCTGGAAAACGGATGGTTTTCACTAAGAATACGTGCCGGCAATAAAAATGGAGAAAAACTCTTTGAGCTGAATGCAAAAAAACAGGAAAACAGACCGGATTTTACCGGCGATCTTACGACAACGTATTATTTTAATTGACCATAGAAATTTTACGATTTTATTTTTAGAGCTGTTCAAAAAATATTCATATCATAGAAAAGAATAGAACAGAGAAACTAAAATCCGAATAATCCACTGAACATTATAAAACAATATATCCCTAAGGCCAAAGCCAGGTTAATAGTGGTTTGTTCATATTTTTTCTTGGTATATAGTAAGAGGGATTCAATAATACCATAGATCAGGATCGCATAGCCGAAGACCATCATTCCCAAAAAGAGTATATTTGCTGTTCCCATACCAGAGTTTTGATCTTTAAGAAGCTACACAGAAATAGTGGCACTGAGCAGGAAAAGCGTCAGAATTCCCAGCCTTAAGAATAAATGTTTTTTAAGCTTGTTTTCCGGGATGATAGGACGATAAATCAGGGTATAGATTCCATAAGCATAGGCTATTAATAAAATCAAACCAATGATGGGACGAATCTGATAAGATACAGGTATCCAGTTTTTTGTGAAAATAAATCCTGCAATCAAAAAGGTAATAAAGAAGTATTTTATTTTTTTGAAATCCATAAAATGTAAATTTATTTATGATACTGATAAGCCGGATTTAATGTATTTATATTGTGAAGATCATTCATCTGGTTATAGTTTAAAGTTGTTTCTCAAATTTAATTAATATTTTTTTGTATACAGCTGTTATATTTTCACTTTCAATAGGTTGGGGAATACAGGTAAAGGTTATCAGGTTCTGGAGCAAATTGATACCCATATCAGCAGTATTGGTATCCTATGTATAAATCTAAATTTTAAAAATGAAAAAACTATTTCTTTTAACAGGGATCATTCTTTCCACAAGTTTATATTCTCAGCAAAATATTATTTTTGAACGGGCTACTCAGCTTTTTGACTTTATAGAGTTGAGCTTTGAAATGGATAATAAGCCCAGTGATAAGTTTCATTTAATAAAATTTGATACCCTTACAGCCACGGATAAAAAAGGAAACCTATTGATTGATACCCATGATGCAAAGAATATCTATAGAAGAGCTAACATACTGATACGTTATGAACTGCCAAAAGAACAGCTAAAAACTGTAAATGCTAAAGGAATCGTTAAATATTTTAAACCCTCAAAGGAAAATAATTCCTACTTTATCCTGGGTAACATAAAGGATTTAAAAAAAGATGTGAACCTTATTGATAAAAGTATTCTAGCTAAAAATTCAGGACTTTATTTTGGTCTTGTGTCTATAGAAATAGCGAATAAGATATTTAAGGACTTTATTAGTTACAAGGCCAATCAAAATACAAAGATAGACTTTAATGACTACGACCTTATCATTGCAATAATAGATGATAAAGAGCATGAGATGGTACCTGTGGTGTCTATGATGAACGATGAACTGGATTTTGGCTACAACAATATGACACTGAAAGATCCTAAAACGGGGACTGTCTATAAGTTTTATAAAATTAAAAAATCAATGACCACCAAGGAAAGAGGGGATATTCCTCTTGAACTGTTCATTGAAAATGAAAAGTCTGTACAGAAAGTTCCTTTTGATTTCAAAAATTTTCAGGTAAAGCAGTAAGACAATATTTTAATATATTTTTACCTTCTTTTACATGCTGTTATTTATCATAAAATTTTCTATTTTAGAGGAATAACCATGACTATCTTTTTTATGAGCAGACTATCTTTCATTTTTGTTCTGATTCTAACGTTTACATTCCAACTTGTTAACGGGCAGGGGAGATCCCTTGAGAGTGTAATTGATATAGCTGAAGAGAGCAGTCATGTAAATAGAAGCTGCATTGAAATTAAGAACTATTGTTGTCATTATGCTGCTATGAAAACGAATAGCCATCCAGAAGAACATTATGAAGAGTTTGTTAGTAATTCAAGATCATCAGCCGGGAATATCTTCTTTGGACCTATATTAATTATTATAAGCCTGTTGGTTTTGAGGGCTTTTTCCAAAAGAGTAGAAGAATAGCCGTTGTTTATTTCTATTAACTTTTTGTAGATTAGTAAAGCAGAAATTCACTTTTAAATACTAATGCATCATATGAATATTTTATTTTAGATTTTTCTATTTCGATAATTTCCTATTTGCTATCCACTTAATAGCGTAATCAATAGGTTCACTAGAGTTTGAAAATGCCGTATTATGACCTAAGGCTGGATATAGCTTATATTCATATTGTTTATTACCGGATTTTAATGTATTCAGATGCTCTATGGATAGGTTAACAGGAACTTGTATGTCCTTACTGCCAAAAATCCATAATCCTGGAATTGATATTTCCGCAAGGGTAGTGCAGGGATCAGTGTCTGTAAACTCATATCTATCCGGATCAGTCATGGTATGCATTCGTGCATCATCTTCCGTATGTGTAGCCCAAAAATTTGAATTTCCATTGGTGTAAAATTGAAAGCGAAGTTGCTGTTTCGCCGTAATAAGGGCACCACTGAATATCGTCATAAATTTAACTTTCTTATTTTTTTTTGCGGCCAAAGGAATTATCCATCCGGCTTGGCTGGCACCAATCAGACCGATCTGTATCTTATTATTCTGTAAGTCCTTAGATAATGTATTTACAGCAGCACTTGCATCTAAAGACAATAGATTAAGATTTGAAGCATCTACATTATTGGTACCCACCTCAGGTCCTGCATACACCCCTTCGGATTCACCTACACCACGTTTGTCATAAGTTAAAACAGCAATACCGTTGTTTGCCAGAAGTGTTGCGAATTCTGTCATTCTTTTTTCTTGCCCTGACCCATGAACAATTACAACAGCTGCATAAGCATTTTGGGGCTTGAAAATGGTTCCTGAAAGCGATATCCCTTCACTGCTGAACGTTATATTCTTAGTCGTGAAATTTGGTAAAACTGCTGATAAAGGAGTGGTTGCAAAAAGAAATAACACAAGAAGGAAGTTCATTGAAAAAAGTCTCGTATACATGGAATTTTTGAGAAGAGTCAATGGGCTTAGAATAGCATGTTTCATTTTATTATTAGTTTATTATTTTCCAGTAGCATTTAATAAAGTTTTGAAGTTATTTGTGCTACAGGAGGGCTATGTTTTTAAGAGGCTAATGTACATAAATTTGGCAGAATTCGATACGCTAATTTTACAGGACAACATGGTTATTGGTTTTTAAGATACAAAGGAATTTCCGACCTCATACAACAGGAATCTGATGCTATGAATCGAATCAGATCAGATCTCTGGATTGGTATAATCAATTTCCACAAGATTCTATTATGATATTGTAAATAAGTGTTGAAATCATTATTTTGATGTATTATTTATCAATTTGTGTATTTTTATATTGTTGAGAATTAACAAACTAGATCTAGTGATGATGACAAATTTTAAAAATAATTGCATTTCCGTCAGATTGTGGCTTTTGTTGGTTATGTTATGCTCCTATAGCCTATATAAAGCTAGCGCCACTTTAATAGAAGATTCAACTCCAACGATAATAACCCTCAATGGTCCATGGAAATTCAGGACAGGTGACCAGATGGAATGGGTTGCCCATGATTTTGATGATTCGGAATGGGAAACGGTTGACCTTACAGCTCCTATTGGAGCACATGATGGAGATGTAGGTCTTTCCGGTTACGTTTCGGGCTGGACTCATAGAGGTCATTCGGGATATTCAGGCTATGCATGGTATCGGATGAAAGTTTCGTTAAAACAAGTCAAGGGAAATATACTGGCCTTAGCCGGCCCGCCTGCTGTTGATGATGCGTATCAATTATTCGTTAACGGAGTTTTATTAGGCAGTGCGGGAGATTTTTCAGATCCGGTTCCCACAGCTTACAGTATACAGCCACGGATGTTTGTGCTGCCGGAAAGTGTAAAGAAAGAAGACCAGATGACGATTGTATTCAGAGTGTGGATGAGTGAAGCTACATTAAGCCAGTTACCTGATGCAGGAGGAATTCATATTGCTCCGGAGCTTGGTGATAAAAGGAGTATCGAAGCGAAATACAGACATCAATGGGGACAGACCATAAAAGGCTATATTGTAGAAGTTATTGAACCTATACTTTTCATTTTATTAGCAATCATGGTCTTTGTTCTGAAACCTGTCAAACAGTATCTATGGTTTATTATTGCTTTGATTTTGTTAGCTTTGGTACGCGCTAATCAGGCTTTTTTCTATTGGTTTCAATTCGAATCTGCCCACGGAATTGACATTGTCACAACGGTAATTCTGATGCCCTTAGTCCTTTTTTCTTGGGTAATGGCATGGAGAGATTGGTATGGATTATCCAAATTAAACTGGATTGCCAACATTGGTGTAGTGCTCACCTTGATGTATATAGGTTCGCAGCTTTTAGGTCTTCCCTGGCTGTTCAAATCTGTTCCTCATAGTTCATTTCAAAAAATATCTCAATACATAAGGCTGTTTTTTGTATTCTTAATGATCTACACACTGTATAAGAGTATTCAAAAGCAGGGAATAAAAGGCTGGATTTATTTGCCTGCTGCAGTACTGGTTTCTATAGGCTTATTTTCGCAGGAAGTATCAGCTCTTCATGTTCAGGGGATCTGGTTTCCGTATGGCGTAGGAGTATCTCGTACTCAGTACGTGTATGCAGCTTTTGTAGTCGTTATGTTTATAGTATTAATAGTTGAGAAGAGGTCAGAAACCAAGATTTTAAGAGTATAAATAAGGCAAGGCATTTAAGATTATCCACAAAGGAAAAGCATTAGAATAGATTTTCTAAAGCTTTTTTACGGAAATGGAAAGACCATAATTGAACACTTAATTTTTCCTCTTCACATTCTTAGAAGTTGCTATATGATTAAAAAATCACAACATAAAGTAAATTTTATAGAAATATTATCAAAATAAATTCATTTAACCTGAGGAAAATTGATTAATTTAGACTTCCATTAAATCTAAATAGTATGAAAAATTTAAAAAAAATCCACAGACAGGAAATGAAAACAATTAAAGGTGGTATCAACTGCCCTGGTGGCCAAATATGTTTGATTAACGGAAAATGGCAATGTATGCCATACGATGGATGTGGCGGCGGAAATCAGCCCTAGATTCTAAGTGTAACCTAATAATTTGACTTGACTATGAAAAATTGTAAAAAAATTTCAAGAGATCAGCTGAAGAGCATCAATGGAGGTGCATTAAGCTGCTCAGAAGCATGTTGCCCTCCTCCGGGAATAAAAAGATGTCCTTGGGTCTATTGTGTAGCACCCTGTGATATATTAAGCTGATAGCTTGTATACCATTAGTAAAAAAGCCTTAAATCAAACAATTTAAGGCTTTTTTTGTAGTAAAGGAGAAATTTTCTATACCATTATAATTGTATTTTATTTCTTTTATTTGCAATTTATTTCAGACCATTTACCTCCCAAAATACCATTGTTTATGGAAGACAACCTGAACTGTATTTATAGAGTCATCAATTTTATTGAGAAAAATTTTGATCAGCAGATTTCTGTAAAAGATTTGGAAGATGTATCAAATTACTCTTATAGAAATATTCAGCGTATCTTTAAGTATAGTTGTGGGGAAACAATAGGCGCTTTTCAACAAAGGCTGAAAGTAGAAAATGCTTATAAACGAATACTTTATACTCAAGAAAGTCTTACATCTATAGGGGTTGAAGTAGGATTTTCCACGATCGCTTCCTTTTCAAAAGCTTTTAAACAGCATTTTGGGATATCTCCTAAAGAAGCGAAACGAAGTAAGCAACAGTTACTTTGTGCACCAGATCTGATTCCGGTAACCTCTGACATTTTGCTGGAACCCGAAATTGTATACCTTAAACCAATACAGGTCTATTATCAGAGTATTCAAACCTATTATAACAATGAGGAAATTGAATTGCTCTGGGAAAGCTTTATCCACAATGAATTTCTCAGTTCCGATGCAGAATATTTTGGAATTATAGCAGATGAGCCTTTAATCAAGACTGAAATAAACTGCCGATATGACGCCTGTTCAACCAGACAAGCTCAAAATAAAAAACTCCCTTCAAAACCCATATTGGGAGGTCAATATGCTCGTTTTATCCATTCCGGAACCTATGAAACAATAGATGAGACTTATACAAAAATTTATTCCCGATGGATTTTTAATTCCGGACTTGAGTTTTCACATACTCCTATCATAGAGAAATATGAAAGGTATGCAGATGATATGGAAGATCAGGAGAAACAACTGACTTATATTTTACTGCCTTTGAAATAGATTGTCAATTTTGGACAACTTTGACACTATTTATCGATCTAATTTTGCCCTATCAAAAAAATAGATCACCTATGCAAAAAAAGAAAATCATGTTCTTATTGTTACCTGTTATCATGTTTTCCTGTTCCCAGGAAGAGACACCAGTTCCTCCCACTTCAGGTACACCTGACCCAACTTCCATTGTTTACAAAATGCCTGAGGAATCAGCTCCACACGAAGGAACCTGGCTTCAATGGCCCCACAAGTATCAATACGGTATTACTTACCAGAACCGGTTGGATCCTACCTGGGTAGCAATGACTAAGGAGCTTGTACAAAGTGAAAAAGTGCATATCATTGCTTATGACAGTACAGAAAAGGACCGCATTGTGGGACTGTTGACACATGCAGGAATATCACTCAACAATATCGACTTTAAACTGTATCCAACTGATGATTTTTGGGTGAGAGATAATGGCCCAATCTATGTAAAAGATAAAAATGGTAAGTTGTTTATTCAGGACTGGGGATTTAACGGTTGGGGGAATAAAGCTCAATATAGCAACTGTAATACAATTCCTGCTAAAATTGCTGCCGATAATGGAATTCCAAAAGTAGATCTTAATTCAGTAATGATTAATGAAGGAGGAAGTGTTGAAATTGATGGAAATGGAGTGCTAATGGCTTGCAAAAGTTCTATTCTTAACGAGAACAGAAACCCTGGAATGACCCAGCAGCAGGCAGAAGCTATTTTCACTAAGAATTTAGGAATTACAAAATTTATCTGGCTGGATGGAAAAGCCAACCTTGATATCACGGATATGCATATTGACGGGTTTGCCAGATTTGCGAATTCTACTACTATTATCACCATGAATACTGATGACCTGGCTTACTGGCAAGTTCCAACCAGTGATATGAGTAAACTTTACAGTGCAACACAAAAAAATGGGGCTGCTTATACATTTGTGAAAGTTCCTTTAACGAAATATGACGTGACAACCACCTATGGGAAAAATGTAGGAAAGGCATCTTATATTAATTATTATATTGCTAATAACCGTGTATTGGTTCCTAATTATAATGATCCTAATGATATCATTGCTAACCAGATTATACAACAATTATATCCTGATAAACAAGTGATTGGAATTGACTGCCGTAACCTTTTTGCTAATGGAGGAATGGTACATTGCGTAACCCAACAGCAACCAAAATAGATCATCTTACAAGAAAAGCAAGACCTATTGATATTCAGTAGGTTTTTGCTCGTTTCTGTAGGCTGGGAGGGATCTGAGGCGAATACTTAATCACAAAAAACCGGGTTTTAAATAATAATAAGATTCGGATTTTTACTATTTTAGAAGAAATGTTTCCAAATAATTCAGCCAGTTTTCCTTGTAGCTAATTCCAATGGGAATTTCGACGGAGTTTATTTCAATTTCGTTTTTAGTATAAGCGGTTATTTTTTTTGTCTGAATAATAAAAGAACGATGAACTCGAATAAATTCAGAATTCAGTAATTTTTCAAAAACCGAAATATTCTGTTTTACATGATGTGATTTTCCATTTTCCAAATGAATAGTGATGTAATCTTTCAGGCTTTCGATATACAAAATTTCATCAAAGATAATTTTAATATTTTTGCTGCCACTTGTTATGAAAATATGATTTTCAGACGCTGGAAAACTTTCTTTCCTGGGAGTTTGAACCTGCTTAAATTTTTCTATTGAAACAAAAAAACGGTCAAAAGTAATGGGCTTCAAAAGATAATCGATCACATTAAGTTCATAGCCTTCAACCGCATATTCTCTGTAAGCAGTTGTAAGAATTACTTTAGGTGGATTTTTTAGTTTTTTCAAAAAATCATTTCCTTTCATTAGAGGCATTTCAATATCCAAAAAGATGAGGTCAACGGAATGATACTCTAAAAAAGAATAGGCTTTTAATGCATTTTCAAAAGAATCTATTACCTCAAAATTTTCGAAGTTGGCCAAATGAGAAGCAATTAATTCTCTTGCAAAAGGTTCGTCGTCAACAATAATACACCTGTGTTTCATTTGAGATAAATATTTTGGAATTTAAAAGCTAATTTAATGGTTTTGAACGGTCTGTTGGCTGCCTTGTCAAAGTTCTTTCCTGTTTTGATTTTTCAAACAAAGGTTGACTTTATAAAATAGCTGGGTTTCTTCAATTTCTAGCTGATGTCTTTTGGGATATAATAAATCCAATTGTTTCTGGACGTTTTCTAAGCCGATTTTAGATTTGTTTGTCATTTGAGCCAATTCATTTTGAGGCTTTGTGTTCTCAATACTAAAAATAATGTGTTCTTTCTTGCTTTCTAAATTCAATCTGATGGTTGCTTTTTCAGTTTCATTAATGACGCCATGTTTAAAAGCATTTTCGATAAATGTCAATAGAATCAAAGGTGAAATTGTATTGCTTTCCTGGATATCTTTTGTAAATAAAATATCCAATCTGTTTTCACTATACCGTAGTTTTTCTAAAGCAATATAATTTTCAATCAACGCTATTTCTTTTTCAATAGAAACATAATCTTCATTGCAGCGGTATAAAACAAAGTCTAGGATCTCAGATAGCTTAGCGATTATTTCAGGCGCTCTATCATCTTTTTTTAGGGTTAAAGCATATAGATTATTTAAAGTATTGAACAGGAAATGAGGATTCAGCTGATTTTTCAACACCTTTAATTCGATTGATTTTTTTTCTTCTTCTAATTTTAAAAGTCTCTGTTGTTTGCGATTAAAGCTAATAAACCCTAAAATAATAACAGGATAGGTGATAAAAGAAACCTCCCTTATCATCAGACTGCCTGAGGTAAGACGTTCAATAACCGTCATTGTATGTCCGGGCCAATCATGGAAGAAAGTTGGAAATTGGGGTTCGAGATAATAAAACTTTAAAATCATTAAAAAAGCAAATACAATATAAATCCAGCCTAAGGCAAAAATTATAAAAAGTAAATATTTTTTTTTGTTTAATGTTTCCGGGATAATCCAATAGATTAAGCCATAAGCGGCGGCGGCTTGTGCTAAAATTTTACAGGAATAAATAAAAATGAATTCATAAGAATCTTCATGGTCAGATTTGTTTGAAAAGAAAAACAGCAAAAATAAAATCCAGTATAGACAATGGAGGGCTATTCTTTTTAAGCCAATTCTGTTGATAAAGCTCATATTCTATTTTAATCGGCAACAAAGTAACAAAATATAGGAATAAAGTTCATTAATTAATATGAATAGTACGTTTTAGCTTCTAAAAACTATATTTCAGCATATGAATTCGGTAAAATGTAAAGATCTCTTATTTGAATGCGTAAACGGGTTCTTCATCTGCGCATAAAATGGGACCATAATGACGCTGCTATATTTGCTTAAAGTAACGATATAATCAACCTAATATCCGTAAATGAAAACCCAATTTAAAAAGAAATGAAAAAAGTACTTAGTATTCTGATTCTAATTCTAATGAATAGTTTAAACTTGTTTTCACAAGTGAGCAAACAAGAAATAATATACAGCGAAACTTCTAAACTCATACAGCCAACTCTGTTTGCTGATCTGGGAGAAACCTGCCAAACGCCCGACGGAATGGCTTTAGATAAAAAAGGAAATTTATTTTTATCGATCACAAACCCCATTTCATTTGATAAATATGGCAGCAAGATTCTAACTTTTGATGAAAATGATAAACCCGTAACTTGGTTTGACCGGCTCCCATTGCATCCTATTACTAAAAAAGTACATCCAATGGGAATGGAATTTGGTCCCGATGGAAATTTATATCTAATGGATAATCAGTTTTTTACTGGAAAAGAAAATTTTTCAAGATTGATTAGAGTTATTGTAAAAGACGGAAAACCTTTAAAGGCCGAAGTTTTGGTTGAAGGATTTAATTTTGGAGAAGCTGTAAGATGGTATAAGGACAGGGTCTATATTACAGATGCTTTATTTGAAAACAGAAGAGAAAGCGGAATTTACAGTTTCTCATTGAAGCAATTAAATGCTAAAAATATCATTTTAGATTCAGCTAACAAGAAAAATTACATTATTGCAACTTTTACTTTAAAACCAGAAGTTACTAAAAAAACGATAGGAATTGATGGGATTGCTTTTGATAAGAAAGGAAATCTGTACGCAGGAAATTTTGGAGATGGTGTTATTAATAAACTGGAATTTGACAAGAACGGAAAAGTAGTATCGAATAAAATAGTTTTTGACTCAGATCAGTTAAGATGCTGTGATGGATTTTTTTATGATGAAAAAAGGAATTCAATTTTTATTGCCAATTATGATGATAACAGCGTATATCAACTGAACTTAGATACCAATACAATTTCTTTACTTTGGAAAAACGACAATGCTGACGGTTCTGATGGAAAACTGGATAATCCTTGTGAAACTATTATCTATAAAGGAAAATTATTAGTCGTTAATTATGATACTTTTCAAGGTGAAAAAAATACAGAAATAGATGCCTTTCATACTATATCAAGCTTTGATCTTGGAAATTAAATAATAATAAAAAAACAAATAAAGCCGCTGGGATACAGTGGCTTTATTTATTTCTGCGGAGAATGAGGGATTCGAACCTTTTAATATAAGCATCCGAAAGAAAACCTGCTTATTAAGCTTAATTTCAAAATAGTCACGAATCAGCCACAAATCCATTGATATTTATTCTTAAAAATCGTAATCAAAGATTCAAAGAATGTTTTAGCTTTTAAGGAAAAGCCGGAATGTTCATTAATGGGTGATCGTCATAGTGTATTGACGGGATGCTTCTTTAGGTGGACTGATCCAATCTACTAATGATGATGCACCAGCACTTGCTCCAACTGCACCGGCTATTGCACCCCCTATAAGAACTACACCGCCCGATACAGCTCCTGCTGCTGCACCGCCCGATATTCCACCTGCAACATCAGCCAGACCTACTGCTACCCATTTCCACCAAGGTTTTTTTGCGATGATACTTGATGGTGAATAGCCATTAGCTAAAGCATCCAAATAGATAGTATTCCAAAAATAGGCAGAGTGTCTGCCAATAGAAGTTACGGATAAAATACTTGCTTTATCTTTATCATTAATCGCACTGTTATTGATAATTGAGGTTTCAAAAGAGATTATTGTTTCTTTTAAAGCGGCATAATCATTATTGTTGGTTGCTTCAAAATCTATTAGTAATTTTATAAAAATGGACATCTGATTTCTTACCACTGGGCTAAGGTTTGGATTATTAAGAACAGTAGCATAATTATTGTCCGAATCCTCCAAAATGCTTTTAATTTTTATGTTGGGGAAGAATATCTCTGGATTCTCCCCAGGATACAACTTGAAAAATTCCTCTCTGGAAATGTTAATATAATCATCCGTTGTCAAATTTTCATCCCATTTTTCTACTACTTTTTGAAGGATCTCATTATGAACTTTACCTGCATTATCATAAGGGTTTAGCGCAAAATCAGCAGAAACACCAAATTTATTGGTTACTGCAACGGCTGGGATTTCGTTTTTAGAAATCTTTGACTCCTGATCCTCTTGACAGGCATTAATAGAAAAAAATAAGGTTAGGGCTACCGAAAGTTTTAAAAGTTTTCTCATGGTTTTTAGAATTTAGGTGTTATTAAGTTTTTTATTATTTGATCTTTATTAAAATCAATAATCTAATATATTGATTTTATTTTTAATAAACACATTTTTAATTGTTTATGAAATTATCAATATTGTATTGTTGAGTGAAATAAGAATGAACAATTCTGATGTGATAAATTAGGAAATGATATACTTCTAAAATAAACTCCTAATTACATTAAATCAGATATTTCTTAAGCCCTTCCATAATACCCTGCCATAAGGTGTTGAAAAAACTTCTGTTCGGGTCACGCTCTTTTTCTACTTCCACATGATCCGGCTCCCCTTTGGAATCGTTTTTCACAAAGATATTGGCGATGGCGGTCAGCAGCTTTCTCTCTTTTCCTGTATTCTTATTCATGAAGTTAACATGCATATCAGTATATTTAAAATAAAAATTTCCTCCTATTTTACTGCTGTTTCCTTTATAATCAAATTTCAGGTAATGAATTTTCCCGTCAAGTGTTACATTCAGGTAAGGCCTTACAAAGAGATTGGCGTTATCTACCGAAAGATCTTTGATGGTTCCGTTGATGGTATAATCATCATTTCTATTGGCCACATCAAACTGCCAGTGGACGTCTGTAGGAGCATCTCCAAAGAATTTAAAGTCAGTGTCTACTTTCACAATGGTAGGCTTTCCTTTCATTTTGGCGCTGTTTACGTTAGAGATTTTTGCGTTAAATTGCTCAAACGTGATTTTCCCGGGAATCTGTGCTTTCTCCGCAATTTCTTCATAGGCCAGCTTTGAATTTTTAATATCTACCTGTCTTATATACAGCGGGAATTTGACGTCACGGAGTTTTTTGCTGAACATATAACGGGCACTGTTATCATCGGGTGGCGCAAGATCGTGATAAATATTACAGTCTATCCCGTCCAGAACAATATGATCCAGGTCTATACTTGTTTTTCCGCCTATTACCGAGTTTTTATCCGTTATGTTGATTGACTTCGCTTTGATTGTATAAAGATCTTCCTCTACAGCAATCATCCTGTTGAACTGCTTTCTTGAGTATTTGGGAAGAAAAGCAAAATTACCGATATTGGTTTTCTTGCCTGAGTTTTTTATATGATCTGCTTTCAGCCGGTAATATTTTCCGGCATCCATATCAATGGCTTTGGCAGTGATCAGGTGATTTTCACTATGAAAAGGAATCGTCTCTTTCAGGATGTCTTTGTTTGTGGTAATAGTATTCAGGTTGATATTAAAATTTCCAACCTTCATTTTCTGAATGCCCTGCTGTTTTTGACTGAACGTTCCGTTAATTACATTCAGTGCTCCGAGATGTAAGGTCAGGTTAGGGGTAGGACCTTGTTTTTTAGAAGCAGTTTTCTTCTTTTGAGCGGCGGCAATGATCTGGATATCGGGAGCATATACATTGATGGCATCCAGCTTAAGCTGCAGTTGCTGCCCTGCAAATTTTGAAGTATTGTTAAGGATCTCAATTTTCTCTGTTTTAATGTTGAAAACATCTTTTGTACTGCTGATTCCAATTGCCTGGAACTGTGCATTATTAATGAAAATATCAGCATTGTCAGAACGGATGTTTTTAACGCTTACCGCCTGTAAAGGGTCTACCTTGAAATAAATATCCTCAAGCTCAACATTGTGGGTAGAAAATGCAAAAGGTACTTTCTCTTTCACCGTATTTTTATCAAAGACAATATCTTTGAGGTTCACGTGGAAGTTCTCTATGGAAGCTGTTTTTGTTTTATCCTGCTGCTGTATCAGCACAGAACCCTTCTGTAGATCCAGGTCTTTGATTCCGATTTTCAGATTGACTTCTTTCGGGTTTTTTTTTACTGTCTTTTTATCGGTAGAGGTGACGGTCAGCTGAGGTTGGACAAACCTGGTTTTATCAATGATGAGGGAGTCCTGGTCAATAATGAAGTTCTCAGCGGAAAGCTGGCTTACTTTCAGATCGAATACATTTTTAGCATTATACAAGGCAGGACTTTCCACAGGCTTCAGGTGAAACGCCGAAATATTCAGCTGCTTGTTTTTCGCATCGATCTTACCTGCAGAAATGGTATAAAAATCATTGACAGTGATTAGCACATCATGGGCATCGATCTTAAAATCTTTAAAGACTACAGGTATTTTGGAAACATCCTGGCTCTGGCGGATATCCGTAAGCTTGATATTGATGTTTTTACCGGTAAAAAGATCTTTCTTATCACTTTGTTTTACGGAAATATTACCATTGTTTATGAGGATATTTTCAATACCGAAGTCTACCTTCTTCTGTGCTGAATCTTTTTTATTTTTAGACTTGCCGAGAGCCATCTGAATGTTCGGGTCAATAAGTTTAACGGTATTTACTTTGTAGGATTTATTGAAAATAGCTTTCCATATCCCGAAGTTTTCAACCTGAAGACTTTTAATATTTCCAGATATCCTGGCCACGGTAGAATCATGGGTCGGTTTGGTTTTTATAGTTATGGTATGGGCCGAAATATCGCCCTTGAAGAGATTCATATCAAAATCCTTAAGGGTTATCTGATATGGGGTTTTCTCATTGATGAGGTCAGGTAATTTGTGTTTAAGATAAAGGTTCAGCAAAAATGGGAAAATAAGGGCTATAACGACCACTATTCCCAGTACAATCAGTGCGGTTTTTTTTCTTTTCTGAAATTTTGACTGGCCTGAGTTTTTTTTCATGTTTGTTTTTTTGATAAAGATGAATAGAAAAATAAGGTTGTCAGTCCTGTGTTTAGAATCCTAACAATTTAAACTTAAACTGGATTGCAAAATTATCTTTGAACTTTGGAGTATTGTAATAGCCTACCCGGTAGAAAAATCCTAAATTAAATTGGGATGATAAGAAGTTATTCCATTCAAGACCCACTTCATTATACAAATGGTCCAGCTTCTTGAAATCGAACTGGTGAAATTCCGGATTTTTCATATCACCAATGGTTCCTCTGTAGATAAGGTCGAAGCTTGAAGTATTTTTCCCAAAGCTTTTAAAATACCATGGCAGTCTATGGGTAAGGTAAGCTCCCACAAATTTATCATTATAGTACCTTCCGCCTTCCATGGTGGCAAAACCAAGATAGGAGGTAAGGTTGAAATTCAGTCCTTCTCTTCCATTACCCAATCCGTTTAGGGTAAAGTTTTTCCATACAGGAGCATCACCGGTAATCAGACCTCCGTAAAGCCTCACACCTGTTACCCCAAGCTTTGTTTTGAAGTTGTGAACAAACAGGGCATCAAATCTACTGAAGTTAAAATCGCCGCCCAGGGCTTTATATCCCTGCTCATAGTTCAGATAAAGTTCCGGAAGATTCTGCTCATACGTATATTTACCGGTAGGGGTCATGATATTCTTTGAATTCGGAGAATATTTTATGGTGATGGTAGACGATGCAATATCAAACCGACTTCCAAGGCCTTTAAAATTGTAATCAAATTTTGATTCTTCCTGAGTTTTTTTTGCCGAAACATTAATGGTCAGTGCATTGGTGATATCATTTTCATAGCTCACTCTAAAACCTTCGTAACCATAGAAAACGCCATTATTCAAAGCCACCCCGGAATTCATTATTTTCATCCTGAAGTTCCATAAGTTTTCAGAGAAACGACCTGCTGCCATGACATCATTGAAATACTCCACCCTGAAAAACGAATTTTTTTCCAGAGTGGTACTGATATCCACTCCGGCTCCGAACTTCCAGTCCTTATCATAGATACCATAGGCAAAATAGGCATCCGGGGAAATATACCTGCTGAACTTTTCATTCAACTTGGCTCCGGCTCCAAGCCGGAAATGCTCGTATTTGTTGTAGGCGACTACTTTAGAAAGGTCAAAATCTACCATTCCCAGCTTTATTTTACCTTTCAGCAAACCGGTTAATGCTTTCGCTTTTTGGTTCAGCTTATACTTGCTGCTTAAGCTGTCAATTGTTGTATAGGTGGCTGCTTCACGGGCGGTAAGTTTCTCTGTACGGTACTGATCTATGCTGGTTCCGTCAGAGTTTTTTACGCCGATAGTGTAGCCCCTGAAATCTTCCGGCTTTTCTTCGATCGGGGTTTTGAAATCAAAATAATCAGCAGTTACAAAAGCATAACTTCCAAACCTTGTGGTATTCTTTTTATCCGCCTCTTTCTCTTCTTTGCTTTTATTTTTTTCTTCTTTATCATCATTATCAAAGATGGTGGATGTCATTTTCAGCTTATAGTTTTCCTTTACAAGAAACCATTTGTTATCCATGGGCTTCCAGATGCTGGTAATACTACCTTCACTTTTGACTTTACTGTTGCTTTCAATCTTTTTCAGGGCATAGGTTTCTTTGTCTACATACAGATATCCGTTGAACTTCCTCTGCTTTATAGTTTGTTTGTAATCTACCTGACGGAAACGGATGACGTAATTCTGCCTTCCCTCAATTTCTATAGAATCTGTTAAAAAGAAACGGTAAAGGTTCCTGTTTTCTTCACGAATCTCTTTGGGTATCTGGTTTCTGTTGGACCGGAAAGTCATCAGCTCATAGATAGGATCTTTGATACCCGCCATCTTATTGTCCAGGATATTGATTTTTTCGCCGTATTTTTTTGAGTACAGGGTCTGGGAAGCTCTTTCCCACAGAAAAATTTTACTCTCTCCTAAAAGCTTCATCAGATTCACAGATTGTAGGGAATCTTTTTTCTCTGCAGCTTTCATAGGGCGTTGTGGAAGTTTTTTTAGCGAATCGATACGGTTGGCAATATAGGCATTATACGCATTGATGCTGTCTTCATCCAGATCCAGGGAAATTTTTTCATAAGATTTATATGAATAGGAATCCAAGCTCTGAGGAGAATTCTGCTTGTAGTTTTCGTTGACTTTCCTGAGAATTTCCAATGCTCTGGGATCACTTTTGTCTTCCAGAACGATGGCCTGAATATTTTTGACATTGGGATCAGCCTTGGAAAGAAAAACTTCCATCACTTTGTCTACCACTGCATCCTCCTCCTGAAAGCCGTTGGCTGAAATTTCTACTTTTTTACATTTTGTTTTGAAGTTTAAGGTCCCTGTTGCATCTGTTTTGCCCAGCAGCTTATTGTTGCAGGAAACAGTTGCATCAGAAACAGGGGAATGATCTCCTGAACTTCTGACGATAATCTTTGATTGCGAAAACACGCTGAAATATCCAAATGATAATAGCAGGACGAAAAGTTTTTTCATACAAAGTTTTTTGATAAGTGTGGTTTGGGTTTATAATTACATCACCATCTCCCATTTGCAGATATAAACTATAGAGATTGTGGCAAAAAAGGTGCCGTCAATGTATTTTTTTATTGAAGTTCATAAATAATTCCTTTTATGATAGTTGATATATTATTATACATGAGAAGATTTTAGCATCTCATAAAATGACAAATAATGGGAGACTCATGATCATTTTAGGAATGATTTTTTTTGCTTATTCAGTTCAGGATAGATTAATGGAGTAGGGCATTAAATTAGGATGTTAATGTTTGTGATGGTTTTTATATGTTTTAAATATTGCCACGAATCTGCCACAAACAATTGGAGTATTTTTGAAAATTATAGCAGCTGCCATAAACAAAAAACCTGCAAAATCATTGATTTTGCAGGTTGCATCTTGCGGGGAGAGAGGTGCTTCAATCGAACTTTTAATACCACTTTTGATATTTTTAAATGAAATAAAAGAAGACACGGTGAGGTAGCAGAAAGCATCTGTAGTAAATTCTGATTCTATTTATACAAAAATGAAAGAACATCAGATTGAAGAAGTCGCTCTCAATGTAGGAATATTCACTTTATAGAAAAGCGTATATTAGATTCATGAAAAAGTTAAGGCAATATCCTTTTTTACATACATTAAATCCTGTTCAAAAGATTAATGCTACAACAATAAGTGAGAGGCTTGGCAGAAAGCCACATCAGTTATTTCAGCCGCATATGACCGATTTTTATATGGTCTATCTTTTTACGGATGGTTCCGGAAAGCATTCTGTGGATTTTAATGATATTGAGGTGATTCCCGGACATATTTTATTTATGAGCCGAGGGCAGGTTCATCATTTTGATCCATTGGAAACCTATGATGGTCAAACCATCGTTTTTACGGAAGATTTTTTTTGCAGATCTGAGATACATAGGAATTTCCTTAACCGAACCACACTTTTCAATGATCCCTTACAGCTGGCTTATTTTGATTCTGGTGCTTATTTTAATACTTTTTCAACCCTCTATCAGTTCATTATTGATGAATTAAAAAATGTACCTGACGAGAATCAAACAGAAATTCTTCATAACTATCTTTTTAATGTGCTTTTGACAGCAGAGCGGATTTATAACCCAACACAAAAAAAAACATTACCTTCCCGAAAACAGCTATTAACATATGATTTTAAAAGGTTGGTGAACCAAAACCTTTTTAATCACTGGACTATTGAAGAGTATGCTGTTCTTCTACATGTAACTACACGCACACTTCAGGGAGCTTTTTCTGAGTACGAAAATAAAACTCCAAAGGGCTGGCTAACCGAAAGACTTGTTCTTGAAATCAAAAGATTACTAGTTTATGAAACCATGTCCATAAGTGAAATTGCCTATGCTACAGGATTCAAAGAATTATCGAATTTTATAAGCTTTTTCAAAAAAAATAGCGGACTTACTCCGGCAGAATTCAGGATGGGTTTAAGACCATAATTTCGCATTTTCATAATTTAAATACCCTTATCTATAATTTGTTTTCCAGCCATTGCTTTTAATATTGCAATATAAAATTTCATGATTAAATCGGAAAAGAATGAAAACATCAATAGCTAAAAAAGTTCAGGTAGATAGTATAATGATAACGGTTTTGTTATTATCTTTTTTACTCTTTTTTTTTCTGCTCTTAAATGCATGTGGAATGCTTTTAGGAGATGAGGAGACACACCTTAAATATCTCAATATATACTCACGTGAGCCTATGGCAGTAATTTCGCCTTTACAGAACATGATTTTTCGGATCATAGGATTTGTTATTGGGGTTGCTGCCATATTTTATTTTATCTCACTTTTAACTGCAGAAGCAGTACGCTCACGCGGCCATTATTTTTTTCTGGAATGGGCTGTTTATATTTCTATAGTGGGATTATCGCTATTCGGAGGATTGCTTAGAAGTATTGGAAATCAGCTTGGAGCTGCTAATATTTATTTCTTTACCATATTCCTTTATCTTACACTTCTTTTTCTGATAAAAAAGTATGGGAAGGAATTAAAATTTACCTTGAAAGGATTCTATCTTTTACCAATTTATTTTATATTATTTTATACTATGGGACTTCCGGGATGGGCAAAGTTGTTCGGAGATTCAAAGGTGATTGAAAAATATGAAACAATGTTTGCCGGTAGCTTTTTGTCTAATCTGCCAGGTGGAACAGCTGTTATGATTTATTTATTGGGAGTACTTGAACTTAGCATCCCGATTCTTCTATTGATCAGCCTAATAAAAGGCGAATTTAAACCAGGTAGAAATAAGTTCTGGATGAAGATATCATTAGTGATAACCTGTTTAACATTTATGATGCTTTGTTTTGGCCTTACCATAATTTTCAATTTTGCTGGTGCTACTAATCTTCTGTTTTATTTTATATTCACATTTCTTATCTTAGTATCAATAAGTTATGATTGGTGTTTTCATTCATAAAACGCCAATTTAACTAAAGATAATAATCTATTATTATGAAAGTAAATACAAAACATTTGTTAGTTTGCCTGATTGTTTTTGCGTTGTCAATTAGACTTCATGCACAGGGCGATAATCACCTAATAGGTGCACAATATATAGACCGGTCTCTTTATAATTCCAGAGAAGTGCTACCGGATGTTTTTGACAAGCCTGGTGAAAATCTCGATAAAAGCCTCATTCAGGTGAAGGGTAATTTGTACCGGCATACCAATGGTACCCTGCCAGCTCTTCACAGTGGCCTGGTTCTGATCACTAAGGAAGGTGCTATAGTTATCGATCCAGCCTTAACCCAAGCAGCAATTTGGCTGAATAGTGAAATTAAAAAGAGATTTAATGTGCCGGTAAAGTATGTTATCCTGACCCATGCGCACTATGACCATGCCGGAGGCTCACAAATTTTTCAGCAAGATGGTGCTAAAGTTATCATTCAGAAAAATGGGCTTGAACCTATAATAGGAGAAAAGTTGCCTGTTGCTGTTCCGGATATAGTATATGACAAACAGCTTACCATTAATCTTGGAGGGGAAACTGTTGTTTTAAATCATATTGCTCCCAGCCATTCTAATAGCCTGTCAGTAGTGCTTTTTCCAAAATATAAAGCCATGCAGTTAACCGATGTCGGGGAAGCGAGAACGATGCCTTACAATGATTTTCTTGATTTTTATTACGACGGCTGGATGGAAACATTGGATTGGGCTGTTAAACAAGATGTTGATTTTATTGACGTTGGACATTATACACCTGCTACCCTTGATGACATTCGGAAAGAAAGAGTGTATATGGCTGATCTGCATCAGCAGGTTCTTGATCTGGTGCGAAAGGGCCAAAGCTGGGATGAACTATACAGAAATATCAAATTTTCAGATGATGTTAAAAAATGGGGCGGATTTGAAACAATGAGCAAGCTGAATATCCTGGGAATGTACCGTTGGATCACCAACCACAGAAGAGGGCTTTGGTGATCATTAGTTTCAAAGTTTAACGTTTTTTTGCTAGACATTTTATTAATGGATGCCTGTACCGTTGAGAAAGATTTCAAAACGAGGGACACACTAAGTAAGACATTTGTATAGGTTGAAGTACTGGAACTGGTCTATGAAGTTTAACAGTTTTAGTCTTTTTCCGAGATAAAATTGCAATTTGCCTTTTGCAACTCTTCCAAAGAGCGGTAGATTCCTAATTTTTGATTTTTTGCTAATCCGCATAAATGAAAATGTACTTTTATGTCCCTGGAGCTTGTTTTGAATTTGAGGACCACAACTTGTGTTAAATGATCTCTGATAACAAAATAATGGACTAGATAAGTGCAAGGCATTGTAAGTGATGGCTTTACAGATTTTCTTTTCCAATATTTAAGAACGCTGAATTTTCTAATAACAATAAAATTTCCGTCAAACTCATATTCAAAATAGTTTCGTTTTGAAATGAGATATAGGTTAATAAGGCTTAGAATAAGAAATATGTAAATGCAGAAGCCCTTAAACAGGAAAGCGATGATACCACTAGCCAAAAAAATAAGAAGGGTAGTAGTCAAAAAAATATTCACCACTAAATAATTGTTAATCTTAAGCATTGTGGGCTATAATAAAAGTTGGGAATAGAAAATTTGGCGACGTTTGCCGTTTAGTTACAGGTTGGAGCAGAAAGGATGATATAAATTTCTTATTCACGATATGCCACAGGTGTCAAACCTGCATTTTTTTTGAAGAAAGCTGTAAAGGAAGAAGGACAGGCAAATCCAAGATCGAAAGCAATCTCTTTAATATTTTTTTTGCTGAAGCGAAGCTGTTGCTTAGCTTCATACATGATTTTCTGATTAATAATATCTGAAATTGTTGTGTTCAAAATCCTTTTGCAGAGAATATTCAAATAGTTGGGGGTAATACATAATTTTCCAGCATACCACGATACATTTTTTTGAATATTGCAATGTTGGTTTACAAGTACCCACAGTTTTTTAATCGTTTGATTCACATCTGAATTCTGGATATTTTCAAAGTACTGGACTACTTCATACTTAATCACTGAAGAAATAATGTCAATTCTTCTTAAAAGTATCTTCTTAAATATTTCATCATTTTTCATTAATTCAAGATCACCTTCAATACGTAGCATTTCATGACGAATGGACTCAAAAACCTCCTCATTAAGATTAAATACAGGTGAATAAGTATGTTTAATATAATAAAGTTCTTCTATGCACGAAAATTCTTCGAACAGCATAGTACTGATGACTAGTTTATGGGCCTTTGTTTCGTAACTTACTTCTAAATGATGTTCTTGTCCTGGAAAGACAAAATGGAGTTGTCCTTTGGAGATTGGGTATCCGATACCGTCAATATAATGCAGGCCGCTACCTTCGGAAAAAAGAACGATCAAAAATCCTGTTGATGTACTCATGTCATTACGTTTGTCCATTCCGTTGAATGAGCTGTAGATGACTTCTTGATAACAATTTTTGTTGCTGTAGTAATTATTATTCACTGGTGTTTTTTAGGTTAATTAAGGCAAGTGTAATTCTAGCAATACTTTATGTAGTATTCTTAGTTCTCACATTACACTTATCTCATGTAAAATTAGGGGGAGTAAGACGGAAATTAACTACATAATTCATCGGAAATTATTTTAAAAACATTCCTTTTTCACTGTTTAAGTGATCATTCAGGGTTCTTTAGCAGGATAATTATAATTTCAATTCAGATTCCAGCAAATATTTGTGTGTGATTAAAAGGTGCTCATTCATTGCATATAGAGATAAAATCAATAAGTTGAGGAAGCATTCAAATAATAATGTTGGATAATAGTATCCTTAATTTTGACTAATTGTTAAAATAAGGCCAGTAATTTATTTTCATGATCAATCCTATACTGGCCTTTTTCTAAATTTCCACTAAAAAATAGATCACATTTCATTCAAAATAATTTTAATTATTTTCACTCAGGGGTTTTGCAGTAACAAACTGTAAAACCTCATTTATGATAATATTGTGGCGTTTCCTTTTAGAGTACCAATATTTTTGATTAAAATTGAGGAAAAGGAACAGTTCTTTTCAATGCATGCGATGAACGTCATTGAGGAAGCATATAATATGGCAGTATTTCTTCAGGAGCTATTAAAGGATCTGAAAACACGCATACTAAGATCCGGCTTTAAGAATCATAATGAAGAAGTATTCTTTTTTAAAAGAATAAAGCCACCGCTATTGGGAAAGCTCATCTACTACAATAAGATATTCAGGATAGAATCGCTAAGCCCGCAGAGCACAGAAATGTTTCACATTTATTATGAGCAGCACATTCGGATACTTGAAGAGGAGTTCAAAGAACATATTGACAGGTCTGATTTTCACCAATATTTCAGGACAGAAAGGACAGATCTCGATGACAAATACTTCTGGCGGGGGAAAATTGATTTAATAGATGGAGTCAATAGCTTTTATCAGCAGAATAAAGCCCATTATTTTGGCAAGGCCTCGAACATCATCTTCTTGCATAAGTGAAAATTTTAAGCATAATTAAAATGCAATAATCAAAACTGGAGTAAATAGGTACAGGCACGTATAGATTTGCTATCATGTTCCTAAGCCAGCAAGAAATTTCAGCTTAAAAAGAGATTATTGTAGAAACAATGGATTGAGGTTCATATGAATAGGATATAAGATCATCTAAAAACTGTGATACATTAAATAATCAATAGAATAATCTGATAAGTCCCTAATTTTTATTGTGTTAATACTTTTGCATTCTAAAATACATTATATGAAAATTTTTACTATTTCTCTTCTTATTATAGGATTATTTACATTTGCCAGTTCCAGGCTTAAAGCGCAGTCGTCACCGAATTTAGAATTTGCAGCTCATCCAGCAGTGCAAAATCCACAAGGGAATGGACCTACCTACAATGCCAGTATTAATTTCGTCAAGAACATTAATAATCCAAATGGAAACACCTATGCAGCTTATCAACCAAATCTTAAAGTAAATTTCTCCATCATCAATCAATATTATAGCTCAGCAATAATCATGGGATATAATACCAACAACACCAGTGCTCCGATTTATCCAAAGATAAACTATATCGGTACGCCTACGAATAGTGATTTTACTTCTTCAGGAGCAGCTGTGGGAAATGGAATCTCAATAGCTAATAATAATGGGCTTGCCTTGTTCTACAATACAACTGTTCTTGGAAGCAAAAATACGGCATTGGCTTATCCAATGGCTGATCTATTAATTACTTTCAACCGTCCGGTGAATGATCCAACTCTTCACATTGGGACTATGGGTGCATTTGAAAATCAATTGGGTATAGCTGGAGGCTTTGATCTGATTGACTCGAATGTGCCCGTCACCTTTACCAGGGTATCAGGAAATAATTCGAATTTTTCGGTCACTTCCACTAGTATAAAAAATTCTGCTCTTCACCCTAATGATAATGGTCCTCAATCGGCGTCTGGTTCTGTGCTGGTAAATGGAAAAGGGATAACCACTCTAAAATTAAGGATGTCTGTAAGAGGGGATGGTGGACAGCCAAATTGGGGTTTAGGTTCCGGAGATCTAGTCACATTCGGAATTTCAGTACTCGAAAGTGATTTGTCTGTCAATACTACTGTTAATAACAATACTCCTCATTTCGACGATATTATTACTTTTACCGTAAAAGCAAAAAATCTGGGGGCATCTAACAATACAGGTGTTAAAGTTATCAATCTAATTCCTGACGGATATGAGATTTTAAATGCATCCACACCTGCAGGTACTTATAATATTAATACCGGTGTTTGGAATATAGGTAACTTATTGGATAATACGGAAGTGGATATGGTCATTCAGGCAAAGGTAAAGAGTACAGGTTCCTATACCGTCACTTCATCAATTTCCGGAGGACTCCGTGATCCCTATTTAGATAATAATCAATCAACACTTACTCCTTTGATTGCCGGGAGAGCGGTTTGCTATAATGATCCATTACTCAATGGAACAGGGACTAATTCTAAATTTGGGATCACCACTTTGCAACGTGCCGGAACCAGTGGCGGAAATTGGCCAATGGTACGAAAGTCTGCCCATCTGGTATTAGAATCAAATAACAAAGGATTTGTTATTACGAGAATGACCAGCACTGAGATTACTAGTATCACCATTCCCGTAGAAGGCATGATGGTGTATGACAGCACAGAAAAATGTTTAAAAGTTTATGCTGACAATGTATGGAGCTGTTTTTCTACAGCGACCTGTCCATAAAATCTACATAGATTTTTAATATATCGATTTTAAGGTAATTATACGCCAGTTTACACCAGCTTAGTTAAAAATAAGAGGGCTAAAAATTAATTAGTCCTCTTTATCATTTATATTTAAAAGTTCTTATTAATTATCTTCAAGACTTTCTAATTGTGGTTCAGTAAATTCTGCGGATTTAACATCTGTCCCTACAAACCAATCTACTTTAATCCTGGCATAAACTATTAAAACTACTTATCTTTTTTCATAGGCTTGAAATTCAAAACCTTTTTCATATTCAAATCAAATTCCGTTAATTTAACTACATATTTGCTGTCAATTAAAGGAATATTATCAATGTAAATTATTTCTCCACCATTAAACATAAAGTATTCAAAATTTTTCTCTATATCTTCTACATAAAAATAATCTACACCATCTTTCGTAATATATCTCATATTTTTTCTTTAAGTGCTTCGCCTAATGATATAATTCTTTATACTTAGTTCGGACATTTGAAATTGACAACAAATATCTGAATTTTTCTTGGTCTGTGACCTTTCTCAGTTTAAATCTATACACAAACTCATCAACATATAGAATCTATCTTTCAAGATGTTTACACAAATAAGGACTTAGTTTGAAAAGCTTTTGCGACAAATAGTTATCAAAATGATTATGTCAGTTTTCTATCGGCTGAGGATTTTAACGAAGCAAGAAGGAATAGGTAATTCCAATAAAAACGAAAAATATTTCTGCTATTAGAAATTCTTTAGGTTCGAACTAAAAAATGGAAGACTGTAGTCTACAGCCTTCCACCAAACCACCTAAACCATCACATATGATGTGAATGTCTTTGTGGAGAATATATAATAACCTTTGTGTTTATTGCGTATGGATGTCTTAAGGCATCCAGTAAGACCATTTGCTACCGTTAAAAACGGCAAGTCGCTTACTTCCTGTTTTATTGATAAAGACAATCATTCCTGGTGAGGGATCAGGAATATTATCCGTATTATCAACAGCAGGGAGTACCATTGCTTTTGTGCTGGATTCAAGTACCAGTACTCCTTCAGCGGCTGATGTATTAGAACCGATAATGGCTCCTGCGCTGTTTAGTTCAGTAACCTGTGTGGCTGTTGGCTGGCTTGTCATTGCGGAACTTACGTCTGCATCCTGACCGCTGAGGTCCATCCAGCTGCCGTTATAATATTTCACACGTGCCAGTGATGGATCAGTTGCATCCAACAGCAATGTGCCTTCAGCAGGTGAGGAGGGAAGATTTCGTGTGTAGGGCATAATGATACCTTTATTCTGTCCTTCAAACTCGAGCAATACAGAAGTTTTATTGACTGCGGTTCCGGTTGTGCCACCGATGATTACCTGTGCATAGAGGTTTTGGGTCACAATTAAAATTGCAATTGAGAATAGATATTTTTTCATGTTGATATTTTAAAAAATTATGGACAAGTTGGGGTTGTAAAACAGCTCCATCCATTATCAGTATACAACTTTAGACACTTAGCAGTTTTGTCATACACCATCATGCCTTCTACGGGTACTGCGATGTTGTCAATATCGGCAGCGGTCATTCTCGTAATAACAAATCCTTTGTTATTTGATTCTAATACCAGATGGGCAGACTTTCGTACCATCGGCCAATTATTACTTTCAGCACCTGCCCGCTGTAATAATGTTATTCCAAATTTTGAGTCTGTACCTGTTGTCGACTTATTGGGTTCATTATAACATGCACATGGTTGAGGATTAATATTCGGGGTTACCGATGCGCTGTTATTTCCTATTATATGATCGAAAAGATCACCTGAAATGTTTGCCGTATTGGTATAGTCTCCTATACAGTTAACTTTTGCCGTAATAGTGAGATTGGCGCTCGCTCCAGCATTGAAATTTCCCAATGTCCATTTTCCTGTTGCGTTGTTGTAGGATCCCGAAGTGGCAGATGAACTGACAAATGTGTATCCTGAAGGAAGCGCATCCGTAACGGAGACGTTGGTATTATTGGAAGGACCATTATTTACCGCATTGATGGTAAAAATCACAGTTGATTGCCGGTCTGGATTCGGATTATTAATGGTTTTAGTCACGGAAAGATCACTTTCTAAAGTAGAAATACCCATGGTTACCACGTCGCCACTTTGCGTCGTCCACGAGGTATCATTACCATCACCTCTTGCTGACATTCGAAGGACAAGCGTTGTAATTCCTTTTCCACTTACCAGGACAGATCCGGATGCAGAATTAACCCCAGTGGAGGTGGGATTGGCCGCTGTATTTTTTATAGAGGTGGATGTAACCGTGAAATTGCTTGAACTTCCTGATAACCTGGTAAAGGTAACCGGGACATTGGACGAAAGATAGTCAAAACCTCCGGTGAATCCGAGATTGTTGTGAAATCCTCCCATACCACCAACATGAAGGATAGGATTATCAACAGGTCTGTTGAATGTAATGGTTAAATCTGCCATTTGATAAGTTGCATTTGTAGATCTTCCATTGAGCGCTGCGGTGTTAAAAAACAATCCGACTCCTCTGTTACTTGCCGTATTAATCCCGGTACCTGTTGCAGCTCCTGAAGCGGTAAAACTATTATTAGAAGGTGAGCCTGCTGCATTCATCAGCGGATAAATAGGAGCGGACACATTAAGATTAGCATAACCAATCCTTCCTGCATTCGTATACATCTGATTGGAAATGGTAAAGGTAGCACTTAATGTGGGGGTATAGGTCTGAAATGTATTTCCAGAGGGATTATTGGGATTTTGGACAAAATTAATGGTTGTTGTTGTCACCGGTCCATTACCTGTAGGATTGTTTGTTCCCTGAGCGGAGGCAAACTCCAGATCGGGAGAATTTTGGGCTGTCAATTTGATGATTCCAAGTGGAATCAGAAGAGGAATTAAATTCCTAGTGAGTTTATTCATTTTAGTGTTTAAAAATTTCAGCCACAAAATTATATGCTTTACATATTATCTTAATTGAGTAGATTATTTGTACTGTTATGTGATTCATCACATATTTACTTCAATGAATTGTTTTTTGCTTCTTTATTGTATTGAAGTCATTTATCATCAGAGAAAGAATTCAATAAAAGAATGTCCAATAACCCAGTGTGGGAGCTTAGTACATTGCCGGCAAACAAAAAGTCGAAATGAGGATGGATTTGATCGTTTTCAGAGGTGGATTGGGAAATGTTAGCTATATTTTCTTGAGTTGGTACATAGACATTGTATGCAAATTCGGTTTTAGAAGGTTGGGTAAATAACTTGTTAAATCTGTTGGCAGAAAATTGTTTGTCTAATTGAGAACCATTGAACACATTTCTTCTATGATGATTGATGATGATTTGAATTATAATTTGCATAGCAGATGTGATGGATTGGCTAATAAAAAGGAGGTCGACATTCTCTAATTTTGTTTAGGAATTTATACTAATCTGGTTTTAATTATGACTGAATGGATTCCAATCTGAGGATTATAATAACACTAAATGTAAGTATTTATGAAGAAAAGAAACTTTATAGCGAGCGGTATGCTGCTGATTTCAATCTGGGGTTTTCCACAAATTGGAATTAATACTACAACTCCCCAAAGAACCCTTCATGTTAATGGCTCCTTACAGGTTACCAATGAAATAAACGTGGGTGGAGATGCCGCCACAGCAGGAAATTCAGGTACAGCAGGTCAGGTTTTAAAATCAAATGGACCTGATCAGCCACCTTCATGGCAAGCACCTATCGATGTTCCTGACACTGCTGGTACTCTAATCGCAGTAAACGGATCCTTTTTTGTAGCGCAGGAAATAGTTGTTCAAATGTCTAACAATTTTACCGTCACGGGCGGAACTGCTTCTGTAATAGGAAATCTGGATGCCGAAGCCATTGATAATGAAAGTAAATATTCCGGCACCGCAACAACAAATTCTTTTCAGGTAAGTGTAGATGGTACTTATCAGGTAATCATGAATATGCAGCTTTCGACTGTTAAAGGAAGTGGTCCTGTTATTGGAATCTGGGACAATACGGAAAATAAATGGACTGCAAGGGTCAATGATACTTATACTGCTGTTGATGGCACACTTCAATCATATACACTAATAACAGGTATACCGATGGTAGCAGGGAGGGTCTATTCTTTCCGTGCTTCTAGTAATGGGAACTGTACCATCAATAAGGGAGGTACTGGGACTGTCCCGATGTCTTATGTGTCGGTAAAGCGAATGAAGTAAAATGTATTGAAACTGTAGAGTACTTTATTCATTTTCATAACCAAATATAAATATGATGCGAAAAAAAATCATCTTTCTTTTAAATTTTGCTTTGTTTTCTATTTGCAGTGGTCAAATGGGAATCAATACGGTGTCCCCTCAAAAGACATTGCATGTCCATGGGGGATTACAAATTACCAATGAACTTAATTTGGGAGGGAACGGTACCAGTGCTGGAAATTCTGGTAATGTAGGTCAAATTCTAAAATCCGGCGGTCCGGGGCAACCTGCCATCTGGGGTACACTAGCAGGCACACCCAATGCTACAGGAACCGTTATGATTGTAGATGGACATTATGTTGTAGCACAAGAGATTACAGTAAACCTATCAAGCGACTTTGCAGGACCAGGTAATCCAGGAGCAACATTAGCCATCAATATTGGTAATTTAACCGAGGAGCTTATTGATAATGAGTCCCAATATTCAGCTAATAATACCTCCAACCTATTCAGGGTAACCAATGATGGAGTGTATAAGGTTATGATGAATATGCAGATTCAGACCACTAATAACACGCAGCCAGTAATCGGTATCTGGGATAATTCAACAAACCTTTGGGTTGCCAGAGTCAATGATCTTTTTACAGCACCAACGAATACTGGATTACAGACTTATACCTTACTCACAGCAGTAGAAATGTTTTCCGGTAGAGATTACTCTTTTCGTGCTGCGAACACTTCAGGCTTTACGATTAAGGCTTTGAGCTCAGGAGCGACCGGTGCTGGTCCAGTTTCTGAAGTGTCTATAAGACGCTTAAAATAGGTAACATAAAAATGATCATTATGAATAAACTGTTGTACATTATATTAATAATGCCTTTTCCTGTCTTGGCGCAGGTTGGAGTTAATACTACAAGTCCACAAAATGAATTGCATGTTAATGGGAGTCTGCAAGTTGTTAATGAGATTAATGTTGGAGGAGATGCACAAACGGCAGGGGATTCCGGAACGGCCGGGTTTGCTCTTGTTTCCAATGGATCGGGACAGCCCCCCAAATGGAAAGATATAACTGAAACTTCGGATGCTGTGGGTACCATGATTGTTGCTAACGGTCAGTTTGTTGTAGCGCAGGAAATCACCGTTCAACTGTCAGCTGATTATGCAGGGACAGCAGCCACCGGATCGACGCTGCCATCGGCTATCGGCAATTTGAGTAATGAAATCCTGGATAATGAAAATAAATATACAGGTGACGCTTCGTCCAATTCGTTCCAGGTGGCTAATGACGGAGTTTACGAAGTGTACCTTAATATGCAATT
The DNA here is from genome assembly GCF_003815715.1 of Chryseobacterium sp. G0162. Lineage (NCBI taxonomy): Bacteria > Pseudomonadati > Bacteroidota > Flavobacteriia > Flavobacteriales > Weeksellaceae > Chryseobacterium > Chryseobacterium sp. G0162. The sequence continues at coordinate 358,683 of NZ_CP033922.1, read as the reverse complement.
GTTGACCACAGCAAACACTTATCCAACTATTGGGATTTGGAATAACAGTACCAACAATTGGGTTGTCAATGTCAATGATCTGTTTGTAGCGAATGGGGCACAGACATATACCTTAATTACAACTGTTACTTTGTCATCCTCCAGCACTTACTCATTCCGATCTATCAACACTGCCAATTATACAATCAAACACCTGAGTGCGGGAACAACAGGATCAGGCCCAGTTTCACAGGTTACAGTAAGAAGATTAAAATAATGGACTAGCATCCATATTTGTCATACTATGTTATAAATTACACGATTTAAGAGATAGTATGAATAATCTCAAATCCGGTGAGTATTGATAAATTTGTACACTGAGGCTTCAAACCTTACACTACAGTTATAATCCATTAAAAACTTAATGGGAAATTTGTTTAGGCACCGGCGGAATGGAACAATTTCTTATTTCGCCGGATTTTTGTTGGATAGCATCTATTTTAATGTTTTAAACATCACTTAATTAATATTTTTTTCAATCCTCTGTCAGGTTTTTCAGTTCCAACATTGAAAAGCCTGATTTTAAGAGCAGACTACACAATTGTTACATTGTAATAATCTGAACAAAAAAATAGATCAATTTGATAACTTCCTGTTGTAAAAAGCACCATACATTTGCACTTATAAAATGGTTTATCATTGTGGATCGAGATTTCAGGCAATCTCCACATGAGTTTTTCATCTTACCGGCGAACTCATTTTCGCCGGTTTTATATAGAGTAAATTTATTTAATATCTTTTTTTCATCATTACCAAAGCTTTTTAGTAGAAAACGACTAAGAAGCTTTTTATTGAAGATTATTACACAGATCAAATCGATTGTAGTAACGGCGAATGTCTTACTAAGTATGCAAAACAGGGGTCTCTTACATCCAAGATAAGTTACTCCTCAGTTGTCTGATCGGCGGACCAACACCAAAATTGTTGTTTCGTCGATTTTTTTGACTACAAATGCCTTAATCCAACACTGAACAATGACTAAAAGTATTGGTTTACCACCAGTTGATCCTGGTGGATTTATAAAACAAATAACAAGATGAATAATCTGCAAAACCCTTATGAGAGTGAATAGATATATTTTTGTCCTAAGTTTTTAAAGTAGGCCAGTAAGTTTGTTTTTAAGGATCATTTTATTGGCCTTTTCTATTTGAACGACAATAAAAACCGTAAATAATAATCCATAGGCTTTATTAACAAAATACTTTTTTTTATTATTGGAAATTCGGCTTCTCCCAAAGGACGTAATACCAATATGTTTTATACTTAAATTATTTTTTTTCACCATTTGTCTTGGCTTCCCAGTTCTTGTGCTGGGGGCCATTTTTAATTGTTTACTTTTTATGAAGTGTTGTGGACAGATGTTTTAGGATTAGTAAATTGTAATGATTCGCAAAATATTATAGATGAATTTTGTACTCTATAATGGTGTTAGTAGAAATATTTTTGCAGAAGCTTTCATCGTGAAAGATAAGGTAATCAAAAAAAACACTATGAACAATATGGAAATATCTGTAAAAAAGTTTGTGTGTATTTCTTTTATGCTAGTTGCAGGAAAGTTTTATACACAAGTTGGAATCAACAATACAACACCAAGTGCGACGCTGGATGTTACTGGCCAACCAGCAATTACGACAACAGCAGATGGTGTTATAGCTCCAAGAATTACAGGAGAGCAGTTGAAAAGTAAAGATAATTCATACAACGCTGCACAAGATGGAACAATTATTTATGTTACCCAGGCTTTAGCAGCCAATCAAACAACAGCTCGTACAGTCAATGTTTTGGATAAAGGGTATTATGGATTTAACAGCAGTTTAGGAACTACAGGTCAATGGGTTTCTTTGTTCAACAGAGATCCAAAAGTAATTTCCGGAGGTAATATCCTCAACCGTACCATGATTTCGGAAACTACGTTAAGTACCACTGGACCGGCACAGGCCACATTATACACCCAACAATTTGCCTTAACCCGCAAGTCGGTTATTGATCTTTTCTTTTCGGTTCCGGTAAGTACTGTTGCTCGAGCCAATGGACAGGCTCCGGTGGATGGAACGTCCAAATTATTTGGATTAAACGTTTATTTATCCAAAACAGATGCACCGACCTTTACCAATCAAAACATATTGAGAGATACTGAATCATTCACCAATTCAGGTAATTTTTATGCCAATGGAATCTACCAAGTAGGAGGAAGTCGTAAGTTTGTTCTGGAAGCTGGTACTTATACCATGTCATTCGTTGGTTTTGTTTATGCCAATCCCAATGAAAGTGTAGGTGTCAGAGCGACCTTTGGAACAAATGGAACTGGAGCCTCGGACTTGAGATCTGTTATTGATATTATTGCGACACCACTTGATAAATAAGATATATAACGCACGAATCTAGAAACACAATGATTATCCTTTCAGAATTTCTGAGAGGATTTGTTGTCTACTGCTATAAAAACTCCGAATTATCATCATTTGGATACGCTGAATTTCCAGATTATTAAGTCTGTTATAATGGCTGTATAACAGACTTTTATAAAATAAAAATCAATTTTAACATTATTTATGACTAGACATTAATGATTAGTCATTAATTTTATCACATCAAATTATAATAATTAAAATAGAGTATTATGAAACGTTTCGAAAACAAAGTAGCTTTTATTACTGGCGGAAATTCCGGGATAGGTAAGGCGGTGGCGGTACTGATGGCAAGAGAAGGGGCAAAAATTGTTATTGCTGACATCAAAGAAGATAAAGAAACTCTGGATGACGTTATGAAGGAGGGGACAGAGGTTCGGTTCTTTGCATGTGATGTTTCCAGACCTGAGGAAGTTAAGAGGGCGGTAGAGGAGACGGTCAAAATTTTCGGAAGTCTTGATGTGGCAGTAAACAATGCTGGAATTGTTGATTCTTCTCCGGTCCATGAGAAATCTATAGAAGAGTGGCAAAAGGTAATTAACATTAATCTCAGTGGGGTATTTTATGGAATGAAATATCAGATTGCGCAAATGAGAAAACAGAAAACAGGTGGTGCTGTGGTGAATATGGGTTCCATAATGAGTGAGGTTGCAGAATTTGGGATTTCATCATATGCTTCTTCTAAACATGGATTAGTCGGACTTACAAAAGTAGCTGCTTTAGAAAATGGAACTGAGAACATCCGTGTCAATGCAATCGGCCCGGGATATATAGAAACTCCTTTATTGATAGACAATGCCGCGCAAAGTGAGGAATACCGATCATATATGGAATCCAAGCATGCGATGAAAAGATTAGGAAAACCTGAAGAAATTGCAAAAGCTGTATTATTTTTGGCATCTGAAGATGCAAGTTTCTGCACAGGGGTTTATTTACCTGTTGATGGCGGGTATCTCATACAGTAATTAAAGAGTAAAGAATGAAAAAAACAAAAGGAGAAGAACTTCCAATTCGCAGGCAGTTGGGGATCGCAATGGTAGAAACGTATAATATTGTCTATGAAAGATCGCAGGATTTTTTTGCGGTGTATGGGCTAACTTCACAGCAATATAACGCGCTTTCTATTTTGCATGATGCGGGAGAACCTTTGTCTACCTCGGATATATTAAAGAGAATGATGGAAAAGAATGCAGGGGTATCCAGACTGGTAGATCGTCTGATTATCAAGGAGCTTGTAGAAAAAAATGTTAATACGCTGGATAAACGTCTTATTGATGTAAATCTAACAGAAAGGGGCAAGGACCTGTATAATAAGGTTACTACAGAATTGTCTGGTGTTGATGATGTCTATAAGGGGCTGACAGATAAGGAGGTGGAAGTTCTTCTCAACCTTTTGGACAGGATGAAACAATAAAAGTTTCAGGATTCTTTTTCAAAATTGAGATAAATTGCTAAACTTTTTCGATCAATTTTGATGCTTATTTTATGCTGAAACAAATATTTTTGTTTTAAAGATTCACTAAATACAATGATGAGGAAAATGCAGCTGACTTTTGGTTGAAGTAATATGATTATTTAAATAAAAAAAAACCAAATACTATTATCTTCATGCAACGATCATTCAGTTCTTATAATAATAACCATTCCCAACACCTTAATTATAATGCAGCGGATCCAGGAATTGTTTCTTACCTGAATATTGGTAAAGATCATATGGAGGGTGGAGTTGAAGAAAGAGCATTTTCTATGTTTCTGGTAGGTAAAGGGGTTGGAAGTCATGTGATAGATGGTAAACCAAAAGATGTTCATGAAAAGCAACTGCATTTTGTTTTTTCTGGACAGGATAGTAATTGGGCCCTAAATGAGGATAAGGGTCTTGAAATTGATACATTACACCTTTCAGAGACGGTATTCGAAACCTTTGGAAGTTATCTGAAATATCCATTTTCACACTACATGAAAGTGGGAGCAATTACTTTAACAGAGGAAAGCTTTGAAAAATTCAAGTATGAGTTTATGAATATTGCAGAGGAACTTGAAGACAGACAAGGAGGTCTACTGACTGCTGAATTCAGGCTTAAGGTGATTATGCTGATGCTCAGTAGGGAAATTTACAAGATGCATTATGAAAAACGTATGGACTCCGCATGTCTGCTTTCAAGATTTATTACCTTGGTGTTTGAAAATTTCAGGGAACACAGAGATGTGAAATTTTATGCAGACGAATTGGCGGTAACCACCAATTATTTAAACATCCTTTGCAATAAGCACCTGGATAAAACAGCTACTGCGATCATTAATAGGGAGTTATTAGCTGAAATCAAACAATATTTGATAGCTTCTAATTTATCAATAAAAGAATTAGCAACGTTGATGCACTTTAGATCGGTCAGTAGTTTTCATACATTCTTTAAGAAGAATACTGGTCTGACGCCAAAAGATTTTCAAAATAAATATATGGGTACTGATATTTCGACTACAATATCTGAAGACCTATCATAATAAAAACTAAGTTTTCCATTAAGATTTCGATTCTGAGAAGCATATTCTTATCCGGTTGGTGATAAGGACAAATTTGTTGTCTGAAGTCATGACGATTTCGGCAAGATTAATCAATAAATATGTTTGTGATGATTGAGAAAAATGTTCCGATTCAACGCTTTAGAGAAATACAAGACAGGCTGCAGATGTACCATAATATTGTTTTTCATCAGCCAAAAGGATTATGTCCTTTATATTATCCCATTAGCCATGACTTCTTTTCATTGATTTTATTCGAATCTGCCGAAGGGAAACATATTATCGATGGTAAGGAATATATAATACAGGGTACCCAACTTCACATGGTATATCCGGGACAGGTACATCATTGGGATTATCAAAGTGATCATGGGATATATCAGTTATTTATCAGTGGCGATATTTTTGAACGTCTTGGCGGACTGATGCAGCTACCGGTTTTCATCTACAAAAAAAGGCCCGTCATCGATATGGAGAGAAGTGTGTTTCATCGTCTGGTGCATGAATTTAAATACATTAGGGATGAACTTATTACTCCTTCGCCGGTGATGAGTGAAATTATATATTCTAAAATGAAGATCATAGCCAGAGAAATCTTCAATGAAATACAGAAGAATGAGGAATATTCTAAGGTGTATGAAAACCATCCTATATTGTTTGATTTCATGCTTTTGTTAAATAAAAATTTCAGCCAGGAAAGGAGCAAGAAGTATTATGCAGAGCAGCTGAGAATTAATTCCAACTATCTCAATATTCTCTGCAAAAAATATCTTGGCAGAACGGCATCAGAAATTATAGAAGGTCAAACGATGGAAAAGTTAAAATACAAATTAATGGTAGATCAGGAACCTTTGAAAGACCTCGCTTTTGATTTTAATTTTAACAATTATGGCCACTTTTCAGGTTTTATAAAAAAGCATACAGGGTTAACACCTAAAAGGTTTCGGTCCCTCTATGGTGTACGGGTAGTAAAATAGTAATCAGTAATAAAAATGATATTTAAAGACATCCACATAGGCAGCTGTATTGAACAAAAGATAAAAGAAGATGACGTTGAAATGGATCGTCTCACAAAGTTTTTCAATAGAAGTGAAGAAAAGATCCAGGAAATGCTTGTACAGGATGAATTACCAACTGGCACCCTTTTGATGTGGTCTAAGATTCTTGAATATGATTTTTTTCGGATTTATTCTCAGCACCTTATTTTATATGCACCCCAAAAGAGACAGGAGGATGAGATAAGGAAGAATAATAAAAGCTCTGCTCTTCCTAAGTTTAGAAAAAACATTTACACCAAGGAGATTATAGATTTTATTATCGACCTCATCAACTCAGGACAGAAAACAAAGCAGCAGCTCATCGATGAATACAGGATACCCAAAACAACCTTGTATAAATGGCTCGACAAGTATAACGATAAATAAGAACCACCATGAAATCACTGGCACAGGGTCCAAATTATAGAAAAATTTTTGCTGATATTATAGAGATGAAGCATCCTGAAAAGAAGCATCGCTGCAGTAATATTCTGGAAAAGAAAAAGCTTTCTGTACTGGATGTTGTTGAATTAAATACGATTATATTCGGATATCAACCTGAAAGTCAGAAATTCAAGTCTTACGATGAAAAAGCGATCAAAGAAATCCTTAATCATCAGCTAAAATCTAAGCTCAGCAATACTCAATTGGCAGAGATATACAAGCTGAGTAGGAATACAGTAACTGCCTGGAAAAGAAAGTATCGTTATTAATATCAGTATAAAATGAACTAAGGTAATTAAATGCTTGGTCTAAGAATATATAGCAGCAGCTTGATCAAATTCAAGCTGCTGTTTCATTTAACTTCCCTAAGTGCATAGGTTATTATAATGCTGCTAATACTTCTTCTAATTAGTGGAAATTAATGTTAATTAGATTATAGATTCGGTTTCTCTTTACTTAAATTTCATGGATAATTAAAACGGATAATCATAATAAATTGCATATCGTTTTTAATCTATTTGTTAGATAACAATTTGAGTAATCTATTTTAATATTTTTTAGCCATTTGAGTGATTCTTTAAAATCCGATTTTAATTTTGTCACCGTTCTAGATGAGAACGAAACATATAAACTTCTATTCCCACCAAAAGAGGTAGGAATGACCATTGTAATAATTTACGAGCAAATAATCAATAAGGAGTTTGTTGACGATAAGTTCACCGAGAAAGATATTCATATTGCATTTGAAAAGATCTATCGCACCAATATTCGGTATCCTAAAGAAGTTTACAGTGGTCATATTATGGATCTTCAGAAGTATTTTTCGATTATGACCAGGAAAAGCAAAAATATTTTTTCAAGGATTACGCATATAAATTCTGCTTACACGCAAAGGAAACGCTTAAGGGTGTCTAATTGCTGTTAAAACACCTTCAGATGGGGATAAATGGAGTTCCAAATAGCCTTTTTGAAATAGTTTCTGAACTTCAATTAGCTATTTTGTTATTATTATTTGAAAGTTAACATTGCATTTGCAAACTTACACGGGAATCTAACTTTTTATGTTTATAGATCAGAGAATATAAAATATTTAGAATACTTTAAATAACTGATAGAATAATATAGGTTAGTCTTTTTTTGGAACTGGTTCTAAATTTGTCCATAATAAATACAATTAAAATGATAAAAGAAATTAAATTAAAAAACACTTTCTTCTTTTTAACGTTATTGTTTTATAGCATTGCATTTGGACAAGTAGGTGTAAATACAGTGGAACCGAAAGGGACTCTTGATGTAGTGGGCGATGCCAGTAATTCATCAAAAGTTGATGGAGTCATTGCTCCAAGACTGACTGGACAACAGTTAAAAGATAAAGATAATGTTTATAATGCAGCACAGGATGGAATAATAGTTTATGTAACAAATCCTCTTACGGAGGACAATACTAGTACAAGAACTGTAAATATACGTGAAAAGGGATATTATCATTTCGATTCTACAAGAGGGCCAGATGGACAATGGATAAGGATGTTTAGCCAATATGCAACTATTCTTGGAGGTGGAGTAAAAGGTAATGCGAGTAATGGTAATTCTGTTGAAGTTATTTCTGCTAATGAGACAGTTGGAACAACAACTTTAGTTACAAGAACTTTTACTCTTACAAGGAATTCTATTGTTAGTTTTAATAGTTCAGTACCAGTAGAAAATGTTAGATATGCTAATCATCAACTTATAAATGATGGAACCAGTAAGCTTATAGGTACCAATATTTTAATGACAGGTCCAAGTTATAATAATGTGGTAATATTCAGATCGGCAATTCCATTCTCAAGTTCAGGAAATGACTATACAACTGGAATATTTCAAGTAAATGGGCAGCGAGTTTTGAATTTGGCACCAGGAACCTACACTGTTAGCCTAAATGCAGTGGTGTATGCCGATGATCAAAGAGGTATCAGTGCTATATTTGGAGGGACTTCAGCTGATACAGTTTTAGATATTATTTCACATCCATTACCTTAGAACTATATAGGAACAACACTAATTAAGATTACTAACTGTATCGATATATAAAAGATTGCTTGAGTGGTCATCTATTCATTTAATTTACAATTTATTTGAATATTGCAAATTTCAACGTTTTATGATTATAAAGTTGCGCGAATAATTTCATACGATCTACTTCAAGCATATTTGTCCTCAAAATTTACCAAACCTGCCTATCAGGAAAATGAAGTCCTAGATATCAATGAAGATGCTGAATTTTCCTGGACAGATTCAAAGAACGCTCTTATTGAACTAATTTACGCCCTCCATATTTCCCGTAGTGTATCGAATGGGAAAGCAGGAATTACACGGACCAGGCAGATACTTTCATTGAGATATAGATCTAGTTATAAAATGAACAATTAATGAATGGTTTTGATATGTTTTTTTGGGGAAATTGTTTATTAAGTTTACAATATGTTTAACATTCGTTTAGAATGTGCTTAGGTTGGTTTCATTTTCGGCAGAAAAGGGTTTTTAGTTATTATTTATTAATTCTGCCGGAGTTTTGAAATTTTTAATGTAGTTTTTTTATAAAAAAAGAGACCAGCTAACTTTTTTATCACTTGTTTTTTTACTTTGCTTTTCAGGAAGTCCTGAAAAGCATTTTTTTTGAATAAATCTAACATATAGTGGAATAATATTGTAAACCGTTGTATCATGATATTGCCTTAGTTTTGGCTTGTTTAACAAGTGGTCACATGTCTGTATGTGGCTAAGTTTTTTGGTGATAGTCCAACGGAATCCGTTCCGTTGGTTTTTTTCTAAAAATGTAAATGCTTAGATAAGTATCATTAATTTTATTGAGATTGTACAGCAGGCGGAAAAAACATTGAACCTTTATCTGGGAAATATTTATCAAATAATTTGGTATATAAAAAACAGAAAATATAAAAGAAACTTGTTTTTAGAATTTTTGAATAAAAATCTCGAAAAAATTCTTGATTAAGATAACTGTTGATATTGAAAAAAATTTGAATTATGAATATTGAAAGAATGGAATTTATCAGATGGATGGAGAAAATTATGACCAGATTTGATATTCTTCATGAAGAAATAAACTCGAAACAAAATGAAATTTTTTCAATTGATGGTGAGCAATTGCCTGATAACCGGGATGTACTTCAGTTCCTTAAGATAAGTTCAATATCGCTTCAAAGGTACAGATCGAATAAGATGCTCCCTTACTATAAAATCAGTGGAAAGCTATATTATAAATTGTCAGATGTTCATCAGCTGATTAGGTATAGTTTCAACGGTCAACTGATCCATAACCTAAAAGCCTTTAATAATGTTTTGGTTATTTATTACATGGGAAAGTGAAATGTATGTTTGTTATTATTTTTAGGATAAGCAATGACTATTAATGAATGATAATTCTTTTGCATATCTATATTTTGTGTTTGGTAATTTATGTGATATATACTGTCCTTAAGAAACTTGAAAAGTTAAAGAAAATTGTTCCTGGCTGTGGAGGAAATACAATCATGCGGTTCATATGGTAATACCCATGATATGATAAGAAAAAGTACTGGCTTTAAGACAGTACTTTTTTTATCGGTAATAGATATTATAAACGCATAATTAATAAAGTGATACAAAATCATAGTATTAAAATTAAATTCATGCATTTTAGTTAGATAATTTAAGCAACTAATGGAATAAAATACATAATTAACGCAGCTTCCTTTAAATCTAATTTTGCTAATATAATTTTAGATAATGCACACTTTATTATACCGATTGAAATACGAGGACTTTAGTGATAAGTCAAGCGTATTGTTTTCTGTCATTAAGTGACGATATAACACAAAAAGGGGTATATGGCTGTTTTGTCAATTTAATCTGATAAATATTCAAGTTGAGAGGGATTGGTACTATTTTTTTTAGTAAAAAGCACATTTTTAAAGTTTCGTATTTAAGATACATTCCAAGGTGGTTGGTTCTTTTTATTGATGTGGTAATTATTCTATTTTCTATGCTGCTTTCACATTTGTTCTTGTTGAACCTAAATGTAAAAGTTAGTTTTCAAGATTATGTGATTGATGAAAGAAGTGTATTGCTGGTTGTAAATTTGGTGTTTATCTTACTATTTAAAACATATGCAGGTATTATTAGGTATACTACTTTAATTGATTTTTTGAGAATTTTAGCAGCGTCGGGAAGTACTTTTTTATTTTTTTTGTTGGCTAATTCCATATCAAATTTCGTATTAGGAAAATCAATTTATTTCAATTCTTATTTATTCCTGTATTTTTTGATTTCTGTATCTCTGATGTTCTTTTTTAGGATGATTTCAAGATACCTATTTTATGCTTTGAAAGATATTCAAGAGGATTTAGCAAAAACTAAAATTGCAGTGATTGGAGTAGGAGAAGAGTCGGTAGCAATTGCAGCTGCAATTATGCATAATTCTAATCACTCCTATAGGCTTGAGTGCTTTGTGACAAATAGGTCAGATTCAGTATATGTATCAGTATTAGGACGTAGGATAATTCATAAAGATCAGTTTCTTAAAAACAAGAAGATAATCCACGATCTGGATGCTCTGCTTCTTACTCATGAAACTTTAAAAAAACAAGAGTTAGAAGAATGGATGACATTGGCGCTGGATTATGACTTAAGGATTTTAAAATCTAATTTACTTTATGAAGCCGGTGTCGGTAATATGGTTGAGGGAATTGGCGAGTTACAGATTGAGGATTTGTTGGATCGGAAACCCATTTATATTGAACGAGAGAAAGTAAAGGAATTTCATTTTGAAAAAAATATATTAGTTACTGGTGGTGCGGGTTCCATAGGAAGTGAAATTGTCAGGCAGCTCTCACTATATAAACCATCAATTATTGTAATTATTGACCAAGCTGAATCACCATTATATGCGCTAAAGCTTGATTTACAAGACTTATTTCCTGGACAAAAGTTTGAATTTATTTTAGCGGACATTTCAAATCGAAGTACATTGAACAAAATATTTGAGAAATACAGCTTTGATATGGTGTATCATGCTGCTGCGTATAAGCATGTACCCCTGATAGAAGAAAACCCGCAGGAAGCAATATTTGTCAATGTATTAGGTACCAAAAATCTGGCTCTTTTGGCAAAGAATTATAAAGTTAATCGATTTGTAATGGTTTCTACTGACAAAGCAGTAAATCCATCTAACGTAATGGGAGCTTCTAAAAGAACAGCTGAGCTCTTTGTTCAATCACTGCAAAACACTCCTGATAATATAACTCAATTTATTACTACCCGTTTTGGAAATGTCCTTGGTTCAAATGGATCTGTGATTCCCCATTTCAGAAAACAGATTGAAAAAGGCGGGCCTGTAACGATTACCCATCCTGATATTATTCGTTATTTCATGACCATTTCAGAAGCTTGTGAATTAGTTCTTCAGGCAAATACAATGGGAAGTGGTGGATTAATTTATGTATTTGATATGGGAGAACCTGTCAGAATTCTAGATTTGGCAAAAAGAATGATCAGATTATCTGGTTTTACACCTGATGTGGATGTGAAAATTACATTCATTGGTTTGCGACCCGGCGAAAAGCTATACGAGGAGCTGTTGAGTAATAATACGATGACAATGCCAACCTACCATGAGAAAATCTTGATATGTAAGGACTATTCAATGGAATTTAACCAAATAGACACTTTAAGTAAAAAGTTAATTTCTGCTGCATTAAAAGAAGATCAGTTATGCGTTGTAAAAATACTTAAAACTATAGTGCCTGAGTTTAAAAGTAACAATTCAGAGTTTGAAATTCTGGATAAGGATATTTCCAATTTCAAAAATACGACTTCTTAAAGGAGTATAAGGAATTCACTCTTCTAAAATACACTCAAAAACATTCTATCACCTTAATATTTTAATAGGACTATGAAGAAGACAATCATTAATTACCTTTTCCTTCTTTCATTTATTGTTTTATCATGTAAGCCTAAGCAAAACATGGTTTATATGTCTGACAATCAGATGGAGGAACAAATTGTACAAGCTAAGTTTAAAGGATTGAATATTCAGGAGGGGGATGTACTGCTAATTTTAGTTTCCGCCATGGATGAGAATGCAGTAAAACCTTTTAATTTGAATACAATAAATAAAGTAGGTAGTGAGACAGCAACAGGTTTAAACCAATATGTACAGCCAAGTGAATATCTTGTTGATGAATATGGTAATATTAATTTTCCTGTTCTGGGAAATGTTTACACAAAAGGTCTGAGCAAAGTTCAGCTTAAAGATCACCTGGAATCACTTTTGAAAAAGTACCTCACAGATCCTTTGGTAACGATAAATTTAAAAAATTTCAATGTCAGTGTTTTAGGGGAGGTCAAAGTACCTGGGCAGAAAGAAAGTACAACGCAAAAGCTTAATATTTTTCAGGCATTAAGTCTCGCTGGTGATATGACTGACTTTGGAGATCGTAAAAAAGTAAAACTGATTCGTACGGGAGACAATGGATTAGAACAAGTAATAAATCTTGATCTCTCCAGATCGGATATAGTTTCTTCACCCTATTATTATATGAAACAGAATGATGTTCTGTATGTAGAACCTGACAGAAATAAACAGGTTCAGGCTAATTCAAACCCTAACAGGGGATTAACTTTTCAGATTATTGCCACTGCGCTTGGAGTTGCTACTTTAATATTTTCTCTAACCCGATAAACAAAACTTATGGAGCAAACAGATCTTTATGAAAAGGAAGAGAAAATTGATTTCAAAAAATATATCATTAAATATTGGGGGAAATGGCCTTGGTTTCTGGCTTGTATTCTTTTCTTTAGCATAATAGCTTTCCTCTATCTCAGATACAGTGTGTTACAGTATGAATCAAAAACTACCCTTAAGTTTGACAAGAAACAGACCGATCTTACCTCTGCACTCGCTGATTTGGATAACTTAGGAATTGGTATAGGTAATGTTGATGAGCTAAAAAGTGAAACTGCAGTAATAGTATCTCGTCCCATTTTAATGGAAGTGGTAAAAAAGTTGAACCTCAGTGTTCAGTATTTTAATACTGGAGATATAAAAGATTCCGAGTTGTTTGCAGAACTTCCTTTTACTGCACAAGTTATACATTATATGAAAAATAAGGATTTTGTTTCTTCTCAGTATACTGTAAATATTGAGAAAAACGGAGGCTTTACTTTAATTGATGAAAAGAAGAGACGTATTAAAGGAAGTTTTGACAAAGCGCTGCAGCTTGATTTTGGTACTGTGATTTTGCAGAAGGCTGTTGGGAAAGTTTTTCGCTCGGAATATAAAATAGTTTTTTGGAATCCCATTGAAAGAGTAAAGCGGCTGGAAGAAAAGATTATAGTTGAATTACCTGATCCAAAAGCAATGCTTATCGAAGTCAGCTTGATCGGATCTGTACCGGAAAAATCTGAAGCTATTCTCAATGAAGTAACCCGACAATACAATTTGGACGGTTTAAGAGACAAAAATCTTCAAGCTCAGAATACGCAGGAATTTATTGATAAGAGACTTGAGGTAATTACCCGAGACCTATCCGGTGTCGAGAATGAAAAAGAAAACTTTCAGAACCGTAATCGTATTGTCGATTTGGAGGCTCAGGCTCAATTAGCGTTACAAAATACAAATGAGAGCACTAAATCTTTATTGTTGCAACAAACTCAACTGGAATTACTAAAATCTCTTGATACAGAAGCTTCAAAAGGGGGAAATAATCAATTAATGCCTTCGAATTTGGGACTTAATCCATCATTGGAAAGTAGTATTGCTAAGTTTAACGAATTGCTTATCAGCCGTAATAAAACTTTGAAGCAGGCTACCCTTGAAAATCCCGCTGTTATAGAAATGAACAAGCAGATTGCTTCATTGAAAGAAATTATACGTGAAAATATCCAACAGCAAAAGTCTGTAGTACAAGCTTCGATCAATCAACTTAACGGGCAGATTTCATCAAATAATAAAATGGTAGAAAAGGTTCCCGGACAGTCGAAGGTTTATCGGTCAATTGAGCGTCAGCAGAATTTGAAGGAGCAGCTTTTTCTTTTTCTTTTACAAAAGAGAGAAGAAAACGCTATTAATCTTTCTGTGAATGTTCCAAAAGCTAAAATTGTGAATCCTGCTTTTACTTTGGATCCTCCTGTCTCGCCTAAGAAGAAAATTGTATTAATAGGCTCTTTACTTGCTGGTGTTGGAGTTCCCTTAATAGCTTTTTATCTTTTCTTTTTATGGGATGATAAAATTTATAACCGGAATGATATAAAGGATCGTTCTTCACTTTCGGTTCTTGCCGAAATTCCAGCACTAAAAGTTGAAGATGTGCATCTGGTACAGCGTAATGATTTTTCAGTATTGGCAGAAGCTTTTAGAGTACTTGTATCCAATTTAAAATTTATGCTTCCGGCTAAGCAGGATGCAAAAGTTATTTTAGTAGGATCTTCAGTAAAAGGCGAAGGGAAGACACTTGTGTCTGTAAATCTTGCGCTGACCTTAGGTAATAAAAATGGGCGTTCCTTACTTATTGGATCGGATATCAGAAATCCTCAGATTCAGAGGTATGACAGCGAGTCTGTTAAAAGGCAGGGGCTGACTGAGTACTTATATGATGAGCAGACTGATGTAGAGCAGCTGCTGCATACTTCAGATACGAATCCCTATTGTGATATTATTTATGCGGGCAGTATACCTCCTAATCCACAGGAACTTCTTTCTAATGGAAGGTATCAGCATCTTATTAAAGAGGTATCCGCAAGATATGCATATATCATTATCGATTCTGCACCACTAATGCTGGTTACCGATACGCTAAATATTTCAGATACCGCAGACGCTACATTGTATGTAGTCAGATCTGGTATTTCCAAGAATATTCTAATTGAATTTGCAAATAATCTGGTTAGTGATTCGAAGCTTAAAAACGTTGCTTTTGTTATTAATGGAGTTGATAAAAATGCTGGGGGCTACGGCTATGGTTATAACTATGGTTATGGATACGGTTATACTAAAGATCAAACGCAGAACTGGTGGACAAAGTTTTTTAAGAGAAAAAACTAAAATACAATATGTTATATGGATAAACAAACTCATATCGTGATCATTGGCCTTGGGTATGTGGGGCTTCCATTAGCCCGGTTATTTGCTACCCAGTATAAGGTGGTGGGCTTCGATATTAATGATGCTAGAGTAGCCGAGGTGAATAATGCTCAAGATCATACTTTAGAAGTTTCGAAAGAGCTGTTAGAGTATGTTCTTATTAAAAAAAATCCTTTTAAAACAGATACTGTAAAAGGGCTATACTGCTCATCGAATCTTGATGACACTAAAAAAGGCAATGTTTACATTGTTACGGTTCCAACGCCGGTAGATAAACATAACCGTCCTGATTTAACTCCTTTACAAAAGGCCTCAGAAACAGTGGGGAAAGTATTGAAAAAAGGTGATATTGTTATATATGAATCTACGGTTTATCCAGGAGTAACGGAGGAGGAATGTGTTCCTTTATTAGAAAAAGTATCTGGATTAATTTTTAATAAAGATTTTTTTGCCGGATATTCTCCGGAACGTATTAATCCTGGTGATAAGGAACGTACTATCGAAAATATTTTAAAAATCACCTCAGGTTCAACTCCCGAAATAGGAGAAAAAGTCAATAAGCTTTACCAATCCGTAATTAAGGCTGGAACCCATTTAGCACCTACGATAAAAGTTGCGGAAGCAGCCAAGGTTATAGAGAATTCTCAACGTGATATCAATATTGCTTTTGTTAATGAGCTAGCTAAGATTTTTAACCTTTTAAATATTAATACAAACGATGTGCTGAAAGCAGCCGGAACAAAATGGAACTTTTTGCCGTTTAGGCCAGGTCTTGTCGGTGGACATTGTATTGGGGTCGATCCTTTTTACCTGGCACAGAAAGCTCAGGATGTAGGATACTATTCGGAGCTCATTCTTACAGCCAGAAGATTAAATGATTCGATGGGAAGGTACATTGCTTCTGAGTTCATTAAAACTATGATTAAAAAGCAGATTCAAGTTATAGGAGCTAGGGTTCTTAATCTTGGAATCACCTTTAAAGAAAATTGTCCGGATGTTAGAAATACCAAAGTGGTAGATGTTATTAATGCAATGGAAGAATATGATGTTACTGTAATAACTTTTGATCCCTGGGCAGATCCTCAGGAAGTAAAAAAAGAATATGGTATAATCTCATATAAGGATTTAGAAAATATTAGAAGGCTTGGTAAATATGATGCCATTATTCTGACGGTTGCCCATCAGAAGTTTTTAGAGCTTGATCTCATTGAGTTTTTAAATGAAGGTGGAGTTATATATGACGTAAAAGGAATATTAAAAGCAGCAGATAACAGACTTTAAAGTCTTCTTAATAAACTAAATGTATGAAATCAAGACACTTGATTATTTTTGGAACCCGTCCGGAAGCCATAAAAATGGCCCCCTTAATAAAGCAGCTGATTAAAAATACTGATTTTGAAACAAAGGTGTGTGTGACAGCACAGCACAGAGAAATGCTGGATCAGGTTTTAGATTTTTTTGAAATAGAAACTCATTATGATCTGAATTTAATGAAACCGGATCAGAATTTATACTCATTAACAGCAGATATAATCACTCAATTGAAACCTGTATTGGAGGATTTTAAACCGGATTTTGTTTATGTACATGGTGATACCACAACTACAATGGCAGGAAGCATTGCCTCATTCTATTCTGGAGCAAAGATCTGTCATGTGGAAGCGGGGCTGAGAACATATAATAAACATTCACCATTTCCAGAAGAAATGAATCGACAAGTAACCGGCAGGGCTGCTGATTATCATTTTGCTCCTACTGAACAGTCAAGAATAAATTTGTTACGGGAAAATGTTCCAGAGCAGAATATAATTGTAACAGGTAATACAGTTATTGATGCATTACTTGAAAGTTCCATGAAAGTAAAGACAATTGAAAATGAAGAGATAAAAAAACTTAAGGAATTTCTTTCTCCTGACCAAAAAATAATTTTAGTTACAGGGCATAGGAGAGAAAATCATGGTGAAGGATTTATCAAGATCTGCACAGCATTAAAAGAAATTGCAACTGAAAATCCAGATGTACAGGTTGTATATCCTGTTCATTTGAATCCAAATGTGAAAAAGCCTGTTTTTGAAATTTTATCTGGAGTAAATAATATTAAACTAATACCTCCCTTGGCTTATCCTGCTTTTGTATGGTTGATGACCCAATCTTACCTTATTATCACCGACTCTGGAGGGGTTCAGGAAGAAGCTCCAAGTTTGGGTAAACCTGTCTTGGTTATGAGAGATACCACAGAACGTCCTGAGGCAGTGGAAGCTGGTACAGTCATTTTAGTTGGAACGGACTCTGAAAAAATAGTTAGTGAAGCCCAAAATCTGTTAACCAATGATTACCAGTATCAATTAATGAGTGCACTTCATAATCCATATGGTGATGGGAAAGCCTCTGAACGTATTGTCGAATTTATTAAAACAAAGCATTAATAGTATGAAGCCAAAAGTAGTTACAGTAGGGTTGGGATATATAGGATTACCGACTTCGGCTTTAATAGCCAATAATAATATACCTGTTTATGGTGTTGATATATCTCAACAAGTAGTTGACACCATTAATGCCGGTAAGATTCACATTATAGAACCTGATCTTGAACAGGCTGTATCAGTTGCCGTTAGTGGGGGATATTTAAAAGCTGATATCAAACCTGTACCTGCGGATAATTATCTTGTTGTTGTTCCTACCCCTTTTAAAGGGAATCATGAACCTGATATTTCCTATGTGAAAGCAGCGACTAAAGTATTGATTCCGATTTTAAAAGAAGGGGACCTTTATATTATTGAATCTACATCACCTGTTGGTACAACTGAAAAAATGATGGAATATATATTTTCGGAACGTCCAGAGCTTGATGGGAAAATCTATTTAGCCTATTGTCCTGAAAGGGTACTTCCGGGAAATGTAATGTATGAACTTGTACATAATGATCGTGTCATAGGTGGGGTTAATGAGGAGTCTACTTTAAAAGCTATTGCGTTTTATCGTCAGTTTGTAAAAGGAAAACTTCATCCTACCAATGCACAAACTGCAGAAATGTGCAAATTAATAGAAAACTCGTCTAGAGATGTACAGATTGCCTTTGCCAATGAGCTGTCATTAATTTGTGATAAAGCTGGGATTGATGTTTGGGAGCTTATAGATCTGGCTAATAAACATCCGAGAGTGAATATTTTACAGCCTGGATGTGGAGTAGGAGGCCATTGTATTGCAGTTGATCCTTATTTTATAGTTGCAGATTTTCCTATGGAATCACGTATGATATCTCAGGCAAGAGCGACCAACAATTATAAATCCTTTTGGTGTGCTGAAAAGATAAAATCAGCACGATTGGAATTCGAACTTAAACATGGCTATACACCATCTATGGCCATTATGGGACTAGCCTTCAAACCTAATATTGATGATTTGCGTGAGTCTCCGGCTATTCACATTTTGGAACGTATTATTCAAGATAGTGGAGATGCAGATCTTTATATTGTTGAACCTAATGTAGAGCAGCATAAAGTATTCAAATTGTCAGATTACACGTTGGCAGCAAAAAAGGCAGATATTATTGTTATGCTTGTAGCGCATGATGAATTTAGGGATTTAACATTTAAAGACCATCAAGTCATTTTGGATTTTTGCGGCATAAATAACTAACAGATGCTTAAAAAGATTTTCACATATGGCTTCGTTGAAGGTATTTCAAAAGGATTAAATAAATTAGTCCTTTTGCTTCTGCCTTTATTGATCTCAACCATTGATTATGGAAAGGTCGGCTTAATTGTCTCCATTGAAATATTAATTCCTTTATTTTCATTTTTAGGGCTCGAGCGGGCAGTGTTGAGGTTCTATAGCGACAAAGAAAATTATCCTTCATTTTTAAAATCGATTACTTTACCTATCTTAAGTTTCCATGTTATGCTTGTGATATTTGGTTTAGGTCTATACTTTTTAGGCTTTAAATCAATTTTTGGTATTGAAGTTTTACCAGATATTATTTTAGTAATCATTCTTGTTTATCTGCAAGGAAAGAATAATATCATTCTTAACGTACTGCGTGTCGAGGAAAATCACAATAATTATTTTAAAGGAAGGATAACTATTCAAATTTTGAAGTTTATTCTTGCTCTTGGACTGGTAGCCATTTCTAAAAATTATTTAGGATATATCTTAGGATCTATAATTTCTGCGTGTATTGCCAACATCATCTTTTCCAGATTGATTAATCATAAGGAAAGTAAAATGAAGTTTAATCATTTGACTTTTAAAAAAATGTTCTCTTTTTCCTGGCCTTTTATATTTCATGGTATTGCAATCAATTTGTTAGGAAATGCTGATAAATTTATTATAGAAAGGATGATGAATATGGAAAAGGTTGGACAATATACATTTGCTTATTCTTTAGGAACTACCATCAGCTTTGCTTTTTTAGGTATTTCAGTATTTATTGAACCAATGGTGTATAAAGAGCATCATGCTGGGGCCAGAGAACGTTTATTAAATAAGTTTTTGCTCTATACCTTAACGATAGGTTGTTTGTTTTACTTGGCATTAGCTCTTATAAGTGAATTTTTTCTTCCCTTATATTTTAGCCAATATGCTAAGGTGCTGTATCTAATTCCGCTGATATCATTGTGTTATTTGTTAATTCCGTTTTACTTTAAATCTAATTATAAATTAGTATACCTTCAGAAGAGCAAAGAGTTTGCGGTTCTATCGATTATCTCATGCAGTATAAATATTCTGTTAAATATTTTCCTAATTCCTAGATTTGGCCTTTTTGCCGGAGTACTGGCAACACTTATTTCCTTTGTTATTCAAGGAATCCTGTTTAACATTGTTGCTGAAAAGAAAATAGCTAGTATGGAGCTTATTTACTTTTTAATCCTATCAGGAATAATCTTTATCGCAGTAAGAACCAATCTACATTTCATATATGTATTTGTGATATTATGTATCTACATCATCCTTTTTTATGTGTTTAAAGTTAAAGGGAGACAAAATGAAATTGAATCCTGTCCATAAGCTTAATGCAAGGCAGGAGTATAAATGACGATAATAAATTAAAAAGCTGTGAGTTTAGAAAAAGGTAAAAATATAGTTTTGGTTTGGGTTTATATAAGCATTCTATTTTATGCGGTTTATAAACTATCATTCGCTTGGAGCTATCAGGGGATATATTTTTATACTCCCCATATAGAAGGGATATTATTTTCATATCTGACAGCAATCATTCCTGTTTTTTTTCTCCCTAAAAGATTAAGATTACCAAGTGATTATGTTAATATTTATATTTATGTATTTACGTTTATTCCTTCAGCCTCTGTCCCATTTGTATTGATTAATCCAAGTAAATTCAATTACCAATACTATATCTTTGTTATCGTTTTTCTAATTTCGCTGCTTTATTTATTAAGAAAATCTGGGTATAGGCGACATTTCTTATCATCTATTAACCCCCTGTCTGTAAAAATGATGCCTATTATTTTCATTGGGGTCTATATTATTTCATTTGCATTATTTATTTCAACTTTTGGTTTAAGGTTTAGTATTCCCAGCCTTTCTGATGTTTATGACGTTCGCGCCCAATACAAAGAAATTACGGAAGGAAATATTTTAACAAGATACCTTGTTGGCTGGATGGGATATGTAGTGAATATATTTCTCCTGCTTTATGCTTTACAGACCAAAAACCTGAAGTTATTGATATTTTCTGTTGTATTTCAATTGTATATTTTTACTTTGATGGCACTTAAAAGCCATCTGGCAGCCTATATACTGGCAGCTTTGCTATTTTTTGTATTTAAAAAGTATCGAACACTCAGTAGTTTTAAGTTTCTGGCTTTTACAGTAATTTTTATTCTGTCATTAAGTTTTGTGGATTTTATAACAGGAAATGATCTACTTGAAATGCTTATCACCAGGCGAATTATGGTAGTTCCAAGCCAACTTACCTATTATCATTTTGATTTTTTTGAGCACCGCTCTAAAACATACTGGGCCTTTTCAGTTTTTAAAGATATTTTTAGTTATCCCTATAAGTTGCCTCCCCCGAACATCATCGGTGAAAAACACTTCGGAAATGAAAAAATGACAGCAGTTGTTAATTTATTTATTGAAGGATACACTGCATTTGGCTATTGCGGTGTAGTGATGGTTACTCTTCTTCTAAAAGAACTTTTAAAAGCTATTGATTATATGTTCATCAAAAGAAGTGGAAGAAATATGATCATTGTCATTATTCTTTTGGGGCTATGTAATATTATCAACAGCACCTCTATTTTCACCATGTTATTGACACATGGCTGGTTTATTCTAATCCTATTAATAACAATATTTCCATGGAAAGTTTTAAAAGAATCTTCGTAGCTATTGTATTATGTGCTTTTAGCTCATTGAAAGCAAATGATGTCAATGCTTTAATCAATACTTTGCAGCAGTATCATACTCAATTGGAAAATGGAATTACATCACAAAACAAAAATATACCCTACACAATGGTACATCAGTTTTACATTCCCCTTTTGAAATCAGAACAATATCCGGAACTCAAAAAGTGTTTTGATGACCTTGTCAATATGAATGTTCTAAAAAATATCAGTCAGAGTGCTGTTTTGTCCGATTTAGATAAACAGGTATTTTATTTTTTTGTTGCAGAATATCTTCGTCTTTATTCTGATAATAAAGAATATAATCAGCTTTTAATTTTAATTGGAGAAAAGATAAAGGAGAACTGGTTGTATAAGCCTGGAAAAGTCTGGTCAGCTGAATATCTTACGACTAAGGGTAAAAAAGAACGAATCGAAAATATACTCAATAATAAGTTTAACGGAGATAAGAGCTACTATAACGCTATAACTGATAATGAACTTTTTCTAATGGCTTCAGGAACCTCTCTAAGTATTAGTGATAAGAAGGATCAAGATTTTAGGGATATAAGAGATACTTTTTATAAGGTGTTGAAAAATCTTGTTGTTTTCCAAGATATGGATCAGTGGGCGCTTCAGCCTAATATTTGGAAAGATCACCCTGACTACGTATCGGTTAGAAATAATTCGACAGTTGACTGGGATGTATCCCACTTTTCGAGAGTTCCTGCTTACCTTAATCTGTTGGAAGTTTCCATGATTTCACCTGATGAAAAGCAGTATGTCAAAAGGTTGCGGACAGGTTTAGCTTCAAAGTTTTTATCCAAGGTTGTTCAATACAATACTAAAACTAAACTGTACTCTTTTAATAATTATATGAACGGTGTTAATGTCAGTTATAGGGTAAATTATAAATCCAAGTCTGGAGGATATGCACCAGGTGGTAACTATATGCATATTTTTTATGGATGGTGGAAGCTCCTTAATAACGAAAGTATTACCACTATGTATCAGAGCTTACTCATCAATTTTGATAAGTATTCAGCACAGAATGAACAAATTAATGTGCGTAAAGAATTTTATAGAGAATTATTGTCATTATAATAATCAATCTAATAATGAAAGTACTGCATATTTGTAATGATTACTCTTATTCAAAAGTGTATAAGAACCTTTATCAGGAGCTGGACAACCACGGAATTGAGCAAATCATTTATCATCCGCTTAGAAAGGAATCAAATAAGGGTAAAAATAGTTTTGAGTTTAAAACTCAAAATTCAAAACTCATCTATTCTTCATTCTTACTAAAGACCTATCATAGGATATTATTTCGGGTAAAAATAAGAATACTTTTTAAAGACATAAAGGAAAATATTGATATTCAGTCTGTTGATGTTACTTATGCAACTACCTTATTTAGTGATGGTGCGATAGCATATCAATTGAAAAAGAAATTCGGGATCCCCTATGTTGTTGCAGTCCGAAGTACAGATGTGAATTTCTTTCTCAGATATCGGCCTGACCTAATACCTTTAATGCAAGGTATTTTGCAAAATGCATCCAAAATTATCTTTATAAGTAAGGGTTTAAGAGATCTATTCTATAATCATCCAAAAATTAAAGAAATTGTTTACAGGCATAGAGAGAATACAATTGTAATTCCTAATGGTATAGAGAATCTATGGTTAGAAAATTTATATGTTAATAGAGTTCAGAATCATGCCCAAAATTTGCTTTTTGTTGGACGTTTTGATACTAATAAGAATGTAGAAAATGTGATAAAAGCACTTGTCTATCTGAAAGCTGACTATCCCAATGTCAGACTTAACCTTGTTGGAGGTGGTGGAGACAAGGAACAACTTGTTCATGACTTGATTGTACGACATAAAGACTGGATTAGTTATTTAGGTTATATCTATGATAAGGTGGAACTACTACATATCTACAGACAAAATAACTATTTTATTATGCCATCAATCTTTGAGACATTCGGTCTTGTTTATATCGAAGCATTATCTCAAGGGCTACCCGTATTATATACGAAAAATCAAGGGATAGACGGAATATTTAGTGAGAGAATTGGAATTGGTACTTCTCCGGATATCGAGGCGCTGGTGCACAATTTGAGAGAGTTGCTCGATAAGGACAATTTTGATTTATCATCTATTGATTTTGACTCTTATAACTGGTGCAATATTGCGGTAGATTATGTAGATATCTTTGAAGAAGCAATAAAAGGCTGTTGAATATAAAATATTGATAGTGAGTGTATTAATAGCTTAAAAACACCTATAAAATTCATGAGTTATTACTTCATATCTCAAATGAAGTAGCTAACGGACTAGTCATCTGAAACCAATATTCTTAAAACAAGATCTAATTTTTAAATATATAAATATGAAAATTTTATTGCTACATCAGTATTTTCTAGAAGAAGAAGATCCTGGTGGGTCCCGGTGGAATGAAATAACCAAAACATGGACAGAGGAAGGACATGAAGTTACGGTTATAGCCGGTATGGTTCATTACAATGGTTTTACAAAAAGAGAAGAGTATAAAAAGAAATACTTTGTAAAAAAGAAACAGGGAGCAATCACAGTACATCGTACTCATGTTTCAGAATCTTATAATAGCGGTTTTATAGGCCGCTTATGGGGGTATTTTTCTTTTATGTTTTCTTCTTTATGGGCTGGTTTGTTTAAAGTGAAGGGGAAATTTGACGTAGTAGTGGTTACGTCCCCACCATTATTTGTTGGAGGAGCAGGGTATTTGATTTCAAGGTTTAAGAGAATTCCTATGATCTTTGAAGTACGGGATTTGTGGCCGGAGTCAGCCATTGATATGGGGATTCTTAGCAATAAATTAATTATTAAAATGGCCTATTGGTTTGAATCTTTTATGTATAAAAAGGCTACTCTGATCAGTGTATTGACGCCTGCTTTTTATAACTCTTTAATTAAATTAAAAAAAGTTAAGAAAGAAAAACTAGCAGTGGTACCCAATGCTTCTAATTTTGCTCTATCAGATGGTTTGCTTCATGATTTTGATCGAGAACAATTTAGACGAGATAATGATTTAGACGAATATTTTGTGATTATTTATGTGGGTGCCCATGGGGTAGCCAATCATTTGAAACAGGTCTTAGATGCAGGAAAGATATTGGAGGATACTAATGTTCTTTTTTTATTGATTGGTGAAGGTATGGAAAAAGCAAAATTGAAACAAAAGGCTCTTCAAATGAATGTTTTTAATGTACGATTCCTTGATTCCGTATCAAAAAAAGAAGTGTTAAAATATATAATTGCGTCTGATATGGGTGCTTCTATATTAAAAAAAATAGACACTTTTAAGACCGTATATTCTAATAAAACATTTGATTATTTTTCATGCAAAAAGCCAGTTTTGATGGCAATTGATGGAGTGTCGCGAGTGTTAATCGAAGAGGCAAGGGCAGGGGAGTATGTTGAACCTGAAAATGCTGATGAATACAGTCGTGTGATCAGAAGTTATATGGCTGATCCTGAAAGGTTGTTGAGAGAAGGTGAGAATGGTTATCAGTATGCCAAGATTAATTTCGATAGAGAAATTATCGCCAAGAAATATCTAAATATTATTCGTGAAAGTATTCAATAATAAGAAAGACCGTCGCTCACCGCGAAGGTCTTTTTATTATTAATAATCATTAGTTTGCGATTATGGAGCTATGAATCTATAGAGAAAACCTAGGTTACCATTCTTGTGAGAATTATTTATACTGTCAGTTTAGAAGACAGTGAAAACCAGATTGGATTGATAAACAGCAATAAAAAGAAATAAAAATATAAAGAATTAGAATAAAATAGACAATTTTTTGTAGACTATAGATTTTACCTTTGGTATTAGGAATTCATACATGAAGGAAGACAGATTCTTCTGTCTAATCTGAAGTTTCGCTGATCTTATGAATAGCTTCATAACAGACATCAATAAATAAAAGATAAGTGTTCTGTACAATCTTGCTTTTATTTATTAATTAATAAAGTCAGAATCTTTAAGCCTTTAAACATATTATATCACACTTAAGAATGTATAGACATTTTTTTAAACATTTATTTGATTTTATAATGGCTGTTATAGGTCTAATGATCTTATCTCCAATTTTCATAATTATTTTTATAGGTCTATATATAGTAAATGATGGCTACCCTTTTTTCTTTCAAGAACGCCCGGGGCTCAATGGGAAAATTTTCAACATTATTAAGTTTAGGACGATGAATAATAAAAGAGATGTACATGGTAAGTTATTAGAAGATGCTCAGAGGTTAACGAGGGTAGGACGAATTGTTAGAAAGACTTCGTTAGACGAAATTCCTCAATTAATTAATGTTTTGAAAGGGGAAATGTCTATTGTAGGACCAAGACCGTTTCTACCTAATTATTTACCGTTATATTCTGAACAGCAGATGAGACGTCATGAGATTCGTCCTGGTATAACTGGATGGGCGCAGATAAATGGTAGAAATCTTATTTCATACACGAAAAAAATAGAATTGGATATTTGGTACGTTGATCATGTATCTTTTGTATTGGATGCTAAAATATTAATACTAACCTTAAAAAAGGTTTTTAAAAGTGAAGGTGTCAGCCAGATTGGACATGTAACTGCGGATGATTTTAATGGGTATAATTAGGATATCTTTTGAATAAGCGAATGGTGTTGAATTTACATTTTAAATAATAATCAGTTTTCAATAATTATAATAGTAGTTTTATGTATTTATATGGAGCAAGTGGTCATGGAAAAGTCGTTTTAGAAATTGCTGAAGAAAACGGATACAATATTGAAGGTTTTATTGATGAGGATATTTCTAAAATAATGTTATTAAATTACACTGTTACTCACAGTGTTCCCCTTTATGCTATTGATGTGGTGATTACAATTGGAAATAACAAAATAAGAAAAAAAATAGTCAATGGAAACCCACTATTTAATTATATGACATTAATTCATCCTAAAACAACAGTGTCAAAAAGAGTGAAAATTGGAGAGGGGACAGTTGTAATGCCTGGTTGTAAGATTAACTCCGAGGTCAATGTAGGAAAACACTGCATAATTAACACAAATGCATCTGTCGATCATGATTGTGCTATTGAAGATTTTGTTCATATATCTCCAGGGGCATCATTAGCAGGTGCTGTATCAGTGGGTGAGGGAACACATATTGGAATAGGAGCTGTAGTAATACAAGGTGTTAATATTGGCAAATGGTGTACTATTGGAGCAGGAGCAGTGATCATTAGAGATGTTTTGGATGGAGCAACTGTTGTTGGAAATCCAGGACGGGTTATTAAAATGAATGAATCAAAATATGATCAATGATTTTCTGTACTGAAAATCCTTAGTATACTATATAACAAATCACAATTTGATCAACAATTTAATAACTGTCAATGATGCCCTATTATGTATTCATACAGGGTTATGAAAAGCTTTTATATTCTCAATAATAAAAGAAGGTGATTATGATAAAATCTAGCCTTTTAACAACACCATTAGTTTTAATTTTAAACGATACAAAATACTGACCTGGTAATTTAATAGCTGGAAAATTTCTTCCGGATAGACTAAAGTATCAGGTACTTTATTATGATTAATATACTTTATATTTCTTCTTTTTAAAGTGTCATGAATAACTAAGGCGAATGATTTTTTTGCATCAGCTTTTCCTTTATTTTGAGATATTCCTTTGTCATGAAGTCTATATTTATATAAAGTTTGTTTAATAAACTTTGCGTTTCCGTGTTCTAATATTTTTAAGTATAAATCTTGATCTGCAGCAGTCCTTAAATTAGGG
Organism: Chryseobacterium sp. G0162; assembly: GCF_003815715.1. Lineage (NCBI taxonomy): Bacteria > Pseudomonadati > Bacteroidota > Flavobacteriia > Flavobacteriales > Weeksellaceae > Chryseobacterium > Chryseobacterium sp. G0162. The sequence continues at coordinate 330,930 of NZ_CP033922.1, read as the reverse complement.
TTGATACCTAATGTTCTATCATAAATATTCTTTTTGAAAGTGAAGAAATGTGCCATTTGTATGGGGCAATTAAAGAAGAGATTATCATTATAGATTTGCTTGGTTTGGTGGAAAACTTTTTGTGGATTTAAGTTCTCATCACAAAGCATCATTTTAGAGTATGTACAAACAATATTTCTACTTTGGTCATACTGTCTCATGGATTTTTCTATCGCTGAAGAGTAAAGTGCATCATCAGGATCTAGAAAAGCACAGATTTCACCAGTGGCATAGTCCAGACATTTTTTTTTAGTAAAACCACAACCTTTATTTACAGTATTCTCTATTAACAAAAACCTATTATTACCTTTAATTAGCTGTTTGATTATATCTACGGAATTATCAGTAGAACAATCATCAACAATAATAGCTTCCCAATTAGTATAGGACTGCTCTAGTAAAGAGTCGTAGCATTGCTTGAAATATCTTCCATTATTATAATTAGCAATTAGAATTGAAATTTTCTTTGTCATTTCAAATTGGTTTTAGTAAGTTATTTTAAGTTTTTAATACTCTAATTGAGTAAGGTTAGATGTGAAAAAATAATTGATTAGGAGAGTGTACTACAATTTAAATTTGATCCTTTTCCATTTGGAAATTGTGTTTCTACTTAGATTGAAATGTAGAGCTGCTTCTTTATTATTCATTTTTTTTTCCTTTTGATATTGCAGCATTTTAAATATCGATTCTTTATCATATGATTTATATTTTTGATTAGATTCACCATGACCAAATATTATTACATTGAGCGCAAGTACATCAAGTGAAATAAGCTTTTTTTTGCTAAGAATTTTTTCGCAAGCTGTTCGTTTTTCAGGATGGCGCAATGCTATAATATCTTCGTAGATTCTCTTGTAATTTGGGTCTTCGTTGTACATATATAAAATTAATTGATATCTTAATTATTACTTTCGTGGCCGTATTTAAGGACCCATTTATGTAAAGTTGCTTTTGGTATTCTATAATCTGTAATAATATCTTGTTTCGTTTTTACTCCGGTTCTTAAAAGATCCAAAATAAAATCAATCAATTCTTGGGTATAAACTTTTTTTCTAAAATTTGGAAGAACTTTAGACTTTTGATTTTTATTAGATCCTTTTTCTAGAGAGTACAGAATTAAGTGTTGGGAATACAATCTGAAGAAATCATACTCAAGGAATTTCGACCATTTCAATAAAAGTCCTGTAGGTAATTCCTCTTCCTCGTACATGTTTAGAATTTCATGCTCAGGAAGTTTGAATAAAGATTTTATTCTATTCATCTCTATATTATTTTCATTAATCTTTTTGCTAATACAGCTTCCTATATGTAAATCTTTGTAATTCATAATGTTCAAATTTATAAAGTAGTATGAAGAAAAATGTTATGGTAATTATTCCAACACATATTGATTTTATAACATTATAGCGGAGGCTGATAGTACTTATAATAAGGCGATATATGTTGTATCCAACGTTGCTTACGAATAGTACTTGTGTTGGGTAGATACTATATGAAAACAGCTGCCTTCAGTAGTATAGGCAGCTGTATAGGTACTATAACTTAGATAATCTAAATTTGATGCAAATAAGGTAATTTTAGCGATGATTTGGTTATTAAATCTATCCCAATGATTGTTATTATTATATATTTTTCTTTGTTTGGGGTGTGTTGAGTGATTGAAGTATGAAATATAATGTGCTCTGGTATGAAGGATTATATTTTAGATGCCCTTTGCAGATATTCATGTAATGGAGTTGTTACTATTTACTTTATAATAATTGCCTGTTTATGTGATGAAACATCTTTTTTTGTTGTTAAAATTATTCATTATTTAAAGTTTTTTTTCAAAAGTTATGAAAGTTGAATATTACAAAAAATAGCAAAATTGTACCAAATGAACGATGAAATTATTGAAAAGGATCTTGATCTAGAGGCACAGATAAAAGATCATATTGCTTATTTTCCATTAGCAGGGGCAAGCGAAATATCTGGTTTTAGATCACCGGATAGTTATGTTTTTATTTTTTTTGAGAAAGCTGGTGGTAGGCATTCTGTTGACTTTGTGGATTATGAAGAGGAAGATAACCAAGTTCATGTTTCCTTTCCCGGACAAATTCATTCCTGGAAGACGAAAGCTGAAGCAAAGGGACATAAGTTGATTTTGTCTAAAAGATTTATTGAAACTAAATTATGCAATATGAAATTTTTATCATTATTGTATAATAAGTTTCCTGTTATCAATATACCCATTGAAGTGAGTAGGAAATTATCTCTGGAATTTCAGTTAATGAAAGGAGAGCTTGATGCGGAATTTGTCAATTCAGATGTGATAAGTTTTAGAACAAAAATTATAGTCTCATTTATAAAATCGGTTATAGAGGAGCTTGAAGAGCAGGAGTTAACTGTAACCAAGCGCCATCCAATTATCCTAAAGTTTATGGAGTTGGTTGAAATTAATTTTACAGAGTCTAAATCAGTGTTTTTCTATGCTGAGAAACTTGCAGTAACTCCAAATTATCTCAATGTGCTTACAAAAAAGACATTAGGTGTTACAGCAAAAGAACTTATCGATGCACATGTTGTACTTGAAGCAAAGCGGCTTTTAAAAGGGTCTGACGAATCAATCAAGCAGATTGCGTATAACTTGGGATTCTACACTATTGGATCGTTTTCTAGTTACATATCCTAGCAGGTTTAGGGAATAGACAAAAAAGCGGCCTATTAAAGCCGCTAACGTTTGTGTTTAATTGACAGAATATTGATTGTATCCTGTTTGCATTTGTGAGGGAAAGGTATATTCTTAATTATTATGCTGCCAGTAAGACCATTTAGCTCCATTATAAACGGTAAGTCTTTTAGCACCGGTTTTATTGATGAAAACAAGCATTCCAGGAGAAGGGTTAATAATATTATCGGTATTTTCGACTGTAGGTAGAAGCAATGCCTTAGTCTGCGATTCAAGTACCAACACGCCGTCTGCAGCTGAATTATTGGAGCCAATAATCGTTTTGGCATCTGTATCTTCATTTACTTGATCTGTATCAGGCTGTTGAGCAAGTTCAGCTGTAACGTCCGCGTCTTGCCCACTGAGATCAATCCAACTTCCATTATAATATTTAATTCTAGCAGTTGTTGCGTTTTCTGCATCAAGCAATATTGTACCTTCTGCTGGGGTGGTAGGTAGGTTACGAGTATAAGGAAGGATGATTCCTTAATTCTCTCCTTGGGCAAACTCCAGTAGGACGGAAGTCTTGTTAGAAGCGCTGCCAACATCATTACCTACTGATGACCTGTGCGGATAGTAGGGACGATACCATAGTCATCATGGCTAAGCCTATTGTTTTTTTCATTATGTAGTTTGTTTTTTATTTCTTTTTTCTTTTTAATTATGGAGTTAACTTAATACATATAGATGAATATGTTCAGAAAGTTCGGATCCTTTTTCATTTGCCAAAATTATTGGAAATAAGATAGGAGACTGTTATTTAAATCATCCTTATGTTTAGTATATTTATAAATATCCTGAATTTTAGATGAAATTTTAAACACCTGAAATAATTTCAATAATATAGTTTGTTTCCATTGAACTATTTTTGATATGGAAATGACAGAAGTAGATGTATAATATTATCTTTTATTTCTTCAATCACTACTATTTCATAAGTTGAAGCCGGTCATATAAAACCAGCTTCTTTTTATAAGCAATTATTTTAAAAAACCATTTGGTTTAAAACTAATTATTTTTAGTTTAGATCACTGCAGCGTGTTCTCTAAACTGAGTTGGCGTCATTCCTAATTTTAATTTAACAAACTGACAAAAGTGAGCAGTTTCTACAAAACCTAGTTCAACACAAATTTGTTTCAGATTCAACTCTGTTGATAGTAGCAGCCGTTTGGTTTCCAGTAATACTCTGTCTTGGATGATTTTTTTTGCTGTAAATGTAGTATGTTCCTTACTTAGAACATTGAAAAAGCGGCTTATACAGCGGCTTTTTTTATTTATGTATGTAATTTAATTTTCATTACTGTGAATCTACTTTTTTAAAAATGCGGGCAATTTTTTTATAATTTAAATATTAAATAGAATAATTCAATTAACCGTACTTGGTTTTTTGTTGTTTAATTTTGGGTAACTTATAAAAAGTTATAAAAATTGAATTTTTACATAATGTAAAAGATTACTGAATGAACGATGAATTTATTGAAAATGGTTTTGAATTTGAAGCAAGGATAAAAGACCATATCGCGTATTTTCCCTTAGCAGGTGAAAGTGAGAATTTGCGTTTTAGAGCACCTAATAGTTATGTAATTATTTTTTTTGAACGGGCTTCTGGTATTCATACTATTGATTTTGTAGAATATGAAGAGAAAGATAACCAGATTCATATTTCCTTTCCCGGACAGATGCATTCGTGGAAGACTCACAAAGGAGCAAGAGGGCATAAGCTGATTTTATCAAAAAGGTTTGTTGAAGCTAAATTATACAGTTCAAAAGTTTTATCTCCTTTATCTAACAAATTTCCAGTTATTAATGTACCTCAGGCCATGAGCGAAAAGTTATCATTTGAGTTTAAGCTGATCAGCGACGAATATAAAGATGATAATTACAATTTGGATGTGCTAAGCTTCAGGACTAAGATTATTTTCTCTTTTATTGATGAATTACTTGGTGAAGAGGAGAGGAAAGAACTTTTAACGACTAGAAGGAACCCAATTGTTGTAAACTTTTTTGAATTGATCGAAAAGAATTTTACAGAGTCCAAAGCTGTTGCTTTTTATGCAGATAAATTATCTGTAACGCCAAATTATTTAAATGTTATAACTAAAAATACGCTTGGAGTAACTGCGAAAGAGCTTATTGATTCAAGAGTGGTGTTGGAAGCAAAACGTCAATTAAAAGGGTCAACCCAAACTATCAAAGAGGTTGCCTTTAATTTGGGGTTTTACAGCATTGCTTCTTTTTCGGTTTTTATACGGAATAGAACGGGAATATATCCATCAAAATTTCGAAAGACTTAATAGAAATAACATTGAAAAAGCGGCTTATACAGCGGCTTTTTTATTTATGTATGTAATTTAATTTTCATTACTGTGAATCTACTTTTTTAAAAATGCGGACAATTTTTTTATAATTTAAACATTAAATAGAATAATTTAATTAACCGTACTTGATTTTTTGTTGTTTAATTTTGGGTAACAAAGTTTCTTAAGTGAATGATTATTAATGAGTTTTGTTAATTTTTCGTATGCCCTTTTGCAAATCTTTGCGAATTACATTAACACCAAACTATAAATTTTATACGAAACAAAAGTTTACTATTTAGTCGACGGTAATTCTAACATACACTAAGCGCATCGCTCTGGTTTTGACTTTTGGGCTTTTCAAAAAGAAATTGAGCCCATAACTTTGTTCTAACATAATTAAACTTTTTAAGGGTTATTAATATCGAACTAAAGCCTAAAGTAATCAAGTCGTTAATGTGTTTATACAGTTTGATAACTAGTGTGTTAAGATTTTTTTTGTGGCACTTTTTCTTAATTTTCAAAAGTGCCACGAATGTGCCATAAACAAAAAAAAATCATGCAAATCATTGATTTTGCATGACTTATATATTTTTTTTTTGATGCTTTTTGAAAACTTTCGTTTCGCATGTTGCGGAGAGTGAGGGATTCGAACCCCCGGACCTGTTACAGTCAACAGTTTTCAAGACTGCCGCAATCGACCACTCTGCCAACTCTCCCTAAACCCCGATTATATCGTTGTTTTCAGTGGTGCAAATATATAAAAAATTATAATAAGTCTACTAATAAAAAAACAAACAAAATCCTATATATCGGGCTATCAGGAAGTATTATTTTTATTGATGGACCAAATTGGAGTTTTCAACCTTCATTTTGGTCCTTTTCTGCTTCATTTTTCCAGTTTAAGGCTTTATAGTGAGTAAAACTTATAAGCTGAAAGGTGGGGTTATCATGAAAATGCTGCAAAAATTATTCTTGTTAAGAAAAAGGTTGTCGGAGGATTTTACTTTTTTATTTTTCTGAATACGATGATAAGCTTTCCATAAATTACTGATGTCTGTATTCATGATTTTTTGACCCTTTGAATCATTGAGAATAAACAAAACAGTTAATGCATAGAGTATGCGTTTCATCAGGATTGGTTATTGTCCAGTTTTTATAATAAAAAAAAGGTACAAATCATTTGATTTGTACCTTTTTTGCGGAGAGTGAGGGATTCGAACCCCCGGACCTGTTACAGTCAACAGTTTTCAAGACTGCCGCAATCGACCACTCTGCCAACTCTCCTTCAACTCCGATTATATCGTTGTTTTTAGTGGTGCAAATATAGGAAGTTTTTAAATATTGGCAAAATATTTTTTAATAAAATTTGATGTTTTTTAAATCTAAACAAACAAAGACCTTTTGTAGGGCTCTATTTTAAAATATTTATGGCCTTTAAAGAGTTTGATTATCATTGTTTTGCATGTAATGAATAAGTGGAAAAAGAAATGAGCCAATAGAGTACTCTGTCTGATAAAAATTTCCTGTTGATATAAAAAAGTAAAAAACAATCATGAATGTATCAGAAGGCGTAGAATAAAATTTAAACCGTAATGTGGTTGAAAATTAATCATTCACAAGAAAAAAACTGTAATTTTATCAGGAGTAATTATAGGGATTGTTTTTTAGTATTGATTTGTAAATCTGTATTGTATCCCTATTATTCAAATTGAATGTATGATTGAATTTCAACAATGTCTCCTTGAATCATTTTATAAAAAAATGGGACTGCACAGGGTTAGTCAGACTGACCTAGAGGAAGTTAATTCTGAAAAATATAAATCCTATATTAAGATTCTATATTTACCGGAAGGCTATACGCTTACTGTCGATTTTAAGCAGTATACAACGGAAGAACCAACGGTTTTCTTTATCAATAGCAATCAGCATTTTCATATTGAAAATATAGGAGCAGAGCCTGGTCTTATGATTTATTATAACCGGGACTTTTATTGTATTCAGATACACGATTCGGAGGTAGCCTGTGATGGCCTTTTATTCAATAATCTAAGCAATATGCCAATGATTACTTTAAATGCTACCGATACAATTGTTATTACCTATATTCTGAAAGCTATACAGAATGAATTCAGAGTGAAGCAGGCTCAGCAGGAAGAAATGCTGAGAGTGTACCTGAAGCAGATCATCATCCTTTCTACAAGACTATGGAGTGTTCAGCATCTGGACAAAGTAAATGACGGAATTGACCACGATACAGCTTTCTACCGCCAGTTTAGCCTGTTGGTGGAAAACCACTACAAAGAAAAGCATGCCGTTGCAGACTATGCAGATATAATAGGGATTGCTCCCAAAACACTGACCCACCGGTTAAAAAAAATGAATATGACTCAGCCCAATGAAGTCATCAAGGACCGTATTATTCTTGAGGCCAAAAGATTATTGATTCATACCGCGATGAGTGCCAAGGAAATTGCTTATCACCTCGGATATGAAGATCCGGCGTATTTTAACAGATTATTCTCGTTAAAAGTTGGGAACACACCTTCAAATTTTAGAAAAAAGTATGACGAGGGAAAAAAGTACAATTAATAAAGCCGTTTGTGTCTTATTAAATTGCTTGGCCGGGAGTAGATTTGCAATATCAATTGAGTATTACAATTCAGAACAGATAAAGTGGTATATTTTAAAAGCTTTAGGTTCTTTTTATTAACATTAAATACAAATATCATGGCACAACAAAGACCTTACAAAGGAGAAAATGATCCTCAGATTTTTACTGAAGTACGCACGTTTTTACAGGCATTGAACTCGGGAGAGGGTACACCCATGGAGTTATTAAGCCCGGAAGAAGCCCGTCAGATCCTGGTAGGTGCTCAGAAATCCGTTGAAGTTGATTATTCAGGAATTGAAGAAACAGAACAGATAATCAATCAGAACGGATATGAAGTTAATATTCACATTACCAAACCTAAAGGAAGTCAGCCCAATGCACCGGTATTTATCTTCACTCATGGGGGAGGATGGGTGTTGGGAGATTATCCTACTCACCGCAGACTGGTAAGAGATTTGGTTGTGGAAAGTGGCGCAGTAGCTGTATTTCCAGATTATACCCCTTCACCGGAAGCAAAATATCCGTTGGCAATCAATCAGATTTATGCAGCAATGCAATGGGTTGCTGAACATGGAGAAGAAATTGGCGTTGATGGAAAAAACCTTGCCGTTGTCGGGAATAGTGTGGGAGGAAATATGACTGCTGTAATGGCATTGATGGCAAAAAATAACAACGGTCCACATATTAAACTACAGGTACTGCTATGGCCTGTTGCTGATGCGGATTTTGAAACCGTTTCCTACAATGAATTTTCGGAAGGTAGATTCCTTACCAAAAATATGATGAAATGGTTCTGGGACAACTATCTTCCAGACACAGAAAAACGTAAAGAAATCTACGCATCTCCTCTACAAGCTTCCTTAGAACAATTAAAAGGATTACCTCCTGCTTTGGTTCAGACGGCAGAAAATGACGTACTTCGTGATGAAGGAGAAGCCTATGCAAGAAAATTAAATGAGGCCGGGGTAGAAGTAACCCTAACAAGATATGGTGGACTTATTCATGATTATGGCTTATTAAACCCTTTAGCTAACATACCAGCTATACAAACATCAATTTTACAGGCTGCAGCAGTGATAAAAGATAAACTTAGCAGATAGGGTATCAGAATATTTTTAGAAATAACACCAGTTCATTTTTGAACTGGTGTTGTTATTTGAAATAGATTCATTTTGATTTTTCATGAAAAGCGTTGAGGAACTTTCTAATTCTTGAATTTATTTCCCTTTTTTTGATGGAATACAGAATGAAGAATTATTACACTAACTAGCATTAAAATAGAAGCAAACAGAAAAGGAGCTCCCGGAAGTTTGAAAGGCGCTTCATCATGTGTGAAATAATAAAATAAATTAGTCATTATTGGAGGCCCTAGGATGGAGGTAGTACTTACTAAACTTGTTAATGCCCCCTGAAGTTCACCTTGTTCATTGGATGGGACATTTTTGGTGATAACTGATTGCAATGCAGGACCGCAAATTCCACCTAAACTATAGGGGATAAGGAAGATAAGCATCATCCATTCCTGTGTGGCAAAGGCAAATAAAGACAATCCTACTGCATAGCAAATAAGCCCATAATAAATGCTCTTATGTTCTCCCAATTTAGGAGTTGTCCATCTTATTAGAATACCTTGAACCAATCCTAATAATAATCCAAGTACCCCAAGAGAAATTCCGACCATTCGTTCAGTCCAGCCAAATTTATACATGGTAAAAAAATGCCAGTTGCTCTGTACAGCATGAATTCCAATATAGATTAGAATTAAAACAATAATCAAACCCGATATTTCATGGTGCTTTCCTAAAAATTGAAGTGATCCGACCGGATTAGCACGTTTCCAGTCAAATTTTCTTCTTTTCTCTTTATCTAAACTTTCAGGAAGAATAAAGTATCCATAAAGAAAATTTAAAATACACAGACCGGCAGCGGCATAGAACGGAACTCTTGCTCCATAATGCCCCAATAGCCCTCCAATAACAGGTCCGATAATGAACCCCAGTCCCAGGGCAGCCCCAATCATACCAAAGTTTTTAGCCCTGTCTTTATCTGTTGAAATATCAGCGATATAGGCACTTGTAGTTGATATGCTGGCTCCAGTAAATCCTGCAATGATTCTTCCTAAAAATAACCATCCGATAGAGGGAGCAAGCGCCAGAAAAATATAGTCTACAGCAAATCCAAAAAGAGAAATTAAAATAATAGGACGCCTTCCATACCGGTCACTGAGATTTCCTACCACAGGTGAAAATATAAACTGTGTAAAAGCATAAGCAAAACCAAGCCAGCCACCATATTGAGCAGCTTCACTGATATCACCATGAATAAGTTCTTTGATTAGCTTAGGGACTACCGGAAGAATAATTCCCCAGCCTGTAATGTCAATCAGTAAGGTTACAAATATAAACCCGATTGCCGCTTTTTTTGTTGAATTTTTCATGGTGTAAAAGTAGGATTAGGCAAGCTCTATTTCTTTTACACTTTGATGGTATTTGTATACAATTTATAATGTGTCATTTTTGTTTTTATGGAAGAAAATATGGTAAAAATGGTCTTTTTGTAAGATTGTACAACATATAATTTAGAAGTAGATATTGTTCATTATCTATTCCTGAAACTTCCTGGTGAAACCCCGGTAACTCTTTTGAAAAATCTGCAGAAGACACTCGAATCTTCAAAATTTAATTCATGGCTAATCTGTTTAACAGATAAATTGGTTGATTTGAGTAATGTTTTAGCATGTAGAATCATTACATGATCAATCCATTGTAATACTGATTTTCCTGTTTTTTGTTTCAAGAAAGTTGAAAGGTATTGTGGTGTTAAATGAAGTTTTTCCGCATAAAATGTAACACTTCGTTGTTGGTTTGCATATTTTGAAATCAAGACATAAAAATCATCAATGATTTCATGAGTACGGTTTTTGGTAAAGCTATTTTGATTTATTAGTCCAGAATAGGCTTCAGAAATCAGACACATTAGAGCAATTACAAGATGACGTAGCATTTCAGCCTTTTTGGGAGTGGGACTTTTATGGTAAAAATTTTGTATCAGGGTTACCAATTCTTTTTGTAAGCCTATTTCTTCAGATTGAAGCCTGATAACAGGCTGCCATCGGACCTCGTTGTTCATAACAAATTCACGTAGGACTGGGAACTCTGTAATAAAATCTAAAGAAAGCCCAATCGTTATTATTTCTGCATCTTCGCTTAGGGATTTTGTGTCAATCATCAGTTGGGGTTGCAATACAGCAATATCACCTTCATTGAGTTCATATTCCTGAAAGTGGATCTGAGCTTTCATAGATCCCTTTATCATAAATCCTAGCAATAACCCATCAAATATACGGGTGTTCTTTGTATATTCCTTTTCGGGATGGTTTTGTTGATGCAGAATAACAATACCTTCCATCTTTTTTGAAGGATCAATATGGTACAGCTTATAGACATTGTCAGGAGTTAGGAATAGAGTCATATTCAAATATCTGAATAAATGCACATTTATTGCAAAAATAAAGACTTGATATTTAATAGAATGTTATAAATTGTATATAAAGTCCATTAAAGCGTCAATAAATATCTATATTCAACGGAATAAAAATTGTCTTTTGATATGTTCACAACAAAAAATGAGAGGAGGCTAATTTTTCCTTCTCATAAAATTCTTCAACGGGAATATCTACGATTTCAAAGTAAATAAGACTGATAGAAGTTCCGTCTTTTATTCTTTTTGAAAATAACTATTTTTGCTCAAAAGCATTCACAAAGATAATGATAGGAGCAAGGGAATTTATTAGTAAGGAAATTGAAAAACTGAACGGTTTAATCAGCAATGGAATAGATAAAGAATCCAATACTCAGTTAAAGAAAGAATTATCAGAGCTTATGTATTTACTGGCTATCTCTGATCGGTATCAGATCAGTAAAAAGACCATTGATACCATGTTGGAACTGCCGGATTCTAATACCGGATCATGAATGATTGTGAATCGGATGATCCAGCTCAATGGATTGAAATAAGGATCAACAATAAGGAAATTAGATTATCAGAAGGAGATATCATTATCAGGAAAAAATAAAGATCAATATTTTTTTGAATTTGAAAAAGCCTGATAACCAAAATTGGAAACTTGACTATCAGACTTTAAAATTATGTTTATCGCAAAAATTTATTCTAATAAATTTTTACGGTTATTATCAAAAATATCAGGAATATTACCCGCAATCAATAAGTCGAAAAACTTACCATACCCGTTTTCTATTTTATACTCCAATTCATTTTGGTAGAGTGGGAAAAGGGTGTACAGGGTAATGATTCTGTCATCACTGGCAATTTGCATAAAATCGTCATCAAAAGTAGCGGAAGGCAATAAAATACTGCTTGTAAACTGAGTATTTTCATCATAAGGTTCCGAAACATCACTCCACGCCTGCAGAGAGTGTCCTTCGGTTAAGAACGTATCCTGATGATGAGGAAACCTTGCCATATCTTTTATCATGCCTATGATCCAATCATTTTCTCCCTCACTTGGATATATTTTTTCAAATTTTAGATCTTTAGGAAGTATCATCAAAAGCTCTGCAAAAGTGTAGTCTTCCTTGTTTTCGATGGCATCGGGAACCTGCATTTCCAGTAGACTCATACCAGAAGTTATTAGCAGATTAAAGTCTTCATCTTCAGGTTGGATAAAATAAACATCAAGATGAAAATCGAGAGACAGCATTTCATGAAAAACAGTCATTTCCTCACTTTTGAAATGCTGATCTAAATGTTTTTCCAAAGCCTCAATATTTTCGTAATAATGTTTTTTGTCTTGTATTTTCTTGATTAGTTCCTTGTCCATATTTCTTATTTTTGATTTCTTTAGGCCTTCATGGTATTTTTCAGTAACAGAAAAATTTTACCCCAACATACTGCTCCTTTAAATATAATATTATTTTTTCAATCATGGAAAATGTAGGATCTTTTGTATCAAATTCATGTGAGATCTTAAATGTTTTTATGAATCCAAGTAATTGAATCAATACGATTGACGTATTTGTGTAAATTTACCGAAAGTGAATTGAAAATCTTAGCATCGGAATTTAAAAAAATCTGAAACAAAATATGTATACTATGGAATTTTCACCATTTAACCATGTAGTTAAACTCTGTATCCAGGGAATGGGTATGGAAGAACAAAACAAATCTGAAGAAGCTGAAAAATTATTTATGCAAGGCTGGAATGAAGCAACAGACGATTTCGAAAAATTTCTTGCAGCGTATTACGTGGCCCGACTTCAAAAAAAAGTTTACAATCGGCTACAATGGTTTGAAATAGCTCTACAACATGCTTTAAAAGCAAATGATGATACGTCTAAAAGTGCTTTTCATACTCTTTATTTAAAGATTGCCGAATGTTATCATGAGCTTTCAGATCCGGAAAAAGTAAAAGAATATAATGCGCTGGCAATATCGGTAAAAGATAAAATCTTTGATAAAGGTCCTTTTTATCATGGAACCAAAGCTGATCTGAAAATAGGAGATTTCTTAACAGCAGGGGGCCATTCTAATTATAAGTCTGAATTTATCATGAATCATATTTACTTTACATCCTTAGTCAATGGAGCTGGACTTGCTGCTGCATTAGCAAAAGGAGATGGATCAGAAAAGGTATATGTGGTAGAACCAGTGGGAAGTTTTGAAAATGATCCGAATCTGACTGATAAAAAATTTCCGGGTAATCTGACCCGTTCCTATCGCTCTGAAGCTCCATTGAAAATTATTGGGGAAGCAACCGGTTGGAATAAGCCGGACCCTGAAGAACTTCAGAAATTTCGTGGCAAATTGGAAAACAATAAAGGAGAAATAATTAATTAATCAGTGGAAGATTTGAAGAATGTAGGATAAAAAAGCGATGAAGGTTATGTTTCATCGCTTTTTACTATTAAGGTAAGTTAATTCTTTTACCCTGTTCAGGGAAAACATATTTTACCTTTAAAGGATTGTTTTTCAATAATTCTTGTTTGATGATCTCAGGATTGTTACCTGTGGGTTTTCTGTGGGTAACCACAATAGTAAGGTCTTCCAGATCTTTTTTTCCGGTTTTTTCCTTCAGTTTTTCCAGTTCTTCTACTAAAAGATTAGGGGTAAGGTGACCAAACAGAAGATTTTCAGGCTGGCTGTTTGGGAAAGAAACTTCAATCAATAGGGTGTTTAATTGTTTTTTTTGGATCAATGGGGCTACATTTTTCCAAAGATTGTCCATGCGGTCAGACTTCTCAATTCTGTCGGCACCAGTATCTCCAAGATAAAGAAGGTAATAGTCATTATTTCTGACCAATGCAGCACTGCTTTTATATGGATTGACATGGCTTAATTCAAATCCTGTTAAGAAAAAAGAAGTCTTCTGTGTTGGAGTTTCTACTCCCTCCTGAAGTTCATTATAATGATATTTTCCAAGGATAGGCTTCTGTCCCTGATCTGCGAAATTGATCCAGGTATCTGTAATAAAATAATGATTCTGCAGAATCTGAATTACCGATGGTATGGCAAAAATATCTTTTTTGGCATCAGCCGGAGAATTGATAATAAGACCGGCTAAATGATCCAAATGGCCGTGGGAAATAAAATATCCCTTGATCTGGTCTTTCAAAACTGTTTCCTCTGAGCCGGTAAGGCTTTTTTGTTGAATTGCTTTTCGGATTCCGGTATTTACCGTTCCGGCATCCAGGCAAAGGAATGTATTGTCTTTGGTACCTCCAACTAAATAAGCAGATAAGTTATCTTCCTGTTCTCCTCCATAAATACCTAATGGAATAACGTCAAAATTTTGTGCCTGGCAGGCCAGATGTAACAAAAGCGCCAGTAAAGAAAATGCTGTTTTTTTCATTATATTAAAAACTAAAAACTTAACCTTTGCGGTAAGATAGGACAAATTTACATTATTTTTTTCCGGTTTCGCTTATCAATAACCGATCATTCTTGAACTAAAAAAGCCTAAAACTGAAATCGCTAAATTTAATATCTTTAAGTCCGAAAATCATTAAAATAGTCAATATGAAAATAAAACCGTTTACTCTGGCACTGGCCGTCCTTTTTCAATTCTTAAGCGTTACTGCATTTTCACAAAAAACAGCAGATTTGAATTCCTTATTGGATAAAAACTCAGGATTTGTTTTTCCACAGACACCAGATAAAATTTCGAAAGCCTTGCATGTGGAAACTGTTTTCTATGAAGATGCTAATGAAGAGAAATATGCTAAATGGCTTACGAAATCAGGATTAGAGCTTTATAGTAGTCTCGGAAAGAATAATGTTATTAACGAAATGTTTTTTGACGTATCCGATAATAAAGACTTGGTCATAAGTGGGTTACCATACGGTCTTGTGATGAATAAAACTACTTTGGAGAAAGCTAAAGTTCAATTCAAAAAAAATGACGCAAAAATTCAAAAGCTTGGACCTGATAGTGAATTTCCCGGCGGAGCAAAACTTATTTTTAAGAATGGAAAGCATTTTACCACATTGTTTTTCGACGATAAAAATCTATTAAAATCCATAAGAATAACAACAGAACTTGTTGATCCTGCAGCTAATTAATCAAATGCTGTACACTTTTTTTCATTTATAAAGGTAAAACTTTTGTAAGTTAGCGAGGATTTCAAATCAAAAAACTAAAACCAATAATCATGGCAGAAAAAGAATTAAATGAGTTAACCGATCAGGAGTTATTAGAAAAAAAGAATAAGTCTAAATCCGACAAAATAACCAATGCTGTTCTCATCGGATTTTTTGTGGGTGTTGCAGTATATAGCTGTGTAACCAAAGGAATTGGGTTTTTCACCTTTTTCCCCTTGTTTTTTGCAGGACTCCTGGCAATTCAATGGAACAAACGTAATCAGGCATTACAAAAAGAACTGGAAACAAGGAATTTGAAATAAGGATTAGCATATGAAAACAGGTCTGCCTATTGTTGAAAACAGGGCAGACTTTTGCTAAATAAGACTTTCATAGGTGAAGATCCTGTCTTCTTCCCTGAACATATTGGATAATATCACAAGGTCATTGGTTCCATACTGCAATGCTTTTTCTTCCAATTTTGAATGGATGGTATCTGGAGTGGCCACTACAACTTTATCCAATAAGGAATTAAACAACTCTTTATCTTCACTTTTAGCAATAAGAGTTTCAACTTCTTCAGACGATTTCAATGCTCCGGGAGCCAGAATTTTTCTGGATTCTACAAACTGATAGACCATTCCAAATGCATTACGGCGTGCCTGCTCTGCATTTTGGGCCACGGAAACAGAAATTGCTGACTGAAAGGATGGCTGGCTTCCATATCCTTTATCATTAAATGCCTCCTGATACATTTTCTGGATCTCTGCATTGGATCCATCTACTATGAAATCAGCCATAGAGTAGGATATACCATATTTAGCTGCTTCTTTTGCCGAGTTTTCTCCGGAACCCAACCAGGTAATTTCCGGTAATGTCAAAACATGAGTAGGCTGAGCAAACAGTTCTGTATCTTTATAGTTTTGCTCTTTTAGATAGGTGATAATTTCTTCCAGTTTATCATTGATGTTATTAAGGATGGGAAGTTTATGTCCATTCAATGCTAAAATAGCATCTTTCGGTCCTCCGGGTGCTTTTCCCAGGCCCAATATAAAACGATCGGGGTAAAATGTAGCGAGCATTTTTGCCCATTCAGCAATTTTAAATGCAGAATAATTACGGAGCATAATTCCTCCGGTGCCTACTTTAATGTTTTTTGTATTGGCAAGAACTGTTGTTGCCAGAATTTCCGGACTGGAACTTCCATAGGCTTCCACGCCATGGTGCTCCGAATACAGAATACTGTGATAGCCTAGTGTATCAGCCATTTTTGCTAATGCCAAACTGTTGTTGAGGGCAGTAGAAGCATTACCATCTTTTATAATAGGTGTTTGGTCTAGGATGCTTAATTTTAGTTCCATTGTAATGATTTATGGGACCCTTAATGTAAGACAAAAAAAGGGAGACCTTTAAAAGATCTCCTGAATTTTATTATTAATTTTATGCTTAATTTAGTTGATCTCCACAAATAACTCTTCTTTCGATCTTCTTACTCTGTCCAGCTTTCCCCACCAGTCTGTTTCTTCATCTTTATAACCAAGAGCCATTAAAACGGTACTTTTTAAGCCTTGTTCCGGTAAATTCAATAGTTCATTTACAGCTTCATTGTCGAATCCTTCTATGGGAGTTGCATCTACTCTAAGGTCTGCTGCTGCCAAAAGTCCGAAACCTAAAGCAATGTAGGTTTGTTTGGAAGCATTATTAAAATGCTGGCCTTTGGTTTGCTTTTCCAGCATTCCCAATAGATTCAAACGATAATCATCAGTGGCACTATGGGGTAGGTTTCTTACCTGATTGCTGAAGGCAAAAAATGAATCAACTCTCTCGGGGGTATATTCGTCCCAGGCAGCAAAGACAAGAATATGTGAGGCTTGTACAATTTGATCCTGATTGCAGGAAATCGGCTGTAATTTTTCTCTCAGTTCTTTATTTTTAATAATTAAAACTTTAAATGGCTGTAATCCTGAACTTGAAGGGGCAAGACGAATGGCCTCCAATATCTGCTCCAGTTTTTCATCCTCAATGATTTTTCCGTTATAGCCTTTTGTTGCAGATCTCCAGTTTAGTGTTTCTTGTAGTGACATAATTGTATGATTTACTTACTGATTGTGATGCAAAGTTACATCTTAAGTGGTTGCTGTTATATACCTGTTACCTATAGGTAATCAGTTACCTGGAAGTAACTAAGTTCCATGAATAGCTGATAATTATCTAACTTTGCATCCTAATAATTAAGTATGAAAAAGGAGAGAATGGAACTGGGACCGGAATGTAAAAACCATATCCGTGGCGTAAAGGACACGGTCTATTTACTCGAAGGGAAATGGAAAACGATTATCATCAGTCACCTGTATTTTGGAGGTAAGATGCGTTTTATGGATTTGAAGAGACAGCTGGAAGGCATTGCAGCCAAAACTCTTTCAAAGGAACTTAAGGATCTTGAGATGAATAATTTGGTGAGCAGAACCCAAAACAATACCATGCCTGTGACGGTAGATTATGAGCTTACAGAATTTGGAAAAAGCCTGCATGATATTATTGATACGATGGCCAAATGGGGAATAGAATATAGGGAGCAACTGCTTAAAAACTAAAAACAGCTATAAAATGGAAAAGACGGAAAAAGTTGTTAAAATAGAAAGGAAAAGAAATCTGTAACTCTTGGGATTGTAGATTTTCACTATAGATATGTTTTATAAATTAATGAGACAAAGCTTTATTGATCAGACTTTTCAGCTTTGGTGGGCTCACTTGGGTCAGCAGCAGTGATTCACAGCCATTAAAAACAGCAAAGCGCTTTACAGCATCGGTAAAAGAAGGTATCCAAAGTTCCGGAATAATATCTGTATTCTCAATATGCAGGTGGATCAGCTCAAATTTCTTATCCTTCCTATGGGCTTTACAGTCTACTCTTCCAATAAAGGTGTTGCCAAATAAGATGGGCAGACAGAAATAGCCATATTGCCTCTTTTCTTTGGGAACATAGCACTCAAGACGGAAGTCAAAATCAAAAACTTGTTTAACACGGTCACGATGAATAATGGAATTGTCAAATGGAGACAGCAATCTGACACCTGATCCGGTTATCTCATCAGATTTTTCAAGTAAATCATTCTGGATGAAAACATAAGAAAGACCTTCAATAGAAATTTTTTGTATTTCGCCCTTTTCAAGTAAGGATTGTAAAACCAAATTCACATTTTTTTTCAATGTATCACCTTTCCTGAGATGGGTGATCTGTTTTAACGTTGCAAAACCATACGCGCGGAGAGAAGTTTTGACCAAATATTCAGCAAATTCAAATGGAGTAGGTACTGTTGTATTGATGGATGAAGGCAATACCTTTTCTGTAAGATCATAGGTTTTCTGCATACCACTGCGCCCGCTTATCATCAGGTCTCCCTGCATGAAAAGTCTTTCCAGAGCCAATTTTGCAGGTTTCCAGTTCCACCAGCTTCCTGCTTTATTCTTTTTACTCTCAAAATCTCTTGCCATTTTGGGGCCTTCTGTGCGGATCGTATCTACTACATATTCCATGATCTTTTTATCTGCATTATAATAATGAGAATCATTTTGCTTTACATGAAGCATTTGGGGCAATGCATAGCGAAAATCCTGCATTGGAAGATAGGACGCGGCATGAAACCAGTATTCAAATACTTTACGTTCCTCTACCAGTTCTTCCAGGTAATTAGTCTGGAAATCAGGAATTCTTGTCCATAGAGTATGATGATGAGCCCTCTCTACTACAGATAATGTATCAATCTGTATATATCCGAGACGTTCCATAGCAGTAAGCACGGCTTTTTTTCCAGTTCCGAACGGAGTAGTTTGTGTCAATCCCTGACGCTCTAATGTGATAAGCTGTAATGTTTGTAATGAAGGCATCATTTTCATATTCATAGGATTATAAATGTATTTGATTCATTTTAAGTGGAATAAGTGTAAATTTATTGCACTTGAAATGATAGCAAATTTAAAAAGTAAATAGGTATTACTTCACTTAAAAACTTAATACTATGAAAAAAATAATGTATCTGCTCAGCATATTATGCTGCTCTTTACTATTAAGTCAGGAAATAAAAGAAAATCTGAAAGGATTGGATGAAGAAATCAATAAAATTTTAAATGATTATAAAGGAGTAGGTTTATCAGTAGCAATTGTAAAGAGCAATAAAATAATATATACCAAAGGATATGGATATAGGGATTATGAAAATAAACTTCCGGTAACTCCCCATACCGTTTTTGGTATTGGAAGCAATACAAAGGCATTTACATCTGCTTTAATAGGGATGTTGGGAGATGAAAAGAAATTATCTCTTCAGGATAAACCTTCCAAATATATTCCAGGTCTTACATTTTCAACAGATAAAATGAATAGTTTAGTTACCATTGAAGATTTGCTGGAACATAGGAGTGGATTAGGGAGTATAGATGGTACTTATATCTTTTTTCCTGCTGCCAAAAGAATTGATCTAATGCAGAGACTTCCTTTTTTAAAAGAAAATGGTGAACCGAGGAATAGCTGGAAATACAGTAATTTTGGATACCTCATGTTAGGAAGCATTGCAGAACAGCTTAATAACAAGAGCTGGGATAACCTGATCACAGAGAAAATATTGAATCCTCTGAAAATGAATAACAGTAATACATCAGTGGATGAAATGATTAAACAGAAAGACTTTTCTTATCCCTACGGACTTTACCACAACACTATTGAAAAGGTATTATTTAAAAAACCGGATAATGATAAACCTGGAGCAGCAATTAATAGCTCTGCAACAGATATGGGTAATTGGATCAGGCTTTGGTTAAATAATGGCAGTTTTGAAAATAAAGTAATCCTCTCAAAAGAGTATGCGAATAATGCAATAAGTGCTAAGACGATAATTGATGGGACACCGCCTGTGAAACCGGATCAGAAAAACTTTTTATTCGCACATGGCTATGGTTGGTTTACCCAGATTTTCAAAGGCCATTATAAAGTATGGCACGCTGGGGCAGTATCTGGTTTTAACTCCAGTGTTTTTCTCTTTCCGGCAGAGAAATTTGGAATCGTTGTATTAAGTAATCAGCATAACTCAGATCTTTCCGGTACAATCGCCAATATGATTTCCATAAGGATGCTTGGATTGGATTATAACAAACCATATCCTTATGAAAAAGAATTATATGATATCATAAAGCCCGATAGAAAGGTAAGTACATCTGTTAATGATAAGAAAAAGCCAACGCATGAGCTGGATTCGTATTGTGGTGAATACTCCAATAAAGGATATGGGACTTTTATTATTTCCAGAATTGGGAATGATCTATATATAACTTTTCCCACGTTTAAATTTATATTGGTTCATAAGCAGTATGATCTTTTCTCTTCAAAACTTACAGAAGATGTCCCTCAGCAAATGAATCCTGATTTTGATTTCAATTTCAATCTTGATGACAAAGGCAATGTGAGTGGAGTGATGATGGATATACAGGGCGGAACACTATTTAAAAAAGTGAAATGATTTTATTAAAAATGATTATCTGCCGGTAATTATTCCGGTAAAGTTGCTTTTTGAGCAGAAGATGAGTATTTTTATGAAATTAATAGTAAAAAAACTAATCAATCTCCTATGAATACGATGAAGCTGAGCTTTAATGAAAAAACAATGTTGGACAGCTTACTGTATGAAGCCTCAAAATCTGATGAAGTGAAACAGTCGAAAAGGGTAAGTGGCTATGTTTTCGCAGGAATGATTGCTGTAATCGGACTGTTCATGATGCTTTTCGAACCAATATTAGGTGTAGCAATCCTTATTGTGGGCGGCCTTTTTTATCTGATTTATCCAAAATTTGCCAGCCGTTACTATAAACGTTATTATACAACCATTGCTTTAGGAGAACAGTATAAAAGTAGTGAAGCCAATACTTTTGATGTAGAATTCAATAAAGAGTATATTTTGATTAAGAATGCTCAGCTTGAGGTTAAACACGCAATAGCTCATTTTGAATGGATTTCAGAAACCGGTGAAAATTTTTTTATTAACATGAATGCAGGAAATTATCTGATATTTCCTAAGAAACAGGTTCATAACCTTATTGAGCTAAAAAACTATTTCCATGAAATCTGTAGCGACCAAAAAATTCCCTATCATGAAGAACTGAATTGGGAATGGAAATAGTAAAAAATGATATCTTAATGATTAAGACTTATCTTGGTTACTTTGAAAGCATAGGATATTAAAACTAAAATTTTGTTTTAATTTCAAATATTACGACATTTCCCCTGGTTCTGAATGAAGTTTTCCTTTGGAAATTTTACTTTTTTTAAAATATATGGAATAAAACGCTCTATGAAACATACTTCATAGAACGTTTATTTTTAAATCCCTAATGTAAATAATCTGAATTTTTGTAAAACTAATTTTTTTTATTTTAATTATTTCATTTTCAATATGTTGATGTTTATTGTTTGATGCTAGACGTATCTGTGACGTATGTAATAATGGGCTTGTAGTGTATCTATAGCGTATTGATTTTCTTGGGTTGAGAAGCGAATAACTCTAATCTTGCATTGAAATTTTAAACAACAATATGGATTTAGAAAAAGCAGTTTAGAGCTATGGAAAAAGTACTCAGTATGCTCTATGTAACAAAAAACTTCTTTAGCTAAAACCATTGTAATACTCAATTTAAATACAATAAACACAGAATGAAAAAGCATCTTCTTCCATTATTTATAATGGTTTACTCGCTCAACTATTCACAGGTTGGCATCAATACTCCCAATCCACAGGGAATCTTCAATATTGATGGAAAAAAAGACAATAATGCAACTGGAAGTCCTACTGCAGGACAACAAGCCAATGATTTTGTAGTTATGGCTGATGGAAGTGTAGGGGTAGGAACTACATCCCCTGATCTGTCTGCAATAGTAGAACTTAATGTGAGTCAATTGGCATCAGGAAAGCAGAAAGGTTTTCTGGGGCCAAGAGTAGCTTTAACAGCCTACAATGATTCTTCTACAATTCCTAGCCCTGCTACTGGACTATTGGTTTTTAATCAGGGAACACAATCTACATTTACCTATGCAGGATATGTATATTGGGATGGCAGCCAATGGAGACCTTTGGATGGGCGTTTATTGCAACAGGGGGTCATAGGCGCTTTACGATGTGCTGATGCTAATCTGGATCCGCTGACCTATACAGCTGGAACTCCTTTTCAAGGAACAATGACTATTCCTTATACAGGAGGAAACGGTGGAATATATTCTACCCAGACATTAGGACCTGTAAACGGGCTTACCGCAACCATTACCCAGGGAAATTTTGCACAAGGTTCAGGCACTTTAATTTATACTATTTCCGGAACCCCGACAGTATCCAGTCCTAATACAACAGTGTTTCCTATTTCTATAGGCGGCCAGACGTGTAATGCAGAAGTTGGGGGAGGGAAAAAGCTCAGTCCGGGAGAGTACCAGTTTTTCACGTATGAAGTTCCAGCTACTACAACAGGTTTGCTGAGTACGATGATTTCGAATCCTCCTATTTTAGGAGGAAAAGTTAGGCTGGATCTTAGTTTTTGGTCCAGTTCCAATACAGGATCGGGTGGAGTAACTTACAACCCTAGATTGGTAAATGTATCTTCCAGTAATGTTAAAATGTGGTATGCGGCATTATCCAGTGTAGACCGTTTTCGCCGTGCTAATATTTTAGTAGCTCCGGGAGGATATGTGGAAACGGATAACGGGATCTACCTTAACTGGGGAGATAATATGAATAGCAGTTCCACACCTATAAATTCTACAAGCAGTTCTGATGATTCACAGGAAATAGAAACCATAGATCTGGCGATTGACGGCGTTTGGTACCGGTTAACCATTTTTGTGTATGTAGATAACTTAAATGATACCATTCCTGCCAATAACATCAGGCGTATTCATATTACAGCACAAAGAATGTCTTCTTAATGTTTAGTTCCGGCGGGGGGGAGCCCCGCCGGAACCTTTAAATACTCTGTCTGATAAGAATAAGAAAAATCAAAATCAAAATATTCTTTTGATTGTCAGACTTAATTGATCTATTAAAACAAAACATAAACTAATTATAAATACTGTTCCTCTTTAGGATTCTAATCGTATTTTAAAAGAAAAAAGAAATACGAATTATAAAAACATTCATATAGGAAATCTGATCGAGAATGCTGTTTCTGAAGCAATATAGAGCTGTCCTATATCTGTAATTTTCTTCACTGTACAGAAAATGAGGCCGGTGAAATGTATGCCTGCAGTTTTATAGCAGCCAGACGTTTTTAAATATAATAAAGAAATTCTGTAAATGTATTTTTTAACCAAAATTGACTATTTGAATGAAATATAAAAGCATTTTATTTATTTTTGTATTGAATTTCATGTTTTTTGCTCAATATTTATAAATTATGTTTCGTAAAATCTGGGATTATATAGCGAACAGACATATTGCTCCCAATACAGATCCGCTTGAGTTTATTGAGGCGCAGAGAATGAACTTATTTGCATTTTCCCTTGGAGCTGTTTTGATCTTTAACGGATGCAGAGATTTGTTATTTGGCTTGAAGGTCAATTTTTTCGCTTTAACGGCATTGGGGATCTTTTATCTCTTCCTTTTCTTCTTTACAAAACTACGTTATAACCATTTTGTGACGCTGTTTAGTTTGGAACTTTTGTTATTTATCATCTTCTTTTTTTCATCTACCACAGGTTTTGAAAATGGACTGTCATTATATTATTTTGTCATTATGCTGGCTTCACTGTTTATTTTTAACTCCAAAAAGACAGTCTGGTATAATCTTCTTGTTTATCTTACGGTACTTATTCTTTTTAGTATCAGTCATTACTATGATTTCAGAATATTTACCATTAAAGGAGCAGATAATGTTCTGTTTTCAGAAAATCAAAGACTGATTACTTTTTTGCAAGTGTTTTTAGGCGTTAGTATCCTGGGGTATTTTATAGTCTCCAAACAATTCAAAATTGTGAAATTATACCAACAGGCTATAAGAAGTGAAAAGATTATTGCAGACATGAGAACAAAGCTCAATAGCAAAGATCAGATAGACCTGGAAGGTATTGTAAAACTGGCCATGAATGATGATATTGCCTTTATTCCTAAAGTAAAGCAGATGTTTCCCGGCTTGTATGATAATCTGATGGAACTTAACCCTGATATGAGTGGTGATGAATTTAAGCTTTGTGCTTTAATTAAGTTAGGTTTCACAACAAAAGACATTGCAGAGTATAATCACCTGGCAGTCCGAACCATTCAGACCAGAAAAAGCAGACTCAGAAAATCGTTTGGAATTTCTGCTGATGTTGATCTGTATAGATGGATTGATACGATATGATGAAAAATAAATGTTTTGAATTCTCTTCTTGCGAATCTCGCATTTAAAAGCCAATCACTGTTCAAAGATGAGAACTATGGTTCCTATAATAATCAATAAGGCACCAATCGCTGTTTTTAAAGTAAGAGATTCCCCAAGGAATACCACGGAAAGAATAATTGTTAAAGCGATACTTAATTTATCTACAGGAGCTACCTGAGTCACTTTACCGGCTTGTAAAGCTTTAAAATAAAAGATCCAGGAAAGTCCTGTTGTTAATCCGGAAACCACAAGATAGATAAGATTATGTCGGGAAAGGACTGGGATCCCTTTATATTCACTTCGTGCCAGAACAATTCCCCAGGCTACCAGCAAGATAATCACACTTCTGATAGCAGTAGCAAGATTTGAGTTCACGCCTGTAACACCAATCTTGGCAAAGATGGCAGTCAGTGAAGCAAAAAATGCGGAAAGAATTGCATATACCCACCACATATGGTCTAGTTTTAAATAAATTCGTTAAAATAATAACACACTGTAATACTGAAATCTAAGCTACAAAATAATATTAAAACTTTCCTTGATCTGTGGATTTAAAATGAATTCAAAAACTTATTATTTTCCTCATCATTCGTTGACGACTCCACGTACATTTTTTTGTATCTAATAGAAGCTGTTTGTGAGTAAGGATTTGGTATTTATTTTCTGAAATGGAATAAAAAAATTGTTTTTTGTAAAGAATTAACTAATTTTATCCCAACCAAGTAAACAATTTGTTTTGAGAACAACTCTTAAACCTATTATAGCTTACTATTAGCCTTCCAACCACAGGCTAATTATTCTTTCGTTTGGGTAAATCTACCCGAACAGGTTTCCATTTAACCCTATTATTTAATTGCATTGCTGATATAGGCAGTTTTTGTTATTCCCGATTTTGACGGCTATACCGATCAGATAAGGAATAGGAGAAGCTATTTCTGTTATGACTTTATAATGTTGAATAATAGGTGAAAAAAATTCTAAGAATAGTAGGCACCCATTATAATGAGTATAGAGTATACCTGGGTAGTAAAAGCCCAAAACACCCCCCTTTTGAAAAAGAAATGCAGCCATTGCGACAGCGAAAGGTTTCATTGCAGTGATAAATTCAGGCTGAATGCCCAAAAAAAGAACATCGATATCTGGTTAATTTACAGATGTGTAAAATGCAGCCACCGATACAATATGACTCTGTTTTCCAGAATCAGAACAGAATCCATCAGTAAGGAAATCTTTAATCGCCTTTCGGAGAATGATACGGATCTGGCCTGGGAATATGCATTTTCCCGGGAAACAAGAAAGAAAAATAATGCAGAGGTAGATTTGGAGAGTGTCGCCTATGAAATTCAGTTTGATGAAGTCTCTATAGAGCAAATGATGGCTTCTGATAGTGAAGTATTGAGTTTTAGAATCAAATGCCCTTTTGAGTTTAATCTCAGATTATCAACCGTGATCAGAACCTGTTTAAACCTTTCATCAAGCAAACTGAATCAATTAATGGAAGCAAATACTGTTTTTGTTCATGAAAGATCTTTACAAAAGAAACATAAAGTTCAGCACGGAGATGTTGTCAAGATTCGTAAGGATACACTGAAGAATATTTTATTTAGTGAAGAAGCACACGCTGAAGTTATTTTAAAATAAGTTTGACTTTTATAAAAGATGAACCATTTCTTGTGAAATGGTTCATTTATTTTATGATTCAAAATAACTTTTGTATACAACTTAATTTAAGAAGAAAATTCATCCAGCATATCTGCTGAAGGAACAAAAAATAAAGTTCCTGTTTGGGCAGTACTGAAATCCAGAATTCGGTCGTAGTTTCCTACAGGATCGCCAATGAACATATTGGTAAGCATTTTTTGCACTGTACTGAATGTACTTGCATAACAGATAAAATAAGTTCCCATGTCATTCGTGGAAACATTTCCAAAAGGCATATTGTCTCTTACCACCTTAAAATCATCACCTACATTGGCCAAGGCAATATGAGAATTTTTAGGTTTTACATCATCATCCATTTCAATATCCTGTTCCTTTGATCTTCCGATCACCTTTTCCTGATCCTCCACAGAAAGAGATTTCCAGGCATTCATATTATGGATATATTTCTGTACAAAAAGATAGCTTCCCCCTTCGTATTCAGGATCTGTATCTCCGATAATGGCAAAAAAATCACGGTCTTTTCCATGTGGATTTTCCGTACCATCTACAAAACCTAAGATAGATCTGCTGTCCCAATACCGGAATCCCTGAACTTCTACAATACAGTCTGCAATTTCAGTCATGAAATCCGAAATGGTAGAGGCCATGTCATACGCCAGACTTTTTTCATCAGAACGGATATGAAAATGAAGATCTCCTCTTGTACTTACTGCAGTATGTTTACTGCCTTGTATTTCTTCAAATTTCTTAAATTCTTTAGGCAATGGAGTAGGCAGCTCAAGCTGTAACCATGCCTCATACCCAATCCCCAACACACAGCTCGCTTTAGAATTCGGAAAACGGTCAAGAGCTGAATTGTTCAGATTGGTGACTAAAGCACAGATTCTCTGGAATACAGATTTAATTTTAGAAAGATCTGCATCCTGTTTGAAATTCCAAACCAGAAAATAGGTGTTGTTGTTAGGATAATCGGTGACATTTTGAGAATTCATGTTTTTTTGTGTTTCGTTTGCTGGCATTTTTACTTTTTCTAATGAATCAAATTTAATAAATGATAATGGTACCCCAATATTTTATTCTTGCGATAAACAATGTATGACATTTTTTTCACAAATCATTGTAAAGACTTTTCTGTTTTCTATCATTAAACAAGCTTCAAAATGAGTATTATTGTAATAACATTAACCTTCAACAAAATAATATGGAGCATTGGGAGATTTTTCTGTTGTTTTTGATAATTGCTTTTGTATACTCATCGGTAGGATTCGGTGGTGGATCCAGCTATCTGGCGGTATTAGCAATGTATAGTCTCCCTTATCAGGAAATTCGCTTAACAGCCTTGATCTGTAATGTCATTGTTGTAGTTGGGGGCGTATATATTTATATTAAGAATAAACAGATTGATTGGAAAAAAGTGATTCCTATTACTTTAGTAAGTGTTCCCATGGCCTATTTAGGAGCAATACTGAAAATAAGTCAGGAAACATTCTTCCTGATTTTAGGGGTTACCCTTATCATCGCTTCAATTTTATTATGGATTAAAACAGAAACTAAAGACAAAGAGAAACTGCTGCTGGAATCGAAATCTGCAGTGTTGGGAAATAGCTTTTTAGGAGGCGGAATTGGCTTCTTATCAGGATTGGTAGGAATAGGAGGCGGAATTTTCCTTTCACCCCTGCTGAATCTTATGAAATGGGATACCCCAAGGAAAATTGCAGCCACTTCCAGTGTTTTTATATTAGTAAATTCTATATCTGGAATTTTTGGTCAACTTTCAAAATTATCCGTAGATATGGATTATTTCAGGATTTTAAGCTTATGTCTTGCCGTTTTTATAGGCGGACAAATTGGATCAAGAATGTCCCTGAAATGGAATCCTTTGATTATAAAAAGAATGACTGCAATCCTTGTATTGGTGGCAGGCATAAATGTTCTCATGAAATATTGGTAAAACCTTAGTTTAAAAATAAAATGAAACTTAAAATATTGGCTTTTGGAATCATAAAAGATATTTTCGGAGCATCAAAAAAAGAATTTGAGGTACAGGATAATCTCAATGTTAAAGAACTGAAAATGATCCTTGAAAATGATTTTCCCCAGCTCGTAAAATTGAAATCCTATTTCATTGCAGTGAATGAAGAATATGCAGAAGAGCATCAGATCATTACAGAGACAGATGAAATAGCGGTTATTCCTCCGGTGAGTGGTGGGTAAAACCTGTGAATACTCAAACATAACTTGTGTATTCGTGGCATTGTTTCACCCCAAAAAATATACTTTATAGCATCAAAATCAAAAACGAAAAGAAATGATGGATATCAGAATAACAGAAGATACATTAGATATCACCGAATGCCTTACTCTGGCACAGGATCTGAGTAGTGGAGGGATTGCGACATTTATAGGAACTGTCCGGAACGTTACCCAAAACAAACCTGTCATCCGTTTGGAATATGAATGTTATCAGTCTATGGCGATAAAAGAAATCAAGAAGGTGGCAGATCAAGCTATTACATTGTTTTCTGTCCGTAATATTGTTGTTCACCATCGTATAGGAAATTTGTTTCCCGGTGATGCCGCCGTAATCATTGTGGTAAGTGATGGGCATCGGGATGCTGTTTTTGATGCATGCCGTTACATTATTGATACCATAAAGAAAACCGTTCCTATATGGAAAAAAGAGATTTTTGAAGATGGTGAAGAATGGGTTTCTGCTCATCCATAATTAAAGACCGGAAATTCGTATATTTACTATAACAGATTATTCAGATATGAAAACCAATACATTAGAAAATAAATCTGTACAGAAAATAGATATTGTTAAAGTAAAAGAAGACAAAAGTTTTCCCTATACTGATGATATTTCTGTAGAAGAACCGCTGGAAATCCGGATTTCCTATGGCTCAAAAGGTCAGAGGGTCAGTAAAAATATATCGGTAACGATGAGAACTCCCGGCAATGATGCGGAATTGGCTGCCGGTTTTCTATTTACAGAAGGAATTATTTCAGGATATCATCAAATCCAAACGATAGATCATCCACAGGCAGAATGTTCCAGAAACCGGGAAAATATTATTGAAGTGGAATTGGCTGAAGATTTTAGTCCTCAATTAAATCATGCAGACAGAAACTTTTATACCACATCCAGCTGTGGAGTATGTGGAAAAGGCTCTATAGAATCTATAAAAACAGTAAGCACTTTTCAGCATATCGAAAGGGAGCAGCATACCTTATTATTTGAGGTTTTATACCAGTTATCGGGAAATCTGCAGTCCTTTCAGAATAATTTCAGTGCTACAGGAGGGATTCATGCTTCCGGGATTTTTGACTTTGAAGGACAACTGCTGGCTCTAAGAGAAGATGTAGGAAGGCATAATGCATTGGATAAACTGATTGGACATGCATTATTTACCGGGCAACTTCCACTAAAGGATCAAATTTTGGTACTGAGTGGAAGAGCAAGTTTCGAACTTATTCAAAAGGCCGCTATGGCAGGAATTTCAGCAGTTGCGGCAATAGGAGCACCATCCAGTCTGGCCGTAGATTTAGCAAAAGAGTTTGATATGACGTTATTAGGATTTCTTCGAGACAACCGGTTTAATATTTATAACGAAAGTAGTTTTCATAACATCGTTGAAAAGTAATCCCTATCAATGGACGAATAAGAATAAACCATTGATAAAAGCCTATGTATCTATGTGGTTTTAAAAAATAAATTTTACCACACAGGTACATAGATAAGAAGAATTAATCATTAAAAAGAAACAAATGAAAATAAGAATAAAAGACAACTCCATCAGATTTCGTTTAACCCAATCCGAAGTATCAGAATTAGGGAAAACCGGAATTATTTCAAGCTTTACAGAATTTGTAGACCGGCCGTTTATCTATACCATAGAAAAAACAGAAGACACCACATTGTCTGCAGCATTCATTGAAAATAGAATCGTATTGAAAATGCCCGAAGCCATGGTAGAAGAATTGGTTTCTACAGATATTGTTGGATTTGACGGGCAGACAGGAGCAGTAAAACTTTTGGTGGAAAAAGATTTCGTGTGTATAGATAATACTGTGGAAGATCAAAGCGATAATTACCCGAATCCCAATCTTAAATGTTAATCACTTTACAAAATAAAAGGTTATGGAAGAAAATAATAAAAAGAAAATAGAAGAAGAAATCAGCAGAGAACCTAATGCTGAGAATCCATTCACTTTACTTGACCTTAAGTTGACCCATGTCGAAAAATCAGCGGCAGGAATGCCTGCGGTACTGGCAGCTTTTAGTGATTTATTTGAAGAAAAAGCACCTATCCGGGGAATGAGAGCCCTGTTCAAAATGAATCAGATGAATGGTTTCGACTGTCCAAGTTGTGCCTGGCCTGATCCTGATGATGAACGCTCAGTTCTTGGAGAATATTGTGAAAACGGAGCAAAAGCCCTTGCAGAAGAGGCTACAACGAAAAAAGTGACACCTGAGTTTTTTAAACAGAATTCTGTATATGATCTTGCCAAATTAGATGATTACCAGATTGGAAAAATGGGCCGACTTACCGACCCCATGTATCTGGCTCCCGGAGCCACTCATTATGAACCCATAAGTTGGGATAATGCCTTTAAAAAGATAGCAGCACATTTCAATGCATTGGAATCTCCTGATGAAGCTGCTTTCTATACATCGGGTAGAACAAGTAATGAAGCTTCATTCGTTTACCAATTGTTTGCAAAAGAATTCGGAACGAATAATATGCCCGACTGTTCCAATATGTGTCACGAAACTTCAGGTTCTGCACTACGTCCAACCATTGGAATCGGTAAAGGAACTGTAACCCTGGAAGACTTTTATGATGCTGAAGTAATTGTGATTATCGGGCAGAACCCGGGAACCAATGCCCCAAGAATGATGAGTGCTTTGGCAAAAGGAAAGAAAAATGGAGCCAAAATTATTGCCATCAATCCATTACCTGAAGCTGGGCTGATGGGGTTTATCAACCCTCAGAGTGTGAGAGAAATTCTTACCGGAGGGGTACAGCTGGCAGACCTTTATTTACCAGTGAAAATCAATGGAGATATGGCTTTATTGAAAGCGTTGGAACTCCTTTTAATCGAGTTTGAAAAACAAAATCCGGGTAAGGTTTTTGATGAAGATTTCATTAAAAATAAAACAGTAGGGTATGAGGATTTCATGAAGCAATTTGACCAGTATAAACTGGAGGAGTTGGCTGAACTTTCAGGAGTATCCAAGGAAGCACTTCATCAGGCCGCTGAAATGATGGCATTCAAAAAAAAGATTATCGTCAGTTGGGGAATGGGGCTTACCCAGCAGCCTAATGGAGTTGATATGATTCGCGAAATATTGAATATCCTTTTGCTGAAAGGAAGTATTGGTAAACCGGGAGCCGGAGTATGTCCTGTTCGTGGTCACAGCAATGTTCAGGGAAACAGAACGATGATGATTGATGAAAAACCTACGGATGAACAGCTCGATCGCCTTGAAAATTTCTACGGCTTTAAAGTTCCCCGCAAACATGGATATGATGTGGTACGAGCCATAAAGGCAATTCACGAAGAAAAAATAAAAGTAATGTTCTGTATGGGTGGGAATTTCCTTTCTGCCACACCAGATACTACATTTACTGCCAATGCCTTGAGAAAACTTAATTTACTGGTATGTGTTTCCACTAAACTGAACAGAGGACATCTTGTACATGGTAAAGAAGCTCTCATTCTTCCCACTTATGGAAGAAGCGATAAAGATATCGTCAATGAAGAAGTGCAAATTATTACAACAGAGAACTCAATGGGGGTTGTTCAGAGTTCAAAAGGGATGCTGGATGCCATTTCAGATAACCTCATCAATGAAACGCAGATCGTATGCCGCATGGCCATGGCCACGCTAGGAGACCGTGCTGTAGTGAATTGGCAGCGTTTCCATGATAGTTATGATGCGGTAAGAGATGATATTGAACAATGTATTCCAGGTTTTACAGATTATAACGTTCGTGTCAGACAAAAAGGAGGCTTCTATCTTCCCAATGCAGCAAGAGATGAACAAAGCTTTTCAAAGGAGCTTGGCGGCCGTGCACCATTTACATTAACAGAAATTCCAGACAATACATTGGCTTCCGATGAATATATGATGGCTACCACCCGAACTCATGACCAATTCAATACGACGATTTATGGTTTGGATGATCGTTACCGTGGGATTAAAAATGAACGCCGTGTTATATTCATGAACCAAAAAGATATTGATAAAGCCGGATTTAAAGCGGGGGATAAAGTGGATCTTTTCAACTATGATGATGGGATAGAAAGAGTGGCTCCTCTGTTTATTATTGTCTCCTATCAGATTCCTGAAAAGAATACCGTTACTTATTTCCCGGAAACCAATGTTTTGGTCTCGGTAAATAATGTAGTAAAAGAAAGTAATATGCCGGCTTCCAAGTATGTGAAAATCAAGATTAAAAAACACGATCCTGAAGTCTATAAAAAAGTAGACGAAATGCTGTACCAGGGAGCGATTCAAAAACCATAATTATTCTTATATTGTTCTATGAAAAAAATACTGCCTATAACGCTGTTATTGCTTTCCGGCTGGGCATTTTGTCAATCCGGATTCAAATTGAACGTGAGTGGGGAAGTTTCCACACCTTTAGAGTTGAGTCTCACAGATTTATCAAAGATGCCTAGAAAAGAAGCGTCCCTGAAAGACAAGGATGGAAGTGTTCACAGGTATACGGGAGTTGCCGTTCAGGATATTCTTGCAAAAGCCGGAGCTCCTTCCGGAAAAGAGCTTCATGGAGAAAATATATCAAAATATGTATTGGCAAAGTGCACAGACGGGTATCAGGTTTTATTTTCATTAGCAGAGTTGGATGCTTCTATTGCAGATAAAAATGTTATTGTGGCAGATACCATGGATGGAAAACCATTGTCCGAGTCAAAGGGACCGCTTCGTCTTGTGGCAGAAGGGGAGAAAAAACCTGCCCGCAGCTCTTATCAGCTGGAATCTTTGGTAATAGGCCAGATTAAGAAATAAATTTTAAAATAAAAGCTTTACAACAAACAGTATGATTATAAGGAAGAAGGAACATTGGTTTAAAATGCTTTTTGTATGGCATGGTTCAGTATTACCCGGACTGTTGCCACGCCTTTTTTTGCTTTTTATTTTATCGTTGGGCGTAGTCTATCTGCGCGGGGTTATTTTTTCCTTTAAAATTCCGCTTAATCCGGCTCCATTAACATTATTTGGTTTTGTTCTCGCCTTATTTTTAGGATTTAAAAATAATGCCAGCTACGACAGATTTTGGGAAGGGCGTAAATTATGGGGAGCATTGTTGAATACAGCTCGTTCATTGACCAGACAGGCTTTAACTTTGAAAAAAATAAAGGAGAGCAGTGTTTCTGTTCCTGAATTTATCAATTTATTAGGCGCTTTTATTTTTGCATTGAAACATCAGCTCAGAGGAACAAATGCTCATGAAGATTTAAGGGAAAGACTGAATGAAGATCAGTTAAAAATAATTTCTGCAGCAAAGTATAAACCAGCGGTCATTATGAAACTATTGGCAGAATGGGTTCAGAGTGCAAAAGAGGAAGGAAGTATAGATACGATCCAGCAGTCCCGATTTGACGAAAATTTTGATAAACTCTCTGATATTGTGGGAGGGTGTGAAAGAATTGTTTCTACTCCGCTTCCTTACAGTTACCGTGTTTTACTGCACCGTACTGTATATATTTACTGTTTTCTTTTACCGTTTGGATTGGTTGATTCATTGAGATGGTTTACTCCGCTTATTGTAGTGTTTGTCGCCTATACATTTGTGGCGTTTGAAGCGATAGCAGATGAAATTGAAGAACCATTTGGGACAGAAGCCAATGATTTGGCTCTGAATAGTATGAGTGTGATGATTGAAGAGACGATTCATGAAATGGCAGGACAGGAGATTACTGTATCTAAGAAAGAGCAACAAACAATCATAGACTGATTATATAGCATATTGTCAACGTATGAAATCTTCAGAAAAATTGGTTATTTACACGATTGGACATTCCACTCGTTCTTTAGAAGAATTTATTGAAATGTTGAAATCATTCAATATTGAAGTTCTTGCTGATGTTCGGAGGTTTGCCGGATCGAAGAGATATCCTTGGTTTAGTAAAGAAAATCTGGAGAAGGTATTGCATGAACATACTATTGAGTATATCCATTTTGAAGCATTAGGAGGAAGGAGAAAAGTTCAGTCTGATTCAGTTAATAGCCGCTGGAGAAATGAATCTTTCCGTGGGTATGCTGATTATATGCAAACTGAAGAGTTTACCAAAGCTGTTGAAAAGCTTGAAAGCATTGCAAGAACAAAAACAACTGCGTTTATGTGCTCAGAAGCGGTATGGTGGAGCTGTCACAAGTCTATGATCTCAGATTATCTCAAAGCAAAAGGGTGGAATGTGGAGCATATTATGAATATTGGAAAAGCAGAAGAACATCCTTACACTGCCGCTGCAAGAATCAGCGATGGACAAGTCTTCTATTCAGATGCAAGTTTATTTGATTGATAAACTTTTACACACCTTATCTTTTTTGAAAATTTTTGATTTTCATCTTAATATGAAATTGTTTGCCATTTTATTATCAACTTCTGGTGTGAACTCAAGTATTCAAAATAAAAACTTTTGTGATTAAATAAACTATCAGTGCATTCCAGCAACGCCATTTTTCAGAGAAAACACCTTTTTTCCAGGAAATTTTTTTGTGATTTTTCTTGCCGCTTCCATACTTCGTTGACCCGATTGACAATAAATAACGATGGGATTTGAAATCGAAGAAATAAACGAGTAGTGATCATCCAATTCATCCAATGGAATGTTTTTTCCTCCAATATTAAAATCTTGATGCTCTTCTTTCGTACGGACATCTATGGTTTCAAAATTTTTCTGATCCTTCATAAACTCTTCAAAATTTATAAGCTGGATCGTCTGAGACAAGCCTGTAATCTGAACGGAAGTTTTCCTTAACTTAATGATTTGTACTCTCCCTGTCATCACATTCATCATCCATAGTTTTCCTGCTAAAGTTTCTTCAGATCGGATGAGATATTTTATAGCCTCGTTAGCTTGCATACAACCTACCATCCCTGCTAAAGTAGGAATGACACCGCCTTCTCTGCAATTAGGAACCTGAGATTCTTCTGCGTTAGGAAAAACATCACGGTAGTTGGGAGAATAGGTGCCGTCTTTTTGTAAAACATTCCAGATGCTTGCCTGGCCCTCATGTTGGTAAATTGCTCCATATACCAAAGGTTTTCCCACTAAAACACAGGCGTCATTCAACAGGCATTTCGTTTCAAAATTATCGGTTCCTTCAATGATGATATCAAATTCCGAAATCAGTTCCATCACATTGGAAGAAGTAATTCGTAATCGATAGGGGATAATGGAAACAGAAGGATTTTGCTGCTGTAATCTTTTGGCTGCAATATTTACTTTGTAGGCTCCTACATCATCAGGTGTATATAAAATCTGACGATGGAGGTTGCTTAAAGAAACAATATCATCATCTGCAATACCAATAGTACCTACACCGGAAGAGGCAAGGTATTGAGCAGAAGGACATCCAAGACCTCCCATGCCTACAATAAGAACTTTAGCATTTTTAAGCAGTTCCTGGGACTCAATGCCAAATCCGGGTAAAGCAATCTGACACTGATAACGTTCAAATGATGTACTCATAATTTGTTTCTTTTTTTTCACTTTTCTTTTAGCACGAATGCACGAATTTTTTAATATTTATGATTCAGTTTATTCCTTTTAATTTATCTATAAAAAGCCTAATCTTTATTATCAATTCCAATCACTACATTTTAGAATCTTATTCGTGTATTCGTGGCTCTCAATATATCTGCCTAATTGGCGTAATCAACGAGAGAAAAAATCCTTGTGCCTTAAAACATACAGATAAGCAATTTTTGCTTTCGCGTTTCCAACAAAATTAATTTTTTAGAATTCGTTGTGCTTTTTCAGCATCTTCAGGTGTATTCACATTCATTAAAGCATCTGGATTTTCCGGTTTTAAAATAAGTGTATCACTATTAATTAAAACTTTTCGTGGACAAGTGTTCCCAATCCCCAGAAAATTCAGCAGCAAAGGATAGCTTTTAGGTTCCCAAATAGTAATCAATGGTTCAGGTAATCCATCAAAAGGACTTTCATAAGTTGTGGCAATCTTTTCAGGATTCCGGGACTGTACTAAGAACTCCAAAGATTTTGGATCCAATAACGGGAGATCACAGGCTACCACCAGCCACGCCTTATCTCTTTGAGCCCGTAATGCGGAAAGTATTCCACCAAAAGGACCCATATTCAGGAAAGTATCGGTAAGCGCGTTATAATCAGGGTCAAAATTATCTAGTTGATCCTGTCTGCAGGAAATAAAAACCTCATCACAAAACGGAGCCAAAAGATCTGCCGCAAAATAACGCTGTTCTTTTCCATGCCATTGAAGAAGATCTTTAGGTTTTCCCATTCTTACGCTTTTTCCACCGGCGAGGACAAGACCGTTGATTCTGGGAATTGTATTAAGCTCGTCTGAAATCATTTTTTCCACCTGATTTTTCTATTAATTTAATTTCTTTGATGACAATATCATGACTCAGTGCCTTGCACATATCATAAATGGTTAATGCTGCAACAGATGCCCCGGTTAATGCTTCCATTTCCACACCGGTTTTAGCTTCTATACTTGCAGTGCATTCAATGACAATTTCGTTGTGGTCGTTCAGTTCTATGTGTAAATTACAATTATCAAGTCCAATTGGGTGGCAAAGAGGAATGAGGTCACTCGTCTTTTTAGCACCCATAATTCCTGCAATCATAGCAATCTGGAAGACAGAACCTTTTTTGGTTTTGAAATCGTCTTGTTGTAAAGCCTCTAATACATTGTTTGGTAAAGAAATAATGGCTTGTGCAACGGCTTTTCTCTTGGTTACACTTTTTCCACCAACATCTACAATGGCAGGCTCTCCGTTTTTATTAAGATGGCTAAATTCTGACATATATTCTTTTTTAAACCACAGATATAAATTCTATTAGCTATGAATGCACGAATTTTTTAATGTCTTTTGCATTAGTCCAGTGGTAAAAAAGTAACCACATAGGCTCATAACTTTTTAGGAACTCATTAATTTTATTTGTGATATTGTATACGTTATTTTAATTATTATACTTCCATACCCGGTATACTTCCCCCTTTTTAAAGCTATTCTGTTCTAAAGGAAGTTCCATAAAAGCATTGGTATCTGCAAGATGAGAAAAATCTCCTGATCCATTGGTATTAACTGATTCAGCCGTGAGCTGTCCCAGTTGGTTCGTTCCCAGTTCCACCTGTACAAAATATTGGAGTGAGAAAGGAACTTCAATATCATTCTGTAAAACAGCAAACTGTGGTGAGTTTCCAGTTATTTCCAGAGACTTTTCCAACCATGGAATAAAATACCGATGCAGGCACATAAATACCGAAACCGGATTTCCCGGAAATGCAAAAACAAGTTTCTGAGCATTATTTTTACCGAACCAAAAGGGCTTTCCTGGTCTTTGTTTTATTTTGTGAAATAGCTTTTCTATTCCAAGCTCCTCACAAACCTGAGGCAAATAGTCAAATTTCCCCATAGATACTCCGCCACTCATCAGGAGAACATCATATTCTTGAATGCAGCGGGAAATTTCTTTTTTGATCTCTTCATAGTCATCGTTGAGATGAAGAGTATCAGCTTCAATATGGTATTTTTTTAAAACAGATTGTACGGTGATTCCATTGGAACGCCTTAACTGATAAGGAGATGGGGTTAATTCCGGGTTTACCATTTCATCTCCCGTAGAAATGATAATGATCTTAGGCAATTTTTTAACAGCTATAGTAATTTTTCCAATAGATGAGGCTATTCCAATGATCGCTGGAGTAATTGTCTGATTAGCTTTTACCAGAACTTCGCCTTCTTTTTTATCCCTGCCTCTCAGATGGATATTCTGTCCTTTTTTAATATCAATAATAATACTTGCGACCCCGTTATTGATGGATAGATCTTCATATCGGATGACAGTATCTACTGAACGGTCTAAAGCAGCCCCGGTCATGATTTCTATACATTCGGTTTCTGAATCAATAGCTACAGAAGGTTCTCCTGCAGGTTGTATAGCTTTAATAGGGAAGGAGCGGATTCCTTTTTCATAAGCACTATATTGAATGGCAATTCCATCTACAGTAGGACGGTCAAAAGGAGGTAAATCCCGATCGGCTTTGAGGTCCTCGTCCAAAATTCTTCCTAATGCGTGGTCATAAGAAATATATTCTCTTCCAAAGTTATTCGTTTGGGAAAGTATAATCTCTTCTGCCTGTTGTACGGTAATCATTTCCATAGTTATCCTCCTATTGTTGCCATCGACTGATGAATGGATAAAGCGTTCAGACTTTGTCGTTCTGCTTCCCATCCGTCTTTGGGTTTATGATGTATGCTGTTGATAATTATATTTTTCAATTCGTTATCGGTTGCTCCTGAACGAATGATATCTTTTAAATTAATTCCACCCCCTTCGTAAAGACAGGTTCTCAATATACCGGAAGGAGTTATCCGTATTCTGTTACAATCTCCACAGAAAGAACGTGTATAAGCGGCAATAATGCCGATATTTCCTGTAAAACCAGGTATTTTGTAATTGTAAGATGTGGAACTTTTAGGATCTTCTATTTTTTCTATCTCAGGAAAATGATTGCTGATGTAAGTATAAATTTGTGGATAATTCCATTTTGGAACTATATCCGCATTATCATTTCCATTGAATGGCATCTCTTCAATAAAACGGACATCCACCGGAAGCTCTTTTGTAAGTTCAACCAAAGGAATAATATCCTCAGTGTTTTGATTGTCCATCACTACTGTGTTAATCTTTACTTTGATGTGATGTTTCAATAAACCATCCAATGTTTTCATCACTTTATCAAAGCTTTTGCGGCGGGTTATTTTGAAGAAACGGTCTTCATCCAATGTATCAAGGCTAAGGTTAACCGATTTTATTCCGAATGCTTTCAGTTGCGGAATATATTGCTCGGTAAGAAGCCCGTTTGTCGTTAAACTTATATCCGTAATTCCATGAAGCTGCGATATTTTTTCAATAAGACTGATACAGTTCTTTCTGACAAAAGGTTCACCTCCGGTTATTCTGATTTTGTCTACACCAAGATGGGTAAAGACGGAACATATTCTAAGCATTTCTTCATCAGTCATCAGGTCATTTTGCTTGATCCATGCAAGCCCGTTTTCCGGCATACAATACGTACATCGGAGGTTGCATCTGTCTACAACGGCCAGCCTTAGATAATTGATATGTCTTCCAAATTTGTCTGTTAACATATGAGTATAGGAAAAAGAACCTTACACAAATATACTTATTGTTTTAACGATAAACTAGAAATATAAATATTGAAAATGAAGCATGATAGAGTAGAGATGTTGGCTTTAAAAGCAAGATATATAGAATGATAGAGTTAGGGTTGATTGTTTTTTAATGCCCTTATTGATAATAAACGATATGAAAATATGATATTCTTATCACAGTTTATGATATTTCCGGACGGAGAAGAAGAGTGTATCTTTGCACCCTGCTAAAAATAATAGGAAATAAAATATATTGCAATGTAACACAAAACAATATATGAGGTATTTTCATAAATTAGTATTGAAAAGAATGGGATGATAATAGATAAAGAGTTGATTAATAAAAATTCAGTAGAAGAAGTGTTTAATAAAGGAATTGACGTTGTTTTTCAGGATGAGATCAGTGGTGATTCACTCAACTTTTTTCCTGAGAACTGTTTTACCATTATCTTATTGGATCAATGTGAGGGTGGAAAATGTACAACCGGTCTGAATCAATATGGTTTAAAAGCCCAGCAATTATTCATCCATCTTCCCAAAAGAGAATACAAATGGGAGCTGGCTCCTCATACTATCGGAAGAAGACTGATTATTAATGATGCTATTTTGAAGACATTTTCTCCGACCCTTAAATTCACTTTTTCTTCTTATAGTAAATATGAAATGATAGCGCCTGATGATGAAACCTATCACAGATTCAGTCTCGAATTTAATGCCATCAGGAAAGAAATTGCAGCTGATGTTGTATTTCCGGAACTTATTAATGCACGGGTGCGTCTTTTGGCACTTATTATCAACTTATGGGTAGAGCATGCTTTTGGGAATAAAGCATTAAGCACGCCGGATAATCTTGCCTTTCGTTTTCACATGCTGGTGGACAAATACTATAAAGCGCAGAAAAATGTGTCTTTTTATGCCGACGAACTCTGCATAACCCCTAATTATCTGGGAGTTATTTGCAGAAAACAGTATAATATTTCCCCTCTTGAGTTTATTAAAGAAAGAATTATTCTTGAAGCCAAAAATTTACTTCACAGCTCAGATAAATCAATCAAAGAAATAGCGTTTGAACTTGGATTTCAAAACTTTTCTCATTTTTCGTATTTATTCAGAGTGAAAACCGGATCCACTCCGAAAAATTACAGGAAGAGATTGGAGGAAACCAAACTGGGTTCAGAATAAATATCAGACCTGCATCACTGTACGGAATGCACTTACAGCATTCCCTGTAATTCTGATCAATTCAGGAATATGATTTTTTATGGTGACCTCAACTTTCATCTGTCCGATTCTGTTGATAGCTTCTCCCTGTCTTCCAGTGAATTCAAACGTTTCATCAGAGACTTTTACAATTTTATTCTGAATAAGATAACCTCCTAATGATCCATTCGCATTTCCTGTAACAGGATCTTCCTGGATACCGATAGCAGGAGCAAACATTCTTCCATACGTTAAAATATCCTTATCATCAGAATCAAAAGTAAATACAAAGTAGCCATTACAGTTGATTTCTTTACTAAGATGGGCTAAAGCAGTAAAATCAGGAGTAAGATTATTGAGCAGAGCTCTGTTGTTAATACCAATCATGACTTTAGAGTGACCCGTTGAAGCAATCTGTATTGGACAATCTTTGTTAAGATCATCCATTTTTAATCCTAAAGCCTCAATGATTTTCTGAGTGATTGAAGGATCAAAAGCTGGTTCCAGACTAAAACTTCCCTGAGTCATCGTAATCAGATAGTCATTATTTTCTTTTAAAATATCAATAGGTAAAATACCAACCTGAGTGTTGATTTTGATGGTACAGGAATCTAATTTATCTTCTATCGCTTTTGCATACAGAGCACCAATGGTAGCATGTCCACAGATAGGAACCTCAGTGGTGGGAGTGAAGTACCGTACATGATAATCAAAATAG
Source organism: Chryseobacterium sp. G0162 (assembly GCF_003815715.1). Lineage (NCBI taxonomy): Bacteria > Pseudomonadati > Bacteroidota > Flavobacteriia > Flavobacteriales > Weeksellaceae > Chryseobacterium > Chryseobacterium sp. G0162. The sequence goes on along the minus strand of NZ_CP033922.1, from coordinate 289,277 downwards.
TCATTCTGATCAGGTTTGAGTACAAATGCTGTTTCAGAATTATTGAGCTCCCTTGCAATAAGCTGCATTTCCTCAGAGGTCAGGTTTTCAGCACCTAATACAACCCCTGCAGGGTTTCCTTTGAATTTTTCCTTTGTAAAAGAATCAATTTGATACACAACTACTTCCTTCATCATACCTTATTAAAATCAGGATAAAGATAAGTATAAATGAAACGATTTACATAATATTTAACCACAGATGCACGAATAAAATCATTCGTGCATTCGTGGCTTAAAATAAAAATAAGCGGTCAAAATTGTATCACAGATAAAATCCCTGGACCTTAAAACGTATTGAAAAGAAAAATAACATCTTTACGCTTTCCAGTAATATTTAGTCCCATTTATTGGCTGTTGAAACCGAATATTTTCCGGCTCCGGTAAAGAAGAAACTTATACCCACCAACATATAGATCACTAATAATTCAAGCGCCCATCCACCAAAATCGTTAAGTTTGAAAATATTAGCCGTTTGAGCAAGAACGGTTGCTGTAAAACAGTTGGCAGCAAAGATTAAACCTGCCAGACGGGCCCTGAAACCTACAATCAGCATAATTGGAGCAATAATTTCACCCGCAAATACTCCGTAGGCGAAGAATGAAGGTAAGCCATGCATCATCATCATATCTTCAATAAATCCAACCCCGTGGATCAACTTGTTAACTCCATAAACTGACATGGGGAATCCAATAGCGATTCTGCTGATTAATAGTCCTAAATCAATGTCTTTTTTCATTTTATTATTATTTAAAAGTTATATTTTACAAATGCCCCAACATTTTCAAGGGTCTTTTTAGCATTGTTGAACTGGTCGAAGTTGGAAGCCACTCCATACATTATTTTGTCCTGTTTTACTCCCAGGCGGATAAACTGAAGGCCTCTCGGATAACCGCTGTCATCCAGATTACCAATGGCTAGCAAACTGAAATATCCCTGTAAGTTTTCCTTCAGATAAGGTGTATATTCAAATGATACCGACTGTTCAAGAGAAAACCCTTTCTGATAGGTTGTTCCAATAGAGTAGGAAAGGGAATAACTGGGTTTTGCAATGCGGTACTGTACATAAATACTGAAAAACGCCCCCGGATTTTTCATTCCTAATGCTGTATTTACGCTGAATCTTTTGGTCAGATTATAAGCAAGTGTATTTCTAATAAAGAATATATTTTCTTTGTCTTTGGTATATTCTGTATCAAATAAAGTGAGATTGTTGAGCTTTAGCCGATCATTAAAATAATAATTGACATTGTGCATATAGGTATAGGAACGGTGCCCTAAAACAAGATCCGGGGTAAAGTTTAGTTTCTGTGCATTCAGACTTAAAGAGACTGATGCAAGAGCTGTTATGGCGATAATTTTTGCCTTCATATTGCACTCATTAAATTTCTGAGAGCAAAATTATTCAGGCACGAACGGAATAAACTTAAGATATCTTAAGAAACGTCAGACAGGTGTTTTTTTCTTAAATAGCTCAGGTATTCTACAGTAATTCCAAGGTAGGAAGCAATCATATACTGAGGAAAACGTTGTTCGATATTACGGTAACCCGTTACAAAATTTCTATATTTAGTGTAGGCATCTACTCTTGAGTGTTCAAAAGTTCTTTCCTGTAAGGTAACATAAGCTGATTGCATTTTCAGACGCCAGAATTCTGAGATAGCAGGAATTTCTTTATACAGTAACTCTAAATTACTTTTACTGATCTGAACGATCACAGCATCTTCATTAGCTTGAATAAACATTCTTGAAGGAAGTTCACTCAGATAACTGTACAGATCATTGATCCACCAGTTTTCAATACCAAGCTGGGTGATATTTTCTTTGCCTTTTTCATCGATGTGGTAAGCGTACAGACTTCCCTGGGCAATGAAACGCATATGTCTTGAAACTTGTCCTTCCCGAAGCAGATACTCTTTCTTTTTGAGCTGAATACATTCCAGTTTTTGAGTCACAAGATCAATTTCTTTTTCCTTTAAAGGGACTATTTCCTGAAAATGTTCTGTCAGTTGAGAAATAATAATATCTGTATCCATAATGAAGTTGTAATATCGCCTGTTTTGCTTACTGGCAGGCAGATAATGCCCAAATTTACGTAAATATTATGGCAAATATCAAGAATGATTTGTACTGAGATTAGGTCTTAAGATATGCTGAAGCCCGGATGACCAAATTTTACTATCTTAACTGAAGCAATTGTAAATCCTCTAAATATGAGCTATTTCGATAATGAATTTCAAAAATATCTTGCAGAATTAGTTGAAACAGGTTTTGAATTTGTTTGTAATAATTCTGAAGAAGTAGATGCTGTTTATATTATCGGATTAATAGAATCAGGTTATTTTTATAAAGTTTTTTTTGAGATTAATGGGTATTTGGTGAAATCTCATAAAGTGAATGAAGTATCGGACACACAGTATGACATCAGCAATGAAAAAGCTTTTGGTATGTTAAATAAAGGCAATCAGATTTTGAAAAATATAGAAGAGCTATTTCAAAATGACGGGAGAGAAGCTCCAAGAATGTTTAAGTTATCATATCATCCTAAAACCGATAAATTCAATAGTGACTTTAGCTATGATAAAACGTTTACTGGGCATCAGATCAAAACGGCACAGGATGTCTATGAAGAATGGTTTATTCAAATTGAAGAACTGAATGGGTAATATTTAGTTTACCGTTGTGTTGGAAGGTAGTGATTTGATAGCCAAGGGTACTTTAAATCGGGATGACAGATTGTATCCTCTAAACCAAAAAAATCTATAGATCTTGAAAATCCTTATTCAATATCTGAAGAAACTATCCACAAATCATAGTAAAGAATCTCAAATCATTGATTACTAATAAGATTATTCCTTCGTCAGAAATTGAAAACTCAATGTAGTCAATGACAAAAGCCAATTTATATAACTTTTGAAGCAACTTCTTCTTTCTTATAAAAATTCAGAGAGGAAGGATTTACTTTAGAATTGGAATACTATTTGTAATGCAATACCAAAACTTAAAATGATAGAATTTGTTAGCAATCAAATGTTTATGTTGAGCTGGCAAATGATTTGAAAATTTAACAATGGTTATTCTAAAGTAATTAAAAAAATGTTCTCTTCTCAATTAAACACAATATTTTATTCATATATTTTCTTTTTTTTATTTCTGCTGTGTTGTACCGGATCGGCGTATGGTCAGAGATCCTTTTCATATCAAAGATTTGATAGTATTTTGCTTAAGAAAACAGAATCACTCCGAATTCAGGGAGATTATGAAAATCTTGTCCGGCTTAATAAAAACTATCTGAAGATTGCGGAAGAAAAAGATTATAAGGAAGGAATTATCCTTTGTTATATCAATATCTCCAATATTTCAGCAACCATCGGAAATTATAAAAGAGGGTTGTCTTATCTTTCCCTGGCTGAAAAAGAACTTAAGAAAGTCAAGAGTTCTGTTTTAAAAGCAAGACTCTATCAGGAGCAAAGTCAGCTAAATGGTGTAATAGGCCTTTATAAAAGTGCTTTGGATTTGAATGCGAAAGGTTTATATTATCTAAAAAATATTCCAGATACAGAGAAAAGAAAATTTTATCTGTATAGGCTTTATGCCAACAGGGCAGACTTTTTATATAAAGTAAATAAGGCAGATTCTTCCTATATTTATTTACAGAAAGGAAAAAGAATTGACGGGCAGGGAGTTTTATTGAATACCCTTTTAGCCAAACATCATTTGATGTACACCAAAAGAAAAGATTCTGCTCTGATTTATCTTCAGAAAGCTTCAGAAAAAATTGTCAATACAGGTAAAGCGAATGTTCAGAGTGGATTTGTCTATCTCACTTATGGAGACTATTATTTTACCCAGGAAGACTATAAAACAGCATTGGAGTACTATAATAAAGCATTGGATTGCTACAGTAAAACCAACAGACTCTATAATATTCCCGGCATCTATGAATCTATAGCAAAAACGTATAAAATGCTCAATGAACCTCAGAAAGAAGAAGAGGCGATGCAAAAATATACAGAAGAAAAAACTGCTCTGGAAGATATTCAGAATGAAGCGATCAATATTTCAATAGATCATATGCTGAGCGATAAAGAAGAAGAATCTAATGGAGCTCAGAACAAAATTTATCTTTATATCGTCTTTATTGTTATTTTATCTCTAATTATTGTTATTTTATTCTATCGACATAACAGAGCATTAAGACAAACGAAAGATGAATTCAAAAGCGAAGCACTTTTGTTGAAAAGCAGGATCAATGATTCTTTCGATGAGTTGGTAGGTTTGGCCAAAAAGAATGATTCTACATTCTTAGTAAGATTCCAGGAAATTTATCCTGAATTTTGTTCAAGACTTCTGGAAATCAATCCAAAACTTGGGGCTTCAGAACTGACATTTTGTGCTATGATAAAGCTTAATTTCACTTCAAAAGAAATTGCCGAATATACCTTTATTCAACATAAATCTGTACAACAGAAAAAACACAGATTAAGAAAGAAACTTAATGTTCCTACTGAACAGGAACTGTTTATTTTTTTTGATTCTTTATAAATACAAATTCTCATAGTGAAACAGCAGGGGTTCAAAAAAGTAGTGTTAGGATTACTCATAATCGTTGCAGTAATCTTTTTTTGCAGATTTTTTATAGATATTTTTCGATAAATGCTTTATTTATGGCAAAAATAACAAATGTGGTATAAATGTAGTATGATAAAATTGTTGTTTTTTAAATAAGTTTTTAAAATTTGCAAAAGAAAAAAGGATGCAGAAATAGAAACCTTAAAAACAATGAAGATTCTAAAAACACAATAATGACCCCTCTTTATGATCAAGAAATTGAAGTAAAAAGGAGACTGAAAAATGATAAGATAAATTTAATGGCTAACTGAAATAAATGTTAGAAAAAATAAGTAAATTCATCTATTAAATTAAACATATATGAAAAATGTAAAACAATTTATTACAGCAATGACTGTTGTAATTTTCGCTTCAGGAGTTTCTGCTCAACTTAGTCCCAAAGGTGCCGGTTCAGATAAAGATAAGCACGGATGTAAAGGATCTGCAGGATACACATTCTCAGTAATAAAAAACGACTGTGTAAGAATTTTTGATGAAAAGATACAGTTGAAAGAAGTAGATTCTAAAAAATCTTATACTTCTAATGCAGCAGTAATTCTTAGCGAGGACAGTAAAAAAGCAGAAATATTCCTACCTGCATCTGATGGAAGCTTAGTGCTGGATAAAATTGCTTCTAAAAAAGGAGTGATCTATAAAAAAGGCCAGTATACTCTTACAAAAAACAAAAATGCTTATACATTAAGACTCGCTAAAAAAGTAGTGTTTAAAAGCTAAAAAAATCATTAGTATCAAGTACGATTGATTTTTAGATATAAGTACGTGAAGGCTATCTCAAACGAGGTAGCCTTTTCTGTTGTGAAAAAGCTCTTTATCTATCTTGCCCAATGTCTAGTCGGTCAAATTTTCCTTCAGTATTCTTATGAAACCTGAAAAATACAGGAAAAGTTCCCCATTGTCCGGCTTTAAAATTTCCGTGAATGTTCTTACTGTCATTTTCAACACGGTCTATGCTGAGAAACATTTCTTTGCCAAGGGCATTGGCAAAAAAGGCTTTAAAATCTACTTTATTGCCATCATCAGTCATGGCGGGATTTTCAATAAAGAAACTATACCAGTTTTTATCTCCCGTCTGAAGAGCTTCTATAGCTTGTTTTACTTGAGAATCTGTTATTTTTGATAAATCCATGGTCTGTTGTTTTTTTGAAGTTAATGTTGAGGTTTGTTTTTCTTTGGCTGTATTCTGGCCACAGGCTGTATTGGAAGATCCTATAACCAATAGTATGACAAGATTAAAGTATTTCATACCAATATTAATTTTTAAGAGGATGTTGAAGATAAATAATCACCAGATTGAGGAAAAGAAAGGGGAGTTCTATCAAGACTCCTTTAAAATCCTTATCCATAAGATGAAAACAGATAATTAACAAAATGCCTGCAGCCATTAAAAAGTTTCCCCAGATAAAGGTTTTAGGAAATAGAATCAGCAAGGAGGCAAGGATAGTAATGGCACCATTAATTATCAGTCCGGTTTTATCAAACCCCCATTTTCCGAACATGGCCGTCATTTCAGGTTTACCGGAAAACATAGCAATTCCCTGTTTAAACCCCATAAAAACAGCGGTAAGCATAAGGATAGAAATTATAATTTTAAAAATCATATCGAGTGTTTTTTATATTAATTTAAATAATAAATGAATACAAATATGCACGAAACGAATGAAGTATGTATGGTGAGTTTTTCGGAATTTTAAAATTCAGTCGTGATGCTAAAGTTTCCAAATATTATTAAAAAAATAACAGCTCTTATTTTCTTAGCCTGAGATTATTGATTAATTATCAATCATTTCTCATTTCTTATTCTAAAAAAACCACAGCTTATGTAACTAAACTGTGGTTTTTGATAACTAAGAACTATTTAACTATGACTCTGTTTTCAGGTAACCAAAATGTAATGCAGGTTCTTTCCCGAATAAACACGACAAAATATTTTGAAACTCGTGGATATATTTACATTTTATGGCATTCCCATAAATTTTCAACCCTTCCAGTATTTTTCTGGAACTCAGGTCGATGTCATATTTTATAAAAGCTTCCGGTCTTTCATATCTGATACTTTGATCGGAACTGTACGTTTTTGAAAATCCCAGTTTCTCAAGCCATTCTTCCGTTATTTTAATAGGCTTTATGGAATCAGTCGGAACTGAAATACTGTGAATATCATTTTCAATTTTAACAAAATATGCCTGCTCTATACTCTGAAAAATTTCAGTGATCGTATAAATCTGATTTTTGTACTCGACTAAGTTTTTGATTTTAAGATCTGCTGCGTTCATAATATTTTGAATTTTTAGTGATGATATGGAAATTTATAAGTATCAAATAGTATGCCTCGCATTGTAATGTAAGACCATGTTTTCGTGAAGATTAGGTTAAATTTTTAATATAAAAAATTAAGAATATGTTAAAATAGAAAGGAATAAGTGTTTAACGTGGTTTTTCCTCTAAAATAAAATGTGGTACGTGTGTGGTATTAAATTTTTTTTGCTTTTGGAGAAGTATTGGCGGTTGCCAGCAGAAGTGCAATGAGTACAGCCACAACAAGAAAAGCAATAAAAGTGTTCCAGGAATAAGAATGAAGAAGATATCCGGTACCGCTTCCCAAAATACTTGAACCAAAATAATAGAACAGCCAATAAATGGACGTTGCAGAAGATTTCCCCCGTTTGGCATAAAGTGCGGCCATCTGGCTTGCCATAGTGTGTGCGGCAAAAAATGAAAAAGTAAATAATCCAAGACCAAAAATGAGGAGATAAAGATTCTTTGACAGTAATAATAAAGCACCGGCTACCATACAAAGGATGGCACATTTCAGAATCGTGTTTGCAGGAAATCTTTTAGAAAGCCGGCCCACAGCCATTGTCCCAAAAACTCCGAAAATATACATCAGGAATATGAAAGCAATGATAAAATGGCTTAACGAAAACGGTTGAGCCTCTAGCCGGAAGGTCAGATAATTGTAGACGCTCACAAAAACTCCCATGAGAAGAGCCGCTATAAGGTATAACCTGAGCATATAAGGATTGGTAAGGAAAAACTTCATTTGTTTTACCTTAAGATGGTAATCTGTTTTCTGAGGGTTAAAAAAATTGGACTCAGGAAAAAGCTTCCAGAATATTGCTCCCAGGATAAAGCTTTCTATTCCAATCACTAAAACGGCATTGCGCCAACCAAACTCTCCGGCTAAAATGGTAGCCAGTATTCTTCCACTCATTCCTCCAATAGTATTTCCGCTAAGATACATGCTAATAGCAGCACCTATAACAGCAACACTTACTTCTTCTGTGAGATAAGCCAAAGCAACTGCTGAAACTCCCGAAACTACAAATCCTTTACAAATCCCGATAGCAATCAGAAGACTGAGACTAGGGATCCATGTTGAAATAATGGTGAGTAAAGCAGATGAAATCAATGAAAAGGTCATGAGACCCTTCCTGGAATAGCTGTCTGCTTTAAAAGCAAAAAACAATAATCCGAGTGCCATTCCAATAGTAGATGATGAAACCAGTAGAGAGGTATCTCCAACAGATACATTGAAATGTTCCGCAGCCATAGGCAGCATCGGCTGAAAGAGGTAAAGCTGCGCAAATACCGAAAGGCCGGAAAAAAAAATACAAAGTTTTATATATCGGAAACGTCGGCTTCCCTGATCTGCTTTTTCCAATGGATTTATGATTTTTTTCAATTAAAATGCAGTGATATCATAGAAAATAAGGTGCTGTAAATTTCCCGATTATTTTTTAATTATAAAAATCATTATTTCAATCATTGTGATAGGAACAGATTATTATAGTATAGGGTAGGGATACTGGAAGAGGGAAGCAGGATATTAATATTGAACATTCACGACCAATTAGACCAAGTGCTTTTCCCAATTAATAAAATGAGATTACATAAGCTTTTGAAAACTCAATAACTTCCTTCTTTCAGCTTATTGATACACTGACGATTAATGCATCATTTCATACACTTTAATGAGCTCTGCAATATTGGCTACATCAAGCTTCTGGAAGATCCTTTTTTTGTAAGTACTTACTGTTGACATCTGAATATTGAGCCTGTTAGCAATTTCAAGGTTTCCGTTTCCGTCAGCTAAAAGCTTAAAAATTTCATATTCTCTGGATGACAGTTTTTCAGCAGGGTTGCTTTTTTTATTCTGAATGATAAGTCCAATCAGCTCTGTAGGATAAAAATACCCTTTTTCAATAACGGTGCGTACTGCATTTTTAATTTCTTCCTCACTGCTTTGCTTGTTCAGGTAACCCTCAGCACCTTCCCGGATGTATTGTATGGCTACATCTTGGTCATATCCTGAAAAAACGAGAATTTTTATTGTATTCTGTATGGCTTTAAGTTCAGAAATCATCTTTTTATATTGAGTTCCGGGCATGTCAATATCTAAAATAATAAGACCGTAATCATAGGATTCCAGCATTTTCTTTACTTGTGCATAGTTCTCTGCAAAATCTATCTTCAGTTCCGGAAATCCGGTTTCAAGGACCAATGCGGTACCTGCCCTGACTACATAGTGATCATCAGCAATTAAGATTCTTTCGTTCATGGTAAATTAGTTTTATTGAGCATTAATTCCACAATGGTTCCCTGGGGCTGGTTATGTCTGAAACAGATTTCAGCATCTATTTTTTTTACCAAATGAATAACCATGTGCAGCCCAAGACCTTTTCCTTTAAAACTTGGAGTCTCTAATTTAGGGTTTTTAAATAAATTCATGTACATGTTAATCTGTTCATCCGGCATTCCTGTTCCAGTGTCAGAGATCGTTATGGTGATTTTTTGATTAATTTCTATTGCATTAAGGTATATTTTGCCATCAAAAGTGTTTTTTACTGCGTTATCAAGAATATTATGGATAATCGCAGTTAAAATACTTTCATTAACATTGGAATATACATTGTTTTCAGCTGTACTAATGATTTGGGTTCCTCTCTCTTTTGCTATTTCACAGAAGAGTTTCTTCTTGATCTCCAAAATCCTGTTGATGGGGTATTCTTCTTCTTCAAAAATATTCTCAGCCTTGTAAAGTTCAGTATATTCCTTTAAATTCAGGGTGAATTGGTAAAGCTGTTCAGAAGACTTATAAATACTGTCAAAATACTTTTTCTGAAGTTCCAGATCATCAGATTCATGAAGTTTCTGAGAAAGCATCGCTATAAATCTGATAGGAGTGGTAATATCATGGCTGATAGTTTCCACCAGCTTCTTCTGATATTCGGTTTCCTTTCTTAAATCACTTTTTACTCCTTCAAGAGTAAGTGAAGTCTCTTTTAATTCTGAATTCTTATTGTGTACAATCTGCTTCAATACTCTATTTTTTATTCTTAAAAAGTTAGTCATCAGTTGAACAATCACAATGATGATAACCAGAATAATGATAGATGCAGAAACACGGAACAGCAAAGTCTGATAAAAAAATGGTTGAATTTTGAACTTGATAGACTTCTGTTCAAATTGCCCATCTGGAGAAACCAACATTCTTACACTCAATGTATAATCTCCTGGAGCAAGATTGCTGATGGTATATTTTAGCTCCTTTCCAGTAATGACAGGTTCCCATTCAGAATTTTCCTTTCCTGAGATTTTTGCCTCTAAATAAAGGTTTTCCAGATTAGAATAATAAGGAATATCAATAAAGACTTCTGCTGTTTTGTAATGGCTTTGAAGATCAAGAATATGATGAAAGTATTGAGGTTCAGCATTTCCGATCCTTACCCTTTCAATATAAATTTTATTTTTGTCAGGATAGAAGGTTCTGACATGGTCCGGATTGAAAAATACAAATCCGTCCATCGAAGGAAATACAAAATCTCCATTTTCAAGCGCGTAAGCATTAGGTTGCGAACTTCCATTGAACTCATTAGTCAGGAAACCATCTCTTTTGGTAAAGCGATAATAATAGACAGGACTTTTCCCATCCTGTGCATGTTGCAGCAGTTGTTTTTTGGGAACCTTGAAAAGCCCGTTATTGGAAGAGATCCAATAGAACCCTTTTTTATCCTCCAAAATATAATGGGCAGACATCAGATAATTATTTCTATCAGTCGGCATTTTAATAAGCTTTCGGTCTCTGAAAAGATAAAACCCATTTTTATTGGTCATCACCCAAATCAGATTATCCTTTGTTTTGATAATGCTTTTAATATGGATGTTTTTGTGAATAGGAGTAATGGTTTTGCTTCCCAATACTACAGAATATAAACCATCACTGTTACCGATTAAGATTTCATTTTGGCTATATTGGAAGAAAGTATTGACAAAGCTATCAAATTCATAAGTATAGTCCGGTTTTGAGAATGTATCTTCTTTAAAGATTTGAAGCTGGCTTTTTGAAGAATCTGAAAATGAAGCTCCATAAAGGTTTCCACTCTGTAAGAAAGCCTGAAATCCCTGCTTAATAAAAGCAGAATCTTTCTTTTTATAACCAGAATTTTTGTAGAACTTAATGACGCTGCTTCTTTTCCGGATCAATATATTTCCGGCTTTGTCATACATCATAAGATAATTGTCATTATTCCCAAAAGGATATTTTTTCACAATTCCGTCTCTCCCGAACTCCGTTCCGTCTTCTGCAATAATTGTATTCTTGCTAAAGGGTAGGGAAGCATAATAAACGTTGTTGGCGAAGTCCTCTTTTTTCTTTGCCACATAAAAGTCAGAGAGCTTCAGGACATTCAAACCATTGTTTAGAGTTCCGAGGTAAAGTTTGTTGAACTTCCATCCATAAAACATAGAACAATAGGAATGACTACCTATTTCATTATATTTTACCAGGAACTTAAGTGAAGGCTTCTTTTGATTACCTACTACAATGTAAATATCATTATCATTGATGACAAAGGTTTGATTGGTAATCTGTTGCCAATAAATTCTTGTATTCGGATCATTAAGAAGGTTGGGTTCATCATGGATGGAAATGTTCCCATTCTCTATAGAATAGGTTTTTCGGTGCCTTACGTCATTAATGAAAAGAACTTCATTGAATACAAACATATTATTCAGATCCTTATTGGAAAAAGGAATAGATATTTTTGTTTCATTCCCTTTATCATCCTTGTAAGTGATGAGGTTATTTTCAGTAAAACTGTAAGTCGAATTTTTAAGCTTTACAAAATATTGAATATCGCTGTAAAAATTACAGGCCAGGATGTTATTGGCAACCCGGTGCACGAATTCATTTCCTGTTGTGTAGGTTATCTTGTCACTGCGATGAAGTTTTGTCAGCTTAGGGAATCTATTTTTAATAATGACTTTGTTCTCCTGAAAATCATTAAGGACTGTAATGCTGTCCTGCGAAGGATCACCAATGAATTCACCAAAGTGAAGATTGTTTATTTTAAAATTATTGAAAGTAATAAAAGAACTCCCATCATACCGTACAAGACCGTTTTCTGTAGAGATCCAGATAAAGCCATATTTATCCTTAACAATAGCCTTTGCACTGCTTTGTGGAAGTCCATTGTCAATATTATACCACGTAGATGTATAGCGTTGTCCGTATATGTTGAAATATAAGCAAGTAAAAAACAATGCCCAAACTCTCATGCAAAACTGATCTGTGCTTCTTGCCTTAAAGCAAAAAACGGTTAATAATAGTTTTTGTACAAGTCGAAGTTTTTTTAATAGGTAGGAACGATTGGAAATAAATTTTTGTCATTAGTTTTTTTGCTTCTGTGTTTTTAGCGTTAAAATGTTTTGTTTGATGGTGTAAAAATAATGAAATTATACAGATAAATTAGCATGTTTTGATTTGTTTTATTATGAGTTTTGTCTTTATTTATTGATAATGACACTGATATTAGTCTGCTTTTTTGTAGTAATAATTCTACATATTGTGATAATTTGTTTACGAAATCGGTTCTCAGAGGCTTTTTGATTTTCATATTTGTTTAAAAAAAAGGGATTTATTGCAGAATTCGGATCTTTTATTAATAATAGATAAGAACTTTTTGGAACTGATCGTTTCCGTATGATGAATTAAAATAATTGAAATACAATAAGATAAGTTTTATGGATGGATTATCAATTTCTATTCTATAGAACTTGTTACACATAGTCTTTATTTATTAGGAGTTTGTAGTAAAAGTTTTACAATAATATTGTGTTTATTCTACAGCTTTTTTTTGACTGGGGATAACAGGTTGTATACTTTTGCAAACAGTTCCTGCAATGATGAAAAATAGCTATTTTCTGCAATAGGATTCTAAAAATACAAACGATTTTATCTCAAAAAAACAAAGATCTCTTGAAGGGGTCTTTTGTTTTTTTTTCACAAAATCAAAATGTAATAAGTGTAAAAAAGATTAAAAATCAATCCAGTTTTTAGAGGGTAAAAAAATGTAGAATTCTTGCTTGATATACTTCCCCGAAAAGTTCACCATATCAATTTTAATTCATATTTTTAATTTTATAATTTTAACTAATTATAAGAAAAAAGCAAGATGAAAAGAAGTGAAGAGATTACTCATCAGTATTTTGATTTTTTAGAAAATCATATTCAACAGGTGATTTCGGGAGAGGTATCGGAGTTTATGGAAGTAAATGAAATTGCAGGGCACCTCGCAGTTTCCCACAAGCATCTTACCGATACCATTAAAAAAGGGACAGGTCAGCATCCCTGTCACTTTTATGATCAGGAAATTATTCGACAAGCCAAGAAAATGCTTACTGACTCAGACTGCTCTGTTGCAGAAATTGCTCGTATCTTTACTTATGATCCTTCCAATTTTTCAAAATTTTTCAAAAAAATGACAGGAGAAACACCAGGTGATTTTAGAAAATTATCCAGAGGAAGAGTTTGATTCTTAAAAAAACCTAAGATATAGTATGGTTTTATATAATTTATTTCTTTATTTTGTGATTAAATATAAAAAGTGTAGTTATTAACATAGTTGCCTGGTATAATATTATTCAATTTATAAATTATTGAGAAAATAATCTTTTATAAATGAGATGGTTGTATTAAGTGTAAGGTTTTTTTACGATTTCTTTATTTATATTGCTTTATGGATTTATTTTTTTTGTTAAATTTAAATCTAGAAAATTAATTAAATCAAAAATTGAAAAAATAGCTGATATGTAGATAAATTGGGGCGGAAAATGATAGTCTTTAATTATTTTTTTAATCATATTATTCTCCTGATGCCCTTTTAATAATTATATATTTGCTAGATAGAAACACCACTAAATAACTTAGGATGAATATTGATTTTGCAACCGCAACATTTAAAGATTTTGAGAATATCCCAGATTACGATATTGCTCAAAGGGCAGATTATTTTTATGAATTTCTAGATGAGATGAAATCTAGAGGCCACATGAATTACAGACTGAAAAATACATCGGGTACCGATGCAATATTAAATATTGATATTGCTAACCAGAATAAACAGTATGTAAGCTTTGTAACCAGCGATTACTTAGGGCTGACACAACACCCGAAAGTAAAATTGGCTGCTATTGAAGGAATCGAAAAATATGGAACAGGTACAGGAGCATCACCTCTTATTGGTGGGTATTTTGATTATCATAATGCAATAGAGAAAAAAATTGCAAACTTTTTCGGAAGAAATGATGATGAAGTAGTTCTTTTTACTTCCGGATATGCAGCTAATAGCGCCACTTTACAGATTTTAATGCAGAAGGAAGATATTGCAATTTTAGATATGGGGGTACATGCCAGTGTGCATGAAGGATGTGCTTTTACAAATAAAAAAACATTTCCTCATAATAATTTGGAAGCTTTGGAACACATTTTGAAGGTATCTGAAAATACGTACCGTACAAAGCTTGTTATCGTGGATGGAGTGTACTCTCAAGAAGGGGATACTTCGCGCGCTAAGGAAATTTGTGATCTTGTGAAAAAATACAACGCTTATCTGATGGTAGATGATGCACATGGAGTAGGGGTTTTAGGAGAAACCGGAAGGGGAGCCCTAGAAGATGATGCCTTATTTGATAAAGTAGATTTTATGACAGGAACATTCAGCAAGACTTTCGGTAACCTGGGAGGATATGTGATTGCAAATAAAAAAATTGCATCATTTCTTAAGTTCCAGTCTCGTCAGCATATTTTCTCAGTGACCCCTCCACCATCTTCCTTCGGAATTTTAAAAGCAATTGATTTGATTGATGAAGAACCATTCTGGCAACAGAAGCTATGGGATAATATCAATTACTTTAAAAAGGGACTTAACGATTTAGGTCTAGATACCGGTATTACCTGTTCTGCAATTATTCCTGTGAAAATTGGAGATCAGAATAAAATGTGGGATGTAGGACGAATATTACTTGAAAATGGAGTGTATACAAATCCTATTATGTACCCGGCCGTCGCCAGAAAAGATGCACGTATCAGAATGAGTGTAACGGCAAGACACGAGAAAGAACATCTCGACAAAACACTTAATGTCTTTGATGATATTAATAAAAAAATGCATATTGCAAAAAAATAATAAATTATGCCTAGAAAAGTAGTGCAGGGCCCAATTAGGGACAAAGAAAAAACCAAACAAAAACTGCTCGCAGCAGTGGGTAAAATTTTGAGAGTAAAAGGGTATGCTGGTCTGAAAGTAAGTAAGATTGCAGCAGTAGCCGGTTTTGATAAAAAGCTTATCTATGAATACTTTGGAAGTACAGATAAGCTGATTGATGAATATATCAAATCTCAGGATTATTGGAGTAAATTCAGCCCGGATATTGAAGAAGAAATACATGTAGGTAAATGGAAAGATGCTTTAACTCAAGGAATTCTTATGCAGTTTGAGAATCTTAAAAAGAATAAAGAACTCCAGAAAATTATTCTTTGGGAACTTTCTGAAAGTAAACCTATCCTTAAAAATATCCTAAAACAAAGAGAAGATGTAGCTGCTAATCTTTTTGAAAATGTGACTGATCCTTATTTTGGGGAAAATGCTACCAACGTTAGAGCCATGTTAGCTTTAATAGCAGCAGGAGTTTACTATCTGAATCTATTCCCTGCATACAACGGGACAGAGTTCTGTGGTATTGATATGAGAACTGACGAAGGAAGAGATGAAGTGAAAAAAGTTATCGTAGAGATTATAGATCATTACTACAATACAAAAAAATGATAATTAAAAGTTTTCTGATTGGACCAAAAATAAGTTTTTGTGGATAATTTGAAAACTTTTAATTTTCAAATTAAAACTATATTTCTTATTTTTGACCAATGGAAAATTTTATAGTATCTGCAAGAAAATATCGTCCTCAAGAGTTTGACACAGTTGTAGGACAATCTCATATTACAGATACTTTAGAACATGCAATTGAAGAGAGCCAGCTTGCTCAGGCATTGCTTTTCTGCGGTCCTCGTGGTGTGGGTAAAACGACCTGTGCCAGAATTTTAGCAAGAAAAATCAATGAGAAAGACGGCTCTGTTTCAGAAGATGGCTTTGCTTATAATATCTATGAATTGGATGCTGCATCCAATAACTCTGTAGATGATATCAGGGAACTGATAGACCAGGTACGCTTTGCACCTCAGATTGGTAAATACAAAGTATATATCATTGATGAGGTTCATATGCTGTCTTCTGCCGCTTTCAATGCTTTTCTTAAGACTTTGGAAGAACCGCCAGCTCATGCCATTTTCATTTTGGCAACTACGGAAAAGCACAAAATTATTCCAACCATTCTATCCCGTTGTCAGATTTATGATTTTAAAAGAATCATGATTGAAGATATTCAGGGACATTTGAGAAATATTGCTCAAAAAGAAAATATCCAATACGAAGATGACGCCTTGTATCTGATTGCTCAAAAGGCTGATGGTGCATTAAGAGATGCACTTTCTATCTTCGACAGACTTTCTACATTCTCTCAGAGAAATATCACGCTGGCAAAAGCTGCAGAAGTCCTGAATATTTTAGACTACGATCAATATCTGAATATTGTAGATCTTGCCAAGGAAAACAAAATACCAGAAGTTCTTTCCGCTTTTAATGATATTGTTAAAAAAGGTTTTGATCCTCATATTTTTGTTGCAGGTCTTGGAAATCATTTCAGAGATTTAATGATGGCTCAAAATGCTTCAACCATAGATCTTATTGAAGTAGGAGAGAAGACGAAATCTAAGTTTGTGGAGCAGGGACAAAAATGGGCCGCACAGCAACTGATTGATGGTATTGAGATTTGCAACCACGCGGATATTAATTATAAAAATTCCAAGAACCCAAGACTTACTGTTGAGATTGCATTAATGCAATTGGCTTCGCTGACTGCTAATTCAGACGTTGCTAAAAAAAAAAATTCCTGATACTGGCTCCGTTTCTCAGTGAGAAGCAGGAAGTAAAAATTCCTGAAAAAGTTCAGGAGAAAAAAGAGCCCGTTAAAACAGAACAAACTGTACAAGCAGAAAATGTTCAGGCTGCTGTTATTAGCAAAACCACAAAACCTTTATCCAGACCAGGAGTCTCTTCAGGCTTTAGTATCAATTCCTTTTTAAATAAAGAAGAGAAAACTGAAGTGGCAGAAGATGTTGCTGTGAAGACCGATCATCTTCCTAAAAATCATTTTACAGATACAGATCTTCTGGCAGAATGGAAGATTATGCTTAAGCAGCTCCAGATTAAAAACAATTTTGTTTTTAATGCAGTAAAAACATTTAAGCTTGAGAAAAAAGAGGAGAATAAGATCAGGGTTTTGTTCCCTTCTGACTCTGCAAAAGTGGAATTTGATAAAATAAGTGGAGAATTTTTTAATCATTTCAGAAGAAAAGTTCAGAATTATTCAATTGTGGTAGAATACGTGCGAGACGTTGAAAATCTGAAGATTGAGGTAGTTACCAAAAGAAAAATTTACGAAAAATTTATAGAGAAAAATCCACTTTTGAAAGATCTTGATGATTTAATGAAGTTTGATTTGACATAATTTTTATATATTTGCCAAAGTTTTCTGCTGAAAATAACTTTTCAACAAAAACAAATTATAGTAAGAAACGCTAAAACAAAGACATTTCCAGAACAAAATGGAAAAATTATCTAATACATATCTGTCTTTCTTTGCACCCGCTAATTATTTTAGCGGTTATTTTAGCTTTTCTGCTTCTTATTTTAGAAATTTTAGAACGTATTACCGATTTTATTGGTACTGTTAATAAAATTTCTTTCCAAAAAATACAGGAGAAGTAGAGCCCTTTTATTTTCCTGATTCCTTTAAACAATTTTGAACGGCATTTTTTGAAAAGAATTATAAATTAAATTTTATAATCAAAGGGCTATTGCTGTGAACTTAACAAAAAATATAAAAACAATAAAATTTAGAATATGAATTTAATAGATTTAAAAAACGAGTGGATTGATGGGCTTACACAGCCATTAATGATTGCAGGACCATGTAGCGCAGAAAGTGAAGCTCAGATGCTTGAAACAGCGAGAAGAATTAAAGAATCCAATGCTCAGGTATCAGTATTCCGTGCAGGAATATGGAAGCCTAGGACGAAACCTAATGGTTTTGAAGGAGTAGGAGTGATCGGTTTGAACTGGCTAAAAAAAGTAAAGGAAGAGTACGGTTTCAAAACCGCAACTGAAGTTGCCAATGCGCACCACGTATTTGCTGCTTTAGAAGCTGATGTGGATGTTCTTTGGATTGGTGCTCGTTCTACGGTAAATCCTTTCACAGTACAGGAAATAGCAATGGCCTTAAGAGGAACAGATAAACCTGTGTTTGTTAAAAATCCTGTAAATCCGGATCTTGCCTTATGGGCGGGAGCATTGGAAAGACTTTTAGGTCAGGATATTAAAAACCTGGGAGTGATTCACAGAGGATTCTCAACATACCAAAAAACAAAATACAGAAATAACCCTAACTGGCAGATCGCTCTTGATTTCAAAAGCCAGTTTCCAAATATTCCAATGCTGATTGACCCTTCTCACATTTGTGGAAACAGAACAGGATTGGCGGATATTACCCAGGAAGCACTTAACGTGGGTTACCAGGGGGCTATTATCGAAACGCATTCTAATCCTGATGAAGCATGGAGTGATGCGGCACAGCAGATTACTCCTGAAGTATTGGCAGAGCTGATCGGGAACTTAAAAGTTAGAAGTACCAACCTTGCCGGTTTCGAAGGTGAAATGGGAAGACACAGAACGCTGATCTCTGATCTTGACTTCCAATTAATTGAGCTTCTTTCTCAAAGAATGAAAATCTCAGAAAAGATCGGAAAACTTAAAAAGGAAAATGATATCGCGATCTTCCAGCCTGAACGTTGGAAAGTAATTACAGAATACGCGACTCAAAAAGCAAAAGAAACAGGAATGTCTCAGGATTTTATTGAGAAAGTATTCAAAGCGATTCACGAAGAATCTATTGAAGTACAGAACAGTATCATGATTGATAAGAACTAAATCATAATTGCTGATAATAGGAATAGGGCTTAGGGAGAAAGAATTTAGGAAATCGGAACATTTGTTTTCTCCTATATTCTCAACCCTAAGCCCTAATTTCTTATATTTGCACCATATTATCTATGAAAGGAAAAATCATTAAATCTACAGGCAGTTGGTACCAGGTTTTGGAATTGGAAACAAATAAGATTTTCGAGGCCAGAATCAGGGGGAAATTCAAATTGATTAAAACAAGACTTACCAATCCACTTGCTGTAGGAGATTTTGTGGAATTTCAGCTGGAACAGGATGATATTGCATGGATTACGAAGATTGAACCACGCAGGAATTATCTGATCAGAAAATCTGTTAACCTTTCAAAAGAAGCTCATATTATTGCTTCCAATATTGATCTAGCCTGCTTTATTTTTACCTTGAAGCACCCGGAAACCTCATTAGGCTTTCTGGATAGGTTTCTGGCATGCTGTGAAGCATACAATATAACCCCATTAATTCTTTTCAATAAGATTGATGTTTTACATAAAGAAGAAATTGAAATTGTAAAAGAGGTTGAATTTGATTATCAGAAAATAGGGTATGATACTTTGGAAATTTCATCCTATTCAAAACTGAACCTGGATAAGCTTCAGGAAATGCTGAAAGATAAAACTTCTGTATTTTTCGGACATTCAGGATGTGGGAAATCTACTTTGGTTAATGCTTTACAACCTGGGTTAAACTTAAAGACTTCAGAAATTTCAGATACTCATCTAAAAGGAAAACACACCACTACTTTTGCACAAATGCATTTCTGGCATTTTGGTGGAAATGTTATTGATACTCCAGGGGTTCGTGAATTCGCGATGATTGATATTGAAAAGGAAGAAGTACAGCATTATTTCCCCGAAATATTCAAAAAAAGAGAAGAATGCAAGTTTCATAACTGTTTACACATCAATGAACCGAAATGTGCTGTAATAGATGCTCTTGAAACCGGAGAAATTGAACACTCCCGTTATGCAACCTATATAAAGCTGATGGACGAAGCAGAAGAAGCGGCTCAAAAATAATTGTAAAATACCTTTATCAAATAAAAAACCTTCATATTAATAATATGAAGGTTTTTTTATTATTGTACTGATTCTATATCTATAAAATTATGTCAGGTTTTAATCTTCATAATTTTTTCTGAAAAAGATATAAAAGATAATTTCAGGAACCTGTTTTTCATTTTTTAAGAGTAAAAAATAAATGAGCTGTTATAATAACTCTACTTTTTGGCATGGATTATTTGTGTAATAACTCCACTTTTTTATATCAAAATCTATTGAAATAAAAAAAAATAAAAAAATATCAATTATTTCATTGATTGAAATGGAAGCAATACTATATTAATATACTTTTATATGGTTTTCAAATTTATCAAATTATCAAAAAAAACATTGATTTTTTGCAAATAAAAAACCCAGCCGAAGCTGGGTAAAAACTAATAACCATGAAAACTCAAATTAAACATGAGAATCGTAATAGAATTAACAATTACTGTGCCAAACGGCGGTTCATGATTTCTTAATAAAAGTTATTTTTATGTTAAAAAAAAATTAAAATAAAAATCAAAGATATTTTTTGTAATTTTGCACCATTAAAAAAATATACATTTATGTCTAACATTACATTCACTATGATTAAGCCCGATGCAGTTGCTGACGGACATATCGGTGCAATATTGGGTAAGATTGCTGAAGGAGGTTTTAAAATCAAAGCTTTAAAATTAACTCAGCTTACAGTTGCTGATGCAAAAAAATTCTATGAAGTACACGCTGAAAGACCATTTTATGGTGAATTAGTTGAGTTCATGAGTTCTGGTCCAATCGTAGCTGCAGTTTTAGAAAAAGACAATGCAGTTGAAGATTTCAGAACATTAATCGGTTCTACTAATCCTGCAGAAGCAGCAGAAGGTACAATCAGAAAAATGTTTGCTAGAAGCATCGGAGAAAATGCTGTTCACGGTTCAGATTCTAACGAGAATGCATTAATCGAAGCTCAGTTCCATTTTTCAGGAAGAGAGATTTTCTAAGAGAATTTCTTACACCATAAAAGATCCGGAGAAACTATTCTCCGGATTTTGTTTTATATGAATTCTTATTTCAGAGTGTATTACAGGTTGTTTTCAAGAGCTCCTACATTTTCTCTGTACAATTCAACAGGCTTATTAAGCAAAACGGCTATGACAGTCATCTGTTGATCCAGTCTTTCTTTTGGGATATCAATGTAAATAATTCCCGGTCGGTCACTCCAGTAAAGTTTATTGTAAATCGTATGGGTAAGCATACTGCCATCGCCTACGATTCTTATTCTGGCTATGTCATTTTTTATTCCTTTTAGAGCAATTGGGCCGGTAGGAGTTCCCTCCACAAAAAGATAAAGCGTCTGTTTGTCTTTCGATATGGCACTTATTCCTGAGAAATGACCCTCAGGTAGTCCTTTTCCTGTCTCAAACAAAGCCTCTGCATGTTTGCTGATCCATTGCTGGGTGTCTGGATTTGTTTTAGGCGTTTTTTTTATTTTCATGTCAAGTCCGTCCTGGGTCAGTCCATCCTGGGTTAATAGATTATGATTATCGTTCAGGGCATTGGCTATATCATAAACGGCTTCCTGAGTATTTTTCATTTCCAATATTTCAGCAAGAGAATGTTCTTCTTTCTTAAAATCTTTCAGAAATACAGGAGGATTGTCGAAAATAACTTCTGCCACAGTGACATCTTTGTCAAATTTTACGTTGGAGAAGTTCAAAGTCAGGGTTTTTTCAGTATTATAATCTATTTTAACAACAGCGGATGGATCTCCAATGATTTTTACTGAAAGAGGTTTTGTTGCCAATCCATAGATCTTTGTGAAGGTTTTGCTTTCGTCAAGATAAAGAAATAAAGATTTTTTAGAAGTTGACAGAGATGATTTCCCTTTGTAGTTGTCAAAAGGAATTCCGCGGGTCGTTTCGTAGATGGCATGCTGATTTTTGGCTGTCCAGCGTCCAAGGTTTTTAAGAATTTCAATCTGTTCCTCCGGAATGGTACCGTCTGATTTCGGACCAATATCAAGCAAAAGATTTCCTCCCATACTGATCACATCTGCCAGTGTTCTGACAATCATATTGGAAGTCTTGTACTTTTTGTCATATGGCTGATATCCCCAGGAATCATTCATGGTATAACAAAGTTCCCAATATGGATTTTGTGGCGGAACTACCGGAATACCCTGTTCCGGTGTGTCATAATCCCCATGATTGTTGAGCCTTGAGTTGATGATAATATTAGGATTGTATTTTTTGAGTAAATCCAAGGTTTGAGTAGCTTTCCATTCCTCAGAAGTATGTTCCCAGTCTCCATCAAACCAAAGAAGATCCGGGGAGTATTGGGCGGAAAGTTCATTAAGCTGACTTTGATAATAGTTGATGAAATTTTGCCAGCGTAATGATTCATTTTTTATTTCGTAACGCTTTTTTATGCGGGTGTTGATATCATAATACGGATGGCTCCAATCCGGTAATGAGAAATAAAGTCCTGTTTTTAACCCTGACTTTTTCAGAGCAGAAATAAAAGGGCTTAGAACATCCTTTTTTGCCAGAGAGTTTTGAGGAATGCTTGTCGCTTTTTCTGCCTTGGTGTTCCACAATGAGACTCCGTCATGATGTTTGGTTGTAATGACAGTATATTTTGCTCCGGATTCCTTAATAAGATTGACCCATTGCTCTGGCTGATATTTTGAAGCTGAAAAACCATTCAGCTGTTTCATATAATTTTCGTGATTAGTATAATTATTGAAAAATGACCAGGATTCGGAAATTCCGTTGACAGAATAGATTCCCCAGTGAATAAAAATACCCAGCTTTGCATTTTTAAACCATTCCATTTTTTTGCTGTTGTCAACTGTTTGAGCCTTTGTGTCGATGCTATGTGCGCATAATATCAATCCAAGGAAAACAGCTTTAATCAGACTGATTTTCATATATAGATTTATTTACCATTAAATATAAATAAAGAAAACATTACAATATAAAATAGTTTCTAATATTTGCTGATAATTGTTATCAAAAGGTTTTTTATTATTGTATTTTTATAAATGGAACATTTATTGTAAAATTCTTTTAAAAAAAGCATTATGAAAATTCCAGCATTATTAATGGCAAGTTTATTAGCGGTAGGAGTTTCTGCACAAACTACAAAACCTGCTGCAAAAACTAAAAAGCCTATAAAGAAAGTTAAAAAAGTGGCTCCGGCTCCTGAAAGCCCGGAAAAACCTAAACCAACCACCCCTAAAGCTATTGTTAAAAAAGATACAGTTAAGCTTAGTCATTTTTCTTGTCCAGCCTGTGGAATGGGGTAGAGTATGGGAAGGCCACTGTTAGGATTATCCATGATGGCAGAATCTGAGTTTATTTCAGCTGTTTTGCCTTTATTACAAAGCAATTCTATTGAAGTGCTTGAATGGTCGTTCGATACGTTCTATAATACGGAAGAACCTGTTTGGTTGAGTGAGTTGCTTAATTTTTATTCCGAAAACAATCGTTTGATCGGGCATGGAGTCTATTATTCATTATTTGATGCTCTATGGACTGAAAGACAAGAGCTTTGGCTGGAAAAATTAAAAGAAGAGTTTCATAAAAGAAAATACAAACATATTACGGAACATTTCGGTTTCATGAATACCGAAAATTTTCATCAGGGAGTACCACTGCCGGTATCGCTGCATTCTAAAACATTAGAAATTGGAAAAGACAGACTGTACAGGTTGCAAGATGCTGTAGAGGTTCCTGTAGGAATAGAAAATCTTGCTTTTGCATTTTCATTGGATGACGTAACTGAGCAGGGCGTATTTCTTGATAAATTAACGGAAGATATTGATGGATTCCTGATTCTTGATCTTCATAATATCTATTGTCAATCTTGTAATTTCAATGTTGATATGCGGGATATCATCAAACTGTATCCCTTGAATAAAGTCAGGGAAATTCATCTCTCAGGAGGCAGCTGGCAGGAAAGTGTATACAGTAAGACACCGGTAAGGAGAGATACTCATGATGATGCGATTCCTAAAGAAATTTTGTCTATACTTTCTTCGGTTGTGTTCCAGTGTAAGAACCTGGAATATATTATCATTGAAAGGCTGGGACACACTATTAATACAGAAGAAAAAAAGAAAAATTTCCTGGATGATTTTGCACAGGTCAGAACACTGATAGATTCATCTGACTGGGAAGGAGCGGATAAAGACCTCTGGAATAAAAAAAAAGTGCAATTTCAAAAAAACCCTTTAGAAGATATGATTCTGCATGAAGAGCAAACATTGTTAACAAAACTTTTATTTGACAATGCCGGAGTTGCCTCTATTAAAAATCATGAATTCCATTATTTTAAAACAAAAGACTGGGATCCGGAGATGATTCTTACCGCTCAGAATATCATTAAAAAATGGAATCCCTATTGAAAAATGATTCTCTAATAACCACAAACCAAATTATATGAAAATGACAACTCTATTATTAATCATAACAGCTGTATTGACGGCACTTATTGCTGGGCTTTTCTATGCATATTCATGTTCTGTAGTCTTAGGATTAGGAAAATTGCCTGATGCGGAATATCTGAAGGCAATGCAAAATATCAACCGCGAAATACTGAATCCTGTATTTTTTATGAGCTTTATGGGGACTGCAATTCTTCTCCCTGTGTCTACTTTCTTTTTTCGGGGAGAACAACCGGTTTTTATCCTTCTTTTATTGGCTACATTGGCTTATTTGATCGGAGTTTTCGGGGTTACAGTGGTAGGGAATGTTCCTATGAATGACCAACTTGATCAATTTGATATTTCCGGTTCTGCCGTTGAAGCGATTAAGCAAATGCGTGAAAATTTTGAAAGCAGATGGAATTTTCTGAATAATATAAGAACTGGTTTTTCAGTAGTCAGTATAATATTACTGGTTTGTGCTTGTATCTGGCATAAAGAATTATAGATGTAATTTTTATATTAGGTAAAAATACTCGAACTTAAATTCCGTATTTCTACGGATTGACTGGAATGTATTTTATACAGAACTTTGTGTTGTTAGTAAGAAGAAATCTAAGACATAGAAAAATTTTGAAAAAAATTAATAACCAGGACGACTCAGATTCAAATTGAAAAGGCAGCTCTATTAGAGCTGCCTTTTGTGTGTTTACACTTATGTCCTTTTTAGATTTTCAAAAGTTCAATAGTTCTTTCCGGGCTTTCAGCAGAGAATACTGCATTTCCTGCAACCAGAACATCAGCTCCGGCTTCGAAAAGTTTAGAAGCATTGTCAAGATTAACTCCGCCATCTACTTCAATAAGTGCTGTAGAGTTGTTACTTAAGATAAGATCTTTTGTTTCAGCAATCTTTTTGTAAGTATTCTCAATGAACTTCTGTCCTCCAAATCCGGGATTTACACTCATTAATAAAACAAGATCTACATCTGCAATAATATCTTCAAGCATGAGAACAGGAGTAGATGGGTTTAAAACAACCCCTGCCTTTGCCCCTTTACTTTGGATATGGTGGATGGTTCTGTGAAGATGAGTGCATGCTTCATAATGTACAGATACAAGGTCCGCACCATGGTTGATGAATTCATCAACATATTTTTCAGGTTCCACGATCATCAGGTGAACATCCACGAATTTTTTAGCATGCTGCTGAACTGTTTTCATCACAGGAAAACCAAATGAAATGTTAGGGACAAATCTACCGTCCATTACATCAATATGGAACCAATCTGCCTGAGATCTGTTTAGCATTTCAATATCTCTTTGCAGATTCCCAAAGTCTGCAGATAAAAGGGATGGAGCAATAAGCTTCGTTTTCATTTTTACTTTTTATACTTTTACTTTATATTATCCTATTGAAAATGAATGGTCATGGGTGAAATAGTAATAGATCAAATAGCCTGTTACTAAAATCACTTCAATAATTGACAGTTTTTTATTACTGATACTTCTGAGTAAAAATCTGTCGGTAACCAAAAGTCCGAACAAAATGAGAAGGCCAATGATTTCTATTGTGATTCCTAAATTTTCACTGCTGTGAAAAGTAAATAATTGATAAACAATTAAAGGGACACCAAACCCTGTCAGTATGATGAATATGATAGAGATGAAAGTCGGCTTCTTGATTAAGTCAGAAATTGCGTTCATTCTTAATGATATTTCAGTTTCATTTCCGGTTTAATCTTCAGAACCGTTTCGTAGATCAATTTGATAACATTGGCTACGTCTTCTTTAGATACCATTTCCACCGTTGTATGCATATAACGCAAAGGTAAGGAAATTAGCGCGCTTGGTACACCTCCGTTAGAGTGAGCAAAAGCATCAGTGTCAGTCCCTGTAGATCTGCTTGCCGCAGCTCTTTGGTAAGGTATTTTTTTTGTTTTTGCTGTGTCGATAATCAATTCTCTGATTGTATGGTGAACACTTGGAGCAAAAAATACTACCGGTCCTGCACCACACTTTTGGTCTCCTTCTTTTTTCTTTTCAATCATTGGAGTGGTAGTATCGTGCGTTACATCAGTTACAATGGCAATATTAGGTTTAATGGTATCGGCAATCATATCTGCGCCATACAAACCTACTTCTTCCTGTACAGAATTGGTAATATAAAGACCGAATGGAATCGATTTTTTATTTTCCTTTAAAAGTCTTGCCACTTCAGCAATCATGAAACCTCCGATTCTGTTATCAAGGGCTCTGCATACAAAATACCTGTCATTCATTTCGAAGAATTCGTCAGGGTAGGTAATCATGCATCCTACAAAAATTCCCATATCTTCTACTTCCTTTTTGGAAGTTGCTCCACAATCAATGAAGATGTTTTCGATTTTTGGGGTAGGTTCATTCTGATTTGTTCTTGTATGAATAGCCGGCCATCCGAATACTCCTTTTACAATTCCATTTTCTCCATGAATGTGCACTACTTTTGATGGGGCAATAGTCTGGTCTGAACCTCCGTTTCTGATTACATAAATCAATCCGTCATCCGTAATATAGTTAACATACCACGAGATTTCATCAGCATGGGCTTCGATCACTACTTTAAATTCTGCTTCAGGATTGATGATACCATAGCATG
This sequence comes from Chryseobacterium sp. G0162, assembly GCF_003815715.1. NCBI lineage: Bacteria > Pseudomonadati > Bacteroidota > Flavobacteriia > Flavobacteriales > Weeksellaceae > Chryseobacterium > Chryseobacterium sp. G0162. The sequence continues at coordinate 262,110 of NZ_CP033922.1, read as the reverse complement.
TTCCGTAATGATCCACTTCAATCTTGTCCACATAAGGTCTGATGTAGTCCATCCAAACCTCCTGTCCCTTGTGTTCGTATCCTGTTGGAGATGAAGTGTTTAAATATTTCTCTAAAAATTTTAAAGATTTCTTTTCAAATTTCATAAAAAGGAATGATTTTTGCGTTTAATTTTTGTTCTTATAAGTGTAAAAATAATGAATTTTAGTAAGATTATCTGTCTTTTTATGTTCTTTTTTGGAGTCAGTGTTTTTGGGCAGAATGATACTGTGGTGGCAAAACCATTGAATCAATACCCCGCTGAATCTTTGAAAGTAGATGAATTTGGCAATAAGTATTATTACGACGAACAGCAGAAGGTTAAGATTTATGAAGTAAATGGGGAGCCTGTAGTTGTAATGGATGAGTTGGTTTTAGTTAATAAACCGAGGTTTAATAATCAGTTGGATAAAAATTACTATTATTTCTTAAATAAGAAGTTATACAGAGTATATCCGTTATTTGTAACTGCTTTACAGCAATACAGAGACATTCAGGAAGATATGAATGATATGGATAATAAAGCCAAGAGAAAGTTCATAAGAGAAAGGCAAAATATGCTTGCCGATCAATATGAAAAGCAATTGAGAGATCTTACCACTACCGAAGGACAAGTTTTTGCAAAACTTATGAACAGGGCGACCGGTAAAAATGTATATGAGATTATTAAAGAGATGAGAGGCGGGTTTAGTGCCTTTTGGTGGAATCTTAAAGGGAAAATGGCAGATATTGATTTGAAAGATCGATATGATCCCCATAAAAACAGAACAGACGAATTTGTAGAGTCATTACTACAGTCTAACTGGAATTCAGGGTATTTGAAACCTTATCCCGGAGCAAGTGATTTTAAAGTAAAAAGATAATAAAAAAATTCCTGTAAGCTCACTTACAGGAATTTTTCTTTTAGTTTATCAAATACGATTTTATCTATAGGAAGTGGGAAAGGGTTATCCGGTCTGTCAATATCCATCCATTCCGTTTTTTCAATACAGGGATCCAAAATAAGGAATTCCTTTTCATCTATAATATTTACGATGTAGTAGATGGTAAGAAGCTGTTCATTTTCTCTGAAGCGGGAAACAAGAAAGTCTTCCTGGGTATAGAAATGTTCTATAATATCTACTTTTACATTCAGTTCTTCATCGAATTCACGGTGTAGACATTCCAATGTTCCTTCACCATATTCCAATCCGCCACCTGGAAATTTCACTAAAGGTTCGCCGGCATATTCTTCAAATAAAGTGAGTACTTTTTTATCTTTTACCACACAGCCATACACTCTAATGTTGATCTTGTCTATCATATATATAATGTATAATATTTTGTATAGCTAAGGTAATAAATTTTGTGAGGAGTATAGTGATGAAAAAGATAAAAATACGGAAAAAGTAAATTGTTCCATATGTCTTATCATTTATAGCTTTATTGCATTAATCATTTCTCTTTTTCCCGGAGGTCCCTGCTTTTTCTCAACCTGAAAGTCTAACTCCTGAAGAATTCTTCTTACACTTCCTTTAGAAGAGTAGGTTGTTAATAATCCGTTAATGGCCATTTTGTCAGATACCAGTTCAAATAATGGCTTTTCCCATAAATCCGGCTGTACTCTTGCTCCGAAACAGTCGAAATAAACAAGGTTGATTTTAGGCAGATCTATATTCTTCAGGTCAAAAAAGTCACATTCTATCTTTTTAAGGTTGAAACCACTAATGATTTCTACTGAGTTTTCCCAATCTGCCAGATGAATTTTCTGATAAATATTTTTAAATTCTGGGTTATCAAAAAGTTCAAAATAAGCTAAATCGTTAACTTCGGATTCATTTATGGGGTATTTTTCGAGCGAAAAATAATTGATGACATGATTTTTGTCAGTTTTTAAATATTCATTAATTGTTACTAAAACATTCAAACCTGTTCCAAAACCTAGTTCTAAAATATTAATTTCGCAATCATTGATTAGGTTTAGTCCATTTTTGATAAACACATGTTCTGCTTCCTGAAGAGCCCCGTGATGGGAATGGTAATTTTCATTTAAATCATTGATAAACAATGTTTTACTTCCGTCGTTTGTAGTCTTAATTTCTCTTTTCAAACTAAATTTTTGTCAAATTTACTCTAAAATTTTTATATTTAGAAAATTATATTAAATTTGTAGAACATCGTAAAAATTTTAAAAAATGATAATTCAAAAAACTGAAAACTCCAGAATTTCTACATTTGACCCTAACAATTTTTCGTTTGGTGGAACTTTCATAGATCATATGATTATATGTGAGTACGAAAACGGAAAATGGGGTGATGTAAAATTAGTTCCTTATGGTCCGATACCATTTACCCCTGCTATGATGGGAGTAAACTATGGGCAAGCTTGTTTTGAAGGTATGAAAGCCTATAAAGACAAAGATGGGCAGGTTTTCCTTTTCAGGCCTGAAAAGAATTTTGAACGTATCAACAAGTCAGCGAAGCGTCTTGCTATGCCTGAGGTGACTGAAGAAATGTTTTTAGACGGATTAAAAGCATTAGTAGATATTGACAGAGACTGGATTCCTCAGGGAGAAGGAATGTCTTTATATATCAGACCATTGATTTTTGCTACAGAAGAAGCTTTGAAAGCAAGAGTTTCTGAAAAATATATGTTTGCTATCGTAGCAACACCGGCGAAGAGCTATTATTCAGAGCCTGTTTCTGTAAAAATCTCTGATCACTATTCAAGAGCAGCAAATGGGGGAGTAGGTTCTGCTAAAGCAGCTGGTAACTATGCAGCTTCTTTCTATCCAACTCAATTGGCTATTGAAGAAGGATATGAGCAAATCATCTGGACTGATGATGCAACTCACGAATATTTTGAAGAGAGTGGTACAATGAACGTATTTGTAAGAATCAACGATACCATCTATACACCACCAACCTCTGAAAAAATTCTTGACGGAGTAACAAGAGACAGCTTCCTTCAATTGGCTAAGAAAAGAGGTATCGAAGTAAAAGTTGAGCCAATTCCGGTAAAAACAGTAATCGAGGCTTTGAAAAACGGTTCTCTTAAAGAAGTATGGGGAGTAGGTACAGCAGTGGTAACCACTCAATTCCAGGCTTTAGGGTATGAAGGGGAGAAATTATCACTTCCAAGATTATCAGACGAAGAAAGCTATGCAGCGATTCTTAAAAAAGATTTAGTAGATCTTCAAAACAACCTTTCTGAAGATCCATTCGGATGGAGAGTAGCTGTAGATCATGTACTTGAAACAGTTTAAGAGTATCTAAATACATTATAGGAAGCCGGGAATTCTCCCGGTTTTTTTATTATTATATTTTTTAGATTAAATTTTACACAAATTAAGAAATAGGGACGTATATTATATTTTACCCGTAGATTGCGTAGATTTACACAGATGTTTGCTTGTAATTTTGTTCAAAGGTTGTGAAGATTAGTGTATCAAAAAAATCTTTGATTTTTAAACTTAAGTTTTCTTACCAACACTATACTTTTAACTTATAAAACTTAAGTGTTCAAAACTTTTGTATCTTTTGTGGTTAAGATTTTACCCATAAATGGTAACAGAGGTTTTTATATAATTTACATTTATGGTTTAAAAGCTTTTGTAATTGATTCGCAAAATGTGTATTTTCGCAAAAGTTTATGAAAAAATTACTCTTCATATCAGCCATAAGCTTGCTGAGCTGTAATAGAAATACGCAGACTGCCCACCCTCCGGTAGGGGGTGTTTTGAGCCAGAAAGATCTGGATGTTTCTAAAAACAGGATGAAAAGCCTGAATACCATCGAAAGAGGGCAGATTCAGGATTGGATCAATGGGCAAAACGTAAAGTTTTATCCTACACAGCTTAATTATTGGGTGACGGTTGACAGTTTTGATCGTAGAGAAAGAAGAGCAGATAATACTCTGATTTCCTATTCTTATGAATTGTATGATTTTGACCAGACCAGGATCTATGATCAGCCATTTGAAAGAAGAGATGCCAAATTTGGACATTTTGATGAACTGAAAGCGGTGGAAAATGCTTTACGTTTTATACATGATGGAGAGGAATTGACGCTTTTGGTACCGTCTTCTTTGGCTTATGGAACTTTTGGAGACGAAAAGAAAATAGACAACGATATACCTTTAATCATAAAATTAAAAGCTTTATAATACATGAAATTGTTTAACAAGAATATAATTCTGGCAGCGGCAAGTGTTTCGCTGATGAGTTGTACCCCAATTTATAAAAAAATGAACGTAGACAAAGAAACTTACGAAGGTCTTAATGACGGACTTTATGCCAATCTTCAAACTACAAAAGGTAACATGATTGTTAAGTTTGAGGACAAGAAAGCACCAGTAACTGTAGCCAACTTTATCGGTCTTGCAGAAGGGAAAATCGATAACAAAGCTAAGGCTAAGGGAGTTCCTTACTATGACGGAACTATTTTCCACAGAGTAATCAAAGATTTCATGATCCAGGGAGGTGATCCTCAGGGAACAGGAATGGGAGATCCTGGATATAAATTCGAGGACGAAAGAAACGATCTTAAACACACAGGGAAAGGTATTCTTTCTATGGCGAACTCCGGACCAAATACAAACGGTTCCCAGTTCTTCATTACTGAAGTAGCTACCCCTTGGTTAGACGGAAGACACACAATCTTCGGAAAAGTAGTAAAAGGTAATGATGTGATTGATACTATTGCTAATGTTGAAAAAGGAGCTCAGGATAAACCTAAAACAGATATCGTTTTAGAAAAAGTTTCTATCTTCGGTAAAGGTGATGAGTACAAAAACTACGATGCAGCAAAAACTTTCAACGAAGGAAAAGCTAAAATCGCAGAAAATAATAAAGCTTTTATTGCTAAAGAAGAAGCAGAAAAAAAGAAAAAAGAAGAAGAATTCAAAGCAAACCAGGAAAAATTAGTTGAAAGCTTAAAAGCTGGAATGCAAAAAACTGAATCAGGTCTTTACTATAAAATCACTAAAACTGCTGACGGTAAAGCTCCAAAAGCAGGTGATAACGTATCTGTACATTATGCAGGTAAATTAGTAGATGGAACTGAATTTGATTCTTCATTCAAGAGAAACGAGCCTATCGATATTCCAATCGGAATGGGAAGAGTAATCAAAGGATGGGATGAGGGAATCCTATTATTAAAAGAAGGAGAAACTGCTACATTATTGATCCCACCAGCAATGGGTTACGGAGAAAGAGGTGCAGGAGGAGTTATCCCACCAAACTCTTGGTTAGTTTTTGACGTTGAGCTTGTAAAAGTAAAATAGTTGAATCTTTAAGATATGAAAGCCGTCCTGAAAAGGGCGGCTTTTTTGTTAATCTATAAGTGAAGGTTTTGTCTACACTCTAAAAATGACTACTTTAGTAAAAACTACTTCATGAAAAAAATCTTCTACACTCTTTTTATATTCTCCCATCTTAGTCTTATTGCTCAAGGGAAGAAGTTCTTTGAAAACGGAGACGTTCAGCTAAAGTCAGCCGTTGAAAAAATTAATTTAAAATATTCTACAGACTTACCTTTTGTAAAAGTAAGTATCAACGGGAAAATATATAATTTTCTTTTAGATACTGGAGCTCCAACCGTTATTTCTACGGCAATTTATACAGATTTGGGTCTTGAAAAGAAACATAAAAGCAGTGTAAAGGACTCACAGAAAAATAAACAGGACCAGATATTTACGGTATTGCCTGAAATGATTATAGATCAGCTAGCTTTTAAAGATATTGGAGTTATGGTGATGGATCTTACGGCAACTGAATTTGAATGCTTTAAAATAGATGGAATTCTTGGTTCTAATCAGATGGCTAAACTTTTTTGGAGAGTGAATTATAATGAGAATTCATTGGAAGCAACTCAGGATCTTTCTACGTTTGATCTTACAGGTTATGATATTGTGATTCCTTTTGATGTAAAAGATCAGAAAACACCTATTATAGAAGCCAATGTTTTTGATAAGAAAATGAACCTTATATTTGATACAGGGTCTTCAGGAAATATAAAGATAACGACCAATAATTACAATTCTAAAAAAGTAACTGAGAAAGTAGATGTTTACGGAAATAGCTCTGTAGGGGCTTTTGGGACCGGAAATCCTGTGCTGGGATATATTTTTAAAGCTTCTAATGTTACTTTGGGAAATAAAAGTTTTAGCAATGAAGTAATAACAACAGGCAATTCAGGCTTAGTAGGAAATGATTTTTTGAAAAACTTTGTATTTGTTCTGGATTGGGAATCTCGTAAGATTTATATGAAGCAAATTAAGGAAACTATTCATAAGCTGGAGTCTTTTGGTTTTGGGTATCGTTTTATAGACTCTAAGCCTATTGTAGCCTATGTATTTCAGGAAGAGAATTTTCCTTTGAAGGTGGGAGATTCTATCATTAGTATTAATAATATAAACCTTGATAATCTTGACAAAGAAGGTGTCTGTCATTATTTCCTGAACAGAATAGAAAAAGATAATGTTGTTATGGACTTGAAAATAAAAAGAGGCGGAGCTGAAATGAATGTGAACCTTAAAAAGAAAGTCTATTTAAAAGGGTAATGATTAAGATGTAAAATACCGTGGAAATACGGTCTCTTGTGAAAATAAATTATCCCTATCTTTATCCCACACCAACGAAATAAAAATATAAAATATGTTTGATTTGAATTACGATTTAATAAAGCAGACAATAGAGGCTGAAGTTTGTAAAGAACACAACTTACATCCGGAGTTTGTAAAAACTGATGACGGCTTTGGGATAAAAGCTTGTTGCCAACCTTTTCATGCGGAATTAGTAGCAAAATCTGAAAAAATGGTCGAGGAGGAGACGACACAATTCCTTGAAAAGATGATGAAAGATATCTTCAAAGAATAATCTGTGAAATTGTAGATAAACAATGTATAAAAAAACCGCCCTTCAATAAAAGGGCGGTTTTTCAGTAAAAGAGTGAAATAAAAGTTATATGTTTCTACCTTATCTTTTCTTCATCCCTGTTCCAGCAAGGGAACTGATGAATACAAGACCAAAGCCGATATAAGCGGCAAAGGCGGTAAGATATACTATTAAGCTATTAAAACTTGGTTTTGAACTGTATACCAGTACAGAAAAAGCAGCAAAACTTAATACCAAAAGCAAGCTCCAGATATGCATTTTTGCAGCGTCTTCATTTCTCTTAAAAATCATTTCAAAAAAGGCTCTCATCATTACTAACATTTTAAGGGTTATACATTAATTAATTGAGAATAAATTAGGTATAATTATCATGGTATAAAGAAAGCATACTTCTTTACTGGGCTAAGGTTCATGATAACTTTGCCGTTTATTCAATATTATGATACCGGGCTTTGAAGTCCGGAATTAATAATCGTTTTTGAATCAATACATGATTCACGGTTTCTTATTGATGATACCTGTTAGATACGGGGCATAAATCTGCTGTGAAAAATCAACCGGAGGGCCAATCAATCACGTACCCGTATCTTTTACGGCATCGTAGAAAAAAAAGGATTCATATACGAGATATGAACTTTGAATCAGTGGAAAACTGAAAATCCACAGAAAACCTTTTTTCTCATCCTTAGTGCTTTTTTTAATTTTTTCTCAATAATTTACATGCCAATATCATGCCAAAGTGATTATTTCACGATTAACACATTATTTTAAAAGGGCGTATGCTGTTGTTTTTTAGGAGGTTTTTTAACTTATTTCCTTAAACAAAGAAAAAAGCTTTATTTTTAGATTATAATTGTTTGAAATGAATAGAATATATATTGGGTTAATTTTATTTTTCAGCAGCCTAGGATATGGACAGCAGCTTTCGGAAACAGAAAGAAAAATGACTGAATTGGTAGGAATCTGGAAAACTGAGGTAGAAGGAAGTTCACTATCTTTAATCATAAGCTTGGAGAAGGGAGAGAAAGAACATTTTCAAATTGTATTAATTAATATAAACGGAGAAAAATTCATAGTGAATGAAAGCAAAATTTCTTCCTCTGCACCATCAGAATATCAACTAAAAGTTATTAAAGCTGCTTTTGAAAAGTATCAAGATTGTACCATCAAAGATGCTGTCATTGACCTTAAAAAGCTTGAGAATAATACGATTGCTTTTGGCTATCATTCTAAAGTTTCAGACTGTTCGTTTGGTTCGGATAATGGATTGGAAATTCCTGATATTGATGGGCTGATTTTTAAAAAAGAAAAATAGATCTTGATTATAAAATTCTTAGATATAGGTTTTGGCTTAAATCCAATGGAATTTATTGTATGATTTGAATGGGCTATGCTTCGATTATGTTCAGAATTATGCGTTTCTATTGAATTTTTTACACGCAGTTTGTCATTCTGTAAGAATCCAGATTAGGTTTTTAATTGAATAACAAAGGCTGTACTGAAACAGAAGCTCAATTTCAAACCTGATTTAAATGGAAATCTTGGTGTAATTTGTGGTATCATATTTTGGATCTGTGTTTTTAAAACAAAGAAAACCCATCAAATCTTATCAAGACTTAATGGGTTCATTTATATCAAACTGGCATTTCACTACCAGTTTTTATCAATCATATAAATAATATGGGTCATGGCTACGGCTCCCAATAAAAGCTCTCTTCTGTTAACTTTCTCAAAGGTGTCTTCTTCAGTATGATGAATATCAAAATAACGTTGAGAATCTGGCATCAATTCAGCCGCGGGAACTCCCATATCATGAAGTGGATAAAGATCTGTTCCGGAAAATCTTTCTTCAAAGTTGTACACTCCATACGGTAGGAATAGTTTTGACCAGCTTTGAATTTGTTTTCTTTTGGTATCATCCATGTCCAGAGCGATTCCTCTCGGTGCAAAACCTCCGGCATCGGATTCTATGGCAAAAAGATGTTTTTCATTCTTTTCTTTTACCATTTTACCATATTGAATACCGCCTTTCACACCATTTTCTTCATTGGCGAAACAAACGACTCTGATCGTGTGGTTGTTTTGTATTCCTAATTTTTTAAATGTTCTCAGAACTTCAATACTCTGAACAATTCCGGCACCATCATCATGAGCCCCTTCACCTACATCCCAGGAATCAAGGTGACCACCTACAACAATTACATTCTGGTCTTTTTTACCGGTAATTTCACCAATGACGGAGTGGGAGAGTTTCTCTCCTTTCATTCCACAGTTGGAGTTCAGTTTTGCCGTAATTTTTTGATTCTTTAATAAGGTTTCCAATTCATCTGCAGTAGTACTTCCGATAGCTACAGCCGGTATTTTGGAAACGTTTTCTTCATAGCGCATAGCTCCGGTATGAGGTACATCATCAAATGCTGAAGAAAGTGACCTGATAATGGCAAACTTTCCACCTTTTTTAGCCGTTAAAGATGCTGCGGTTGTTCTGTATTTGGATGCATCTCCATATCCTTTAAACGTTTCTATGAAGGATTGTTTGAAAGCATAATTGAAGAACAGTATTTTGTCCTTTACCTGTTCCGGGGAGAGCTTATTGTATTCATCCATAGATTTTACCATGATGATTTCCCCTGAGATATCTTTTCCGCCTGTTCCTTCAGAATTTCCCAGGGAAAGCATTTTAAGACTTTTCCAACTTCCGTTGGAGGTTTTGATGTGTAATGATTCTTTTCCCCTTACCCAAACAGGGATCATTACATCCTGAAGCCATACTTTGTCTGCACCGGCATCACGAAGTTTCTGTGCTGCCCATTGTACAGATTTCTCATAGGCTTCGGAACCGCTTAAACGGTGACCGATATTTTTAGTAAGTTCACGAAGATCGTTATATCCTTTTCCGTTATTTAAAACTTCAAGGGAGATCTTGCTGAATTGTATTGAATCTTCTTTAGCCTGGCCAAAAGCTGCCATTCCAAAAAGTAATAATGAGGTTCCTAGTATCTTTTTCATGGTTACCAATTTTTATCAATCATATAAATAAGTTGTGTCATCACCGTTGAGCCCAGAAGGAGTTCTCTACGGTTGACTTTTTCAAAAGTATCTTCTGCAGTATGGTGAATGTCAAAATAACGCTGTGGCTCCGGAACAAGTTCTGCGGTAGGAACACCCATTTCATGAAGAGGAGCAATGTCTGAACCCGAATACTTTCCTTCAAAGTTGTAAACCCCATAAGGCAGAAATAAGTTTCCCCAGCTTTTAATCTGGTTTCTTTTGGAATCATCCATTTCCAGGGAAATTCCACGGGGAGAAAATCCTCCGGCATCGGATTCTATGGCAAAAAGATGTTTTTCATTATTATCTTTTGCTGTTTTTCCGTATTGCTTTCCGCCTTTGGTCCCATTTTCTTCATTGGCAAAACAGACTGCTCTAATGGTATGGTTATTCCGGAGTCCTAATTTTTTGAATGTTCTTAACACTTCAATACTTTGAACAATTCCGGATCCGTCGTCATGAGCGCCTTCACCTACATCCCAGGAATCCAGATGTCCACCCACTACGATTACATTCTGGTCTTTTTTGCCTGTAATTTCACCTATTACGGAGTGGGAGAGTTTCTCCCCTTTCATTCCACAACTGGAATTGAGTTTGGCTGTGACTTTCTGATTTTTTAATAAAGCTTCCAGTTCATCTGCAGTTGTATTTCCAATCGTAACGGCTGGAATTTTAGCAATATTCTCTTCGTATCGCATATTTCCCGTATGTGGAACATCATCGAACGCTGAAGAAAGAGATCGGATAATTGCAAATTTTCCACCTTTCTTTGCGGTTAGAGATGCGGCAGTTCTTCTGTAAGCGCCCGATTCTCTATAGGAAATAAAAGTTTGTACATTTCCCTGATTAAAAGGATAATTAAAGAAAACAATCTTATCTTTTACCTTTTCAGGAGGGAGTTTGTCATATTCTTCTAGGGATTTAACCATAATGATCTCTCCGGAAACATCTTTTCCGCCTGTTCCTTCAGAATTACCTAAAGAAAGCATTTTAAGACTTTTCCAACTTCCATTCGAAGTCTTGATGTGTAAGGATTCTTTTCCTCTTACCCAAACCGGGATCATCACTTCCTGAAGCCATACTTTGTCTGCACCGGCATCACGAAGTTTCTGTGCAGCCCATTGTACAGATTTTTCATAGGCTTCGGAACCACTTAAGCGATGGCCTATATTTTTTGTAAGTTCACGAAGTTCATCATATCCTTTTCCGTTATTTAAAATCTCGGTGGAGATCTTGCTGAATTGTATAGAGTCTTCTTTAGTTTGGCCTGATATAAAGGTTATTCCTAAAGTTAATAATGATAAATTTACAATCTTTTTCATATTACCAGTTTTTATCAACCATAAAAATCATCTGTGTGATGGCAACCGCTCCCAGTAAAAGTTCTCTTTTATTTACTTTATCAAAAGTGTCCTGTTCAGAATGATGGTAGTCGAAATATCTTTGTGTGTCTACCACAAGTTCTGCTAAAGGAATATCCAGCTTTTTCAAAGGTGAAATATCCTGAATGGCATCTGTTTGGTCAAAATCATAAACGCCATAAGGAAGAAAATATTCTTTCCAGGGAGAAACGAGTCTTCTTCTTTGAGGAGACATATCCAATGAAAACCCTCTTGGAGAATAGCCTCCGGCATCTGTTCCTAAGGCGAATATATGTTTTTCGTCTCTCTTTTTCACGTAAGCAGCATACATTTCACGACCTTGTCCTCCGTTTTCACTATTGGCATACAGAACCACACGGATGGTATGATTGTTTTCATAACCAAGCGCTTTCAGAGTTCTTAAAACCTCGATACACTGAACAACCCCGGTTCCATCATCAATGGCGCCTTCGCCTACATCCCATGAGTCAAGTTGAGCCCCTAAAACAATCACTTTAGCATCTTTTTTACCCTGAATCTCAGCAATAATATTGGGATTGGTTGTATTGCCTTTTGATTCGGCAGTCATATTAATTTTAGCCGTTACTTTTTGCTTTTTTAATGTCTTTTCCAGTTCATCTGCCGATCTTACTCCTATTGATAAAGCAGGAATTTTAACTTTATCATCTGATTCATAGTAAATCATTTTGGCATGTGGAGTATCATCATTAGCCGTTGTTAATGATCTTATAATTAAAGCTTTTGCACCTGTTTTAGCTATGACAGAAGCAGAAATTAATTTTGATTTTGCGGTCTGTAAATAGGAGTCACTGGTGTTAATGATTTTCGGATCCATAGGAACATTCACGAAAACTATTTTGTCTTTTAACTGACCTACAGACATTGCATTAAGTTCTGAGGTAGAGTTAATTAAAACAATTTCGCCTGTCAGATCTTTTCCACCTGTTCCTTCAGAGTTTCCGAAAGAAAGCATTCTGATGTTCTTCCAATCTCCATTTTCTACTTTTATCTGTAAGGATTCTTTTCCTCTGATCCAGACCGGAGCTTTGGCTTCCTGCCTCCAGATCATATTAATGCCAATTTCCTTGAATTTTTTTTCAGCCCATTCTACTGCTTTTGTATAACCGGGAGTGGCACTGAAACGTGGCCCGATACCTTTTGTGAGTTCTCCAAGATTTTCATAAGCCCTACCGTTGGTCATAACCTCGTCTGAGATCTTTTTAAATTCATCGTGATAATTTAATTTTACAGGAATTGCTGTTCTGCCAGCAGGCTTTTTGGGGATTTTTTTTTGAGAAAATAAAAATCCACTCAAAAAGAGTGGAAGTATAATGAATATTTTTTTCATTTTTTATTTACCTTTCTTTTTCCAATGATAAAAGTAGGAAAAAAATAGGAATTTATTAAGGTTTCATATCGTACATTAACAGTGCTGTAATCAATTTTGGCTCAATGAATGTACATTTTGGAGGCATGCTTAATTTTAAGTCTGAAATTTTAATCATATCATTAAAACTTACAGGATAAATTCCGAAGCCGGCTTTTCCTTCTCCGCTGTCTACCTTTTCTTTTAAAATATTAATTCCGCTGATATTAGAAGTCCCTTTTACGTAAGAAATCAGATCAGAGCTATCCGGATCTTCTATTTTTAAAATACCTTTAAAAATATATTTATCCAATAAATGGTGATCCAGGTTATCTAAAGACATTTCTTTAGAGCGAAGGTCGTGCTTTACGTGAAGAGAGTAGAACTTACCATCCAGATACATTGAAATATGGAATTTCTGGGAAGGGAAGTATGATGTTTCTCCTTTTTCGTGAATTAGGAAATACTGTTCAAGTTCTTTCAGGAATTGTTCAGTGGAAAGGCCATTCAGATCGTGTAAGATTCTGTTGTAGTCGTGAATCTTGATCGATTGGTTTGAAACAATAAAGCTGTACACAAAATTATAAAGCTCTGTACCGTTGTGTCTTTTGTTTTTATCCTTATGTTTTTTTGCATTCAATGCTGTGGAACCAATTCTATGGTGTCCGTCAGCAATGTAGAATGAATCAATCTGATCGATGACTTCTTTAAACTGTTGAAGTTTCAAACGGTTGTCTATTCTCCAGATTTTATGTCTGATTCCAATTGTATCTATATGATTGAAAATTGGAACATTCTTTTCTTCATGGTTCATCAACAACTCAATTTTCGAGTTGGCAGGGTAGGTTAGCAATACTGGTTCAGCCTGAAGATTTACTTTTTCAAGGTAATGAGCCAGCTTTTCTTTTTTCTGAGGAATGGTACTTTCGTGCCTTTTGATTTTTCCATTCCAGAAATCTTCAATACTGGCAAGACCTAAAAGTCCTCTGAAAATTTGCTTGTTAGGATATATTTGTTCATAAAGATAATATGCAGAATTATCCTGAACGAGTTTCTTTTCGTCCAGAAGTTCTTCAAATGTGGAACGGATCTTTCTCAGATTTCGGTCTACATCCTTAGATTTACTTACAACATAGGGCTTTATCATGTTGATGTAAGTATTTTCAACTTGAGCTTTTTCTGCTATTTCTTCCTGGGTAAAATTATCCAGTGGATGGGTAGGGAAAGTATCCTCAAAATCTCTGTGAGGTCTTATTCCACGGAAAGGTTTAAAAACAGGCATATTTATCTTATAGTTTCTTTTTGTAGCTTAATAATTTGTTCTGCAAGTTCGATACCGATTTTCTCTTGCGCGTCTACCGTATTCCCGCCTACATGAGGAGAGAGTGAGAGTGCGGGATTCATCAGTAAAGGAAGTTCAGGATTGGGCTCGCTTTCAAAAACGTCCAATGCAGCTCCTGCTACTTTTCCTGACTCGATAAAATCAATTAGTGTCACTTCATTTATCACACCGCCTCTTGCAGTATTTACAATATAAACTCCATCTTTCATTTTTTCAAATTGTGGGGTGTCTATAATGTACTCATTCGTTTTTGGGGTATTGATGCTGATGAAATCTGATTCTTTAAGGAAAGCGTCCATATCATTGGTGGAAGTGATTTCAAAGTTTACCGACTGCCCGTCAAAGAAATTCAAAGTAAGAACTTCTGTTTTTGGGCTTCTTGTCAGAACCTGTATTTTCATCCCTAATGCGATTCCTATTTTTACGACTTCCTGGCCAATACTTCCAAAGCCGATTACTCCTAATGTTTTTCCTGAAAGTTCATAAGCATTGCTGAATGACTTTTTCATGGCATTGAAATGAGTTTCTCCTTCCAAAGGCATCAGTCTGTTTGATTCGTGAAGGAATCTGGCTAATGCGATGAAGTGTCCAAAAACCAACTCAGCAACAGATTTTGAAGATGCTGTTGGGGTATTGATTATTTTAATCCCCTTACTTTTTGCATATTCAACATCAATATTATCCATTCCAATACCGCCACGACCTATGATCTTAAGTCCCGGACAGGCATCAATCAGGTCTTGCCTTACTTTTGTGGCGCTTCTTACAAGAAGAACATCTACATTATTATCGTTGATAAAATTAATAACGTGATCTTGGGCTACTCTATTGTCCAGAATTTCAATTCCGGCGTTTTTTAAAGCCTGTTCTCCTGCTTTTGAGATTCCATCGTTTGCTAAAACTTTCATGTGTTATTGGATTTAAAGATTGAAAGATTTAAATATTTCAAAATTTTAAAACTGGGGTGCAAATTAATAAATTTAAATTAACTGTTTTTAAATCTTTCAATCTTTGAATTTTTAAATGCTTAAATTATTTGATAGATTTCATTACATCCACCAATACCTGTACGCTTTCAATAGGTAAGGCATTATATAAACTGGCTCTGTAGCCACCAAGGCTTCTGTGACCGTTAAGTCCACTGATTCCTGCAGCTTTCCATGCATTATCAAACTCCTCTTTTTTACTTTCATCTGTAATTTTGAAAGAAACATTCATTAATGAACGGTCTTCTTTCACGCAGAACGTTTCAAATAATGGATTGCTGTCAATTTCATCATATAAAAGCTTAGCTTTGGCTTCATTTCTCTGTTCTGCTGCTGCAATTCCACCATTGTTTTCAAGGTATTGTAGTGTTAACAGAGATGCATAGATAGGAAATACCGGTGGAGTATTGTACATTGACTCTTTGGAAATATGCTGAGAATAATCAAGCATAGACAGCATATTTTCTCTTCCTGTTTTTCCAAGGATTTCTTTTTTGATAACGACTAAAGTAACTCCTGCAGGTCCCATATTTTTCTGAGCTCCGGCATAGATTAAGTCAAATTTTGAAAAATCAAGTTGTCTTGAGAAAATATCAGAACTCATGTCACACACCATCAGGGTGTCCACTTCAGGAAATGATTTCATCTGAGTTCCATAAATTGTATTGTTGGAGGTACAGTGGAAATAATCGTATTCCGAACCTACCGTATAATTTTTAGGAATGAAAGAATAGTTTTCTTCTTTTGAAGAGCCCACTACATCTACAGTTCCTAGTTTTTTTGCTTCTTTGATGGCTCCGGCTGCCCATGTTCCTGTATCAAGATAAGCTGCTTTTCCGCCTACTTTCATTAGATTGTAAGGCACCATCGCAAACTGCATACTTGCTCCGCTTCCTAAATAAAGTACCTCATAATCATCACCCAGGTTCATCAGTCTTTTTACAATTGCACGTGCTTCGTCCATTACTGCAACGAAATCTTTACTTCTGTGCGAAATTTCAAGAAGAGATAATCCGATACCGTTAAAGTCCAAGATTGCCTGTGCTGATTTTTCAAATACCTCTTGTGGTAAGATACATGGCCCTGCGCTGAAGTTGTGCTTTTTGTTCATATTTTTATTTTTTGGTTGCTTTAGAAATTTAAATTCCTGTCGCTTTATTTTTTTGGTTAGGTTGGGTTTTGATCAAAAAAAGCCGCCTCACAGATGATGAGACGGAATTATTTTTATTCGCCGTGTAAGAATGCTTTTTTATTAAGCAGTGCTTCTTCAGATTCTACATGGTCTTCATCCGGAACACAGCAGTCTACCGGACATACTGCTGCACACTGTGGCTCTTCATGGAAACCTTTACATTCAGTACATTTGTCAGTTACGATAAAATAAACATCATCACTTACTGGCTCCTGTGCTGCATCTGCATCTACAGTAAGTCCTGACGGCATTGTAATCGTCCCTTGAAGAGACGTTCCATCAGAAGCTTTCCAATCTACAGCTCCTTCATATATTGCATTGTTTGGACATTCCGGTTCACAAGCCCCACAATTAATGCATTCATCAGTTATTTTAATAGCCATCGCTAATTTTTTTTAAATTTGCACAAAATTACAAAATATTCCCCAATTTTAAAGTAATTATGAATACCGAAAATCAAGTTTTAGGACTTATTAAATTAAGTGATTATATAAAGGCGTTTTTATCGAGGAAAACGGAAGATCACAATGAAGATGATGTAAATATTGAATTATTATTAAAGAAATCTGAAATAGGAAATCCGTGGTTTACGGTTGATAATCAGAAATTTGCTTTGCAACAATGGTCGGATCTTCTTACGGAAGAAAATATTAAAAACTGGCTTAAAAATTATTCAATCTCTAAAATTTCCAAGAGAGTAGGATTGATTTTAGCCGGAAATATTCCTTTGGTAGGGTTTCATGACGTGATTTCTGTTGTGCTCAGTAATCATATCCCTTTAATTAAGCTGTCATCTAAGGATCAATATTTGATTCCGTTCTTATTAAAAAAGTGGAAGGAATTTTCCGGAGGCGAGGTTCAGTTTGAATTTGTAGAGAAATTAGAGAATTTTGATGCCGTTATTGCTACCGGAAGTAATAATACCGCAAGATATCTTGAGTATTATTTTAAAAATCATTTGAGTATTATCCGTAAAAACAGAACTTCTGTTGCTGTTTTGAAAGGAGATGAAACTGATGAAGAACTCCAGCTTTTAGCAAAAGATATTTTCCAATATTTTGGATTGGGATGCAGAAATGTAACGAGGATTTTCATTCCTCAGGATTTTGTGATCGACAGATTGTTTGAAAACTTTTTAGGGTTCAAGGATATTATCAATCATAATAAATATGCTAATAATTATGATTATAACAGAGCTGTTTATCTTTTGAATCTGGAGAAATTCTGGGATAACAACTTCGTGATGCTGAAAGAAGATGATAAGTTGTTCAGTCCGCTTTCTGTGATTAATTTCAGCCGATACGAATCATTGGATGATGTTAAAAACTTTATCGCTGAAAACGATGAAAATATTCAGTGTGTAGTAGCTAAAGAAGAGTTAAGATTAAACTCAATTTCTTTTGGTGAAGCGCAAAATCCGGGTCTGGATACTTATGCAGACAATGTGGATACGATGAAGTTTTTAGAACTGGTCTGATTTTCGTATCTTCCATCACTATTTCACCCAATTACAAAACGAATACTATGAAAAAAATATTTTTAGGTCTGGCGATTGTTGGCACACAGGTAATGTTTGCTCAGAAAGTCACAGGGCTGAAGGTTGAGAACAATCAGAAGAAAGAACAGCCGGCTACCATAAGTAAGGATAAAGTCAATATTTATAATGATAATTTTCAGAAGTTTATTACCGCTTTGCAATCTTCGGATTATAAAACGGTGAACGAAACGCTTGCTGATAAGGTAAAGGAAATTGTCACAGAAGATGTTCTTAAAAAAGTAAGGGATGGTATTGATCCCAATAAAAAACTTGAGATTTTAAAAGTAGGCTATTATGTAACGATGGATGGTGTCAGTCACCCTAATATTAAATACAAATATGCCGGAGATTCTTCGTCAAAAGAAGTGATAAGTGTTGTATTTGAAGATGATGGGAAGATTCTGGGCGTATTGCCTGTTAAAAAGGATAAATAAATTTCGATTAATAAAAAAATATTAACTATGATGACAGATGTTTTAGTCGCTCATTCTTCGGAAGTGGAGAAAGCGAATTTTTACAAGAAGACCTATTTGCATGTTGCATTATCAATTCTTGCATTTATTGGAGTTGAGACTATTTTGTTGAAGACTGTACCTGCAGAGATTATCGCAATGATGTTCAGTGGAAGATTCACCTGGCTGTTGATTATCGGTGTTTTCTGGCTGGCTTCTATTTTAGCCTCTAAATGGTCACTTTCGCAAAGTCAGTCTACTCAGTATCTTGGGTTAGGGTTTTATATTGTACTAGAGGCGGTGATTTTTTTACCATTGCTTTTTATAGCTACTAATATTGCTGGCGGTGCTAATATCATCTTCCAGGCAGCTACTTTAACGGTAGCAATGTTTGCAGGTATTTCTGCGGTTGCTTTTACTTCCAAGAGAGATTTTTCTTTTTTAAGAAATATTATCATTATCGGAGGATTTATTTCAATCGGATTAATTGTTGGAGGAATGGCTTTTGGATTTAATCTTGGATTGTGGTTCTCTGTAGGAATGGTCATTCTTGCTTCTGCAGCGATTTTATATCAAACCAGTAAGCTGAAAGACTCTTATGCTACGAATCAGTATGTGGGGGCAGCATTACAGCTTTTTGCTTCTATTATGCTTTTATTCTGGTATATCCTGAATATTCTGATGAGTAGAAGAAGCTAATTCGAATATCTAATTAGTATTAAATAATAGTCCTGGTGATTTTTTTCATCAGGATTTTTTTATTCCGAAATCTGATGTTGGGAAGGTTTTTATTACTCTCGCAGATTTTGCAGATAGAGCCGATTTGAAAAGTATTCTTAATTTTTTTTGACTGTATTGAACCTATGATTCAATATTCGAGGATTAGACTTTACGATCCTTGTCAAGGATAGGTCAAAATTCAACATCAAAACCATCGTAAATTGGTGCGAAAGAACACTAGGAAATTAGCATTTAAATGGATGTACTTATCTCAATTTATTGCGGTGTGTCATTCTGGAAGTACGGAGTAAAATGAAGAATCGAAGCAATGTTTAGGGTTCTCTTTCGTCGGAATGAAGATAATTGTAATAAGCCGTGAACCCAAAAAATCCTGATGACATTTCACCGGGATTTTATTGGATATTCTTTAACTATTCAATACTGAATATCACTTCGGTAGGCTTGGGTAAGCTGCCGGAGTTTTGTTTCAGATAAGAAAGTAGAGTAAGAGGTAAAGAATAGGGAAGTATGGTGTTGAGGAAAACCTCAGATCTTTTGTGTTTTTATAGAATATTAAATGATAAAAACTACTTATCAATAGATCCTAAAACCTTTTGTGCAAAAGAGTTTAAAGCATCTTTTTCGCTC
Source organism: Chryseobacterium sp. G0162 (assembly GCF_003815715.1). Taxonomy (NCBI): domain Bacteria; kingdom Pseudomonadati; phylum Bacteroidota; class Flavobacteriia; order Flavobacteriales; family Weeksellaceae; genus Chryseobacterium; species Chryseobacterium sp. G0162. The sequence goes on along the minus strand of NZ_CP033922.1, from coordinate 242,521 downwards.
ATTCCGTTTTGTACGTTAGCGTGAACCTCCAAAGCTCCGCAAATGTTGGTAATAAGTTCTCCTGCAACATTTAAATCCTCGTCACTTGTTCCTCTGAATTCGCAGAAGCTTTCAAGAACTTCTAATGTTTTTTCTAGGTTCTCAGGAGTCTGATTCTGGTAGAATTGTCTGATTACTGGTAATTTCATTATGCTAATTCGTTAAAAAGGTTAATTAAACTTTCAGCCTGGTTAGATTGAACCTGGTTTACCAATTCACCATTTTTAAAGATAGCGAATGTAGGTAAGTTGTCTACTTTTGCTAATTTTCTGCTTTCAGGAAGTTTCTCAGCATCTACATATAAGAAAGGAATAGATTCGTTCTCAGATGCTAATTTTTTGAATTTTGGCTTCATAATTCTGCAGTTTCCGCACCATGTTGCGCCATATTGAACAACTACTTTTTCGTTGTCGTTTACGATATTCTGTAATGTATCTTCGGTTAATTCTGTGTACATGATTGTAATTTGAAAATTTGTTAATTTGAAAATGTGCTAATGCTTTGTAAAGGAGAAAATGAGATAATTTTTAACCATTCTGAGATTAATTTTCAAATTATCTCATTTTCAAATTAACACATTATATTAGTTCTTAGCTAAGTATTCTGCTGTAGAAGTTCTGTCTGCTTTCATAGCATCTTTACCTTCTTCCCAGTTTGCAGGACATACTTCACCGTGTTTTTGAACGTGAGTGTAAGCGTCAATTAATCTTAAGAATTCTTTTACGTTTCTACCTAGAGGCATGTCATTTACCGCTTCGTGGAAGATTTTTCCAGTTTCGTCGATAAGGTAAGTTGCTCTGTAAGTTACGTTAGAACCTGTGAATACTTCTTCTCCTTCTTCATTGTATTCGAAATCCTGATCTACAATTCCTAAAGTGTTTGCTAATTGTCTGTGAGTATCAGCTAAAAGTGGGTAAGTTACTCCTTCAATACCTCCGTTATCTTTTGGTGTGTTTAACCAAGCGAAGTGTACTTCGTTTGTATCACAAGAAGCACCAATTACTTTAGTGTTTCTTTTTTCGAATTCACCTAAAGCTTCCTGAAAAGCGTGAAGCTCAGTAGGGCATACGAAAGTGAAATCTTTAGGGTACCAGAACAAAAGAACTTTTTGTTGGTTGTTAGTAGCTTCTTCAAGGATGTTGATTCTTAAATCGTCACCCATTTCAGACATTGCGTCGATTGTTAAATTCGGGAATTTTTTTCCTACTAAAGACATAATTTTCTGTTTTTATATTTAAATTTCTGATGCAAATATAGAGAAGTTTTATCTATCGAACAAATAGTTTTTGATAAATAAAATCTATAATTGTTTTTGATGTGTTGTTAAATAAAAAGCCCTGAAACCAGGGCTTTTTGTTATTTTAATAACCAAATATTTCAGTTAAATTGAGTTTTTTAATCTCTCCTAATTTCTGCATATCGGCTTCATTTACTTTGTCTTGTGATGCCACGATACAATAGGTGTAGTTTTTGTTTTTCATCTCGTTATCATGGAAAGTGTTGATGTCTGCAAATGACAATTTAGGTGCCTGTTCGTAGACATTCTTTCTTATATCAGCGTTATTTCCAAGTCTTTGGGCTTTCAGATAAGAGAAAATGATACCATCCTGAGAAATTCTTTCAGATGCGATTGTTTTTTTCAATCCGCTTTTGGCTGTTTCAAACAATTGCTCAGACTTTGGAAGGGTAGTCAGGAGTTCATTCATGGCAGAAGAAGCTTCGTTGAATTTATCAGCCTGAGTCCCCACATACGCCATAATAGAGTTTTTATCTGCTTTCTTACTTGGAAGAGCAAAATAGGAATAAGTAGAATAGGCTAGTGCTTTAGACTCTCTGATCGTCTGGAAAACAATAGATCCCATTCCGCCTCCGAAATAGTTATTGAATAAACTTACTGTAGGGGTAATACCGGCGTTGTACTGTTCAGAGTTTCTTGCCCAGAAAATTTCAGCCTGTACCATGTCGTAATGAGCAAATAGAACTTTGTTCTTATCTGTCGGGATCTGTTCAAAGGTTTTTGTCTTTGGAAGTTCCTTAAGCGCTGAAGGAAGTTTATGAATAGGTTTTAAAGAAGCTACCGTCTCAGCTCCGGTTTTAGGTCCATAATACAAAACTCTATGTTTGAAGTTGAATAGATCATGAAGGATATTCACAAGGTCTTCAGCTTTCAAAGCATCAAGTTCAGAATCACTTAAAACATTGTTGAACGGATTCTGTGCTCCATATTGAGCGTAGCTTCTTAATCCGGCCATGATGGTGGCTTTATTCTGCTTTGCGTTGGCTCTGGCTTTCTTAAGTCTTGCTTTGTACGCATCTAATGCTGCCTGGTCTGCTTTACAGTTTTTAATCAGATCTTCAAATAAAGCAATCGTTTTATCGAAGTTTTCATTCAAACCTTCCAGAGAAACATAAGTTTCCTCGTTCCCTGCACTTACTTTAAAGCTTGATGCAAGTTTATAGAATTCTCTGCTAATAGTTTCCGATGACTTATCATTGGTTCCCAGGTATTGAAGGTACTCTGCAGCTAATGGAAGCATCTTATTGTTCCATTTTCCGGAATCAAAGTGGTAGTACATTCTGAAGAGAGCATTGTCTGTATTTTTTACAGAAAGAACCTCTACGTCACCTAATTTATTTTTAGCAATATCCTTGTTGTAGTTTAACCATACCGGAGCGATTGCTTTTTCAGGCATCTCATCAATCTTCTTAAGAAAAGAGGATTGGTCTTCTCTGTTTACAGAAACAGGGGTGATAGTTGGTTTGTCAACCTTGACAATGTTCTTATCTTCTCCTTTTTTCTTATAAACCGCTACATAATTGTTGTTTTGAAGATATTTGGAAACGAAGTCCATAATGTCTTTCTTGGTAAGCTTAGAGATTTCTTCAATATACTCCAGGTTGGCTTTATGATCTACTTCAGAAGTGAATTCATCCATTAAGATGCTTGCTCTTGAAGAATATTTTTCATCCTTTTGAATCGTATTCTTTTTTTCGTTGTTTACGATAGACTGAATAAGGTCATCAGAGAATTCTCCTTTTCTTAGTTTATCGATTTCCTGAAGAAGAAGATTTTTTACTTCATCCAAAGACTGTCCTTCAGTTGGTTTTCCTTGCAGAAGTAATACCGAATAATCTTTCAGGGTATAAGGATAAGCAAAAGCTCCGAGTAATTTTTGTTTTTTCACCAGATCAAGATCAATTAATCCAGCTTGCCCGTTGGTCAGCATGCTGCCTACAAAATTTAATAGTCTTGCATCTTTTGTTGAAGCACCGGGAAATCTGAAACCAAGCATTACACTTTCAGAGTCAGGTCCTACCACTTCTTTTATGACTGGAGAGGTAATCGCTTTTTCCTGTCCTACTTTGTATTCCGGAACCGGTTTAGATTTCATATAAGAGAAAGCTTTGTCAATCTTGGCAATAGCTTCATCCGGATTGAAATCTCCCGACATGATGATTCCCATGTTGTTGGGAACATAATAATTGTTATAATAATCTCTGATCGCGTGCAGAGAAGGGTTTTTCAAATGCTCAATGGTTCCGATGGTAGTCTGCTTCCCATAATTGTTATTAGGGAAAAGATTAGCAAACATCATATCATACACCTTGTCTCCATCATCATCAAGCGTTCTGTTTTTCTCCTCATATACGGCTTCTAGTTCTGTATGGAATAATCTGAGAATGGGCTCTCTAAATCTCTCTGACTGCAAAGCCAGAAATTTATCCATAACATTAGAAGGGATGTCTTCCGTGTATACTGTTTGTTCAAAAGAGGTGAAAGCGTTTGATCCGTCAGCACCCATACCAGCCATCATTTTGTCATATTCATTGGCAATCGCGTATTTGGCAGCTTCTCCGGAAACCCTGTCAATTTCTTTGTAGATTTCTTTTCTCGTAGCTTCGTCTTTGGTCTGGTTGTATTTCTCATAAAGAGCATCAATCTGGTCTAAAAGAGGTTTTTCCTTCGCCCAGTCTTTAGATCCGAACTGATTCGTTCCTTTGAAAAGCATATGTTCCAGGTAATGAGCAAGACCTGTGTGATCTGCGGGATCGGTTTTGCTTCCTGCTTTGGTAGCAATATACGTTTGGATTCTCGGTTCTTTGTTGGTTGGACTTAAGATAACCGTTAATCCGTTCTTTAAAGTATAATATCTTGCGGCGGTAGGGTCATTGGTGACAAACTTATATTTGTATCCATTGGAAGTTGCTTCCTTCCATTGATAGTCCTGTCCAAAAGCATGGCCTGCAAAACTTGCTGCTGCAATACTGGTAACGATTGTTAATTTTTTAAACAAATTCATTGGTATGGCTGTGTTTTATTTTAGTTTTTTGATTTTTAGTTGAATTGCTCTAACAAATCTTTGATTCGCTTCATTGCTTCTCTTAATTCTTCTTCAGATGCTGCATAAGAGAATCTGATACATTCCGGACTTCCAAAAGAGAATCCTCCAACGCATCCTACGTGAGCGTTCTCCAATAAAAACATGGCGAAATCATCAGAGTTTTTGATTTCTGTTCCATTCAGTGTTTTACCGATGTAATGTGAAATGTCCGGGAAGAAATAGAAAGCAGCCTTTGGAAGTAATACTTTGAACCCTGGAATTTCCTTGATAAGCTCATATACAAGATCTCTTCTTTTTTTGAAAGCATCAATCATGTATCTGTATTCTGATGGATCGGTTTTTAAAGCAACAATGGAAGCTCTTTGAGCTACAGTATTAGCTCCGCTTGTCATTTGTCCCTGTACTTTTTCACAAGCTTTAGCCAGCCATTCCGGACATGCAGAATATCCGATTCTCCAGCCGGTCATTGCAAAAGCTTTTGACATCCCGTTGATTACGGCAGTTTGCTCATAAACCTCAGGGAACTGGGCAATGGAAGTTGTTTTTGTTTCATAATTGATGAACTCATAGATTTCATCTGAAATAATGGTTATATGAGGATATTTAGCAACCACTTTAGCAATAGATTTCAATTCATCATACGTGTAATATCCTCCTGATGGGTTACATGGTGAACTGAAAAGGATGGCTTTTGTTTTATCGTTAATCGCTTCTTCAAGTTGTTCAGCAGTTACTTTGAAATCTGTAACATAAGAAGTGGGAAGCATTACAGAAGTTCCCCCCATCATTTTAACCATTTCATCGTAGCTTACCCAATAAGGAGCTGGAAGTAAAACCTCATCATCATCATTGATAATCGCTGCTAAAACATTTAAAATAGCCTGTTTTGCACCATTTGAAACACAAATCTGTGTTGGTTTGTATTCCAGATTGTTGTCTCTTTTTAACTTATAGGCAATCGCTTCACGCAGTTCCAGAAATCCCGGAACAGGAGAGTAGTGACTGTAGTTCTGATTGATGGCATCGAATGCTGCCTGTTTGATATTATCCGGAACATCAAAATCCGGTTCACCAAGGGTCAAGCTGATAACATCAATTCCGTTCGCTTTCATTTCCCTTGCTTTATTAGACATTACAAAAGTCTGTGAGTATCCTAGTCTTTTTACTCTATCTGAAAGTTTGTCCATGTATTTTTTGAATTTTAACAAATATATAATAAAAAGGCCTTGCAGAAGTAATAAAAAGAGGGCAGGTTTAAAGATTTTTATCAGGTTTAAAAGGATTTATTATATTTGGAGTTAATGTTCTTTTTTTATGCAATTTGTCTTGAAAGTACTGTTTAATCAAAAACTTAACTCTATGAAAAAAATCTATACTCTTTTATTTCTGGCATTAGTCTGCAGTGTGTCTGCCCAGAATTATCGTTTTGTGTATGAATACAAAATGAAATCAGATATTGATAATGAAGATTCTTATATTACAGATTATATGAATCTGGATTCAGACGGAAAGAAATCTTATTTTTATAATGCAGTGAAATATGAAAGAGATTCTATTTATCAGGCAGACAAAGATCTTAAGATGTTATTTAAGAGCAAAAATTATGATAGAAACTTAGGGTATATCGTTGAAAAAGACTATTCAAAAAGAGAAGCTAATTTATATGATAAATATAAAACTGCAAATCTTGTTATTGCGGATCGCGAAGTTCCAAAATGGTCTGTACAGAAAGAGTTTTTAAAGATCAATGGAATAGATTGTCAGAAAGCGATTGCCCAATACAAAGGAAGAGAGTGGGAAGCATGGTTCTCCAAAGAGTATCCTATCAGCGATGGGCCTTACAAATTCAATGCCCTTCCAGGGCTCGTGATAAGGATTAAAGATATGGATAATCATCATGTTTTTAATATGATTCAGGTGAAAAAAGTGAATTCTATATTTAGTTTTGTTCCTAAAAACAATAAAAAGATGTCTGATCAGGAATACCGGAAACTTCTGAAAAATGAGACATTCAGTCCTGAAGATATTGAAAGTATCAACATAGACAGGCAAACCGGAAAGATGGGTGTGCAATTGAAAGATGGGTATGCTACTCAATTGGATATGGGGCAAATTAAAAAAGCGGGTAAGGGAAATGAAGATGCGGAATTGGCAAGGTTGCTTAAGAAAAGTAACAATCCTATTGAAAAAGAAAATTCAAAATAAAATGGCGTTATTTTTTGATATACTCTTTCTGAAAATTTGAATAAAGCCAATAAAAACTTACTTTTGCAGATTATAATAATTCACATGTCTACATCGTTACTATTAAAATATTTTCCGGATCTTACCGAGACACAGCTAGAACAGTTTGCAAAACTGGAAACCCTGTACCATGAATGGAATGAAAAGATCAACGTAATTTCCAGAAAAGATATGGAATCGTTGTATGAAAAGCATATTCTTCACTCGTTAGGAGTTGCTAAAGTGATGGAATTTGCTCCTGGAACGAAAGTGTTGGATATTGGTACCGGAGGTGGTTTTCCGGGAATTCCATTGGCAATTCTGTTTCCTGAAACACAATTTACTCTTATTGATTCCATAGGGAAGAAAATCAGTGTAGTAAATGCTGTAGCGGAAGGAGTGGGGTTGAAAAATGTAACAGCCATCCACGGAAGAGCAGAGAAATTAAAAGAAAAATTTCACTTTATAGTCAGCAGAGCGGTCACTCAGATGCCTGAATTTTTAAGATGGCTGAAGGGAAAATTTGAAAAAGAACAATTTAACCCTAAACATAATGGAATTTTATATTTGAAAGGTGGAGATCTTGCTGAAGAACTTGCCGGACTTAAATGTGAAATTTTCAGCCTGAAAAACTATTTTGAGGAAGAGTTTTTTGACACTAAAAAAGTAGTTTATCTATCAAAGGGTAATTTTAATTCCTGATTTTCTTGGAATAAAGAATAATTTTTGCTAAATATGTATTGGTAATCAGAAAATTAAAGATTATGAAAAAGTTTCTAAATATTGGATTTTCAGCATTATTGTTTGGCTTTGTATTGATTTCATGTAATGATGATGATTATCAGACCATAGAATCTATTGATAAGGTCAAAATAGACAGTGTAAAAATTACCAATGACACCATGGATGTCTTTGCGATACAGCGAATAAAAACTTATTCTACCTATTCATCTCAGTGCCAGGGGTTTTATGGATATGATTATATTCATAACGGTGATTTTGAAAGAACGGTTACTGCTTATAAGTACATTAGTAATGGTCCTTGTGCTCAAAAAAGTTACTCAGCGGTTAATCAGATAAATTTTAATCCACAAAAGATAGGGAAATATACTTTTACTTTCTGGAACGGAGGAAATAACTGGATTACAAAAACGATTGTAGTGAAATAATGAAATTGACTTTTGTATTCTGTCTATTGGTGGCAAATGCAGTGTTTGGACAGAAAATTATCTGGCAGGAAGGGCAAAAGCTGGTATGGGACAATTTTAAAAGTCCTGTCAACAGAAAAAACAATCCGGATGTTGCAGCTTATACCAATTGTGGTTGGGAATATTCTGTAGTGAAATCCTCCAATCCAAAGTCTCCAGTAACCATTGAAATAAAGACGATATTCAGTGAAGATAAATCCTGGAAAGACGTCAAAAAGATCAATGATTATATTTTATTGCATGAGCAGAAACACTTTGATATTGCGGAGCTTTTTGTAAGAAAATTCAGGAAGGCTGTTGCTGAAAATATCAGGAATTCCGGTGATTACGATAGATTATTTAAATCTATTTATAACTCGATATCCAAAGAGTACAAAAACTTTCAGATGGCCTATGACAGGGATACCCGTCATGGAATGAATGAAGAAAAACAAACAGAATATAATCTGGCCATCTCTCAAGAATTAGAAAACCTTAAAAGCTACCAAGCCCCTTGAAATTCCTCAATAAGATCATTCACGAACTGTTGGCACAAAACACAGATCTGTCTGCGTTTAACATCATCCTGCCCGGAAAACGTCCGATTGTATTTATCAGACAGATTCTGGAGGAAAACAACTATTCCGGATTTCTTCCCAACTTTTTTACCATCGAGGAACTGATTAACTCTATTGCTGACAAACAGGTTATCCAGGGAATTCCGCTTTGGCTTTTTTCATTCGATGTGTACCGAAGCCTGAACCTGATCCCCAGAGATAATTTCTCTGACTTTTTGAAGTGGTTTCCAACCCTGCAGAAGGATTGGGATGATATTCTGAAGTTTTCAGATAGTGACCAGGCGGTTTTACAGTACATGTTTGATGAGGAAAGGATTAAAGAATGGGCCCAGAACCTGGGTGAAGATGATGATGTACCCAGAAAGAAGTTTCTTAATTTCTGGCAGAACATGAATGTTTTTCTTCCCGAATTAAAAAACAGGTTACAGGAAAAGAACTGGGCGACTTCAGGAATGATTCACGAGGCTGCTAAAGCGAGTATCTCAGACTTTGCGAAGAATACCTCGGAGCATTTTGTTTTTTGCGGATTTAACGCCTTTACGCCGGTTGAAGAAAAATTGGTAAGAAGTCTTTTGCGGTGGAATAAAGCTCAGTGCTTTTTTCAGGCAGACCGTTATTACTTTAACGATGAAAGACAGGAGGCCGGAAAATTCCTCAGAAATCATAAGACATGGAAAGAATTTGATGATAGCAGGGCTTTCCAATGGATAGAAGATGACTTTAACCAACCTAAAAAGATCAAAGTATATGAAGTTTCCGGAAATGTAACGCAAACTAAAGTGTTGCCGGAGATCTTTAAGGAAATCAATAATAAGACTTACTCAAATACAGCGGTAGTTTTGCTGGATGAGAACCTTCTTCCTGCGAGTTTGGATGTGATGCATGGAGTAGACAACCTGAATATCACGATGGGGTTCCCATTGAAGAACCTGTCTTTTTCCAATGCTGTAAAACGACTTTTCTACCTGCAAAAACAGCTGGAAAAGAATAAAACTTCGTATTACTACAGGGATGTATTTCCTATTCTTGAAGAGCTTCCGAAATCAGCCAAAGATGAGCTAATCATCAATGATTTTAAAGCAAAGATAGAAGAAAGAAATATCGTTTATATTTCTAAAAAGCTTTTGAATGAACTTCTTGGAGAGTTATCTTACTTTGGTCTTCTGCAAAAAGCTGCAAGCACGAATGCTTATCTGGATATTCTGATATCGTTTTGTCATCAGGTGAAGTGGTTGGAAATAGATGATATTCAATATGAAAATGTATCTCATTTCGAGAATGCCTTCAGGATTATTAAAAACCAATTGACTCCGTATAATATCGAGATTAAAATGGAAACGCTGGAAATTCTCATCAACCAGCATATCAATTCTGAAAGTATCGATTTTCAGGGTGAGCCATTAAGAGGGTTGCAGATTATGGGATTGCTGGAAACACGTCTTCTGAATTTTGAAAATGTGATTCTGCTTTCGGTCAATGAAGGGAAACTTCCATTGGGAAATTCACAGAATACTTACATTCCTTTTGATATCAGAAGATTTTTTGATCTTCATACGTTTTTGGAAAATGACAGTATTTATGCCTATCACTTTTACAGGCTGATTCAGGATGCGAAAAATGTTCATTTGTTGTACAATGCATTAAGTTCGGGAGTGAATACGGGGGAAAAGAGCCGTTTTATTACCCAGATCGAAATGGAAAGTTCCCATGAGATTGAACACTTGATTATTGAGAATTCTTCAGAGCCCATTATTACAAAACCTATAGAGATTTCCAAGACGGAAATTGTAAGACAAAAACTTCAGAAATGGAAGGAGAAGGTATCAGCTTCCCACCTAACAAGCTACCTTTACAATCCCATTGATTTTTACTTATCTAAGATCTTAAACACTTCTGAGTCAGACGAAATTGAAGAGGAACTGTCGGTGAAAAATTATGGAAATTTAGTGCATTATACACTTCAAGAAGTTTATGAAGTATTGAAGGGTAAGGTTTTAAAAGAAAGTGATTTAGAGAAGTCAGTTAAAGCAATAGATGAGTATATTAATATTGCCATTGAGAAGCTGAAGCACCAGCCGGAGTTCTATGAAAAAGGGATGAACTATATCCACAAGGCGATTGCGAAAAAAGTAATTGAAAACGTTCTGAATCATGATCTGGATCTGGTTAAACAAGGCAATAAATTAGAGATCATTGACATCGAAAGAAAGTTCGAAAATGTAGAATTTTACCTCGATGGAAATGATAAAATTTCGTTCTTAGGATTTATTGACAGAATTGATAAACTGAATGGGACATTAAGGATTATTGATTATAAAACGGCTAAAATTAAAAACCTCCACGTAAAAATTGATGAGGATAATGTAGAAGGGTATTTCCATAACAGTGATAGAAAACAGGCGCTACAGCTTTGTATTTATCATTATGTGATACAGCATCTTCCGGAATTCTGGGGCTTTCCGATTGAAACCGGTATCTGGAGTTTTGCAGAAGCTAAAAAAGGAATGGTTCCTTTGGTGTTTGATAAGGGAGATATTGATGATGCAATGAGATCTGTTAAAAGTCTTATTCTGGAAATCCTGAATCCTGATATCAATTTTGTGGAAACAATAAAGTCTTATTAGGCTTATACAATCTTTTATCTTAGCCAGCGACCTTGCCAAAAGAATATGCTTAATAGACTTTTGCTTTAAAATTAAGTTATTTGCTTTGTCATTCTGTATTAGAAATCGAAGATTCGATGTAACCAATGAATGGTGTAAAATTGTAAATAAGTATCTTAAATTATTATAAAAACAACTTTCTATTTTTCCCAAAAATAATATTAATGAAAAGTATTTTTGGCGATATTTTTTTTACATTCTTCTTCAATAAGGAAATAGATAATGTTTTTTAGCAGCTTTTACGGTATAATTGTATATTTACTGTGAATTTTTTATACACATAAAAACAGGCTGTCTCATGAAAAAATTCCTGCTTTTGGGAACTGTCATTTTTTCTCTTTTTCTTAAATCCCAACAGATTAACGACTCTCTGAATATCAGATTACAAAATGTAACGAAGGACACCAAATTTGGTTTGGCTCTGAGTGGAGGGGGTGCCAAAGGATTTGCTCACATTGGAATTTTGAAAATGATAGATTCCTTAGGAATTAAGGTAGATTATATTACCGGAACCAGTATGGGGGGGATTTTGGGAGGTTTGTATGCAATGGGATATAATGCCGACGAACTGAAGAAAACTATTTACAAAGTAGACTGGAACAGGATTCTGAGCAATAAAATCCCCTACAGCAAAGTGAATATCAGTGAGAAGGATGAGTATGATAAATATATTCTTGAATTTCCGGTCGTAAAAGGAGTTCCAACGCTTCCCAGTTCCTACATTGAAGGGCAGTATATGGGGGAGGTCTTGAATACGCTAACCTTTAACGCAAAACATATCAATGATTTCAGTAAATTGAGGATTCCTGTAGAGCTTACTTCTTCAGATATTGAAAACGGAGGGCTGATTATGCAGAAGAAGGGATCTCTTCCCTTGGCTATTCGTTCTACTTTGGCTATTCCTGCAGCTTTTGCTCCGGTGTATATTGATGGAAAGTTATTAGTTGATGGCGGATTAGACCGGAATTATCCGGCTAATGAAGTTCGTCAGATGGGAGCAGATTTCGTTATCGGTGGCTATACCGGATTCAGGCTTTTTACCAAAAAAGAGATTGAAAATCCTATGAAAATGATCTACCAGACGCATGCCATCCGTTCTGTAGAGGATTTTAAGCATCAGAAGGCTTTATCCAACATTCTGGTTGACTTTGTAGACCCGTTGGGGGATATCACCACAAAAGACTTTGCAAGGTTCAGAAGGATCATTAAAATAGGAGAAGTAGAAGCCAGGAAGCATCTCCCTGAATTTGTTGCATTGGCAGAAGCTCAGAAAAGATTAGGGATCAAGTATGAACATGAAAAAATTGAGGAAGTAAAGCTTCCTACCACAAAATTTACCTTTAACGAGGAAAACGGAACTCCGCTTAGCGATGAAGTAGAAATTGCTGTGATTAAAAAGGAACTTGGGCTGACGGAAGGGAAGTATTATGATGTGAAAACCGTCAATGAAGCAATAGACAGAGTGTTTGGAGTGCGTCAATACGAAAAAGTTTATTACACTTATACCAATGAGGGCGATGGACTTACAATGAATATTTTCGTTAAAAAAGCTAAGAAAGGAGCTTTTAAGTTGGCTCTTCATTATGATACAGAGCAGTCGGTGGGGATTATTGTAAATTATACGTACCGGAATATCCTGGCAAACAGATCAAGGTTCCTGGCTACTATCGATATTTCAGAGCGTTTTAAGGCAAGGCTGGCTTACCAGCGTTTTTTGGGAAGCGGTGACCATTGGTGGATCGATCTTGAAGCTAAAATGGTTCATCTTAAAAGTAATGATTTAACATTTAGAACATTGGGATATGATGATGAAGATTACACCACAAAATTTCCTAACCACATTTATAGAAATATCACAGGAAAAGTAGCTTTAAATTATAATATCAACCCTAATGCTTTTATTTCTTTAGGAACAGAATTTAGCACGGAAAGAATGTATACTTTGCTGGATAAAATAGATCAGGCAAGGGCAGATATTTTTAGCAAAAAGCTTTATAATCACAGTAATTTTAACGCATTTCTTAAATTTGAGCAGAATAACCTGAACAAGAGATACTTTTCTACCAAAGGGAATCATCTTCAGGTAAGCACAAGATTGTATTTTGGAGATGAATATAAGTTGTATGATCTGCAAGTAGTACAGCCTCAGTTGTATCCCATCTTAAACCCTAAGAACCCTGATTATTTTGTCCCTAAGAACCTGGTATCATTTACGCTGAATGAAAACTTTGCCTATCCTATTACAAGAAGATTGGCAGCAAAGGTAAATCTGTTCCTTGGAACAAGCTTTGGTTCATACAGAGAAGACACAATACCTTACTTTTTTCTGAACCAGAAATACAATTTAGGAGGAAGTGAGTACAATTATGATTTGTTAAATCCTGAATTTAATGGACTTCGCCAGAAAGAGCTTCCTATGAACTCTGTAGCTAAAACAGGAATATCCCTTCAGTATAGAATTATGAAGAGATTATACATAACCCCTTCATTCAGTTATGGAAAAGTGAGTGAAGAGTTTTCTCCTTTTAATGACAGTTTCGAAATGTTCGGATATGGAGTCAATCTTGGCTATGAATCCCTTATAGGTCCTATTAATCTTAATATTTCCAGAAATAACCAACTTGATTTTTCCAGAATCTATTTCAGTATCGGGTTTAAGTTTTAAGAGAGTAAGGAACCCAGAAGCTGGAGATTGTTTTAAGGTAAGGAAGCCAAAAGATTAGGGAAGATGCTGCTTACCCCCTTTAAATTAATGAAAAAAGGCTGCCGGAAGTCATTTGTTCATCGTAACTTCCAGCCTCCTTCTTCCAGCTTTTAGCCCAATTTATTGTCTTGGAATTTCAGGTCTCGGCATTTTATAATAACTTCCTGACATGCTTTTCAGAAAAGCCACAATGGCATCTATCTCCTCATTATTGAGCTGTAATGCCTTCATCCTTTGATCGGTGACCGGAAATTTAGGATCAGCCTTCTTTTCTTCAGGACTGGGGTTAATCATTTGCATTCCGCTATTGTATAAATTAACAACTCCATGCAGATCATCCATTAATCCGTTGTGCATCCAAGGAGCGGTGTAATTCAGATCTCTTAAAGAAGGAGTTTTAAACTTGCCTACATCATTGGGATTGTTGGTAATATGATAAAGCCCAAGGTCTTCATATTCACGTTGGTAATAAGTGAGTCCTATGTTGTGAAATGATTCATCAGTCAGATATTTACCGTAATGACAATTCATACATCTTGCCTTAGTACGAAACAGGTGCATCCCATAGATTTCCTTATCACTCATGGCTTTGTGATCTCCTTTAATGAATTTATCCAGTTTACTCGGCTGGCTTCTGAGAGTACGCTGGAAAGTAGCCAGGGCACTGGCAATTTGGTTAAACGTAATCTTATCTGTATGATAAACATCCTTGAAAAGTTGTTTGTATTCCTTATATTTTGAAAGTTTCCCGGCCAGTTTTTCCGGTTTCATATTCATTTCGTTGTGAGCAGAGATGGGACCAACAAGTTGTTCTTCCAGCGTTTTAGCTCTTCCATCCCAGAAATAAGAAGCTCTGTCTGCAATATTATAAAGGGACTGTGTATTTCTTTTTCCCAACAGATGGTCGTTTCCTAATGCCACTTCCTGCCCGTCACTCCAGCCTAATTCAGGATTATGGCAGCTGCTGCATGAAACCTGACTTGATGAGGATAATTTCGGGTCAAAGAACAGTTTTTTTCCCAGCATTACCTCAGGAAGCTCCTGAGTTTCATAATAATTGGAATCCCATTCTATTGCTTCAAATTCTTTCCAGTTGACATCTCCATCTATGGAAGGTTTAGGCCAATACTGTATAGGTTTTTTGTATTGTGCTGCCACCTCTCCATAATCTGTAGTGTAGGTTCGTAAAGTATGTTGCATGCAAAATAGAGCAATTACGCCTATCAGCAGTATTAATTTAATATCTGAAAATTTCATGTTTTTTACTTAAAAAATACCTCCTATGGTTGCTGCAAAAAGCATATTGTTACCATTTTGGAAATTACTGTACATCATTTTACCCCCTACATAAGCATTCTTAATAACCGGAGCGTTGAAATGAAAATTAAGATCAAGTTTGGCCTGCCAGATGTCAGAAGACTGATATTTGTAATTTTCCTGTAGCATTTGCTGAATAGCAGGTTTTCCGGAAATATTGAAGACCGAATTTTTTTTATAGACATCCGTTACAGAAACTCCCGCAGAAATAGAAAGTGCAAGTTTGTCTGTGAATGTTTTCAGCCATTGAAAATCTGCGCCGTAGACCAGTTTATTTAAATCAATGATAGAAAGAGGAGTGTTATACTTTTCTTTTTCCTGAATCCATCCGAAGAAAGGAATCAGGGACGATTTTGCATCTTGATGTTCCATTGTTAAGAGCCCTTTTAATACCAGATTGGTTATCTGATGGGTGTATTTTTCTGCAGAACCAATTTGTATATAATTCCTTGAATTGTCATTAAGAAATAAGTTCTCAGTTCCTTTTCTGTTGGTATGGTTTCCGATGACAGAAAGTCCCCAGGAGATTCTGTCTGTTTCAAAAAACTTTCCTAATGAAAAATTAAATTGTTGTTCATCAATTTTGGAGGCATTAAGATCTGCATATTCGGTCAGAAGCTTATCAAGATTCAGTTTCTTGATTCCCGCAGTAAGATACCATGATCTGTTTTCTGCTTCAAAAATTTGTAAACCACCACCATAAGTCCAACCCTCATAATACGCCTGACGAAGTTTTCCTGAAAGCAGTTCATTATAGTTTCCCAGACCGTTCATATTGTAGATCATTGGAAATCCCTGATTGCTTACAAAACTCAGATAATGCTTTTGGGTATATTTTTCAGCTTCCACATAAGCTCCGATTTTAAACTTTTCAAACATCATTTTATTAACTCCCAGAGCCAATGAAAAGGTAGCAGAAGTATTCTTAGGCCTCGGATCAATATCACGATAGCTCAAACTAGCGCTGTAACTTCCCGTAATCCCCAGGGTATATGAATTGATTTTCTTAGAATATCCCCCTGAAAATGCATAATTTTCAAACTTCATGTCGCCCCCCACACTGTCTGCTGCTACGTAAGGGTAAATGATGTCATAATCAGCATTTTCATTCCATACTACCTGCTTGTTTTTTCCTTGTGAATAAGAAGCATTCCCCCAAACTACAGTTTTCGGATCCAATATCTGGTGGGTACGTGCTTCTGCACCCCAGAGATTTTTTCCTTTGCCCTTTTGCTGGATTTCATTGGGAGTATCATTGTTTTGGGTGAATATATTAAAAACTGTAATCTGATACTTCCTTGAGCCCAACCTATTGGCCGGATTGGTGTTGATGTCGTTTTTGAGTAGCCTTTCATAGCTATACTCCTCACGAATCTTCTTCATGATTGTATCATTGTCCTGACCATATATTTCAGAACCAAGAAAAAGAGCAGGCAGGATCAGTATGGATTGAAAATGTTTCATTTTAGTTGAATAATGACGGTTTTACACCATGTTCAAAATCTGCGGTGGAGTTATTGGTATCTTTTAAGATGTCTTTACCTTCTGCATTTTTTCCGATAACTTTTCTGCGGACTGCTTTTCCAAAACGGTTTTTATCACCATCAAAAGATGTTACTGAGGTCCATCCCATGTCTAAAGAAGGAGAAGTAACCAACCATAGGAAAGAATCCTGTACACTTAAGTTCACTGCATCTGTGATCCATTCGTTCGGAATTTTAACAGCTGTTCCGTCCATAGGATAAACATCTCCTTCGAAAGTAAGATTGTAAGTATAAGTGTATGAGTTCTGACTGATTAATGACTCATTGGTCATTCCCTGTGGCATACGTGCTAAAGCGTAAGCATAATATCCCTGCGTGTGGATCACCATTTTTTCAAATACATTTACCATTTTAGGGACTGCAGGATTATCAATATCATCAGAGTCTTCCTTGAAGATCTGGAAATTAGCGTGAGATAAATTGATGGATGACGGATTGAATTCTTTATGATTAATGGCATCTTCTGCAATGATAATAGAGGCTCCAGGTAATACCGGATACGTTGTTCCATTTCCTGGAATTCTGATGATGGCTCCGGCAGAAAATGTGGTTCCCATAATATTAGGACTGTAATCCTGCTTTTCATTCGTCATAAATGCAGATTGTATCAGCAACATCCCGTCAGCATATAATGTTTTGTCTGTATTATTGGTTATTTTAAAATATTGGTCACCAAAATACATGGCTCCTTGTGGAGTTTTAGTTCCCGTAAAGAATACTTCTTCAAGGATAAGGTCGCTGCTTCCTGCTTTCATTGAAATGTCAATAATTTTGGTCTGTTCAGTGCCATTGATGACAACACTGGTCTGAACTCCACCTACTTTTGCTTCTATGGCCACCGAATTATCAGTATAGATAATGCTTCCTTCCACAGTAATATTATAAGTTCCCGTTGGAAGAACCTTTTTCAGAGAATTGGTGTTTTTAAGCACCTCAGTAGCTGTAAAACCGGTATTCAATTCCTTAAAGCTTATCGTAAGAGTTTTATATTCTTTGACCTGAATGTTTTCCGGAACTACTTTCAGCTGAAGGTTTAACGTAGTTTGTGCCTGAGTTTCAGGGGCATCGGAATCTGACGAACATGCCGCAAGACTTAATACAGCACACAATAGTAATAGTGTTCTAAATAATTGTTTTAACATAACTTATTGGTTTGAAATTGTTATAAATTGAAATTGATCTCCATCCCGAAATACGGATCATAAGTCCCTTTTCTGTTGATCGTAAATCCATTAACGCTATAAGGAGCGTAATAACTGAAAAGTCTGTTGGCAAACATGGAAACGATAACAGTCTTATTTCTGAAGCTTTTGGTTACCTTAAGATTAAGATTGGCTTCCAATGGTCTTCTGGTAGCGTTATACCGGTCCCCATTCTGAGCAATAATCAATCTTTCAAGAATGGTTTCTCTGGCTGTACCAGGGTCGAATGGGAATATATTACCGTTTTGATCTACATAATGGCTTGGAATTCCGTTCATCGGATCTAGTTTTCTCATCGAATACCATGAAAACTGGAAAGAGGTAGAGAAGATCAGATCTAACTTTGGAATGTAGGTATCCATCATCAGATTTGTATTCAGTATTTCGTTTACAGAATTAGGCTCCATTCCATTATAAAGACCAAGATAAGGATAAGGTCTCCCGTTAATCAATAGATCAGGTCTTTTGTAGGCTGGCAGGCTGTTCCCATATTTTGTACGAAACCAGGCACCACTCAATGTAAATCTTGTATTAATGGCAGGTATTCTGTTGGAAGAATATTGAAATTCCACCCCTTCCTTGTCTATTTTACTTCCATTTCGCTGGGCAGAATACATGAAGTTTTCTGTTATAAGCTGATAGGGAAGTGTGTTGACATCTGGTGGAGAAGTTATGGTTTCGTGGTTAAGAGCAGAGGTATCGTATTTTTTATATTGATAGCCAGCATATTCATTCATAGACCGGAATGCGTTGTGCATCTTTTCCTTAAAAACAGTTACGGATAATTGATGAAGCCCAAGGCTAAAATCGATCCTTGCCTCAAACTTTTCATTGACAGCAGGCTCTATTTCCGGGTTCTGAGGATTATAGATCATCGTTTTATAGTTCACTCTTCTATAATTCTGATTAGAATGGAAATAATTGAGTTGCTGGATATCTTTATAAATCAATTCCGGGTATAGCAGATTAAGGTCCGGGAATAAACTCTGTTTACCATAGCCTAATGTTAATGCAAGTTGAGCCTTTTTATGCATCAGGCTGAATTCCGGAAGATTCCATTGAAGGTTGATTCTTGGGTCCAGATATACTTTTCCGTTCATTTTAAACTGAGTAGGAAGATTCAGCATTGAGTTTCCTCTTAATCCCAATGCTAATGCCAGCTGATGCTGACCAAGATTTGCCGTGCTGATCGTTTCTAAAAACAAGGCAGAAGTAGAATAGGCCGGAACATCACGATAGGCGCGTGGTCTGAAGGTTGCTTTAGGATCTATAGGCTTATAAACATCAAATAATTGTCCCTGACCCCAGTTTTTGCTTAATTGCCAGTCGAATCCTGTGTTGATTTCATTTTTTATAGCTTTAAAATTCCATTGGAAATTATTAACCATTTTCACAAAAATATCAAGCGGTTTACCATCTACCGTATAGTCTGAAATGTATCGAGCTTCAGGATAATAACCATCGTATTCACCCTCAGTTCTTGAAAGTGGGAAAGCAGTGGCGTTTTCCAACTGGATAAATTTGGTTTGTTTTATTTTGTCGAATCTTTGATTGACGGTTGCCTGAATCTCTGTTGATCTGTAAAAAGAAGGTTCTGTTTTTGTGTAATTAAATACATTCGAAAGGCTTACCAGATGATTGTTGACTTCATATGAATTTAATTGAGATAGATCTACATCCGGATCGGTCTTTGAACCATCCAGTGAACCTGTATAACTCAAATGGGTCTGCCATCTGAATATGCCATGATTGCGTTGTTTTTCTTTTGCTAAAGCAAAATTGGCTGTAATTCTTTTATAGTTTTCCAGCTGGTCTCTTGGATCAGATTTAGCATTCAGATAATCAATTCCGGCATTGATTTTTAGGTTTTGCTCCTTATCTTCAAATCCCTTGCTAATAGCAAATAATTTACTGTAACCGTCTGCTTTAAATCTGGATTTCCATGGGGTATATCCTGATTTATTGGTGATTTTAACAATTCCGGAGGTAAGATTTCCGTAAATTACTGAAGGAATCCCACGCAGAATCTCCACTTTTTCAATCTGGTCTGTTGAAATGCTTCGCATATCTACACCGCTTGTTAGATTGAGCCGTCTTTTCAGTCCGTTATTGCTCTTGTCTAAAAAATCATAGGTATATTGAAGGTTAGCCCCGGAGTTCAATGGAGCACCATCTACCAGAAATGTAGTTCCCATGGCAGAAGTATTGTAATCATTGCCAGGGTTACCTGTTTCACGAAGCGTTATTTTATTCACCTGATTCAGAACTGGGTCTCCGGATCGTCCTCCCGGAAGAAGTTCCAGAAGATCTGTAAAACTGGAAGGCTGCAAATGCTGCATAGCACGCTGATTGATGACAGAAGATGAAGTTAGCCCCTTACTTTCTTTGGCTGTAATAATCACTTCTTCAATAGAATTGATTTTGTCTGCCAGTGAAAAGGTAAATACTTCAGGTTTTGTGATGGTAATCTTACCAGAATATTGAACGATATTATTTTTATGAATTTCAATAGTATACTGACCGGGGATAACAGAAATAACTGCAACACCTTTATCGTTGGTAGAGGCGGAGTATATAGTTTTAGCGGATAGAATTTTAATTTCTGAATCGGCTGCTGGTTCAGAATGATTATTTTTTATTTCAAATGAAACAGTCGCAGACCGGTCTTGCGATTGAGCTGTTGAAAATGCAGTGAGAAATAAAAATGTGAAAATTTGTGTTTTAAAAGGGAATCGAGGATCGTTTGGTACCATCTGGCATTATTCTTCCGGCAAAGGTAGGAGGCCACAGATAAGATTACTAATTTTATTTAGAATAATTTAAAATAATTGATAAAAATCAGTTTACTTGCTTTATTGATTTTATCATTTTTTGATCTTAAAAATTAGGTTTGTTTTGGTGTATGTTGTTGTTTAATAGTGTTTTATTTTTATTTCATATGAAAGTTGTGAAATTGTATTTCTAATTTTTATTGTTAGAATTATTCTTTACAGAATGAGGTGTTTTTGTTAAAGAATAGCATAAATTTAAACCATTATGACCTAATAAGATTTTAAGTAAAATTAAGTTTCATCAAAGATGACAGGGAAGGTAGCTTAACCAATAGTTTTTAGCTATGATCTTCACTTTTCTTAATCCTTAAACAGAAGCTTAATGGCTTAAATTATCGTAAACGCCTTGGAAATTCGTGTAATCTGTGGAAGATAAATTATTGTAAATAAAATAGTTGGTTGATCAAAAAAGCACTCCATTGCTGGAGTGCCAAAATTAACTTGAAAATGATATATAAAAAGGATTGATGCTATAGTTTAACTTTTTTATTGATTGTTTTTCCATTGGAAAGAGTCATTTGTACTACATAAACTCCCTGTTCCATGTTTTTTGATTCGAATTGCTGCGAATTCACATCCTGCTGAAGGAGTAAAGTTCCTGAGATACTGTATATGCTGATATTTTTAATATTATTATTAGCTCTGGCTCTGATCTGTTTGTTCTGAGCAAAGATATCTGTACTGTTTTCCAGTTTGTTACTTCCAATATTTTTATTGAACTGCAGATTATAATAGGAGGTCACTATTTCGAATGTATATTTCTGTGCATCCAGATCTTGTAAGTTAATGCCATTGTTTTCCTGATACTGATCTTTGGAAATGGTTTGAACCAGATTTTTATTTTCATCAAAAATATGAACCGCTGAAAGTTCGTTCTCATCAATCTTTAATTTTAAAACTGAATTGTTTTCCGATTGTACAACTTCATTTTCAGCCACTTCTTTAGGAGTATTCTTGATGTATGGAAGCATTTTATCCTTATGGTTTTCCGATACTTTTAACAGATATACACCATCTTTTAAAGTGGTTAAGCTACGATCATTTGCTGATCTGCTGCTAGCATTTTCTGTATTGAAATCAGTAACTTCAATCAACTGCATATTTCCGAGGTCAGGTTTTATCTGGGAGGAAAATAGAGTAGGCGTTTCTGATGAAGATGCTGTTGACTGTTTTCCAAAAATAGATCCCACTACAGCCCATTGATTAAAAAGACCGCCGCTTCTTAAGGTGTTGAATTTAGCATTAGAAGCCAGAACAAATGGAACAGTACCTCCTACATGCCCGATAGGTCCCCAGTAGAAAGAGTCCAGTTTATATTTATTCAGATCCCACCATGCATAATAACCACGTTGTACATCAATAGTTTTGGAAGTATTTTCAGGTGGAATGGCTAAATCTACTGTAGAATGGCCTAGCGTCATAGGAGTTTTATTATACCAGTCGTATACATCTTTAGGTTTCAGACATTGTCTGAATTTATGATTGGGATTATTGGTCACATCATTCACAAAATTGGTTGTGAACATTTTTCTCCATAGAAACGGTCCCCACAGCAGACCTCCGTTGTCCTGAACAACATGATAATTGTATTTGTCAAGATATTCTGCGGAAATAACTTCCGAAATATCATTAGTATATGTTTTATATCCTGTATTGTTACAGCTGTGAAGAACATTGGCCAGGAAGGAACTAAACGGATAAATATCTTTTTCTAAAACACCTTTCTTTAAAGTGGTTTCCGACATGTCGTAAGGTCCGTCTCCCATATAAGCATACTTAAATTTCAGGTTGCCGGGATTGGAAACGTTCAGCCTTTTTAGAGTAGACATTGCTGCATGAGCCCCTTGTGAATAGCCTGCTAAGAAATATTCATCATACCGTTTTACTCCCAATTGGGTCAGTGCTTTATTAGCTGCAGTAACAAAATCAATCGTAGCACCCGCTTCAGTAGCATAATCTACATAAGGATGTACACCATCTCCGTCACCCATTCCTACATAATCGGGAGCCATTAAAATGTAGCCGTTGAGAACATAAGAAAGTTCTACAACAAATCCAGCTGTCAGGGTTCCTTTAAAATTGGAAGGAACATTATGCCTGCTATCAGTAGTTCCGTGGTCAGAAACTACGGTGGAAAGTTTCATATTGACATTAGGATACATCAGGAGACCTGTTGCTTTTACAAGAATATTGTTTTCATTTTTGGTATAATAGGTTATTTTATATCCTTTTAAACCCACATTGAAACCATTCAGATAATTTACAAAGTCCGGAGCATTTTGTTCACCAAGATTATTGGCAATAAAATTAATAACTCCCTGCGGCGTTAAATCCAGTTTCTGTTCGGCGCTTACAAGGTCTCCTGCCTGTTGAGCAAAGTAGAATGGAGCTGTAAGTCCTATTAAAAAAGTTGTTATTTTCTTCATATAGTGATTTTTTAATAGTGTTAAGGTAATAACTTTAATAAATTCACAAAAATATTCGGACAATAACAATTATTCATTGAATATTAAATTCTCTGGAAGGTGAGTAAAATAAAAGAGCCTGATCCAAAGACCAGACTCTCAGTTTTATATTTTACTTTTCTTAGAAAGCGTTGATACCTGTAATATCTAAACCGGTGATTAACAAATGAACGTCATGAGTTCCTTCATAAGTAATAACAGACTCCAGATTGGCAGCATGTCTCATCATCGGGAATTCCCCCATGATACCCATTCCTCCCAGAATCTGTCTTGATTCTCTTGCAATGTCAATCGCCATTTTTACGTTGTTACGTTTAGCCATTGAAATTTGTGCTGGAGTTGCCTTATGTTCATTTTTAAGGTTTCCTAATTGAAGACATAGTAACTGCGCTTTTGTAATCTCAGTTAAGAATTCAGCTAATTTTTTCTGTTGAAGCTGGTAAGAACCGATAGGCTTACCAAACTGCTTTCTCTCTTTAGAATACTGAACAGCTGTACAGTAGCAGTCAATAGCTGCTCCGATTACTCCCCATGAAATTCCGTATCTGGCAGAGTTCAGACAAGATAAAGGACCTTTTAGCCCTGTCACTCCCGGAAGTAGGTTTTCTTTAGGAACTTTTACGTCATTGAATACCAATTCTCCGGTTTTTGAAGCTCTTAAACTCCATTTATTGTGTGTTTCCGGAGTAGTGAATCCTTCCATTCCTCTTTCAACGATTATTCCCTGTATTTTTCCTTCCTCATTCTTTGCCCATACCACTGCAATGTCGCAAAGCGGAGAATTCGTGATCCACATTTTAGCCCCATTCAAAAGATAATGATCGCCCATATTTTTGATATAAGTCTCCATAGAACTCGGATCAGAACCATGGTTAGGCTCGGTTAATCCAAAAGAACCAATCATTTCTCCTGCAGCAAGCTTTGGAAGGTATTTTTTCTTTTGCTCTTCAGAACCGAACTCATTAATGGGAAACATAACCAAAGAACTCTGTACAGAAGCTGCAGAACGAACTGCAGAATCTCCTCTTTCCAACTCCTGCATAATAAGACCATAAGATATCTGATCTAATCCGGAACCACCATACTCAACCGGAATATATGGACCTAATGCTCCTATTTTTCCTAGTTCTCTCATAAGACCGGGAAGATCTGTATGATTTTGAGCTGCCTGATCTATCTGCGGCATTACAAAACTTTCAACCCAGTCTCTGATAGATTGGCGGATCAGTTTGTGTTCTTCAGTAAGTAAAGCATCAATTCCATAATAATCAGGGATGCTTGTAAGAGGATAATATGACATGATTTTTTGATTTTGTTAAAAATAACATTTTTCGTGGTGTTTGAGAAATTTTTTTGAAAACTTATCTAAAGACTGGTTTTCAAAGAGATAATGCTTTTTTTTCCTGTTTAAGGGATAAAATTAACATTTTAAGTTACCTCATCGTTGGAGATAGGGTACTGATTAGTGGCATTGTGTACCTCAGTTTTAAATTTATAAAGGTACGGAGCTTTATTAGCAGAACCGTCGTATAGTTTTTCTAATCTGTCAAGAATATTGAGGCTTAATATTTTTCGTTGGAAATTATTTCTTCTGAATTTCTGCCCTAAAATAGTTTCATAAAGAGCCTGAAGATCCTTCATGGTAAATTTTTCAGGAAGAAGGTTACTGGCTGCTACTTCGGTATTGATATTCATTCTAAGGTATTCCAGCCCTGTTTCTATGATCCTGTCGTGGTCGAAAGCCATCTTGGGAAGATTGTTCACTTCAAACCATTCACAGCTTTCATTAAAAGCATCCGGAAAAGTATTGGTCAATGAAAAATCGATAAGGCTGCAATAGCCTACCGTAATAAATCTTTGAAAGATCCAGTGATCTTCCGGTACTTCTATCCCTTTATTTCTAAGAAGGATTTGGTGAACATTATTTTCTGTACGGTCAATCCTTCCAAACGTATGGAATTGTTTTAAAAACAAATCTTTAAGATGGGTTCGTTCGTACAAAACCCGTTCTGCAGCTTCCCTAAGATCCTCATCATTGAAAACAAAACCACCTGGGAGCGACCACAGATCCAGATCGTGATACTTCAATAACAATACTTTCAGAATGTTATTGTGAAATCCGAATATCGTACAGTCTACAGAAATATGAGCAACGAAATCCTTGGTGTCGATCAGTTCCTGAAGTGTTTCTTTACTTTTTGTGTCTTTGATTTTCATGGTTGTAAAAATAAAACTATTTTCTATATTTTCTTTTTGAGACGTTAAAATATATCAAACTAATCACAAAAAGAAGAATTACAGAGCATAAAATATATAATGGATAAAAGTTTAATAGCTGCTTTCCAAAGAGTATAGCCATAATAATGGAGCTCACGGAACTTCCCAGAGAAGAGAAAATAACAATAAGAGAGGTAAACAGATTGATCTTTTCCTTATCTACTAAAGCAATCATTTTTGAATTGACAACCGGATAGAGTGGTGACAGAAATAATCCTATCACTGGAAACAGAAAGAGAATCATTTTAGAATCTTCAGAATCAAAATACTGAATTCCTAAAATTACAAGCAATAAAGCAATAATAAGGGATATGCATGTGATATAATATTTTGATAGTGAAAATCTACGGATAATATTAGCAGTAACGGTTCTTCCTGCATAGGAGAAAAGGGATAGGAAGGAGGTTGCCTGGAGTGCAAAAAATGAATTCACTTTCAGATGGTTCTTATAAAAAGAGGGAAGCCACGAATTGAATCCTTGTTCTACAAAAACAATAAAGAAGATCACGGCAAGAAATAAAGCAACCACAGGGGTTGTGAATCCGGATAATTCAACGAAAATACTTTTGCTTTCCGATGGCTTAGATTCTGTTATTTCTGCTTTTGAAAGTAGGAATATGGTTACAGCTGATAAGGCGGCAATCAACAGAAATCCAAATCTCCAGAATTCAGAATACTGGCTGGAGATGAGCCATCCAAAACCTGTATTTACTGCAAAGATCCCTATCATAAAGGACGCTTCCACACTGTTCATCGTTTTGGCTAAAGATTTTTCATCCGAAATATTATTTCTGATGATTCCGAATACACATATTTTCCCAATTGCAAAACAAGCTCCGATAATAGCAAACCATACTTTATAAAACCAAAATTCTTCTATAAAAGGAAGCAGGCAAGAACAAAATCCTACGATAGCCAAAGCAGCAATCAATGCTCTTTTTGATCCTGTTTTATTGATAAAGCTCACGGCAAACAGAGAGATAAATGCAATAGGAAGATCTTTAAAAGATTCCAAAAATCCGAGCTCTCCATAGGTGATATTGGTATCTGCAAGCTGAAGAATAATAAGTCCCATACAGTTTAGCACCATAGAGAAAATAAGGAAGGTCAGTTTTAACGGAAGAGAAATTTTAGAAAGCTTAGCGGTCATTTCGGGAGTTAACTTTATTGAATTTTTAGAGCTTTTTGTGAATAATTGATGCGAAGATATGGCTTTTAACCCTCAATAATAAACGAAATTTCAAAATATTTATTAATATAATGTTAATTAATTGAAAAAAAATATATTTTTATTGTCTCAATTTGAGAATTAAAACAAATAGCTGTATATGAATGTAAGAATATCGAGAAATTTAGGAGTGATCGCCGTCCTCTATTTTACGGCTAACTTCAGTGGCCAGACAAAAAAGGACACGCTTTCTAAAGAGAATAAAATAGATGAGATTGTAGTCATTGGTTACGGAACTCAGAAGAAGTCTAATGTAACCGGAGCTATCGCAAGTATTAAAGCGAGTGACATAGAAAACATTCCAACCGGTAAGCCGGAACAGGTATTACAGGGAAGGGCTGCAGGGGTTTCTGTCGTTACCAATTCCGGGCAGCCCGGTGCTGCTGCAACGGTTCGAGTCCGTGGTATTACCAGTTTTGGAGCCGGAAGTAATAGTCCGTTATGGGTAGTAGATGGTATTGTAGTGGATAATATCGGGTGGCTTAACCAATCTGACATAGAAAGTATTGAAGTGTTGAAAGACGGGGCATCATCCGCAATCTATGGAGTTTCTGCTGCAAAAGGGGTAATTCTGGTTACCACAAAAAAAGGGAAAAAAGGGAAACTGGTACTTTCTTATAATGGATTTTATGGGTTCTCAAATGCGTCTAAAAAATTGGACCTTCTGGATGCCACTCAGTATGCAAAAATTATTAATGAAGGTTTTGTAAATGATGGACAGGCCCCACGTTTCACCAATCCTGAATCATTTGGAAAAGGTACAAACTGGCAGGATACTATTTTTGGAACAGGAGAAAAATCCTCTCATGAAGTAAGTATTACCGGAGGCAATGATAAATCAAGCTATTATACATCGTTTGGATATTTTGATCAGACGGGTATTGTAATGACTGATATATCCTACTATAAAAGAATCAATGCCAGATTCAATTCCACTCACAAGGTTACAGATTATTTAACGTTAGGACAAACGTTTGCTTATACTCATACCAAATCTCAGGGAGTAAGTGCTAATGAAGAATATGGAGGGCCTTTAGCTTCTGCAGTGAACCTGGATCCAATTACACCGGAAGTGGTTACAGATTGGTCGAAGGTAGATCCAAGTGGTTACACAGATCCTTATATCATTCGTGATCCCAATGGTAATCCGTACGGGATTTCGCGGTATGTAAACAATGAAATGACGAACCCAAGAGCTTTTCGTTCCATTCAGCAGGGAAATTACAACTGGTCTGATGATTTTGTAGGAAATGTTTTTGCTGAGCTTAAGTTTCTTGACCATTTTACCTTCAAGTCAAGTTTAAATGGTAAAAAATCGTATTGGGGAAGCCGCACCTTTACTCCTAAATATTATTTAAGCCCCAACTACAGAAATACAGGTTTCAACAGTCTGAACAAAGTGGATGAAAATAAGTTTGAATGGAGCATGGAAAATACATTGACCTATCAGAATAAATTTGGGGATCACAACTTAAGCATTTTGATAGGACAAGGAGTATATCGATATAATGTATCAGGTGGGGCCAGCTTAACTTACAGTAATTTACCTATTGATAGCTGGCAGGATGCTTCTTTTAATTTTGATATTCCTCAGGATGATATTACAGCCAAAGGATGGGATGGGATTCAAACCCGTAAAGCTTCTTATTTTGGTAGAATTATTTATGATTATGCTGATAAATATTTATTTACAGGAACCATTCGTAGAGATGGGTCTTCAAAATTTGCCACCAACCAGCATTGGGGAACTTTCCCGTCTATGTCTTTAGGATGGAATGCGCATAAAGAAGATTTCTGGCCAGAAAATAAGGTGATTAATAGCTTGAAACTAAGAGGAGGATATGGTGTTTTAGGAAATGATGAAATGGAGAACTTCAGATTCGCAAGTTTTATGGTTTCAGGAAGTAACTATACCAATTCAGGAAATAATATCATTATAGGATATGCTCCAAGCACATTGGAAAACCCAAATCTGAAATGGGAACAAACCAGCCAGCTGAATATTGCTGCAGACTTTAAGCTATTCAATAATTTCACTCTTACCGCAGATTGGTATAAGAAGAAAACGACTGATATTTTAAGACAGATTAACATTCCCGGTTATGTAGGGGTTCCTAATTTACCTTGGTCAAACGTAGGGGATATGGAAAACTCGGGATTGGAACTCGAATTGGGATATAAAAAGAATTGGGAAGACTTCAGTATATCTGTAAACGGAAATTTTGCAACAATCAAAAACAAAGTTTTGCGATTAGAGAATGATATTGATTATTTCAATCTTGCCTCTTTCCAGACGATGGGAGCTGTATCAAGAGTCGCGGTAGGGCAGCCTTACGGATCTTTTTACGGACAGACCTACAGTGGTGTGTTTCAAAATCAGGCGCAAATTGATGCCTATGTAAATGCTAGTGGTGGTAAGCTGTTGCCTAATGCTAAACCAGGAGATTTTATCTGGCAGGATAATAACGGTGATGGTAAAATTGATGAAGAAGACAAAATGAATTTAGGAAGTTCTATCCCAAAATATACCTTTGGGCTTACCGTTAATATGAATTATAAAAACTTTGATTTCATGATATTTGCTCAAGGGCAAGCTGGCAACAAAATTTTCCAGGGATTAAGAAGACTGGATATTCTTGACGCGAATTATCAGACAAAGATTTTAGACCGATGGACAGGAGAGGGTTCTACCAATACAAGTCCGAGAGTGACCAGGGATGATCCTAACCATAATTATTCATGGATGTCTAACTATTACCTTCAGAAAGGAGATTATGTACGTATAAAAATTATTCAGTTGGGGTATACACTTCCTCAAGACGTTACCAGCCGATTTGGAATGAGTAAAGTGAGATTATATATCACCGGAGAAAACCTTTTCACTTTTACAAAATATACTGGATATGATCCGGAAATTGCAGGAAGAAATAATTCTGAACAAGATATTATCGGAGTTGACAGAGCTTACTATCCACAGGCAAGAACATTCTTACTGGGGGCAAACATTCAATTTTAATACATAATAACATGAAAAATAAAAGTTTTATATATAAAGGGCTTGCTGTAACTTTTTTGGCAGGTCTGAGCTTTAGCAATATTGCTTGTAGTGGTTCTTATCTGGATGAGGTACAGAATTCAGGAGCTTTTAAAACAGAGACTTATTTTCAGAATGAGAGACAGTCATTTAGTGCACTGGTTTCTGTATATGATATTTTAAGAAAATATTCCGGGGGATTTGAGAATACAGTTACCTTTTTTAATGCCGGATCTGATGATTTTTATTCCGGAGGTGGAAATTCTAATGACGGGGCAGGTATTCAGGGAATCAATAATTATTCACTAAACCCTAATACAATGCCTGCAAGCTATTGGAGAGATTATTATCAGGGTATAGCACGTGCCAATCTTTTAATGGAGAGAGTGTCCGGAGCGAATATGGATGAAGGTCTCAAAAAACGATACAGTGCCGAAGCAAAGGTTTTAAGGTCTTTATATTACTTTGAATTGGTAAGGATGTTTGGAAATATTCCTTTGGTTCTTAAGAGTGTAAAATTTGATGATGATTATTGGAACATTCCACAGGCAAAACCAGGCGAAGTCTATACGCAGATAGAAAACGATATCATTGCTGCACTTCCTGATCTTATGTTAATAGCTACGGGTAATGATAGAGGAAGAGTTACACAGGGAACAGCCAGAGCAATATTAGGAAAGATCTATCTTTATGATAAGAAAATGCCGGAAGCCGCAGCACAATTTGAACAGGTGAACGGTACACCGGGAGGTACCAGCCAATATGGATACAAATTGGTAGCAAATTATGGAGATTTATTTAAAGTAGGGCCAGAAACGGTAGATCCTTATAAGTTTTCAACGGAATCTATTCTGGAAGTTATGCATACCAACAAAGGGAATTCTGACTGGGGTTTCTGGGGACAGGGAAAAGATGAAGGAAACTCTATCAATGCAATGCTGGGACCCCGTTCTTATTCCATTAACAAAAAGATTAAAGATAATGATGCTCCTGATTTATATCCGGGGTGGGCATTTAATACAGTGACTGAAGACCTGTTTAATTTTATGCAGGATGACCCGCGAATGAATGCAACTATTTTTAATATGAAACCGTTGTTAGCAGAGGATAAGGTTACTTATAGCCCTGCATTTTCAGATACCGGATATTTTTTAAATAAATATTTACCTACCAATGATTTGAAAAGTTCACTTCCCGGAGCAGCGGAACTCAACTTCAGACAAAATTATGTAGCCATAAGATTAGCTGACACCTATCTTATGGAGGCAGAGGCTTTGGGAGGATCAGGAGCGAGAGCTCAGGCTTTATTGGATGCGGTAAGAGCAAGGGTAGGATTAAGCTCGGTTCCGGTTTCTATGCAGGCAATAAAAGATGAAAGAAGGAGAGAACTTGCCGGTGAAGGACACCGATGGTTTGATCTTGTAAGATGGGGTGATGCTCCTATAAAGCTTGCGTTCAAAGGATTTAAAGCTGGTAAAAATGAAATTTTACCCATTCCGTTTAATGAATTGCCGAATACAGCGTTGCACCAAAATCCGGGATATTAAATATGGAGTTTCACAACTTATATAGTTTCTTTAAAGGTACTGCACTGCTTTGCGGTGTGGTACTTTTTCCTTTATCGTGTACCTCAGTTACTCAGAATAAAGGAAATGAAGTGAATTACTGGCTTACTAAAGGAGATGAAAGTGTAAGGTTACAGTTTCAGACCCCCATCAGATTTGTAAATACATCTAATAGCCTTCAGAATATTGAAATTGATGATACCCAAAAGTTTCAATATGTTGATGGTTTCGGATATACATTGACAGGAGGGAGTGTTGAGGTGATTAACCGTTTATCTCCAGCGAAAAGAAAGGATCTGTTGAATGAACTTTTTGGAAACGATAAAAATTCTATTTCCATTAGCTATCTGAGAGTAAGCATTGGAGCTTCAGATCTTGATGGGGAAGTTTTTTCCTATGATGATCTTCCGGAAGGGCAGACTGATGTTTCTCTTTCCAAGTTTAGTTTAGCAAAAGATAAAGCTCTGATTGCTATGTTGAAGGAAATTTTAGCTATCAATCCTAAGATTAAAATTATTGCAGCTCCGTGGTCAGCCCCGGTTTGGATGAAAGATAACGGAAAGACAAAAGGAGGGAGTTTAAAACCTGAATTTTATGAAACGTATGCCCGCTACTTTGTAAAGTATATTCAGGGAATGCATAATGAAGGAATTACTATTGATGCCATCACTCCTCAGAATGAACCTTTACATCCGGGAAATAATCCGAGTTTGTATATGCCATCAGAAAAACAGAGAGATTTTATTAAGGGGTATTTAGGACCTGTTTTTAAAGAAAACAATGTCAAAACGAAGATTGTTGTATACGATCATAATTGTAACAAACCTGAGTATGCTCTTGATATTTTAAAAGATCCTGAAGCCTATCAATATATTGACGGTTCCGCTTTTCATTTATATGAAGGTGATATTTCAGCATTAAGTACAGTACATAATGCCTTCCCGGATAAGAATCTCTATTTTACTGAGCAGTGGACAGGTTCAAAAGGAACTTTCAATGAAGACCTGAACTGGCACATGAAGAATGTAATTATCGGATCCATGAGAAACTGGAGCAGAATAGCTCTGGAATGGAACCTGGCTAATGATTCAAAATATGGTCCCCATACAGACGGTGGATGTACGGAATGTAAAGGGGCAATAACCATTGCAAACAATGAGAATTTTACCAGGAATGTTGCCTATTATATTGTAGCACATGCCTCTAAGTTTGTACCTGCAGGATCTCAACGTATTGCTTCAACCCAGACAAAATATTTATCAACTGCAGCATTCAAAACTCCAACCGGAAAAACGGTGCTGATTGTTCAGAACGATAGTAAAGAAATTGAAAATTTTAATATTAAATTTGCCGGAAAGATCGCTACAGTAAACATTCCTGGGCAATCTGCCGCAACTTATATTTTTTAACCGAATAAGTATGAAAAGAGTTTATTTCTTACTGGCATTCTCAGCACTTGGAATGAATGTCTACGGACAGAAAACAACAGATCAGAAAGTCGCAGAGCTTTTGTCTAAAATGACACTGGAAGAAAAAGTAGGGCAGATGGTGCAATATAGTGGATTTGAATATGCCACAGGGCCTCAACATTCTAATTCAGCTGCAGTGTTAGAAGAAATAAAAAAGGGAAAAGTGGGCTCTATGCTGAATGTTGCCGGAGCAGAAGAAACCAGAGCATTTCAGAAGTTGGCCATGCAATCCCGATTGAAAATTCCTTTATTGTTCGGACAAGATGTTATTCATGGATACAGAACTACTTTTCCTGTTAATATTGGACAGGCTGCAAGTTGGGATCTGGGAATGATAGAAAAATCAGAAAGAATTGCTGCTACAGAAGCCTCTGCTTATGGTATTCACTGGACTTTTGCCCCGATGGTAGATATTGCCAGAGATCCTAGGTGGGGAAGAGTGATGGAGGGTTCAGGAGAAGATACTTATCTGGGAACTCAAATCGGATTGGCAAGAATTAAAGGATTTCAGGGGAAAGGATTAGGAAATCTTGATGCGGTTATGGCTTGTGCAAAACATTTTGCAGCCTATGGTGCAGCGGTAGGCGGCAGAGATTATAATTCTGTTGACATGAGCCTTAGGCAATTGAATGAAACTTATCTTCCGCCCTTCAAAGCTGCTGCCGAAGCAGGAGTGGCTACGTTTATGAACTCTTTCAATGACATCAATGGAATTCCAGCTACTGCCAATCAATATATCCAAAGAAATTTATTAAAAGGAAAATGGAATTATAAAGGTTTTGTGGTTTCGGACTGGGGCAGTATTGGGGAGATGATTCCTCACGGATATGCAAAAGATGGTGCTGAAGCCGCTGAAAAAGCAATTCAGGGAGGCAGTGATATGGATATGGAAAGCAGGGTATATATGGCAGAACTACCGAAACTTGTTAAAGAAGGAAAAGTTGATCCTAAACTAGTAGATGATGCCACAGGAAGAATTTTAACCAAAAAATTCGAGATGGGGCTTTTCGACGATCCTTACCGATTCAGCAATGAAAAAAGACAAAAAGAACAAACTAATAACCAGGAAAACAGAAAATTCGGAAGGGAATTCGGGTCTAAAAGTATCGTTCTCCTTAAAAATAAGGACAATATCCTTCCGCTTTCAAAAACAGTAAAAACAGTGGCTTTGATTGGTCCGTTTGGAAAGGAAACCGTAGCCAATCATGGGTTTTGGTCTATTGCTTTTAAAGATGATACCCAACGAATTGTTTCACAGTTTGATGGAATTAGAAATCAGCTCGATAAAAACTCTACCTTATTATATGCAAAAGGCTGCAATGTAGATGATCAGGACAAAACGATGTTTGCAGAAGCAATAGAGACCGCCAGAAAAGCAGATGTGGTGATTATGACTTTAGGAGAGGGACATGCGATGAGTGGTGAAGCAAAAAGCCGAAGTACTATTGGCTTTTCCGGAGTACAGGAAGATTTGTTGAAAGAAATTGCCAAAACAGGAAAACCAATTGTGCTCATGATTAATGCAGGAAGATCTTTGATTTTCAACTGGGCGGCAGACCATATTCCGGCTATTGTTTATACCTGGTGGCTGGGAACAGAAGCGGGAAATTCTATTGCCGATATTCTTTTTGGAACCGTAAATCCTGGTGGAAAGCTTCCTATGACTTTCCCGAGAACTGAAGGGCAGATTCCAGTGTATTATAATCACTATAATACGGGAAGACCTGCAAAAAATAATACGGACAGAAATTATGTTTCAGCATATATCGATCTTGACAACGATCCGAAATTTCCATTTGGATTTGGGTTAAGCTATACAAATTTTGTCTATTCCGATATGGTTTTGAGTTCTGAAAACCTGAAAGGAAATCAGAGATTGACCATAAATGTTACAGTTTCCAATACCGGGAAATATGATGGTGAGGAAGTGGTGCAGCTTTACATAAGAGATCTTTTTGGAAAAGTAGTAAGACCTGTAAAAGAATTAAAAGGATTTAAAAAAATATTCATTAAGAAAGGAGAAGCTAAAAAAGTAGAATTTACATTAACTCCTGAAGATCTGAAATTTTTTGATGACGAACTGAATTTTGACTGGGAAGCAGGTGAGTTTGATATTATGGTGGGAACCAACTCTCAGAATGTACAAACTAAAAGAATTAATTGGGTGAAATAAATATTTAGTAAGATCGGGCTTTGGCCTGGTCACAATAAACTAAAGAAATAAAGAGGCTTTAGCAAAAACTAACAATATGAATATTAAATTTCGAAATACCATTCAATTTTGTGCAGCAGGAATATTAGCCTTATTTGTGTCGAATTGTGCTTCCAATAAAGCAGATTCCGGGAGAAAACTGATCTGGAGTGATGAATTTAACGGAAAAGGCCATCCGGATTCACTAAAATGGAACTACGATGTGGGTGGTAATGGCTATGGAAATGATGAAGCTCAGTTTTATACCAAAAACAGACTGGAAAATGCCCGTATGGAAAATGGAAACCTTGTTATTGAAGCTAAAAAAGAAAATTGGGAAAATAATGCATACACTTCTGCCAGACTTTTAACCAAAGGAAAATTTTCTTTTCAATATGGAACGATAGAAGTGCGTGCAAAGCTTCCGAAGGGCCGGGGAACATGGCCGGCGATCTGGATGATGAGTGAAAATATGAAAAAATGGCCGGATGATGGTGAACTTGACATTATGGAACATGTAGGATTTAATCCAGGATACATCCATGCTTCGGTACATACTAAAAAATACAATCATATTCTGGGAACTCAGAAGACAGATACTTTGATGGTAAAAGATGTAAGCGAAAAATTCCATGTGTATAAAGCAGATTGGACACCGGAAAAGATAGAGGTTTATATTGATGATCGGAAATTTTTCACATATGAAAATAAAGAAAAAACCTATGAAGCATGGCCTTTTGACCAGCCTTATTTTATCATTTTAAATCTGGCAGTAGGCGGTTTCTGGGGCGGAAAAGAGGGAATAGATGAGAATATCTTTCCACAAAAGTATTATATAGACTATGTAAGAGTCTATCAAAATAAATAATGAAAAAGAGGACATACGGTCCACAAACAAAAAAATCATGAGAAAACTAATTGTAAGTTGTTTTGTAATCGGGATTGCCATCAATGTCAATGCCCAGAATTATTGGAAAAAGCATGAAGGAAAAACAGCTAAGGTCATTGTTACCAACTCTAAAGTGAATGAAAGAATGGTAGATAAAGGTCCCGTAAAATTTGAGCAGTTCGGACAGCCCAAAGAAACGGAAGCCTGTATTTTTGTAGCTCCTGGTTTTAAATATCAAAAGCTGATCGGAATTGGAGGGGCTATTACGGATGCATCCGCAGAGACATTTTATAAAATGCCAAAAAACAAACAAAAAGAAATTCTGGAGGCTTATTTTGGGAAAAATGGATTGGGATACACTGTGGTGCGTACCAATATGAACTCTTGTGACTTCTCCAGTGATTCCTATACCTATGTAGAAGATCATGATACTTCTTTGAAAACATTCAACCTTGCTCATGACGAAAAGTATAAAATTCCAATGATTAAGGAAGCTCAGAAGGCAATCGGAAACAATTTTACATTTTATTTCTCCCCATGGAGCCCACCGGCCTGGATGAAGTCCAATAAAAGTTTATACAAAGGAGGGAGATTGGAAAACCAATATTATCAGACCTGGGCAGATTATTATATTAAATTCATTAAAGAATACGAAAAAAGAGGAATTAATGTTTGGGGGTTAACCGTTCAGAATGAACCTATGGCGACCCAATCCTGGGAATCATGTATTTATACTGCTGAAGAAGAAGGGGAGTTTTTGAAAAACCACCTCGGTCCAACCCTTTGGAAAAACGGGTATAAAGATAAAAAAGTAATGATCTGGGATCACAACAGAGACCTGATCTATCAAAGAGCAACTACCACACTTGGTGATCCTGAAACTTCAAAGTATGCTCATGGAATCGGCTATCACTGGTATGAAACCTGGAATAATAAAACTCAGCTATTTGATAACCTCGCAGAAACCCACAGAGCTTTTCCGGATAAGTTCCTTGCTTTCACGGAAGGTTGTAAAGAACAGTTTGCTATGGACAGGATTTACGATGTAAGTCTTGGTGAACTGTACAGCAAAAATATGCTGAACGATTTTAATAAAGGAAATGCTTTATGGACAGACTGGAATATTCTTCTGGATGAAACCGGAGGCCCCAACCATAAAGGAAACTTTTGTTTTGCTCCTATCATTGCCGATACGAAAACAGGAGAGGTATTTTATACTTATGAGTATTACTACATCGGACACGTTTCAAAATACATCAAACCTAATGCTCAAAGGATAGGCTCATCTTCCAACAGAGCGGCATTGACATCTTCTGCTTTTATGAATGAAAACGGTCAGCTTGTTACTGTGATTATGAATGATTCCGATAATGATATCGAAACAAATCTTTGGATTGAAGGGATGGCAGCTAAGCTAAATGCCCCGGCACACTCTATACAAACCGTAATTTTATAACATCATATTAACATTATTTTAAGCAGGATCGGCGGCCTCGTAGAGGCCGCCGATCTTTATTTTATCATATAGTAAATGCTATTATTCAGCATCATATTTACCAATCACTTTCTGAGTAACCCCTGAACTGCTGAATCCTCCATCATGGAAAAGATTCTGCATCGTTACTTTTTTAGTAAGATCAGAGAATAAAGTTACACAATAGTCTGCACATTCAAGAGCTGTAGCATTTCCTAGTGGAGACATGTCTTCAGCGTAACCAAGGAATCCTCCGAAACCTTTCACACCGCTACCTGCAGTGGTCATTGTTGGAGACTGAGAAACCGTGTTAACACGTACTTTTCTTTCTCCCCAGTAATTTCCGAAAGTTCTTGCGATACTTTCCAGATAAGCTTTGTTATCAGACATATCGTTGTAGTCCGGGAATGTTCTCTGAGCTGCAATATAAGTAAGTGCCAGGATGCTTCCCCATTCATTCATACAGTCTTTCTCCCAAGCCACACGCATTACTTTATGGAAAGAAACTGCTGAAATATCCCAGCCTTTTTCCAACCAATCGTAATTCATTTCCGTATAATGTTTTCCTTTTCTTACGTTGATAGACATTCCGATGGAATGAAGGATAAAGTCGATTTTACCAAATTTTGCAACAGCAGCATCAAAAAGTTTCTCAAGATCTTCTATAGAAGTAGCATCTGCAGCAATCACTTCAGAACCTGTTTTTTCAGCTAAACCATTAAGTTCTCCCATTCTCAAAGCGATAGGAGCATTAGATAAGATGAATTCTGCACCTTCCTCATGACATCTCTCAGCAACTTTCCATGCGATAGATTGTTCATTAAGGGCTCCAAATATAATTCCCTTTTTGCCTTTAAGTAAACCGTATGACATAATTTTTTAATGTTTATTGAAATACAAATGTAGCAATAATTGTGGTTATGACATAATAAAAATGGAGCCTTATCAATTATAAGACCCCATTTTCTTGAAAATATTTATATGACTGAAATTTTAATTCGTTTTCTTATTCCATTCTGCCTTCACATCCTCTGCTGCATCTTTTGTTTTTTCCCACGCTTCATCCGCTTTATCCTTAATATCTTCCCATGCATCGGATACATTAGCTTTTACCCTGTCCAACCAGTCTTCCTGTTTGGCTTCTTCGTCATTATTTCTTTTTTCATTAATATAGTCTTTGGCTCTGTCTGCCAATTCATTGATTTTCCATTTGGCTTTGTCCGATGCATTCTGTAAAGAATTTTCTACATTGTTTACTGCATTTTCCGCTTTGTTATAATCTGAATTGTTCATAATAGTATAAATTTGGTTTGGTAGTATTGAATAAACAATAACCATTCCTAAAATCAGATGGCTTTGTTAAACTTTTCATAATCTTTTGTTATATTTTTATAAATCAACCTTACCTTTATCCTACAAAATTTGATAATTATGGAAAAAATGCGTTGCGGGTGGTGTGAAAAAGATGATCTTTACAGGAAATACCATGATGAAGAGTGGGGAAAGCCCGTTTACGATGATGAAACTATTTTTGAATTCCTTATTCTCGAAAGTTTTCAGGCAGGTTTGAGCTGGTATACCATCCTTTCTAAAAGAGAAAATTTCAGAAAAGCATTTGATCATTTTGATTATCATAAAATCGCTGATTATTCTGAAAAGAAAATAGAAGAGTTGATGAATAATTCAGGAATTATTAGAAACAGACTTAAAATATTAGCTACAATAACCAATGCTCAAAAATTTATAGAAGTTCAGAAAGAATTTGGAAGCTTTTCAAAATATATCTGGGGATTTATTGGGGGAATTCCCATTGATAATACCCCAAAAACTTTAGCGGATATCCCCGCAACCACAGAAGTTTCGGATATAATTTCCAAAGATCTGAAGAAAAGAGGATTTAAATTCGTTGGCTCAACAGTTATTTATGCCCATATGCAGGCAACAGGTATGGTCAATGACCATATAGAAACTTGTTTCCTTAGAAGGTGATAAATTGTATTTTATTCAATTTTTTGTGATGTTTTTTATTGAAAGTGTAATATCTGGTTTTCATTGAGGTATCCTTTTGATTGCCAAAACATGAATGGATAAATAGATATGTAAGGTATTGTAAGGGAGTATTTTTCATCTTTGTGTGAGTATGAATTGTTTTAGTCACATCAGAGTGTTTTAAATTATTAAATTTATAATAAAAGTATTGTTTTATTAAAAAGTTTGTATATTTGCACCTCCAAAAACATAGGTGATGCAAGGAAATTATAAATTAAGATTTAGTCTTCTCTTTTTACTCTTTTCACTTTTTATATATGCTCAGGTTGGTATTGGTACTCCAAGTCCTGATACCTCTGCTATGCTTCATGTAAGTGCTAAAGATAAAGGAGTACTTCTTCCAAGTATTGCTTTGACCTCAGATACGGATGTTGCTACAGTGCCTTCTCCCGCAGATGGCCTTATTGTATGGAATAACGGTAAAGCTGGATTAACAGAAGCTGGATTTTATTATTGGTTTGCTTCCAAATGGAATAAACTTTCAACGTCTGCCAGCACTAATAAAGGTAATGATGGCACCGGATGGAACACAATAGGAGAGAATGCCGGAACATACAGTGGAGCCAATACTACTTTATCTTTAGGTACAAAAACTATGGATGACCTGGTCTTTAAAGTCAATGCTGCCACAGCGGGAAGATTAGGAGTAGATAACTCTGTAAGTTTCGGATTGGGAGCGAACGCTGGTCAGAACGGAATTGCCATTGGAAGTTCAAGCTCTGCATTTCAGGGGATTTCCATTGGTAGTGCAGCAGCAGTTACTGCGAATGATGCCTTGGCTATAGGAAATAAATCAACAGCAGGAGCTTTTAAGTCAACAGCTATTGGGTACAATGCCCAAACCAGTAAAAATGAATCCACAGCGATTGGTAATAATGCCTCAGCAGGAGGTTTTCAATCTATTGCAGTGGGATATAATGCAAAAACAAATACAAACAGTGAAACTGCTTTAGGATATAACACAGTTACCAATAAAGAAAACTCTACAGCAGTAGGATCAGAAGCAAATGCTCTGGGACAATTTTCAACTGCGATAGGATATGGAGCAACTACCTCACAGGCCAATGCTATAGTGTTGGGGAATAATAATGCAAATGTAGGCATTGGCACGGGGGCTCCGAATACTTCTGCAAGATTAGATGTGAACGGACAGTATAAACTTGGAGAAAAAGGGAGTGTACAGAAAAACCAGATCAGTTTTGAAGTATGGCCCGGTGTTTCCATTAATAATATGCCTCCGGGAAAATCTGCTACACTGGAAATTGCTGTTCCATCAGGGTTTCAGCCAGGTTCAACAAGAGCCGTTGTAGTGGTTTCACCTGCCGGAGATTTTGCGGGGAATTCAACGTTTTCGATTTCTAATCCAAGAATGACTTCCACTTCAAGTATTGTAATTAATCTTACCAATATTTCAGGAAGTGCAAACAGTCTCTACTCAAGTCATTTTTATGTGATGATTAATGAGTTTTAAATTTGATAATAAATTTTTATTATAGTTGATATGGTGTTAAAGACCTCCGGTTTTGGAGGTCTTTTCTTTTTAATTATTAGGTATGATAAATATGATTAGCCAAATGTTTTTTTAAATATTGACCTATAAAAAATCCTCCGGGATAATCTCCGGAGGATTTTATTTAATAGAATCAGCATACACTATTCCATTGTTTATCTAAAATATTCCTTTTCCGCAAAACTATAGGCATGAAATTTATCCATTCCTATCCAGTTGAAATTAAGTCCAATTTTTTCGCGGTATTTTTCAATATTAGCGTAGTTCATTTTAGAAAAATCATTTTCATCAAAAACAATGGAATCTTTTATGATTTTACCATCCAATACGGCCAGAAAATAATCATCCATTGGCATGCTGGCAAAATCTGCAGTGTGTTCAATGATGAAATTCCTGATATCATGATCTTCAATGAGTTTTATGATATCTAAAACGGTGTGTTTTTCATCTGTATCCCATAAGATCAGATCATCAGGTTGATATTGCTTGAAATAGCTAAATAGATCTTGCGCTGTTTCATATTGGTAAGCATCTTCAATCAACCAGGAAATAGAAGAGCCCATAATGTCGAAAGGAACAAACAGGACATCTCTGATCTTAAAATGAACAATGTCTTTATCCAATTCAAGAGGTTGATCGGTGATCAAGCAAGTGATGTCCTGTCCCATAAATATTTATTTAATAATTCTGTCAAGAACCCAGGTAATAAGGTTTTTCTCAGAATTGTGGTGGTCTGTAGAGAACTCTCCACGTCTTCTGTTAGCCACTACGTTATTTACGGTAATAGCTTTGTGTCCTAATAGTTTTGAAAATGCATAGATCGCGGAAGTTTCCATTTCAAAGTTTGTAACTCCAAGGTCGTTCAGTGTTTCAAGGAATTGGTCATCTACCGCCTTTAGACGAAGCTGTCTTCCCTGGGGAGCATAGAATCCCGGGAATGTAGCCGTATTTCCGTGGTATTTGGCATCTTTGTAATATTCACCCATTTCTTCTGCCCAGTCTGAGAAGTACAACATAGGTTTGATTTTTTCATAAGGAAATCTCTCCATGAAGCTTTTTGAAAACTCATTCTCAAAGCTGTAGTCTTGGTAGAAGTGCATTAAACCATCTAATCCTACTACGTTTTGGGTAACCAGCATATTATCAACCTGTACATCAGGATTTACACTTCCACAGGTTCCCATACGGAATAATTCAAGGGCTTTGTGCTCTGTTTTGAATTCCTTATTTTTAAGATCGATGTTTACTAAGGCATCCAGTTCGTTCATTACGATATCGATGTTTTCTGTTCCGATACCCGTAGACATTACTGTGATTCTTTCCCCACGAAGCGTTCCTGTATGCGTGTAAAATTCTCTTTTATTTTTTTTGATTTCTACGGTGTCAAAGTATTTTGAAACCTTTGCTACTCTGTCCGGGTCACCCACAAGAATAATTTTATCAGCAATATCTTCAGGTAAAAGATTCAAGTGGTATACACTTCCGTCTTCATTCAGAATAAGTTCTGAAGCAGCAAGTTTGTTTAGCATAATTTATATTTTTTTGTTTTTAATTAATGAAAATTGCTTCTTTATAAGGGGAAGCCATAAGTTGGTAAATAGAATCATATTCTTCAACAATCCTTTTTTGACCGTCCATTATCTCATATACGGTAACAACAGTTTTTTCAAAGTTTTTCGGATCCTTTCTCTGTGAAGTAATTTCATAAAAATGATTATCTTTTTTAAGAACAGAAACCAATTCTTCTTTGGTTGAATTATTAGAAGACATCATTCCTGGAAATTCCATAACAACGTCTTTAAGTTCTCCATAGTTTTTATAAGGTTTGGTGATTCCGTTAGAATATACATACACATTGGGTACTGCTTTATCCTGTTCCAGACGGATCAGATAATAGTCATTTCCTTTTTTCTCAGCGTATATAGCCATTTCCTGTTGTTTTGCAGATTTTTCTGCTTGCTTTTTCTTTTGTGAAAATGCAGTAAGCGAAAGGAAACTTGCTGCAACAGCAAACAATAGTTTTGTTTTCATACTTCTATTTTAGTTTTGATGTGTTGAATTTAATTAAAAAAATCCTCTCCCAATAACCTCTCGCCATTATTTTACCGGTATTTAGAATAAACCGTTCCTTAAAGAATAATGAATCTGATTTTCGGGGTTTAAAATTAGTGAAAAATATTATATCAAAAATATAAACATTATTTAATCTGCTATTAAAATTGAGATAATATCAGATTAATAGTTTTGCCGCTAAAAATTCATGAGATCTTATCCACTGCTTGTTGTCATCCTTTTGATAGGATTTGCAGTAATGTCTTTTAATCCTGTTTACAAAGGAAAAGTAAGTGAGAATACAGTTATTAATAAAGGATTATCTGATTTTAAAGGGAAGCTTGAACAGCTGAAGTCAGATGTCCATAATTTCTCTGAAGATCGTATTTCCCTTGAAGAGCTGCAGGAATCATTAAGGAACACAAGAAATTCATTTAAGGAAATAGAATTTTATATTGCCTATCATTATCCCGAATTCACCAAGTCTCACCTCAATGCAGCTCCTTTGTTTCATATTGAAGCTGCGGGCACATCAGCTTATACACTTCCGCCGGAAGGACTACAGGTTTTAGATGAATTGATATTTTCTGAAGAAGCAGGAGATGAGAAAGAAAAGATCAAAACAATTACCGATTTTTTATACAACAGTTATTCAGGCTTTTATCTGAGTGCTATGAAAAACGGGATGAGTAAAGGAAACAACAAAACATTGCCATTGCGTATAGAATTGATCAGGATCTATTCTCTGGGAGTAACAGGTTTTGACACTCCGGGCTCATTGAATATTTCTGAAGAAGCCAGTCATGCCCTTTCAGGAATGCAAAAATATATCAATGATGATGCTTATTTCAAAAATTATAATACCCAAAAAGCAAATCAGATATTAACAGAGGCTATCCGTTATCTTTCAAAAAGTAGAGATTTTGAAACCTTTGATAGAATTGAGTTTTATAAAAAATATATTCAGCCTTTGTATGAAGAATTAGGAAGGTGGGATGGCAGACCTGATGATCTGAAAGAATTCTCAGGCTGGAATATCAATAATAAAAACCTTTTTAGCAGTGATTTTTTAGATCCTTATTTTTATACATTACTGAAATCTTCAGAAGATAATCAGGATCTCCGTAATCTTGGAAAATCGATTTTCTATGACCAGAATTTAAGTGGTAATGAGAAAATGAGCTGTGCAACATGCCATCTTCAGGAAAATGCTTTTACAGACCTTAAAGCTAAGTCGGCAAGTAACGTGGAGGGTAAAACAGTATTGAGGAATTCACCGTCTTTATACAATGCCGTTTTTGCCAAAAGATTTTTTTATGACCTGCGTGCTTTTTATCTTGAACAGCAGGCTGAACATGTGATTTATAACGCAGATGAGTTTAATACAAGCTACGAAAGTATCATTCAAAAGTTAAAAACAAAACCTGAATATAAAAAAGCATTCCGTACCGCTTTTAAAGATGGGAAAATTAATAAAGAAAATTTTTCAAAAGCTGTAAGCTCCTACGTTGCATCCTTATATTCTTTTGATAGTGATTTTGACCGTTTCATGAGAAATGAAAAAGATGTTTC
Organism: Chryseobacterium sp. G0162; assembly: GCF_003815715.1. Taxonomy (NCBI): domain Bacteria; kingdom Pseudomonadati; phylum Bacteroidota; class Flavobacteriia; order Flavobacteriales; family Weeksellaceae; genus Chryseobacterium; species Chryseobacterium sp. G0162. The sequence goes on along the minus strand of NZ_CP033922.1, from coordinate 198,115 downwards.
GGAAGAGGTGAAAAAAGGATTCAACCTGTTTATGGGAAAAGCGAATTGTGCAACCTGCCATTTTGCACCTCATTTTTCGGGGTTGGTCCCACCATTTTTTAATGAAAACGAATCTGAAGTGCTGGGTGTGACTACTCAACCTATTAAAAAACTTCCTATAGAACTGGATCAGGATTTGGGAAGAGGAAACAGTCCTGTGAAAAAAGAAAAATCATGGATTTATGATTACTCTTTCAAAACCGTTACTGTAAGAAATATTGCCCTTACAAAACCTTATTTTCATAATGGAGCATTCAATACTTTAGAAGAAGTTCTTGATTTCTATAATGAAGGCGGAGGGGAAGGATTGGGGCTCAAGATGAAAAACCAGACACTGGCTCCGGATAAACTAAATCTTACCCAAACGGAAATGAACCAAATAATTGCCTTTCTGAATGCACTTACAGATGTGAGTAAAGCAAAGTAGAAGAGTTTCGGGATACAGAAGTTGAGCTATAGCTTTTTCTTGGATATCTAATTTAAACCTAACAGGTTTCTAAAACCTGTTAGGTTTTCTTGTGTATGGAATAAGAATATTCACCATAACAATTCATGCATCATAAAGAAGACATTCCGCAATTTAACAGAAACTTAATCCCCTTAACATTAGGTTTTAAATTAGTTAATATTCTCCTGTCGATATTTAAAATCCTATTAACAGGAAGATCATCTTTAAAAAATAGTTTTGCAAGGTCTAATAAATCAAATTAAAATGAAGAAAAAACTACTAACAATTGGAGCTTTAGCTCTGCTTGCCGGGTCAACTATTCAGGCACAGACCATTATTTTTGATAAAGGAACGTCCTGGAGCTACAAAGATCTGGATCAGGCACAACCGGATGCATGGAAAACTCAAAACTATGACATCTCTTCATGGCCTGTTGGTAATGCACCATTAGGATATGGTGATCCTGTTACTACTACCATTCATGGAGGGGCTACCGGATTGGTTACAGCATATTTTGCAAAAGATTTTAATGTAAACTTATCCACACTTTCCGATAATATGGAGCTTGGAGTAATGAGAGACGACGGTATTGTAGTGTATCTTAACGGGGTGGAAGTAGTAAGAGATAATATGCCTGCCGGAGTCATTACATTCAATACTTTGTCCAGTACAACCATTGATGGGGCTGCAGAGAATGTATATAATATTTTTTCTATTCCAAAATCAAAATTCATAAACGGAGTTAACAGAATTTCTGTTGAATTGCATAATAGAAGTGTAACCAGTTCAGATCTTAGAATTGATGCTTATCTGAAAACAACATCTACCAGCACACCTACACCTGTAGTGTGCAACGGATCACATATCAGCTGTTTTACTTCTATTGTACCTACTGCACAGACTGGTAAACTTATCATTCCTGCAGAACATAAATACCAGCTTATCCTGAAGGAAGGCGATAATTATACTGAAGGTGGCGGATTGGTAGGAGGCCAGAACGACTTTACAGCTTACGTAGCCAAATCAGGAAGTAGTACAAATGGATATCTTTCAGTAAACCACGAAACAAACCCTGGTGGTGTTACCATGGCTGAGGTTAATTATAATGCTGGTACAAAACTTTGGCAGTTAACAAGATCAAGAGCCGTAAGTTTCTCAGATCCTAGCTTGGTGCAGACGATCAGAAACTGTTCAGGAGGAATTACTCCCTGGGGAACTGTCATAACAGCAGAAGAATCTGTAACCTCTAATGATGCAAATGGAGACGGATATAAAGACTATGGATGGCTTGTAGAAATTGATCCTGCAACAGCACAGGTTATTTCTAAAAATGCTGACGGTTCTAAAGGTAAACTTTGGCAAATGGGAATCATGAACCATGAAAATGTGGTGATTAATAGTGCTGGAACTACTGCATATTATGGAGAAGATGGAGGAACTCACATGGTGTATAAATATGTAATGGATACTCCAAATAACCTTTCTTCCGGGAATCTTTATGTATTAAAATTAGATCAGGGATTAACAGCAGCAGGAGATCCGGCGGGAACTACAGCAACATGGATTCCAGTGCCTAATAAAACAAAAGCAGACCAAAATAACACCGCAAACCTTGCTCAATCATTAGGAGGAACAAGATTTAATGGAGTAGAAGATGTAGATATAAGCCCATTGGATGGTAAAATTTATTTTACGGCAAAAGGATTAGACAGGGTATATCGTTTAAAGGATGACGGAACTACAGGTTCTCAGGTGGAAACATTCGTAGGAGGTGCTAATTCTGTATACTCTTTTGAAACCGCACAGGGAACAAAATCTGAATCGTGGGGAGATGGAAATGACAACCTTACTTTTGATGAACTTGGAAACCTTTGGGTACTTCAGGATGGGGGTAAAAACTATATCTGGGTCATTGCTCCGGATCATACACAGGCCAATCCAAAAGTAAAACTATTTGCTTCTATGCCGGCAGGATCTGAACCTACAGGATTAACGTTTACTCCGGATCATAAATTTGGTTTCTTCTCTGTTCAGCATCCGAATTCTACCATTTCTACAGATGTTGATGCTACAGGAAATACTATTGATTACAGAGGGAAATCCGCAACGGTTGTCATTGCTCTTAAAGATAACTTAGGAACCCAAGGAACACTGGGAACTATTGAAAATATAACCGCTGAAAATACAGTAACGGTAGCTCCGAATCCTACTTCAGGAATGGTGAAGATCAATTCGCCAAAAGGCTTAAAAGATATTTCGGTAACCGCTTATAGTATAGATGGTAAAATTGTTTATACTAAGAAATTCAATGGAGTGAACAAGGCATTAGACCTTGACTTTACCTCACAATTGGAAGGATCTCGTGTTTTAATTCTGAATATTGAAGCAGAAGGAGGATTCCAGAAAACGGTAAAACTTTTAAAGAAGTAAAATTATTAATCATTCTGCCTGCTGGTAACGAAAGTGACTGGCAGGCATTTTCTGTTGATGAAATCGCTATGATTTGCAAAGACAAGTACAGATTAAGATGATGCAATTCAATATGGCCTTTAAAAAATTATAAACGTCTTCGTATGAAAAAGTTTTTTTTACTCATTTCCATTTTATCACTTTCTCAGGTCAGCGCTCAGATTGATCCTGTTAAATATCCTACTTTTACCAATATTGAAGATGCTCTGAATAGTAAAAAAGCTGTTTACAGCATGAGTTTCAGAGAAAAAGGATTGTTTAATCTTCCTCCTCAGATTGTAAAACTGGATTCATTATTCTTTCTAAATATGATGGCGAATAAGTTTGAAAGAATGGATAAGGAGCTTTTTACACTGAAAGAACTGGAATTTTTGAATGTAAATGAAAACAGCATCAAGTATATTCCGGATGAAATTAGCCAGCTTAAAAAGTTGACTACATTTTCTATGAATCTGAACAGTCTAACCAGTATCAATCCCAATATTGCAAAGCTGCAAAATCTGAAAGTTGTTCATTTTGATGCCAATAACCTTAATACATTTCCTGAGGCATTGATGGAAATTTCCACTTTAGAAGAAATAAATTTACAGGGAAATCAGATTAGTTTTATCGCTGACCGGTTGTATCAGATTAAAAATCTAAAGTTTTTAAACCTGGCCAATAACCAGATCAATGACATAGGAAGTCTCTCGTTTCCCAAAAAAATTAAATATCTTGAATTGCAGCAGAATGCCATTGTCACACTGTCGGAGAACTTGTTTAAAGCTGAAGAACTTGAATTTCTGAACATAAGTGACAATAATATCACACAAATTTCATCCAGAATAAAAGGATTAAAGAAGATTGTCAGTATGAATCTGGCCAACAATAAACTGAAAGATATTCCTGTAGAAATCAGCCAGCTTAAAAACCTGAAAACTTTGATTCTTACAGGAAATCCTATAGAAAAATCTAAAATTGAAAAATTAAAAACGTTACTGCCGGAAACCCAGGTTTATTTCTAAACCTATCCGCCAACACGTTTGGTTTTATAACCCATATCTTTAAGGATAGCCATTATTTTATCACGGTTATCTCCCTGGATGATAATCGTTCCGTCCTTTTCAGAACCGCCTATTCCTAAGGTGGTTTTTATTTTCTTTGAGATTTTTTTAAGGTCCTCCTCACTCCCTTCCCAGCCTTCAACAATGGTTACAGGCTTACCATTTCTTCCCTTCTTCTCAAATTTGCACACTAAAGGTTCTTTCTGCTTGAATTCTTCTTCAGGCATTTCAAAATCCTGCTCTTCATGTTCAGGAAAAAGATTCTTCAATTGATCACGTAAATCCATACCGCAAAATTAAAAAAGATTTATGGATTTATAAAAGAACTGTTTCTGAAATTATAAACCTTTTTAGAAGAATAGGAAAGTTTGATGCTGAAAAATATGTTTTCAAATTTAAATGAGGGGCAATTTTTCATATTTTTGATCGTTAATTTTAAAAACTAATATGAAGACTCATCATATCCTTGCTGCCTTACTTTTGACCTTCGGGATGACAAACGCTCAAACCGGTTTTTCTACAGATCCTTTGGGTGCTGTTTTTGAAACAAAAGATACCGAAAACTTCTGGAAAGCATTTGATAAAATGGATACCTCAAAACAAAATCCTTTTATAGACTATATGAAAAATGGTTCTCCTGGAGTGAAGGGTTTTACGGAAAACCGAATCATCAATGCTGATTCCTTATATACGATGGTAAAAAAGAGAAAAGCAGATTATCTGGAAAGCCGTAATGTATTGTCAGGATTAAAGCAAAAAGAAAAAAGAATCCGATCTATTTACAGTGGAATGAAATATTGGTATCCTCAAGCTAAATTTCCACCAATCTATTTTGTATACGGAAGATTCAACACTGGTGGGACTTTTACTAATGACGGAGTGATGATTGGAACAGAAAACCTTAGAAACCTGGATGGAATTGTTGGCCTTATTTCTCATGAATTGGTTCATTTTCAGCAAGACATTAAAGGGAAAGATAATTTACTGAAATACTGCCTTATGGAAGGAAGTGCAGATTTTATCAGTGAACTGGTCTCAGGAGAGACGAATAACAGCCCATTTTATCAATATGGTGAGGCTCATTCTGATGCATTATACAGAGAATTCGTAACCGTATTAAAAACAAGCAGTCCTATGGATTGGCTTTACGGAACTACTAAAAAGGACGACCGTCCCAATGACCTAGGATATTGGATGGGATATAAGATTAGTGAGGCCTATTTCAATAAACAGCTAGATAAACATAAAGCGGTTCAGGATATTTTACATATTACAGATCCTTTAAAGTTCTTAAAAGAAAGTGGTTTCCTGGATTCCTATATCAAAGAATACACTAAGAAAAACAATATGAAATTCGAAGACTTTTTTAAAGAATAATCGTATTGGAAAATTAAATCAAGATAATGATATATGTAAGATCTGCCAGATATTACCAAATTACAAACCCTGGCCTTGTTTCAAGGGTAGGGTCTTGACTATGAGAGTGGTATAAAATTGGAGGTTTCAAATTCGTCTATTCATCGGAAATTCAATAAATTTGTGTACTAAAGTTTTACAAAATGTCAAAAAAAGCAATATTAGCAATCCTTGACGGATGGGGACTAGGAACAAACCCTGAAGTTTCTGCCATAGACAAAGCAAACACACCATTTATAGATAGCTGCTACCAAAAATTTCCACACACTACTCTTGAAGCAAGCGGTTTAGCGGTTGGTCTTCCTGCAGGACAGATGGGAAATTCTGAAGTAGGCCATATGAACCTTGGAGCCGGAAGAGTCGTTTACCAAAATCTGGTAAAACTGAATATGGCTGTTGAAAACGGAACCCTGGGACAGGAAAAAGTGATTCAGGATGCTTTTGATTATGCTAAAAAAGAAAACAAAAAAGTACACTTTATAGGACTGGTTTCCAATGGAGGAGTACACTCACATATCAATCACCTGAAAGGATTATTGACTGCAGCCAAAGAATTTGGGTTAAATGAAAATGTTTTTGTACATGCATTTACAGACGGAAGAGACTGCGATCCGCATTCCGGATTAGGCTTCATTGAAGAACTTCAGAACCATATGGAAGCAACTACCGGAAAACTGGCTACTGTTGTAGGAAGATACTACGCAATGGACAGAGATAAGAGATGGGAACGTGTGAAATTGGCTTATGATGCACTTGTGGAAGGAATTGGATTCGAAACAACCGATGCATTAGCAGCGATCAAAGATTCATATGACAATAATGTGACAGATGAATTCCTTAAACCTATCATTTTAGTCAATACAACCGCTACAGGAAACGTTGTTCCGGTAGCAAAAATTATCGATAATGATGTGGTAATCTGCTTCAACTTCCGTACAGACAGAGGAAGAGAAATTACAGAAGTACTTTCACAGAAAGACTTTCCTGAATACTCAATGAAGAAACTTAACCTTAATTATATTACGTTGACCAACTATGATAAAACATTCCAGAATGTTCAGGTGGTATTTGATGAAAATGTATTAACAGAAACAATGGGGGAAGTTTTGGAGAATAACGGGAAAACCCAGATCAGAATTGCTGAAACAGAAAAATATCCTCACGTTACTTTCTTCTTCTCAGGAGGAAGAGAAGAAGAATTCAATGGAGAAAAAAGACTGTTATGTCCGAGTCCAAAAGACGTTCCTACATATGATTTAAAACCTGAAATGTCCGCTTACGACATTACCAATGCGATTGTTCCGGAACTGGAGCAAGGAACTGCAGATTTTGTATGTCTGAATTTTGCGAATACAGATATGGTAGGCCATACAGGAGTATTTGAAGCCGCTGTAAAAGCTGCAGAAACAGTAGATGCATGTATTGAAAAAGTAGCTACAGCAGCCTATGAAAACGGATATGCCGTATTTATTCTGGCTGACCACGGAAATTCAGATGTTATGCTGAATCCTGATGGAACTCCTAATACTCAACACTCAACCAATCTGGTCCCTTTCATTGTCATGGATAAAGACCGTACATGGAACTTAAAACCAGGAAAACTGGGTGATGTAGCCCCTACAATCCTTAATGTAATGGGGGTTGAAATACCAAATGCAATGACAGGAGATATTTTAGTTAGTTAAAATTCAATAATATTGTTATAATAATGCCGTTATACTTGTATATCGGCATTTTTTTATGATTTATGTCAGATAAGGTATGAGTTGCATACTTTATTATGCGTTAAATAATAAATAAATCATATCTTTGCTAATTAAAAACTGAATATAAAAATGTATCAAAAGCTTGTTAGGAAAGAAGTAATGGGATTATTGGAAAAGGAAGTAGGTTCTTTTCTTGATAAATTTTTAACGCCAATTGAAAAAATTTGGCAGCCTTCTGATTATTTACCAGATCCTTCAAGCGATGAATTTAAACATGATCTTGAAGAAATTCAGACTTTTGCCCGTGAAATGCCTTACGACCTTTTTGTAACCTTGATTGGAGACTGTATCACAGAAGAAGCTCTTCCTTCTTATGAGTCTTGGTTAATGGGGGTTGACGGAATTAATCAGGAAGAAAAAGTAGGCTGGGCAAACTGGGTAAGAGCTTGGACTGCAGAAGAGAACAGGCACGGAGATTTATTAAACAAATACCTTTACCTGTGTGGTAGAGTAAATATGAGGGAGGTAGAAATTACCACTCAATATCTTATTAATGATGGATTCGACTTGGGAACAAGCATGGACCCATACAGAAATTTCATTTATACAAGTTTCCAGGAAACAGCAACCAATATCTCTCACAGAAGAGTAGGAACATTAGCAAAACAATCCGGAAACGGAAAATTAGCTAAAATGTGCGGTGTAATTGCAGCAGACGAAGCGAGACACGCAAAAGCTTACAAGCATTTCGTAGCTAAAATCCTTGAAATAGATCCATCAGAAATGATTCTTGCTTTCGAAGATATGATGCGCAAGAAGATTGTAATGCCTGCTCACCTGATGAGACAATCAGGACAGAAGGCAGGTGAACTTTGGGGACACTTCTCAGATGCAGCACAAAGATGTATGGTATATACCGGTCAGGATTATATCAACATTATGAAAGATCTGTTGGATGAATGGAAGATTGAGCACGTAAAAGGTCTTACAGAAAAAGCAGAAAAAGCTCAGGAATACCTGATGAAGCTTCCTTCAAGACTACAGAAGATTACAGACAGAGTTTCTACTCCGGATCTTCAGTTCCAGTTTAACTGGGTTAAGAGCTAGTAGCCCATATTATTATTTTAAATTATAAAAGTATTGAGTGCCTTTCTATTTGGCACTCTTTTTTATTTCTTATCTTTGCAAAGCTAAAAAAAGAACAAAATGTTAAATAATAAAAAGATTGCTGTTGACTTTGACGGAACTATTGTTGATGATGCTTACCCAGGAATTGGAAAGGCAAAGATCTTCGCTTTCGAGACCTTGAAAAGATTACAGGCAGAAGGATTTAGGCTTATTCTTTGGACATACAGACACGGAAAAACGTTAGATGAAGCAGTAGAATTCTGCAAAAAGAACGGATTGGAATTTTATGCAGTGAATTCAAGCTTCGAAGGAGAGGTTTTTGATTCCGCAAATCAATCGAGAAAATTAGATGCAGACTGGTTCATTGATGACAGAAATATTGGTGGGTTCCCGGGATGGGGTGAAATCTACAATATTATTCAGGAAAGAATAGAATTCCGTGTAGAAGGAGGAGAAGTTTTGGCTTATTCAAAACTTAAAAAAGAAAAGAAAAAAGGACTTTTCTGGTAAAATAAAAATATAACAATTTAACAGTGTACCAATTTATCGATCAATATGGATACACTGATACATTAATACATTGGTAAATTAATACAATGATTCAATTAAAAACAATAGACGAACTGCGTCTGATGAAGGAGAGCGCCCGATTGGTTTCTAAAACATTGGGAATGTTGGCAAAAGAAATTAAACCGGGAATTACAACTTTATATTTGGATAAGTTAGCACACGATTTTATTAAAGATCATGGTGCACAACCTGCATTTTTAGGATACGGAGGTTTCCCGAACTCTCTTTGTATTTCTCCTAATGAGCAGGTAGTTCACGGTTTTCCGAATAATGAAGTGGTAAAAGAAGGAGATGTTCTTTCCGTAGACTGTGGAGTGATCCTTAACGGATTTGTGGGAGATCATGCCTATACTTTTGAAATCGGAGAAGTAAAGCCGGAAGTTAAAAAGTTGTTGAAAGTTGCGAAAGAATCTCTTTATAAAGGGATTGAGCAATGTATCAGAGGAAAAAGAATCGGAGATATCTCTCATGCTATCCAGGCACATTGTGAAAAAGAAGGATATGGTGTCGTAAGAGAGCTTGTAGGACATGGTTTAGGAAGACAGATGCACGAAGATCCACAGGTTCCTAACTATGGAAAACAAGGAAGTGGAAAGGTGATTAAAGACGGTTTAGCCATTGCTATTGAACCGATGATTAACCTTGGAACTGAAAAAGTAAAATTCCATAATGATGGCTGGACGGTAACTACTTTAGATAACCTGCCATCTGCGCATTTTGAGCACGATGTAGCGGTAATCAATGGTAAGCCGGTATTGCTTTCTACATTTGATTATGTATACGAAGCGTTAGGGATCGTAAGTGACGAAGAGAAGCCTTTCCAACTGGATTTTTAATGAAGAAGATAACTAAGCTTTTACTGAATAAAATTCCACGTCCCATGCTTATTAAAATGAGCATTTGGGCAAGACCGCTTATTTATCAGTTTTTCAAAGGAGATGAGTTTTATGATCCCATTGATGGAAGGTCATATCGAAAGTTTTTGCCTTATGGCTATGGGAAACAAAGAGAGAATGCTCTTTCTCCGGGAACCTTGAGTCTGGAGAGACATCGCCAGATGTGGCTGTATCTTCAGAACGAAACCGATTTTTTCATTAAAAATTATAAAGTACTACATATTGCTCCCGAACAGGAATTTTTGAGAAAATTCAAGAGAATGAGTAATCTGAATTATATTTCGGCAGACTTATATTCTCCTATTGTAGATGTGAAGGCTGATATTCTTGATTTACCTTTCGAGAACGACAGCTTTGATATTGTTTTCTGTAACCATGTTCTGGAACACATTGAAGACGATGCAAAAGCAATGAGCGAATTGTACAGGGTAATGAAACCCGGAGGATGGGGAATTCTTCAGGTTCCGATGAAAAATTCACTGGCAACAACCTATGAAGATTTTACCATCAAAGATCCGAAAGAACGCCAGAAACATTTTGGTCAATACGATCATGTACGCTGGTACGGAATGGATTATTTTGACCGTTTAAGAAATGCAGGATTTGAAACAGATATCAATTTCTATTCGCAGAAATTTTCAGAAGAAGAAATAAAGAAATATGGGTTAAGAAGCAATGAAATCTTACCCTTAGTCTTCAAAAAATAATAAGAAATATAAAGTAAGAAGCAGAGCATTCTGAAATATAATCAAAACAAAACCGTCTTCATAACGAAGGCGGTTTCATTTTTAAATATAGATAGAAGTTTATATTTTTATCTTAATGTGATGAAGAAACAGCTTTTAAACCTACAACTGATCCAATAAGTGTTACAATAAAAAATACTCTCCAGAAACTTACAGGGTCTTTAAAGAAGATAATTCCCATTAAAGCTGTTCCTACCGCTCCAATTCCTGTCCATACCGCATAAGCAGTACCAATAGGTAATGTTTGCGTAGCTTTGATCAGAAGAAGCATACTGATAGTCATCGTTATCAGAAAACCGGTGTACCAAAGATACATTTCCGTCCCTGATGTTTCTTTTGCCTTTCCTAAACAAGAGGCAAAGGCAACCTCAAATAATCCTGCGATAACTAATATTATCCAATTCATTTTTTAAAATTTTTCTGTTACAAATTTCAGAAATTGAACGGAGAAAAAATTTTACAATTGTTAAAAAATGAGTTTTTTTAGGAAGTAGGCCGGAGGTTGGGAACTGGAATAGAGGTGTTATAGTAGTTAGAATGGATGATGTTCTGTTGCTTAATTCATGAGGGCTTTTTAGATAAAAGCTGTTAGCTGCTTGTTTTTATTTCAATAAATAATCATCAATATTGCTATCACATACACCATAATGTGAATAGGAGCGGACTTTAGTCTGCTTTCAATATAAATTAGCTTTCCTCTGGCTTTAGCCAAAACTTAAAACGCTTCTATCCTTAAACATAATTTTTACTTAATCTCCGCACGGATTCTGCTCAGACTCACCTGTGTAATTCCAAGGTAGGAGGCAATATATCCAAGCTGAACTCTTTTGAGTAACTCCGGTTGATACTGGATAATATCTTTATACCGTTCCAGTGAGGTTTTAAATTGTCTTGAGATAATCAGCTCTTCAGATTTTATCATTTCCAATTCCGCCAGCTTTCTACCCCAATTGGCAATATGAATATCCTCATTAAACAGTTTTTTGAGATTTTCGGTTTCAAGTCTGTACAGATCACAGTCTTCCAGTAGTTCAATGCTTTCATAACCTGGTTTATCTTCCACATAACTTTTCATAGAAAGGACGCACTGACCTTCACTGCCGAACCAGAACGTAATATCATTATCTGAAGTAGAAGAGTAGGCACGGGCAATTCCTTTACGGATAAAATAAACGTAAGGGATAACCTTATCTGCTTCCATCAAACAGTATCCTTTGGGATGGGAAACTTCAGAGATATAGGTTTTTAAACTATTTTTCGAGTCTTCAGGGAGTGTATAAATCTGGTCAAGAATCTGGTCTATATTCATAAAAGATGAATTCTAATATTCAAAAATATCAGTTTTAGGTAATGCAATACAAGATTATTTTGTAGTTTTTTGTGAGAAAGGTAGAAAGAAAGTGCCTATCAATCTGTAACTCCATTAAAGGAGGAGAATATTAAATTTTTGATATTCTGTTGCATATCCATGAAAATCTTAGATTTTCAAAACAAACTAGTGTGTTCTTCTTGCAGCATCATTTAAAATTTTCTAAAGTAAGCTTAAGGTTTTAAGAACTTTTGAGACTTGATGGTAAAATGTATAAGTTCAAAAAACTAGTGTTATAATTTTTTCAAAAAATCTTTTTGAAATGTACTCCAAAGACAAATAACTCGCTTTTTTCTTTTAAATATTGAGATTAACGGTAAAGACCAATTTTGTTTTACTAACTTTGCAGTTCGTAATATTATTTTTATGCACAAAGCTGGATTTGTAAACATAGTTGGAAAGCCCAATGCGGGAAAATCAACACTTCTAAACCAATTAATGGGAGAGAAATTGGCGATTGTAACGCAGAAAGCCCAGACAACCCGTCACAGAATTTTTGGTATTTATAATGAAGAGGACCTTCAGATCGTATTTTCCGATACTCCGGGAGTATTGGATCCTAAATATGGATTGCAGGAAAAAATGATGGATTTTGTAAAGGATTCCCTTCAGGATGCCGATGTATTCCTGTTTATTGTTGATGTAACGGACAAAGCTGAACCTTCCGAGTTCTTAATTGATAAATTAAATAAAATCCCTGTTCCTGTCCTTTTGTTATTAAATAAAGTAGATCAGACTGATCAGGCAGGACTTGAAAAATTAGTAGAAGATTGGCACAATAAGATTCCAAAAGCGGAAATTCTTCCTATTTCTGCTCTTAATGCCTTTAATACTGAGGTTATTTTACCTAAGCTAAAATCTTTATTGCCTGAGAACCCACCTTATTATGATAAGGATCAGTATACAGATAAACCAGAAAGATTCTTTGTAAACGAGGCCATTCGTGAGAAAATTCTTTTGAATTATGATAAAGAAATTCCATATTCTGTGGAAGTAGTGACTGAGCAGTTCAAAGAAAAAGAAGGTATTATCTTCATTGATTCTATCATTTATGTGGAAAGAGATACCCAAAAGGGAATTATTATCGGACATAAAGGAGAGGCTATCAAAAAAGTAGGTACAGAAGCAAGATTAGACCTGGAGAAGTTCTTTTCTAAGAAAATTCACTTAAATTTATTTGTTAAGGTGAAAAAAGACTGGAGAAAGAATGACAGAGATCTTAAGAATTTTGGTTACAGATAGACTAAAAATGCTGTAAAACCCGTTGTATTAAAAGATTTTTATTACCTTAGTCTAAATTTTTTAGTAAATGAACTACAATAATTCAAATTCGAGCTCAATACCTAAAGATATTATTTTATTAGCAGTAAGAGTATTTGTTGGTTTTGCAATGCTTTCTCATGGATATCCAAAACTTCAGATGCTGTTGGCGGGTGGAAAAATTGAATTTTTTGACTTCCTGGGAATGGGACCGCAAATTACCCTGATCCTTACAGTACTTGCTGAGTTTGTTTGTTCAATTCTGCTGATATTAGGGCTTTTTACGAGAGTTGCCTTAGGTTTCTTGATCTTTACAATGGTCATTGCCGGATTTGTAGTTCATGGAGCAGATCCTTTTGAAAAAAGAGAGATGAGTCTTATCTATCTTTCTGTATATCTTCTTCTGATGATTATCGGAGCCGGAAAAGTTTCTGTAGATCATATGATTGAAAGAAGAAAAAGAGCTTCAGATTGGTAAAAACCTTATTATATATAATAAAAAGAGCATCCTCGGGTGCTCTTTTTTATTGGAGTTATTTTTATAAATGTCTTTATTATTGGGGATTATAGATGTATTTTTATGGTAAATTTATCTTAAAAATCACTACATTCGTAGAAAATAAATCTATATGAAGATAAAACTGACAATTTGCCTGCTGGCATTTCTCAATTTTTATGATGCACAGGAGAATATTACTTATCAAAAACCTTCTGCTGAAATCCTGAAACTTGCAGATTACGAAAGACCGCCATCTGTCTTAATGAATAACAAAAAAGACTGGGTAGTTTTTACCTATCGTTCAACATATAAGACGTTGGATGATCTTAATCAACAGGAAATGAAACTGGGTGGATTAAGAATCAATCCGGTTACAAATATTGCCAGTACGGTAACCTATTTTAACAATCTTAAAATAAGAAAGTTCAGTGATAAAAATGAAGTTCAGGTAAAGAATTTGCCTGCAGGAGCTAAAATTGCTTATGTTCAGTTTTCACCAGACGAAAAGAAACTGACTTTTACCAATACCACAAACAAAGGAGTAGAATTATGGCTTGTAGACCTGGAATCTGCTACAGCCAAAAAGATTACAGGAGATATCCTGAATGCCAATTTAGGAAACCCATATCTTTGGTATAATGATTCCAAAAGTCTTCTTATTAGAACGCTGCCTCAAAACAGACCTGCTCTGATTGATTCAGGAAAAGACCTGCCTACAGGACCCATTGTTTCTACAGCAGATGGAAAAGTCTCCCAAAATAGAACATACCAGGATCTTTTAAAGAATCCTCAGGATGAAAAGAACTTTGAAACATTAGTAACCTCTGAAGTCTTCAACGTAGATCTTAATGGTACTCTTAAAAAGGTAATGAACCAGGATTTGTACACAGGATTAAGTTTTTCCCCGGATGGAAATTACCTGCTGTCTTCAGTCATTAAAAAGCCATTTTCTTATATCGTCCCGTTAAACAGGTTTCCTATGACTACAACGGTATATGACACGAAAGGAAATACTGTAAAAGTTGTGAATGAAATTCCTTTGAATGAAATTATGCCTAAAGGATTTTCATCTGTAAGAACAGGAAAAAGAGAAATGACTTGGAGAAGTGATGCTCCGGCGACTTTAGTTTTTACAGAAGCCCTTGACGGTGGAGATCAATATAAAACTGCAGAATACAGAGATGAAATCTTTACCTGGGATGCACCGTTTGCAGCAGCTCCTAAATCATTCTTCAAAATCAAACAGAGATTTGAGGATATAGATTGGACGAATGACCACTATGCGTTAGTATCTGAAGAATGGTATGATACCAGAAATACCAAAACTTTCCTGGTTGATCTTAACAATGGAGAATCAAAGGTTATAGATGATAGAAACTCTCAGGATGTATATAGTGATCCAGGAAATTTCAACACTGTGAAAAACCAATACGGTAGATCCGTTATCGATATGAAAGGCGGAAAGGCATATCTGATCGGGGATGGGTTTACAAAAGATGGGCAGCATCCGTTTATTGATGAAATGGATATCAAGTCATTGAAGAAAAAAAGACTTTATTCTTCTAACCTTAAAGGGGCTAAAGAAAAGATTGTGGATATTTTAAATCCTTCAAAAGGAGAGATCTTAACAACACAAGAATCATCCAGTCTATATCCGAACTTCTATAAAAAGAATATTAAGTCTAATAAAGCTGAAGCAGTAACTCACTTTGCCAATCCTTTTGAAAGCATTAAAGATGTCTATAAAGAAGTTATTACTTATAAAAGAAATGATGGTGTTACATTGACGGGAACTCTTTATTTGCCGGCAAACTATGACAGAAAGGCAAAGAAAGAAAAATTACCTTTACTGATCTGGGCTTATCCAAGAGAATTTAAAGATAAGAATACAGCGGGACAGAGTACTCAGAATGATAACGACTTTACTTTCCCATATTACGGCTCTTTCGTGTATTGGGTGACTAAAGGATATGCTGTTTTAGATAATGCTGCATTCCCGATTATCGGAGAAGGAAAAACAGAACCCAATGATACCTTTATTACACAACTGGTAGCCGATGCTGATGCGGCAATTAATGCTGTAGATCAATTGGGGTATATTGATAAAAAGAAAGTTGCTGTTGGAGGTCACTCTTATGGAGCATTTATGACAGCTAACTTATTAACACATTCTAATCTTTTTGCTTGTGGTATTGCACGAAGTGGTGCTTATAACAGAACGTTAACACCATTTGGATTTCAGAGTGAGCAAAGAAATTACTGGGATGTTCCGGAGATCTACAACACCATGTCTCCGTTTATGAATGCAAACAAAATGAAAACCCCTTTGCTTCTGATTCACGGTGATGCAGATAACAACCCGGGAACCTTTACCTTACAGACGGAAAGATATTTCCAGGCTTTGAAAAACCTTGGAGCACCGGTAAGAATGGTTCTTCTTCCAAAAGAGTCACACGGATACCAGGCCAAAGAGAATATATTCCACGTTTTATGGGAACAGGATCAGTTCCTTGAAAAATGTCTGAAAAAATAATAGAAAAAGGCTATTCAGGAATGAATAGCCTTTTTTATATCTTAGAACAATAAGAAAATTTAGAGCACGGTGAAGCCTTACTCAATATTCTTAAAAGCGTAATCAACCTCTAAGCTTAAATAAATTGTAAGATCTCATTAATACTTTTCAATTCCATAAAGTTTTCATGATCAAGATTCACGTCATGCTGCTCATGGTCCCAGGTAACATGATAAGGAATATGAGCTGCTGATCCGCCGATTTCCAGTACAGGTAAGATATCTGACTTGATAGAATTTCCAAGCATAAGGAAATTTTCCGGCTGACAATCAAGATGCTTTAGCAGTTTTTTATAATCATGTTCCTTTTTATCACTCATGATTTCAATATGATGGAAATAGTTCTGTAATCCTGAATTTTTCAACTTACGTTCCTGATCTAGTAAATCTCCTTTTGTAGCCACAACGAGCCTGTATTTTCCTTTCAGACTTTCAAGCGTTTCTGTGACTCCATCTAATAATTCAATCGGTTTTTGGAGAAGTTCCTGACCTAATTCAATGGCTTTATTAACCAATTGTAAGGATGCTGTATTATTTGATACTCTTCCAATAGTCTCAACCATACAGAGCATAAATCCTTTTACTCCATATCCATATAGATGAAGGTTTTTCATCTCTGTTGCAAAGAGTTCCTGGGAGACAGAATGCTGAGGAAGATAATCTTCAAGTAATATACAAAACTCCTTTTCTGCTTCCTGAAAGTAAGGTTCATTGATCCAAAGAGTGTCATCTGCGTCAAAGGCTATTGTTGTAGTATGATTATTCATTTTTGTTTTGTAAATTTCTGTTCGCAAAATTCAGAATAAAAATTAAACCGGCAAAGGACAATTGTCCCGAAAATATATGTTACGAACGAATCAGTCATTTTTAAGCCATCTTGAAGCACTTTACCAAAAACAAAGGGTGGGGAATATTATCCTGGAATCATTCTCCAAAGGGCAGAAATTATTGATTCAGGATCATTCCGTTTCTAAGGTCATGTTAATTAAAGAAGGGATTACAAAATGCTACTTTGAAGAAGAGAACGGAAAAGAATATATCGTTGAATTTCTGGGAAGCGGCGAGATCTTAGGAGAAGTGGAACTGATCAAAAATATTCCTTGTCTGTGCGGGATTGAAGCATTAACGGAAGTTGTAGTGTACACCATAAGGCTGCCTTATTTCAATAAATTGATGCAGACAGATCTTATCCTGAATAACTTGTTACTAAATTCTTTTGCGGAACGTATTATTAATACCACTAGCAGAGCTTCTTATCAACAGCTTTATACAGTAGAGCATACTTTGACACAGCTACTTAAAATGCAGTCTAAACAAAATATCCTGATTTCCAAAGAAGATATGGCTGCGTATTTAGGAATCACAGTGAGAAGCCTGAACAGGATCTTGAAAGATTTGAATTAATTGTGTTGGTAAACGCAAATGCACAAAGAAATATAATGCTAACTGTTGTTAAGACACAAGAGAATCAAAGATCCTTAGCAAGGAAAAATAACACTTTTAAACTAACTTTTATTCACAATATTCTATATATCTATGTGGTAAAAATTATTCTTTTTAACCCATAGCCACATAGGTTTTATACGCTGATAGATTATTCGTGCATTCGTGACATTACAAGCCGCTTTCAATTTTATCGTAAATAAAATCTTTGCAACTAAAAAATATCCAATCTTCATATCTTATTAGTCTTTGCGTATTGTAAAAAAATGATTGTTTTATCTTTGTATGTTATTTTTATAAGGGGTGATTTTGTTTTTTTTAATTAAAAATATTTAATTGATTAAAATAAATGGGGTATTTGGAAAAATTATTATTTTTGCATCATAAAAGTTGAATACAATACCAATGGAATTACTAAAGTTCAGAAATGCCGAATTAGCCGATTTAAATACAATTGTAGCGATTTATAACTCAACCATTGCCTCAAGAATGGTGACTGCAGACGTGGAAGAAGTTTCTGTAGAGAGTAAAGTACAATGGTTCAAAGAGCATAATGAGGAGACCAGACCGCTTTGGATCGTAGAAGATACAGATAGCCAGATTGTAGGTTGGGTAAGTTTCAGTTCATTTCATGAAAGAGCAGCTTACAGTGGAACGGTGGAAGTAAGTATTTATCTGGATGAAAGCTGTAGAGGAAAAGGCTATGGTAAAACGATTCTTCAGTATTGTATTGACAATGCAGGAAAGTTTGGGGTGAATAACCTGGTAGCGCTTATTTTTCTTCATAATGAGCCAAGTCTGAAGCTATTCCGATACTTTGGATTTGAAGATTGGGGAACTCTTCCGGATGTAGCCATTTTGGATGGTATTGAACGAAGTCTGAAGATTTTAGGAAAAAGAATAGGATAAATATTTAATTATTTCTCATGCGTAAAATATTTATAAGCTCATTGATGCTGCTCTTTTTTATTAAAGGGAAAGGACAGACAGAAGATATCAATAGTGGGAAATATTACTCTGCGAAAGAACATTTTGAAACCCAATATATAAAACAGGGGTATTCAAGATATCTCAAATCTCAGATTAAGATTGAAAATAATAAGGTAATTATTAATGTAGTTTATCATATAGAATTTCCTGAAAATTTAGATAATAAGTTTAAATTAATTCTTGGAAGTGGATTATTATACCCAATGGTTATTAATAGGAGTCCAATGGTAAAGATTTCAATGATGGATGAATTGCCTTTGCTGGATATAAATCCTAAAACTAAAAGATTCAAATTCTGGGTATTCCGTAACAATGAAACCTTACAAAATGGGATAGTAGAAAAAATAGGAAATAGTTCTAATCCTGAAGAGTATTATTTTGAACTTTATAATGAAAATGCTGATACAAATACAAGTTTTAATGATTTTGTTGAAGGTGCAAAACTGACTTATATTGGCTATGGTGGAATTATAATTTAAAATAATAAGAAATCTGCGTAATCTCCGAGATCTGCGAGAAAAATAAAAGGCTGTTTCTACTGAAACAGCCTCTTAAATATTATGTATTCTGCTTAATTCGTTTAGCAGACATATTCAGGAATCGTTTAACGAGGAAGACGGCAGAAACCGTTAATCCTAATCCAAGAGCGATCCACATTCCGAAAGCTCCCATTTCCAATGTTACACAGAAGAAATAGCCTAAAGGAATCGTAATCACCCAATAGGCAATAAAAGTATAGATTGACGGGATCTTCACATCCTGTAGCCCTCTCAGCATTCCTAAAGCTGTTACCTGGATACCATCTGAAAGCTGGAATAAAGCCGCAATAATCATCAATTTGGAAGCCAGGGTGATTACTTCAACCTCTTCTTTTTTCGTGAAGAATGTTGGCAGTATGTTTCGTCCCAGGATAAAAACCAATCCACAGATACACATAAAGATAAAAGCAATCTTTAGGTTATTAATCCCGACTTTTCTTAGCTCAACAAAGTTTTGTTCACCCAGTTTTCTTCCAATCATTACCGTAGAAGCCACACTAAATCCAACGCAAAGGTTGAAGGTGAACGAAGCCATACTCAAAGCAATCTGGTGAGAGGCAATATCATGTGCAGAAATTAATCCGCAGATGAATGCTGCACCGGCAAAAGCAGTTACCTCAAAGAACATCTGCAATGCGGTAGGTAATCCAAGTCGTACCATTTTATTAAACATTGCTTTTGAGAAGCTTTGAATTTTTAGCGAAAAATCCTTGATATAACGTCTTGTTCTCTTTTCCTTCAGCAATACAAAATAAAGGAAGACAACCATGAAAATTCTGGATATTAAGGTTGCTAATGCAGATCCTTTTACACCCATTGGAGGAAATCCCCAAAGTCCTTTGATGAATACATAGTTTAAGACAATATTGATAATGTTGGCAATAATGGTCGCCTTAGTTACTCCAATAGTGTACGAAAGACCTTCAGAAACCTCACGAAGGGTCTGAAAGGCCATAAATGGAATCATACTGATGACCATAATGCTTAAGAAGTCTACCGTATCAGGAATAATCTTTGCTGGCTGTCCTGAGTGGTAGAGCAGGGGCATTCCCAATAAAAGAATAACCATAAGCAATATTCCCACCGTCATATTAATTACAAAACCATGACTGAACACAGAGTTAATCGTATCATGATCATGCTTTGAATGTGCTTCTGAAACCAATGGTGGTATGGCAAATGAAAATCCAAGGGCCAATACAAATATGGAGAAGAACACGGCATTACCTAATGAAACAGACGCCAAAGCATCAGCGCCTAAAAGTTTCCCGACAATAATATTGTCGAATAAATTCACTGAAACTTGCCCTACCTGGGTAAGCATTACAGGTAGAGCCAAAGTCAGGCATTCTTTTGTGTAGTTTTTGTTTAAAAATTTCATAGTATTTTAAGATTCATATCGTTTATCATTCAAAATAGTCCAAAAAAAAAATTTGCAGTAGTGGTACTGCAAATTTTTATAATATTGTAATAATAGTTGTATTATTTCCTTACAAAACTTGCAACGTCACTTTCAGAAACAGTATTTCCACCAAGAATAATCAATCTTTCCACAACATTCCTTAGCTCCCTGATATTTCCAGTCCACGAAAGAGCTTTTAAAGCATCAATAGCTTTATCATCAAACTTTTTCATAGCAGTACCATGCTCATCAGCAATCATACCGGAGAAATGTTCAACCAATAATTTGATATCGTCTTTTCTGTCATCCAATGGCGGAACATAAATTTCAATCACAGAAAGTCTGTGGTAAAGGTCTTCTCTGAATTTCCCTTCCTCAATCTCTTTCTGCATATTTTTATTTGTTGCTGCAATGACTCTCACATCAACTTTTATCTCTTTGTCGCTTCCGACAGGAGATACTTTACTTTCCTGAAGGGCTCTCAATACTTTAGCCTGAGCAATAAGGCTCATATCTCCAATCTCATCAAGGAAAATCGTTCCTCCGTTAGCCTGTTCAAATTTCCCCTGCTTGTCTTTAATAGCACCCGTGAAAGAACCTTTCACATGTCCGAAAAGTTCAGATTCAATAAGCTCAGACGGGATAGCAGCACAGTTTACCTCTACCATTGGTCCTCTTGCACGCTCACTTTGATTGTGAATGGCATGAGCTACCAATTCCTTTCCGGCACCGTTGGGTCCTGTAATCAAAACTCTGGCATCAGAAACCGCTACCTTTTCGATCATATCCTGAATCTTCTGCAGGGCAGGAGAGTTCCCGATCATCTGGTATTTTTTATTGACTTTTCTCTTTAACGTTTTGTTTTCCGTCTGAAGGCTTTTGTTTTCTTTCTTCAGAGATTCTTTTGCTAAAGCATTCTTTACACTGGTAATAAGCCTGTTGATGTCAATAGGCTTGGAAATAAAGTCGTATGCACCCTCTTTCAGGCAGGAAACGGCAGAATCAATATCAGCATGACCTGAAATCATAATAAATGTAGTTTCAGGTTTTAATACCATACTCTGCTTTAAAAGCTCGGTTCCTGAAAGTTTAGGCATCTTGATATCAGAGATCACCAACGCGAAATCTTCTTTTTCTACCTGTTTGTAACCTTCAAGGCCGTCTTCGGCGATAACAAATTCATAATCTGTGAGTTCGTCAGAAAGAATACTGTGAAGTACTCCTGAGATTGCTTTTTCGTCTTCTACTATAAGGATTTTTTGCATAGTCGCAAATTTAAATTTTTTGTTTCAATTATTAGCAAAAACCGTACCTAAATATTCTATTGGGAATAGTCTCTTCTTCCGAAAATTGCAGATCCCACTCTCACAGAGTTGGCACCACATTCAATAGCTACAGGGAAATCATCACTCATTCCCATTGATAAGGTTTTTAAAGGTTTTAGTTGATTTAATTCATCAAAAAGCGTCTTTAAAGTTAAAAATTCTTTTCTGATTTGTGCTTCATTATCTGTAAAAGTGGCCATTCCCATCAATCCTGTAATTTCAATGTGAGGGAAATTCCCATCGATGTATTGTTGGAAAAGGGCTTTTGCTTCTGGAATTTCAAGCCCGAACTTACTTTCTTCCGCCGCAATTTTTACCTGAAGCAAGGTTTTAATAGATCTATTGTTTTTACCTGCCTCTTTGTTGATTTCAGCCAACAGTTTTTCTGAATCCACACTTTGGATGGTATCGATGAACGGAGCGATATACTTCACTTTATTAGTCTGCAGGTGTCCGATCAGATGCCATTGAATATCCTGAGACAGGAGAGGAGCTTTTTCCATCAGTTCCTGGACTTTGTTTTCTCCAAAGACTCTTTGTCCAAGATCATAGACTTCCTGAATAGCAGAAACCGGATGCGTTTTTGAAACGGCAACCAGTTGAACATCTGACGTAAGCTGATCTTGTATCGCTTTATAATTTTCCTTAATACTCATAAATGCAAATTTCTGAAATTTAGCGTAAGGTTCAAAGCTTAAAATGATAGAAAACAGGTTTTTCTTGTGAAGAACCTGTTTCAATCTATTCTTTAAATTTCTGAACTAGTTCAATATTTCATTGATTTTCGGATACTGAGAAATCTTTCTGAAAACAAACTTGTTGCTTTTTTGTAGTTTTTCAATAAATAAATCCAATTCGTTAATAGAATCTGTATCTCTCAGGTATTGGTCATGGGTAAGGAAAACAAGATGTCTTGAAGTTTTTTCAAGATCATTAAGGAAGATGCTGTCTACTTTTTTCAGCATGGCTTCATGGCTTCCTTTCAATGTCATCTTGTGAGTAGGTCGCCATTCCAGATCCCACCCAATGACTTTGTATCCAGCTCTTTTAAGGCCATCTGCAGCGGCAGTGGAGCTTTTGATATCCGTTACATTAATATTGTTAAGTCTCCAGATATTTCTTCCGGGAGTTCTTGCTATTTTATCGTGAAGCTTCAGACTATCTTTAGCGATATCAAAATCGCGAACAACAGCATCTGCAGTTTTGTAAAAATCAGAGTATTTGTTGTGAGCATGGGTGAAGCTGTGGTTGGCCAGTTCAATTAGAGGATTTTCTTTTAGAAGCTTGAAGTCATTTTTTTGTTTTGTGCTTCCATAAGCATGTCTTCCAACCAAAAAAGCGGTGGCACACACATTTCTTTTGTCTAGAATTTTTAAAAGATTTTCGGTTCCCTGATTGGGACCATCATCAAAAGTAAGATAGATCACTCTTTTATCCGGATCTACACTTTCATCGTCCATTTTAGGGGCGGTTTTTGCGGTAGGATGTTCCTGTGAACTGAGCATTTCGTTCACATCATTTTTAAAATTACAGCTGTTTAATAGTACTGAAGTTGCACTCATCAATGCAAACATCCCGAGAAAAGTCTTATTTGTTGACTTTCCCGCAAAAATTTTTCTCATAAAGGTAATTGAAATTGTGTTGTTAAAAATTGTTAAAAATAACAATTGAATGTTAACAAATTATATGCCATATTTCGTTGTATTTTCTCTTTTTAAGATTATTTTAAGAACTTTATTTTAAGGTGTTTTTTGATTAAAATACTGATTGTTAATTTATGATTTGGTTTTCCATAAATCTTAACATTTATAAATGTTAAAGCGATAGTCTTTCTCTATTTTTATTGAGATAACTATATTCTTCCTTTGCGTGGGAATTATTCTATTTTAACAGATTACGATACAGTATAGGTCGTCAATGTAAGTTAAGGTAATATTGTGCTTATTTTAAAAGACTTTTCAGGTAGGTTGCATTGATAATAGCAGCAGTTCCCCAGGTATTATTAAAGAATATAAATGCAGTCTGCCGGGTATTGGCAAGATTTTCTGCAAGGTTATTAAGGAAGTTTTCGCTGTATTCGGATTTATACAGTATCGGTTTTCCGTGAAGTCTGTAGTATATTATATCAGGATGATTGATGATGACATTTTCAGAAAGGTTTCCGGGGAAACTGACTCCTGAGAAAACAATATTATTGCTTTTCAAAAGATCAAAAATTTCATTTTTCCACCAGGATTCGTGACGGAACTCAATGACATTTAAAAAATGGTTGTCCATATTGTTCATGATCAGATCTATATTTTCCGGAGTATTTTTAAAAGATGGTGGAAATTGATACAAGAATCCGGAAAGTTTTTGTTGAAGGTGACTAGAGATATGTTGGCAGAATTTTATAACCTCTTCTTTTGTGTCTGCCAAACGTTTTTGATGGGTGATGGTTTTTGGGATTTTGATAAAAAATTTGAATGCTTCCGGAGTTTCATCATACCATTTTAAAAGTGTTTTAGCGGTAGGAATTCTATAAAATGTGGAATTGATTTCTACTGCATTGAACACTTTCGCATATAAAGAAAGAAAATCTTTACTTGGTGTATTTTCAGGATATAATGACCCTTTCCAGTCATTATTATAAAATCCCGAACATCCGATGTAAAGATTTTCTTTTTTCATACTATTATTTTATATCCAGATTCACTGAGTTTAATCTCAACGAATTCAGAATCACAGATAATGAACTCACGCTCATTGCAGCGGCGGCAATCATCGGTGATAACAGAATTCCAAAGAATGGATACAATAATCCTGCCGCAACAGGAATTCCTAAAACATTATAAATAAAGGCAAAAAACAGGTTTTCTTTAATGTTTTTAAGAAGCTTTTCACTTAGTAATTTTGCTTTTGCTACTCCTAAAATATCTCCTTTTAATAAGGTGATCTCTGCGCTTTCAATAGCTACATCGGTACCGGTTCCCATAGCGATGCCTATATTGGCTTGGGCTAGGGCAGGAGAGTCATTAATTCCGTCTCCGGTCATGGCAACAATTTTACCTTGTTGTTGTAGTTTTTTTACCTCATTGAGCTTATCCTCAGGAAGACAATTCGCTTTAAAATGTTTGATGCCTAATTCTTCTGCAACAGCTTTTGCGGTGTGTTCGTTGTCTCCGGTCATCATGATGATATCAACTCCTTCACTCATTAATTGGTCTACTGCTTTTTTAGAGCTTGCTTTAATTTTATCTGTAAAGCTAATAAATCCTAATACATCCTGACCCTGTGCAATATAAGAAATGGTATGGGCTTTAGATTGTACTTCTGTTGCTTTCTGCTTTAATGCATTGGGAATCTGGATCTGGTGGGCGGTTAACAGGCTTTCATTTCCAAGGTAAGCTGTTTTTCCGTTAATATTTCCTTTCACCCCTTTTCCTGAAACGTTTTCAAATTGTTCTACTTTTTCAGCAGAGATATTTTCATCCTTTGCTCTTTTAATAACTGCATTGGAAAGTGGGTGTTCAGAGTTTTGATTCAGTGAGAATGCCAGTTTTAGAATCTGGCTTTTATCTTCATCGTTTGCTGTTTCAATATGCTCTACAGAAGGCTTTCCTTCTGTTAAGGTACCTGTTTTATCAGTAATCAGAACATTTACTTTATTCATTTGCTCAAGGGCTTCTGCATTTTTGATCAGAATCCCGTTTTTAGCTCCTTTTCCAATTCCTACCATTAAGGACATTGGGGTGGCAAGGCCTAAAGCACAGGGACATGCTACAATTAAAACGGCTACAGCATTCACAAAAGCAAATAAACTTCTTTTCCCTTCCGGACCAAAGAATTGCCACAGAATAAAAGTAAGAACGGCAATAAGAATGACAACGGGTACAAATACTTTTGATACCTTATCTGTCAGCTTTTGGATAGGTGCACGGCTTCGGCTGGCTTCATTCACCATTTTAATAATTTGTGAAAGTAAGGTTTCATCACCTACTTTTTCAGCCTTCATGATGAATACCTGGTTTCCGTTGATGGTTCCTGAAGATACTTTATCATCAACTGTTTTTTCAACAGGCACGGGTTCACCAGTAATCATACTTTCATCCACGATAGAGTTTCCTTCTATGATCTTTCCATCAACCGGAATTTTTTCACCTGGTTTTACCTTTAAAAGATCCCCGATTTTCACCTGAGAAAGCAATACCCGTTTTTCTTCACCATTGACCATGAGATTGGCTTCATCCGGTGAAAGGTTCATGAGTTCTTTAATAGCATTACCCGTTTTTTTATGAGCTGCAGCCTCCATCAGCTGGCCCAGAATAACAAGGGTCAGAATAACACAGACCGCTTCAAAATACAATGGGATTTCATGATTATGTCCACGGATTTCATGAGGAATAATATCCGGGAAAGCTAATGCGATAATACTGAAAATAAATGCAGCAGCTACTCCAAGTGCAATTAAACTGAACATATTAAGATTCCATGTTTTGAATGAAACCCAGCCTCTTTTTAACAGAAACCAGCCGGAATAAAACATAACCGGAAGCGTTAATGCCAGCTCAATGAACCCTTGAATCTGATGTGAGAAAGGAAAATCTATAAACATTCCACCCATGGATAGAATAAAAACAGGAATGGTAAATGCCAGTGAGATCAGAAATTTTCTTTTCAGAATGTTGTAGGTTTCATCTTCTTCATCGTCTCCACTGTCAGGCATTCTTACCAGATCCATTCCACAGATCGGGCAGCTTCCCGGTTCATCACTAATGATTTCAGGGTGCATAGGGCAAGTGTATTTTGCCGTTTTCTTTTCCGGATATTTCACCAGATCCATTCCACAAACCGGACATCCTACATTGGAATCATAGGTTTTATCTCCTTCACAATACATCGGGCAGTAATACTTTCCTGCCATTTCATCTGTAACCTTTGGCGCTTCATGGTGGTGGCTGTGATTATGATTATGGTTGTGATTGTGATTGTGATTGTGATTGTGAGAATGGGCATGGTGTGAAACTGCATTTTTAGCCATATCTTCAGAGATCTCTTCCAGGTGCATGTGGCATACAGGACAGTCTCCTTTTTCATCATATACTTTATCTCCTTCACAGAACATTGGACAATAGTATTTTCCAACACTGTCTTTAAAGTTTTCCGGAAGATTCGTTGCTGAATAAGTCGGTTTGTGATTAGGATCTTTTGCCAGTTTTTCTTCGATTGGAACTAAATACATTTTACAAACCGGACATCTTTCGCCCTGTTTGAAATATACTTTGTCACCTTCGCATTCCATAGGACAATAGTATACAGAAGATGGTGATACTCGATCCTGAGGTTTTATAAAAGCTTTTTCAGGATTATTAGGATCTTCAAGTCTGTACTTTCCTATTTCTGCTAAGGAATCATTTAAAACGGAAAGAGCAACCGCGTGCTCAGAGACAATAGTAGCAGTATTGTTTTCCAGGTTTACATCGGCTGTAACTCCTTCAATACTGTTCAGTTGATTGGATATTTTTTTCTGGCAACCGGAACAGGTCATTCCGAGTATTTTA
This sequence comes from Chryseobacterium sp. G0162, assembly GCF_003815715.1. Lineage (NCBI taxonomy): Bacteria > Pseudomonadati > Bacteroidota > Flavobacteriia > Flavobacteriales > Weeksellaceae > Chryseobacterium > Chryseobacterium sp. G0162. Next base: position 170,716 of record NZ_CP033922.1, on the reverse strand, counting down.
TACTGTTGTTCCATGATTCTTAAATTTATACTGCAAATTTCCAAAATGAAAATCTAAGGCTGTTATAAATTTAAGGATAATAGTTATAGAATTTGGGTTTGAGAGTATTAGGGTTTGAGAGTATTAGGGTTTGAGAGTATTAGGGTATTAGAGTGGAGGTTATGGGGTGATTGTTTATTATAACATTAAACTCTCTGACTCTAACACTCCCAGACTCTCCACCCCTCCAACCCTCAAACTCTAATACTCTCCACCTCTCAAACTCAATTAAAGGCTGTCAAGAGACTTCCTGTGATGATCTTTTAATTTCTTAAACTCTGTAGGGGTGAATCCGGTAACATTACGGAATTGGCTAGAAAGATGCTGAACACTTTTGTAGCCCAGTTTTCCTGCAATTTCCGTAAGGTTGAATTCATTATATAAAAGGAGTTCCTTTACTTTTTCTATTTTCTGAAGAATAAAAAACTGCTCAAGAGTTATGTTTTCATTCTGTGAGAAGGTTTTTGAAAGGGTGCTGTAATCCTTATGAAGCTTTGAGCTTAAAAATTCAGAAAGAAGAAAATCTTCATCAATGTCAAGTTCACTAACTTTTACAATAATGAGATTTTTAATTTTCTCAATAAGCTGATATGAAGAGTCCATGATTCTTTCAAAGCCGGTTGCAAGCAATTTTTCTTCAATAGATTGCATGATGGTTGTGGAGACATCTGATTCCGTTTCCACTTCTCCCAGAATAATAGAATTGGTCTTTATATTTGCATTATTAAAAATGGTTTCTACTGCAGCAATGCATCTGTTGCAAACCATATTCTTGATGAAAATTTTCATATTCCACTGTTTAACCTGTCTTTTACAAACTCAATCTGGGTCTTACCATGAGGTGCAGGATTTCCATTGCTATCCAGATTAACCATTACGATTTTATCAACAGTGATAATCGTCTGATGGGTCATTTTATTGCGGACATCACATCTTAAAGTAATAGAAGAAGAGCCAAAATGAGTGGCTTCAATACCAATTTCTATAATGTCTCCCTGTTTTGCGGAGCTTACAAAATTGATCTCGGATATAAATTTAGTCACTACTTTCGTATTTTCAAGCTGGATGATAGCATATAATGCTGCTTCTTCATCGATCCATTGTAAAAGTCTTCCTCCGAAAAGAGAGTGGTTAGGATTTAAATCTTCGGGTTTTACCCATTTTCTTGTATGGTAGTTCATGTTCTTAATAATTTGCAGTACAAATTTAGTGTTAAAAGCTGGGGTTATCAAAAGAATCGTATTTATTGATCTGAAGAGAATTATTCATTTTCTCAATCATTTTCTTTTGGAGCGCATTGCTTTTGTTTTCACGATGTCGGGATCATTTAATAGGTTGTGATATTCTTCACTTTCTATAGGATATAAGGCTATTTTCCCTTCCTTATTATGATGAAACCCGAATCCATATCTTTTGGCTAGAGGGGAAGAGCGGAGACACGCCTGACCTTTGGAAAAGAATTTGTCTCTTTCCGCCTGTTTTTCATTGTCTGGAATATCATTCTTAAAAGCATAGCATTCAAAAATAATATCATCGGAAGAATATTGGTAAGGATTCTTACTGATTTTCTCATATTGAAGATTAGCTAATGTCTTTTCTTTTTTTTCAGGTGGAATCTGTGCCCGGGAAACAGGGCAGTCTTCAGCAACTTCTATGAAAGTATTGAGGTAATTGGTGGTGTGTTGTTTCATCTTAAAATCCAATTAATAACTTTGTAAATAGGAGGGTAAAGGTAATTTATAAATATACTATTATTCTATGTATTCTAAAATATCATCTGTTGAGAAGCTATTAACCTTGCAGATAGTTTCAGTTATTCGGAGTAATTATTTCCTTTTCACAATGATTAAAAGAAAAATTTATTATGTTAACTAACTTTAACTTTTTATGCTGTTTTCTATTTAATAAATTGATATTCAGTAATTTAATCATTGTTTTTGGGTGGATGTATAAACTAAATTCAAATGAATGTGAGAAAGAGATAAAAAAAAGCTTTGATTTGAAGTTTTTAATTGTATCTTGCATACGTTTATATTTGGAATCAATATTTGTTCATTAATTTATGTTGCTTTTCTTTTATATACCAAATTTTTATTAATTTTTTAATTTATTTTAAAATGAACATTTTTGTTTCAAACATCAATTACGCAACTAAAGAGTATGAGTTGCACGATCTATTTGCAGAATTTGGTGATGTATCATCAGCTAAAATCGTAACAGACAGAGAAACTGGCCGTTCAAGAGGTTTTGGTTTCATTGAAATGGGTGATGAAGAAGGACAGCAGGCTATTGAAGCTCTTAATCAAAAAGAATTCAACGGAAAAACATTAAACGTATCTGAAGCTAAGCCAAGAGAAGAGAAGCCAAGAAGAAGCTTCGACAACAACAGAGGCGGAGGTTACGGTGGTAACAATCGTGGAAATGGTGGCGGAGGTTACGGTGGTAACAACCGTGGCGGTAACGGCGGCGGAAATCGTTGGTAAAAAATATGAAGCGGCTTTTTAAGCCGCTTTTTTTATGATTTCTTTTTCTTCTTCTTTTTGTCTTTTTCTTTCTCTTTGCTGATTTTTACCTTTTTCTCTTTCTTCGGGTTTAATATCTCTTCAGCGACTTCAAATTTTGGTTCTTCAATTTTCGTAGGCTTGATTTCAATTTTAAGATCAAAATAGCCTTTAAGATCATTCTGTGTAAGCAATTTTTCACTAAACAAAAATTCAAGAATTTCTTTTCCGGAATCATTGAAAAAGTTGTGTGTGAGTTCTTTTAGCAGGAATTTTCTGTATTCTTCAAACGGAACAATTACCGTGTACTTGAAGATCCTCCCTTCTTTTTCCGTAGATAGATATCCCTTTTCAACCAATATTTTCAAATATGTGGAAACCGTGTTTTGGTGTGGTTTAGGTTCCGGATGCTGCTCCATAACGTCCTTCAGATAGAAAGATTCCATTTTCCAAAACAGCTTCATAAAGTTTTCTTCTGCGGCAGTAAGATGATTGATTTTCATATATTCTTCTAATGTTGAAATTGTATATTGCAATAAAGGTAAATAAAAGATACCATAAAAGCTATTCCAGCTCCCATAAATACTTCTTTTACCGTATGTCTTTTTAAAATAACTCTGGTAAGACCCACCAAGCAGGCAATCCCAAGCCATATAAGGCCCATTTTCCAGTTTAAAGTGAAAAATAATGCAGCTACAAATACATTAAATGCAGTATGCATTGAACTTTTAATGAAAAAATTGCTGATCTGAAGGGCAAAAAGCAAAATTAAAATAAAAAGGGTCACCAGATCAATATATCCATTTTTGATATAATTAAAAACAAGGTAAATAACAACACAGGCTGCAATAAATACATAGAGTGTCTTTCTCTGTATCCGGTTGGAAACATCCATATTAGTATATCTTCCTGTTTTTACATTCCATATTAGCCATATAATGACTGGAACAATAATCATTAATAGTATAGGCAGAAAATAAAGCAGGGATTCCTTAAATGTGTACTCCCTGATGCTCATATACACAAAAAAGATAATCAGAGAAACCAATGGATTGAAGAAATCTGAGATAACTTTTGAGACTTTGTAGAGAAGCGAAGATTTTTTTTCTTCCATATTTAAGTTTAAAAGTCAAATATAAGATTATAAGCCCAAAAAACAAATGAGGGTTGGCTGATTCTATAGATAGATTGCAAGATGTTGAAAATAGTGGTAAGCGTTAATGATCTTTAAGATATGAGATATTTCTTTTGTTTCTTTTTGAAAATATTTAACTTTAATAACTTCTGTTTTAAAGAAGAAAAAAATAATTTTCATTGAATATTTCTGAAATCGTAAAGGTAAGAAAGGCTTACATGTAAATTAATAAACTAACATTAATCTCTATATATATGAAACAATTACTTGTATTTTTTCTGCTTCTTTCAGGGAGTCTGATCTTTGGACAAAATTATTCTTCAAAAGAATTTTCTTCCACAAAAACTCCTGTTCATCAATTGAGAATCTATGAAATTCCGAAGGAGAACAAGCAAGTTTTTTTAGATCGGTTTAGAGACCACGCCTTGAGAATCATGAAAAAATATGGATTCAATATCGTATCCATTTGGGAGTCTGAATTTGAAGGAAAAACAGAATTTGTTTACCTGCTTGAATGGACAGATGAAAATACTATGAAAATTGCATGGCAGGCTTTTATGGCAGATAAAGAATGGAAAGATATTAAGATGCAGACTGCAAAGCTTCATGGTGATTTTGTCAATAATATTGAAGACAGAACCTTGAAAATTACAGAATTTTCACCGGAAAAGACGCTTTTGAAATAACCAAAAGAGATATTAACAATAATTAAAGATGAAAGAATTGGGAGGAGTAAAATGTGATTTTTTTTGATCCCAGTTTTACCAGTTGTTTCAGGGAAACTATACTGGCAGGCTGATTTCTTATATATTTCAATAAGAAAATAACAACCGGAATGTTATTTTGAAAATGTTTCTTAGGGTCGAAAATTAAGAATAATCCATTCCGCCTGCAAGTAGATTTTACAGAAAAAACGAAAAGTTACTTATGCATACAATAAAAACAAAGTTTTTTTCATAATTTTGCTCAACTATTTCATCATAAAAAAGCAAGAGCTAACACATGAAAGAATTTTCTAAAGAGGTATACCTGAAGTGGTATGAAGATATGACAATGTGGAGAAGGTTTGAAGACAAATGCCGTTCTCTTTACCTAAAACAAAAGATCAGAGGATTTTTACATTTGTATAATGGTCAGGAAGCAATCCCTGCCGGATTTACACATGCAATGGATCTTACAAAAGATAGTATGATTACTGCTTACAGATGTCACATCCATCCAATGGCGATGGGAGTAGATCCTAAGAGAATCATGGCTGAACTTTGTGGTAAAGCTACAGGTACATCCGGAGGTATGGGTGGATCTATGCACATTTTCAGTAAAGAGCACCGTTTCTACGGAGGACATGGTATTGTTGGAGGACAAATTCCTTTGGGAGCAGGTATTGCTTTTGCAGATAAATATTTCGACAGAAAAGCGGTGAATATCTGTTTCTTCGGAGATGGTGCTGCAAGACAAGGTTCATTACATGAAACATTCAACATGGCGATGAACTGGAAACTTCCTGTAGTATTTGTTGTTGAAAACAACCAATATGCAATGGGAACTTCTGTAAAAAGAACAGCGAATCACGAAGATATCTATAAATTAGGATTAGGGTATGAAATGCCTTGTCTTGCTGTAGATGCGATGGATCCTGTAAAAGTAGCCGAAGCTGCCTACGAAGCTATTGAAAGAGCTAGAAGAGGAGACGGGCCGACATTTATTGAAGCAAGAACTTACCGTTACAGAGGACACTCTATGTCTGATGCTGAGCCTTACAGATCTAAAGAAGAAGTAGCTATTCATAAGAATGATGACCCAATTGAATTGGTAAAACACAGAATTCTTGAAAACGGATGGGCTACAGAAGCTGAATTGGAAGCTATGGATAACAAGTCAAGAGACTTTGTTGAAGAGTGCATCGAATTTATGGAAAATTCTCCATATCCAGACGCTGAGAAAATCTATGAGTATGTGTATGCTCAGGAAGATTATCCATTCTTAGACAAATTAGAAAACTAAAAGATAATGAGTTAATTTGACAATTTGAAAATTTGAGAATGAGATGATACGACATCCTTTTTTAATTTTCAGATTTTCAAATTGCTAAATTTTCAAATTAAAATAAATTATGGCAGAAGTAATTACGATGCCCCGCCTTTCCGACACTATGACGGAAGGTAAAGTGGCGAAATGGCATAAAAAAGTAGGAGATAAAGTAAAGGAAGGAGATATTTTAGCTGAAATTGAAACTGACAAAGCAGTTCAGGATTTCGAATCTGAAATAGAAGGTACCCTTTTATACGTTGGTGTAGAAGAAGGTGCTGCAGCTGCTGTAGACTCTGTTCTGGCAATTATCGGTAATGAAGGAGAAGATATTTCAGGATTAACAGGTGGTGCTGCTGCTCCCAGTGCAGCTTCTGAAGAAACAAAATCAGAAGAACAGCCTAAGGCAGAAACTGTGGAAACTGCTTCAGCAGAAGTTCCGGCAGGAGTAGAAGTGATTACAATGCCAAGACTTTCTGATACAATGACAGAAGGTAAGGTTGCTAAGTGGCACAAAAATGTTGGTGATACAGTAAAAGAAGGTGACCTTCTTGCTGAAATTGAAACAGATAAAGCAGTACAGGATTTCGAATCTGAATTCAATGGAGTACTATTGAAGCAAGGTGTTGAAGAAGGAGGTGCTTCTCCGGTTGATACTGTATTAGCTATTATTGGCCCTGCAGGAACTGATATTTCATCTGTAGGAGCTCCTAAATCTGCTGCTCCGGCATCAGAAAAACCAGCTGAACAAAAAGCAGAAGCTAAGACTGAAGAAAAAGCTGCTCCGGCTGCTAACACTTCATCTTCTGACAGAGTGGCAATTTCTCCATTAGCTAAGAAAATGGCTCAGGATAAAGGAGTTGACATCAATAGTGTTCAAGGTTCAGGTGAAAACGGAAGAATCGTTAAAAAAGATATTGAAAACTATCAGCCAGCTGCAAAATCAGCGGCTTCAGCTCCGGCTGCAAGTGCTGCTGCGCAGGTTGCTGTAAACTTCGTTCAGGGAGAAGATACAGAGACTCCAAACTCACAGGTAAGAAATATTATCGCAAAACGTCTTTCTGAAAGTAAGTTCTCTGCTCCTCACTATTATCTGATGGTTGAAATCAACATGGATAAAGCCATTGAAGCTAGAAAAGAGATCAATTCTATTCCGGATACGAAGATTTCATTCAACGATATGATCATTAAAGCAACTGCGATTGCTCTAAGAAAACACCCTCAGGTAAATTCAAGCTGGGCAGGTGATAAGATCATCCACAGAGGAAATATTAACGTTGGAGTGGCAGTAGCTATTCCTGACGGATTGGTAGTTCCTGTATTGAAGAATACGGATCAAATGTCTTACACTCAGATTTCTGCAGCTGTAAAAGATATGGCTTCAAGAGCTAAGAATAAAGGTCTTAAGGCTAATGAAATGGAAGGATCTACATTCTCTATTTCTAACCTTGGAATGTTCGGAATCGAGACATTTACAAGTATCATTAATCAGCCCAACTCTGCGATCCTTTCAGTAGGAGCAATCATTGAGAAGCCAATCGTTAAGAACGGTCAGATTGTAGTAGGGAACACAATGAAACTTTCATTAGCATGTGACCACAGAGTTGTAGACGGTGCTACAGGTGCTCAATTCTTACAAACTTTAAGAACATATTTAGAAAATCCATTAACTTTGTTACTGTAATTTTCTGAATTGAAAATAATAAAGCCTCCCAATTTGGGAGGTTTTTTGTTTTTGGGCACTTAAAGAGAGAATCTAAATATGGAGTAAGCCTGCGGAACGTCGTTGTATTCTGATTCTCTTCATGAAAAAACATTATATTTATGAAATAATTTTCCGGAATCTATAAAAACAAAAAACGATGAATAAGATAGGGGTTGTTTGTGTTATAATTGTGCTTGCTATATTAGGTGTATTCTTTTTGGCAAGTGATTCTGAATATGTTTTAGAATCGGAGCCCAGAGAAAATACTATTTTTTCAGAAAATAATGTTTTTAGTTTAAGCCCGAGTTTGAGAAGCGAAGACGGTGATATTTATTACACGATTAATACATTTTTATTTACTGACAGTAAGAAAGAGAATGAGCCTGCTGTTGTTATTGATAACATTAAAGTAACTCTTCGTTCAGATGGAAAAGAAATTCCTGTGGATGTGGAGAATTTACAGAGCAGCAAAGGTATTCTCTTTAAACAATCTTCCAATGAAATAATTCATCATAGCGCTGCTGCGAGATATTTTTATGTCAATTGTGATCATTCAGATTATACTTTAAATCTTAAGCTTACGTATGGATTAGAAGGGAAATCTTATACTATAGATAAAGAATACCGGTATAAGAAAATACTACACACTACAGGAAAAAAGTTAATAAGGTTATTTTGAATATTCTTCCATTGATTATTGGCTTTTAGTAGTAGATGTATTTATTATATTTATAGTTACAATATTGTTTTGTTCTATTTATATTTACTATTTTTGAATCATGATTAAAGCAAGAAATATCCATAAATCTTATGGGAATTTAGAAGTACTGAAAGGAGTTGATATTCACATTAAAGTAGGAGAAGTGGTTTCTATTGTAGGAGAATCCGGAGCAGGTAAATCAACATTGCTGCAGATTTTAGGAACGTTGGATCATCCCACTCAATCCGGAAAATATGATACTGAAATTGAGATCGCTGGTAAGTCATTTATCAATATGAATGATAAGCAATTATCAAAATTCAGAAATCAGAATATTGGTTTTGTATTTCAGTTTCATCAGCTGCTTCCTGAATTTACTGCTTTAGAAAATGTTTTGCTTCCTACTAAAATTGCAGGAGCTAACGAAAGGGAGTCTCTTGAAAAAGCTTATGCCCTGTTTGAGGATCTTAAAATTGAACAACGACTGAATCATAAACCCAATCAGCTTTCCGGTGGAGAAGCGCAAAGGGTAGCCGTTGCAAGGGCTTTAATCAATTCACCTAAAATTATCTTTGCTGATGAACCTACGGGAAACCTGGATTCAAAAAATGCGGACGACCTTCACAGATTGTTTTTTGACCTTAGAGATAAGTATAATCAAACTTTTGTGATTGTAACCCATAACCCGAATCTGGCTGAAATTACCGACCGTAAGCTTGTCATGAAGGATGGAATGATTATAGAATAGCTTTTTTTACACCAATGATGAAACATTTCCTTTTTCTTTTTATACTTTTAGTTTCCTGCTCAAAAGCTGAATCACAGCAGGCAGAGGTGTTGGGAATTCCCCAATCCAGAATTTCAGAAATTAAAAACTTCATTAAAGATAAAGGTTATAATCAGGATCTGGCAATTTTTATTAACTTTAAAATTCCATCCGGAAAATACCGCTACTTCATTTACGATCTGAAAAATAATAAAATAGTACAAAAAGCTATCGTAGCGCATGGTTCAGGATCTGTAATCTCAGGATCAAATGCTTTGAAATTCAGTAATATTGAAGGTTCTTATCAGTCTTCTCTTGGAAAATATGCCGTTGGAGGAAGCTATGTAGGACAATTTGGAAAAGCTTATCGTTTAAAAGGGTTGGATCCAACTAATGATAACGCTATGCAGAGGGCAATTGTTCTTCATTCTTTTAGCAGCGTTCCAGATGTTGAATCTGAAAGAGCAACCTCATTGAGCCTGGGTTGCCCGATGCTTTCAGTTAATGCTTTTAAAGAGACTGCGAAATATATTGACAAGTCGGAGCTGCCTATTATTTTATATGCCTTTTATTAACCTATAATTTATACTTAATTCCATATGTCCTTAAAATTTCTGGCAGAAGACGACAGACCACGGGAGAAGTTCTTACAAAAAGGTAAGAATTCACTTACTGATTCTGAACTCTTAGCCATTATCATGGGAAGTGGGAATAGGGAAGAGAGTGTGTTGGAACTGGCCAGGAAGATTTTAGCCTCTGTAAACAATAACTGGCATCAGTTAAGTTTGCTTTCCGTTAAAGATCTGATGAAATTCAAAGGAATAGGAGAAGCTAAAGCCATTTCCATTATTACAGCTTTGGAAATTGGGAGAAGAAGAGCGGGACAAGAAATTCCGGAGCGTTCAGTGATCGGAAACAGTCATGATGCATATTCAATCCTGAAAAATCATTTGTCAGATTTAAGAACTGAAGAGTTTTGGGCTATTTTTCTAAATAACAGCAACAAAGTAATATACACTTCACAGCTAACACAAGGTGGAATCAGCCAATCTATCGTAGATGTCAGGGTGCTATTTAAAACAGCTCTTGAGCATTTTTCAACAGGAGTGATTATTGCTCATAATCATCCTTCAGGCAGCCTTAAGCCAAGCAAAGAAGATATTAACATTACCAAAAAAATAAAAGAAGCTGGAAATGTATTAAGCATTCAGCTTTTAGACCATATTATCATTACACAGAATTCATATTTTAGCTTTTCGGACGCAGGATTATTATGATAAGAAGATTGAAATACCATGAAATTGATTTTGTAAAATATTCTCAATGTTTAGAAAATTCTGAGCAAAGAAAATACTCTGCAACAAAAGACTTTTTAGACATTACAGCACCCAAACAATGGGAAGTACTTGTATATAATGATTACGAAGCAGTAATGCCAATCCCTTTTGTGAGAAAATATGGAGTGAAAATCGTTCATAATCCAAAACTTTGCCAGCAATTAGGCGTTTTCTCTCATAAGGATAATGTAAATCTGAATGAACAGTTTTTAGATTATCTGGAGAGCCATTATCTCATTAGAGTGTATCCATTTAATGATGGTAATGAACTTCGTACAAAACTCAGAATAAAGAAAAATTTTTTGATCTATCCTGATGCTTATGAGAAAGTATATGCCCGGTATTCTCCCAAAAGAAAACGGAAACTAAGGCTGGATGAGGAAGTATTGGATCATTCAGAAGTAAAAAGTGTTTCTTATGATGATATAAAACCTTTTATAGAATCCAATATCGTAGGGCTTGGCAAAGAAAGTGATCTGGCTGGTTTTATGGAGATCTATAAAGCCTCTTACCATTTCAAATATTTGAGTTTTCTAGCTTTTTATTATCATGGTGAAATTATTAATGCTATTGCCACTTATTCGGATTGTAATATGGTTGCGCTTTTAGGAACTTTCAGTAATAAAGAATATGTAAAACTTTCCGGAGCTTCTGTACTGATTGACCGGATGATTAAAGAGACAATAGAGACTCATATTTTTGATTTTGAAGGGGGAGATATTCCGAATATTGAAGAATTTTTTAGAGGATTCCGCCCAGAGTTGAAACCTTATGCAGTCATAGAATCTTCCAAAAAAGACCTGTTTAAAAAATTAGGATCTTTACTTTTAAAAGGACGGATTTTTTAATGATAAAAAGCATTGTTTAGATTGGTTCTAAGTTAGTATTATTCCGTACCTTTAAAAAACACTTATAATAACCGTTATGTTACAGCAAATTCGTCATTATAAATTAGCTTATATGCTTTATAATTTCTTTAAGAAAAGTAAGTTAAAGCATAATATCCCATTATATAAAAAGTACGGGGTCAACAAGAGCTATTTTTCAAGTATTTCAAGTAAAGATTTTGCTCATCTCCCTCAAACACAAAGGAGTATTGCTGAAAATAAACTTTTGTCCACTGCTTTTTTTAAAAGCTTATCAGAAGAAAATAAGGAAAGTGCTCTTCGTTATGATGATAACGGATACATGATCCTAAGAAATTTCATTAGTCCGGAAACTGCAGAAAACATCAATATTGAGATTGAAAAGCTAATGAAAGACGGAACCTTAAAATTCCATTATGGAGGCAAACTTATGTTTGCGATTCATCATTCTGAAATCATTAGAAATATAGGAAGCGATAAAAATTTGCTGGAGTTTCTGTCTGTTTTGCTTGACGGTAAAGCCAAATTGTTTCAAAGTATCAATTTTATTAACGGAAGCCAGCAGAAAACCCATTCAGATAGTATTCACATGACAACTTTCCCATTGGGAGGACTTTTAGGAGTATGGATTGCTCTGGAAGATGTGGATGAACATAATGGTGCATTACATTATATTCCGGGAAGTCATAAATTACCTTATTTCCTGAATTCTGATTATGATAATGAAGGTACCGCTTTCAAAATAGGGAAGAAAAGCTATAAAGCTTACGAAGAATTTTTGGAAAACAAGGTCAAAGAATTAGGGCTGAAAAAAGAAGTTTTCCGTGCGAAAAAAGGGGATATGTTAATTTGGCATGCCAATATTCTGCACGGCGGAGAGCCTCATACTGATAAAAACAGAACCCGAAAAAGCCTTGTATATCACTTTTTTGACGAAAACAGTGTATGCTACCATGAAGTTACACAAAGACCTGCATTATTTGAACTGTAATATCAGAAAATATTAGTAATTTTGCAGTCTAAAATTATGACGAGTCTTTCAGGATATTTACCCTATGCATTTGCATTAATTATTGCAATTCCTTTTTTGGTTTTGCTCAGACAATTTGTACACTCGTATATTACTCTTAAAAACCAGGAACTCAAATTACTTACCGTGAAGTCGAATTCGGAGAATAAAGCCCATTCTTATGAGAGAATGACTTTGTTTCTGGATAGAATAAAGCCTTCCAATATAATCCAGCGATTTGATAAGGGATTGGCGGTTCATGAGTTTATTTTCCTTACAGAAAAAGCAATCAATGAAGAGTTTGAATACAATTCCTCCCAACAGCTTTATGTAACGAAAAACTCCTGGAAAAATATTGTGGACTCTAAAAATGCCATTATAGACCTTCTTCATAAAACTTATGACGGTTTGAAAGGAGAGGTGCAACTGGATGAGTTCAAAACCATCTTCATCATGAACTATATGGAAAGCAATGATTACGTTGCTGAAACAATTGAAGATTTAAGAAAAGAAATTTTAATAATAACTTAAAAAATAACAGATAAATAATGATTCCAAATTTTAAAGCACATCCATGGCACGGAATTTCTGCAGGAGAAGATGCGCCAAATGTTGTAAACGTATTTGTGGAAATTGTTCCTTCAGATACTATTAAATATGAAGTAGATAAAGAAACAGGATATTTAAAAGTAGACAGGCCTCAGAAATTCTCTAATATCATCCCGGCTTTATATGGTTTTGTTCCAAGAACATATTGTGATAAAGAAGTGATGAGACTGGCTATAGAATCAGGAGCTACTGATGTGACAATGGGAGATCATGATCCACTTGATATTTGTGTTTTAAGTTCTCACAATATCCACGCAGGAGGTTTATTGATGGAAGCTATTCCAATCGGAGGTTTTAAAATGATTGATGGTGGTGAAGCCGATGATAAAATTGTAGCAGTAATGATCAATGACCATGCTTTTGGACACTTTAGAGATATTACTGAGTTGCCAGAAGCGGAAGTAAAAAGATTGATGCACTACTTCCTAACATATAAAAACTTACCGGATGAGCCTGCAAAATGCAGAATTCAAGAGGTTTACGGTGCTGAGCATGCAAGAAAAGTGATTAAAGCTTCTCAAACAGACTATGCAGATAAATTTGGGGGATAAGATTCTCTGATATACATCATACAAAAAGGATAAATAGGAAACTGTTTATCCTTTTTTTTGGAATAAAAATAAAGTTTTCTCCTAAAATGAAGCTAGGCTTAATACTCTTTAAGTTTTAATTCCTCTTAATGATTTAAAAAATTGAAAACAGCTTTCAATCCCCATTTTATCAGCTTTTATATTGATTTTCAATCTGTCATATTTTTAAAGAAATTGTCATCTTTATCTAAGATTCTTTTAGTTGGCAATGATAAGTCCATGATTTTTTTAATGCTTTGATGGTAATTATTTATTATATTTATTTTTCTATTACCAAAAAAATATTAAACTATGGATCTATTTGTGTTAGTGCCAATTTTTGGTGTCGTAGCCTTGGTGTATACATTTCTTCAGAGCAACTGGGTAAGTAAACAGAATGCAGGAAATGAAAAAATGAAAACAATCAGCGGACATATTGCTGATGGTGCCATGGCTTTCTTAAAAGCTGAATATAAAGTCTTAGCCTATTTTGTCGTCGTTGTGGCCATTCTTTTGGCAGTAATGGGATCAAGTAATGCCAATTCTCACTGGAGTATAGGGCTTGCTTTTGTGGTGGGGGCTATTTTTTCTGCGACAGCAGGTTTTATTGGAATGAAAATAGCGACTAAAGCCAATGTAAGAACTGCAGAAGCAGCAAGAACTTCCTTATCTAAAGCCCTTAAAGTTTCTTTTACAGGAGGTTCTGTGATGGGAATGGGAGTGGCAGGACTTGCCGTGTTAGGATTAGGAGCTTTATTTTTAATTATTAAACAGATTTTTGCACCGGAAGCCACAGTAGATTCCCACGAAATGGAAACCACTATAGAAATTCTTACAGGATTTTCCCTTGGTGCTGAATCTATTGCTCTTTTTGCAAGAGTAGGTGGCGGTATTTATACAAAAGCGGCAGATGTTGGAGCTGACCTGGTAGGAAAAGTGGAAGCTGGAATTCCTGAGGATGATCCAAGGAATCCGGCAACTATTGCAGACAATGTGGGAGATAATGTGGGAGATGTTGCAGGAATGGGTGCCGACCTTTTTGGATCTTATGTAGCTACTGTATTGGCAACAATGGTCTTGGGAAGAGAAACCATTTCTGATGACTCATTCGGAGGTTTTGCACCGATTTTGTTACCAATGTTGATTGCGGGAACAGGAATTATCTTTTCCATGATAGGAACTTTATTTGTAAAGATCAATGATAATGAAGGTTCATCCACTTCCAGCGTACAAAATGCATTGAATTTAGGAAACTGGGGCAGTATTGTGATTACAGCTATAGCATCTTATTTTCTGGTAACTTATGTTCTTCCTGAAAAAATGATTCTAAGGGGGCATGAATTTACCAAAATGGGAGTATTCGGGGCAATAATGGTAGGGTTGGTTGTAGGAACCTTAATGAGTATTATTACTGAATATTATACCGCAATGGGGAAAAGACCTGTCTCTAGTATTGTGAGACAATCTTCTACCGGACATGCAACCAATATTATCGGGGGACTTTCTGTAGGAATGGAATCAACATTACTTCCGATTATTGTACTGGCAGGTGGAATCTACGGATCTTATTTATGTGCCGGATTATATGGAGTTGCCATTGCTGCTGCCGGAATGATGGCCACTACAGCGATGCAGCTTGCTATTGATGCATTTGGACCAATTGCAGATAATGCAGGAGGTATTGCTGAAATGAGTGAGCTTCCAAAAGAAGTCCGTGAAAAAACAGATATTCTGGACGCTGTAGGAAATACAACTGCTGCTACAGGAAAAGGGTTTGCCATTGCATCTGCAGCATTAACGGCGTTGGCTCTGTTTGCAGCCTTTGTTGGGATTGCAGGGATTGACGGCATTGATATCTACAGAGCGGATGTTCTGGCAGGTCTCTTTGTTGGTGGAATGATTCCGTTTATATTCTCTTCATTAGCGATCACTGCCGTTGGACAAGCTGCCATGGCCATGGTGGAGGAAGTAAGAAGACAGTTCCGTGAAATCCCGGGAATTCTGGAAGGAAAAGCCCAGCCGGAATATGAAAAATGTGTTGCGATTTCTACCGATGCTTCTATTCGAAAAATGATGTTGCCAGGAGCTATTGCCATTATCTCACCATTGCTGATCGGGTTTATCTTTGGTCCCGAAGTACTGGGAGGTTTCCTTGCAGGAGCTACTGTATGTGGTGTATTGATGGGGATGTTCCAGAATAATGCTGGTGGTGCCTGGGATAATGCCAAAAAGTCATTTGAAAAAGGGGTTGATATTAATGGTCAGACGTACTATAAAGGCTCAGAACCTCATAAAGCTTCTGTAACAGGAGATACAGTAGGAGATCCGTTTAAAGATACTTCCGGGCCGTCAATGAATATCCTGATTAAGTTAATGTCAATTGTTTCTTTGGTGATTGCCCCTACTTTAGCGGTCTTGCATAAGGATAAGATTGAAGCCAACAGAAAGGCAAAAATAGAAAGCTTAATGGGAGTTTCAGGAGTTGCTGCAATGTCTTCAGAACTTAAAGTTCCTGTTGTTCCGGGTGAAGTAAAAGGGCATCTTAATGAAAGTGGAGATTTTGTCTATGAAACCGGAAATCTGCAAAAAGTAAAACTGAAAGGCGGAAAAACAATAGAATTAGGAGAAACCAGTCAGTTGTATCAGTTTTATAATTCTGTGAATCAGAAAGATAAATCTGTTTTAGATCCTAATAAGTGGTATACCATCGAAAACCTTTATTTTGAAACAGGATCAAGTGATTTAAAAGCAGGTTATGAATTACAGCTGAATAATATTGTTGAAATCTTAAATGCATATCCTGATCTGAAAATAAAATTAGGAGGATACACAGACAATAGTGGAAATGAAGAAAGTAATCAAAAGTTATCTAACCTGAGAGCTCAGACCGCAAAACTTAAGCTGTTGGAGTTGGGAATTTCAGCTGATAGGATAGAAGCTGAGGGGTATGGTTCACAACATCCTATTTGTGAAGCCAATGATACTGAAGAATGTAAGGCTAAAAACAGGAGAATTGATGTAAGAGTTCTGGCTCTTTAAGATCAATATAAATAATAGTAAAGCATCGCAAAAGCGATGCTTTTTTGTATGTTAACTCAAAGTATTTACATAATGAAATCAGATTTTTAAGGCACAGAGGCTTTATCTGTGATAAAATTAATTCGTGTATTCGTGGCAAAACTACAGTGTTCTTTATTGAGAATATTTAATTTTCTTGTGTCTTACAAAAGCATGCTGTTTAAATCTTTTGTGCCTTTGTTATTTCCAACCTAAAAAACTACTTATGTGATTATTAAAGATTTTTTCTAAGATGCTCCAATGCCTGAATAATCACTTCGTCTTTCTTAGCAAAACTGAACCGGATGTAATCTGAATTCTGCTTGGAGTTATAAAAGGCCGAAAGCGGGAGACAGGCTACCTTTTTATCGATGGTAAGCCATTTTGAAAACTCTACATCTGTCATCGTTTTGGAAACGTTTCTGAAATTGACAATCTGGAAAACACTACCCTCAGCCTCTTGTTCAATTTGCAAAGGCGTTTCTTTAATCAATCGATTAAAAATATCCCGTTTTTTCTGCATTATTGTTTTGTTTTCTGAAGGGTCAAATACTTCCAGGTACCTGGCGATGGCGTATTGAGCAGGTGCATTGGCACTATAGGAAATATATTGCTGATGATTCCTGAATAAAGCGGTCAATTCTTCAGAAGCAAGCATATAGCTTACTTTCCATCCTGAAGTATGAAACATTTTCCCAAATGAAAAAATACAGAATGTCCTATTCCTAAGTTCAGGATGGATAAATGAACTGTAATGCGCTGCTTCATCATAACAGTAAGTATCGTAAATTTCTTCTGAAATTAAATAAATTTCCCGGTTGCTTATCAATTCATATAATTGTTTCCAGTCATTTTGTTTCCATATTTTTCCGGTGGGGTTTTGTGGCGAGTTAATAATTATTGCTTTGGTTTTTTCCGAAATGCAGGATTTGAACTGATCCCAATTAATTGTAAGATCTTGATCCAGGTCATAATAAACAGGAATCCCGCCATTCATCACAACGGAAGGTGAATATGTATAATAAGAAGGCTGGATAATAATAACTTCATCTCCTTGATTTAAAATAGATTTAAGTGCAGTATATAAAGCAAAGGTTGCACAGGGTATAATGGTGATTTCATTTATTTTTAAAGAAATACTGTTTTTCCGTTTACTGTTGAAACGAATGATGCTTTCGATTAATACCGGATTTCCGGCAAGAGGTTCATAATGATGAGTATCAAGATTTGCTGCCTCTCTTAAAAAGAATTTCAAACGTTCATCAATATCAAAATCAGGCAGCCCCAACGAAAGATCATAGCTTCCATGTCTTACTGCCAGTTCAGACATTTCTGTAAAAAAGGAATAATGAGTAAATCCGTTAATTTCTTTCATCTATTTTGTATTTTAATCAAAAGTAATAAAAATTTGATATTATATAAAGTATATGTTTTTAAATGTGTTAATGTTGATGTTTATTCTTTTAATATTTCATATAGTAAGGGAAATTAAATACGGCTTATGTCCACCTGAAAGCCGATGATAACTCTATATGATCTTTTTTCGTTGTTTCAAATTCAATAAAAATTGTTATTTTTAAGAAATTTATTCTTTATGAGAAAACTACTTATTCCGTTATTGGCTCTTGCTTTGATGACGAGTTGCGGAACGGCGCAGGTTGCTGATGGTACATCTACACATCGTGTTTCTGAAAAATCAGATAAAGCGTTTACGAATGCCTACAAGATGATTAAGGCAGATGAATTAAAGAAAAACCTTTATGTTATTGCTTCGGACGAGATGGAAGGCAGGGATACAGGAAGCAAAGGCCAGAAAAAAGCGGGAGAGTATATTGTTAATTACTATAAAAATTTAGGAATCTCTTTTCCAAAAGCACTAGGGTCTTATTATCAGAAAGTTCCTTCGGATTTTATGAAAAAAAGAGGAGGTGGAAATCTTCCGGACTCAGAAAATATCCTGGCTTTTATCGAAGGGAGTGAAAAACCAGAAGAAATTGTAGTGGTTTCTGCCCATTATGACCATGTGGGAACCAAAAATGGAGTAGTATATAACGGAGCTGATGATGACGGAAGTGGAACGGTTGCTGTAATGGAGATGGCTAAAGCTTTTCAGGAAGCTAAAAAAGCAGGGAATAGTCCTAAAAGATCGATTTTGTTTCTTCATGTGACCGGAGAAGAACATGGTTTGTTTGGTTCAGAATATTATACAGATCATCCGGTTTTCCCGTTAGCTAATACGGTTGTTGACCTTAACATTGATATGATTGGACGTGATGATCCAGAAAATAGAGGAAAACAATATGTATATGTGATCGGTTCGGATATGTTGAGCTCCCAGCTTAAAGTAATTAATGAAGAAGCTAACAGAAAGACCAATAACTTGGAACTGAACTATAAATATGATGATCTTAATGATCCTCAGCAATTATATTACCGTTCAGACCACTACAATTTTGCCAAAAACAATGTTCCGGTAGCCTTTTTCTTTGATGGAATCCATGAAGACTATCACAAACCAACGGATAAACCGGACAAAATTGATTATAAGTTATTGGAAAAAAGAACCCAGCTTGTTTTTACTACCGCATGGGATATTGCTAACAGAGCAGACAGAATTGTGGTAGATCATAAATAAGGATAACGAATTTAATTGGATTATAACTTATATCCGGAGGTGCAAGATTCATGTATTCAGATTTTTAAGGGTAGATATTATTCTTTAAATTAATCTGGTAAACATGTTTTTTGCACCTTTGTTCTATTCAAGAATCAATTTATTTATGAATATATTAATCCGTGAAGCCAGATCAGAAGATATTCCACAAATTCAGGTCATAAGAAATTCAGTGAAGGAAAATACTTTATCAGATCCCGGTTTGGTTACCGATAGAGATTGTGAACTCTTTATGTCTGAAAGAGGAAAGGGCTGGGTAGGCGAAGCAGAAGGGCA
Organism: Chryseobacterium sp. G0162; assembly: GCF_003815715.1. Classification (NCBI taxonomy): domain Bacteria; kingdom Pseudomonadati; phylum Bacteroidota; class Flavobacteriia; order Flavobacteriales; family Weeksellaceae; genus Chryseobacterium; species Chryseobacterium sp. G0162. The sequence continues at coordinate 151,445 of NZ_CP033922.1, read as the reverse complement.
GGTTGTAGGCTTTTCGATTGTTGATTTGAAAGAGAATAACATCTGGGCATTATTTGTACATCCTGATTTTGAAAACAAAAAAATTGGAAAAAAGCTTCACAACATAATGCTTGACTGGTATTTTGAACAGACAAAAGACAAAGTTTGGCTTGGAACTTCGCCTCAGACAAGAGCTGAAAATTTTTATAGAAAATTAGGTTGGCGAGAGATTGGGATGCATGGGAAAAATGAGATCAAGTTTGAAATGACTTACGAAAACTGGAAAAATAAAAGAATATGAGACCACAATTGAAATCCATAAGACCCTTTATCGGAGCGCAGAACTTTGAGACCAGTCGAAAATTTTATAAAGATTTGGGATTTGAAGAAGTGATCCTTGAACCTAAGTTATCACTCTTTATACGAGAAGAAATAGGGTTCTATCTTCAGGATTATTATGCAAAAGATTGGGTTGATAATACCATGATCTTTATGGAGGTTGCCAGTACAGAGGAATTCTGGAAAGAACTTTTGACTTTAGGACTTACAGATACATATGAAAATGTAAAACTTACCCCTATAAGAACCATGGATTGGGGGAAAGAGTGTTTTGTACATGATCCATCAGGGATTTTATGGCATTTTGGTGAGTTCTTTTGATTAGGAAAAATAATATAAATGCTGCTAAAGAACTATCTTGGCTGTATAATTTAAGAAAAAATGATTTACGCATTCGATACTTACTACTATGAAGACTATGCCAATACCGTATGTATAGCCTTTGAAAAATGGACATCCGAAAGGGAAGTAGAGATTTTTACAGAGCAAACGCCTGTCTCTTCAGAATATGAAAGCGGAGCTTTTTACAAAAGAGAATTGCCGTGCATTCTGAGTTTATTGAATAAAATTGTTCTAAAAGAAGAAGATATTATCATTGTTGATGGTTATGTTACCCTTGATAATGAAGGAAAAATAGGTTTGGGAGGACATCTTTATGAAGCATTAGAGGGAAAACATCCGATTGTCGGAATTGCCAAAAATGAATTTACTACACCTGATTCCCAAAGAAGAAATGTACTTCGTGGCGATAGTAAAACACCCCTTTTTGTGACGGCGAAAGGAATAGATGTAGATCAGGTTAAGCAAGATGTAGAACAGATGCATGGTCCTTACAGGATTCCTACCTTACTGAAAAAGCTGGATCAGCTAAGCCGGGAATAAAAAATGGAGTGATTTCAAATATTAAAAATAGGCTGTTGTCATTCTGAGAACATTGAAAAATCTCTAAAAATCAGAATGACAGGTTTGAAGCCAATCAATTTTTCTGATGATTAATATACTGATCGGTATATTTTTATATATTTGTATATCCTTTCGCTTAAAAATAAGAGGAGATTTTTTTAATCTAAAATATACCGATTGGTATTTTTAAAAAATAAACAACACTATGAAAGAAGCATTTATCATTGCAGCAAAAAGAACCCCTATCGGAGGTTTTATGGGGAGTTTATCTGGTTTTACAGCTCCACAATTGGGAGCTATGGCTATACAGCATACTTATGAAAGTGTAGGAGTTTCCCCAAAAAATATAGACAGCATATATATGGGAAATGTATTGAGTGCAGGCGTGGGACAGTCGCCGGCGAGACAGTCAGCCATTTTTTCGAAAATTCCGGTAGATAAAGATGCTACCACCGTAAATAAAGTATGTGCTTCAGGAATGAAGGCCGCCATCATCGGAGCACAACAGATCCAACTCGGTTTAGAAAGTCTTGTCATGACAGGCGGAATGGAAAGTATGAGCAATGTGCCTCATTATAATTACCTTCGGAAAGGGCATAAATTAGGTGATACAGCGCTTACAGATGGTCTTATTAAAGACGGTTTGTGGGATGTGTATCATAACTTTCATATGGGAAGTGCGGCAGAGCTAGGAGTGAAAAAATACGGATTAACAAGACAACAACTGGATGACTATGCGCTAAGCTCTTATAAAAGAGCCCAGGAAGCAGCATCAGGAAATAAATTCAAAGCGGAATTATTTAACATCACCATTGAAGGAAAGAAAGGAATTACAATCGTAGAAAGAGATGAAGATATTGATAAACTGATTCCCGAGAAAATATCCTTGTTGAAACCTGTTTTTGAAAATGACGGGATGCTCACGGCTGCCAATTCAAGCAATCTCAATGATGGTGCAGCCGCAATATTACTTGGTTCCTCTGAGGCTGTACAAGGGTATCATCTTAAGCCATTAGCTAAGATTATAGCGTATGCTGATGCTGCTCAGTCCCCGGAGTGGTTTACCACTTCTCCATCTGTTGCCATTCAAAAAGTTTTGAAAAGTGCAGGACTTAGCCTGTCTGATATTGATTATTTTGAAATCAATGAAGCTTATTCTTCTGTAATTTTATCCAATCAGCAGATTCTGGGATATGATTTGGATAAGGTTAATGTATATGGGGGAGCTGTGGCAATGGGACATCCAATCGGAGCCTCAGGAGCACGAATTATGGCCACTTTGGTGAATGTATTACAGCAGAAAGGTGGACGGTATGGTATTGCAGCGATCTGTAATGGTGGCGGTGGAGCTTCAGCAATTCTTATTGAAAATTTAAATTAAATAAATAATTTTATACAATTATAGGGGTTAAAACTAATTGTAAAAGATAATATCATTATAAAAAAGCCCGAAAAAGCCCTAAAATAAAGGATTTGGACCAAAAAAAGCCCTAAAAAAAGGCTGAATCAAAATGTAAATTTATTGCTGTTTACTACCATTTTGCTACAATTTTTAAAGTCGATTTAAACCGGTTTTCAATTCGTTTTAAATTATACTTCCATAAATAACATATATACTACACTATATTGCCCTGAAACGCCGTTTTTGGGGCTTATTTGTGCTTTGAAAATGAAAGATTATCGTCATGGTTTATCTAAAATAAAAAGGAATAAAATTCCTAAATAAAAAGGAAGTAAATTCCTTTGGATTAACGTTTGGATTAACACTTGCATTAACAAATTATAGCTAAAAAAACATTGTGTAAAACGAGTAAATGAAAAAATAGGGTAAAAAATAACATTAAAACGGCTTCAAAAATAGCTTAATTTAATATTGGTTAAAAATAAATAAGTATTTAAGTGGTTTATTTTCAGTAATTTACAATTTTTATATAGAATAATAAAATAAAAAACATGTGTGTAGGAACCTTATTTCAGTTTAGATTTAGATTCAGGAGCATTAATATTATGTCTTTCAAACGATCGGTTTTTGCTTTTTAGTGATTCTATTTCAGCTTCCATATACGCTTTGTTTTCCTTTAATAGTTTAATATTTTCCATCGCAAGTTCGTACCTGTCTTTATAATCATCCTGGATAACTACATCATGCAAAACGCTTTCTGTCTGCACTTCTTTACCTAATATCAGCCAATCTAAAGAACAATCAAGTCTCTTGCTGATGTCTGTTATCTGCAAAATTGTAGGCATAACCTTATCACGTTCGATCTTGCTATAATGGCTTTGATCAATTTCTAAAATAACTGCGAAATCCTTCTGTTTAAAGCCTTTAAACTCCCTGGCTTCTCTGATTCTTTGTCCTAATGTCATGGTAAATATTTAAAAAATGGAAAATAGTTCCTAAAAATGTTTCACAATAGGAAAATATTTCCTTTCTTTGTTTCGTAATTCAAAACAAACGAAGCAATGAACAAAGTAACAAAAAAAAATCCGACCAAATACAATCAGTATGCTATTGATGGTTTGGTTTTAAAATACGGTTTGTCCTCATACTATATAAGACAATCTGTATCAGGAAATGTAGACGGTATTACGCCGGATCTTATCAAGTCGGATTATAAAAAATTAGAAGCCGACATCAACAAAGTTGTACAGGACACTATTACCAAATTTCTAAACATTCAAAACAAACAGTCATGAAATCAATTTATCAAACTTCAAAAAACTGGTTCTATTCCCTTGATGGGAAAACCTTAGAAATCCGAACTACACATTATTTGTTCGGTGGTCTGTTTACCTGGATCACCAAAAAAGAAGTTAATAACTCAATAGTTTGACTATGCCACATTTTTGGAATAATACAAACGTAGTCGCTGTATTGGTTGGTGAATTGGTTCCAAAATTCTGGAAAAATCAGGCGTGTTTATCTGTAGAAGTAAGCCGAAACCGCAATAAACCGTATGGTGTAAAAAGCCTACAACGCGGGGGCGGTAAAAATAAAGAACTGATAATTGATTTTGATTCGCTTCCTACACATATCCAAGATTATTTAGGGGATCCGAGAAAGTTAGAACATAATCTATTGTATTTCTACAAAACAGAATCAGTTGCAGTGGAATTTTACGCCTCTTTTAAACGCCCTGACGGCTCGTATTTGAAGCCCGAAGAACAACAAAGATATATTACTAATGCTTCCATTTTGATTAGCGTTTTGGGATTAAAAGAAAAGCATCAGACCGAAAGGATTAAACTTGGTATGTCTTTAAAAGGAATTAACACATTTTTATGTGAAGAAAGCAACAGTTTTAATGCTTATTTAGAGAAAAAGGAACTTCCAACCCATAACCTGCCTACGCATCCGACAAGGTTTAAAGAGACTTTAAATGAATTTGAAATACCGTTTAATTTTAATGGAACCGATTGGCCTTTCAATTTTATTTCCATCATCAAAGATGTTGAAGGGAAAAGAAAGCAAAATCCGAGAAAGGTAGACGATCAAACGTTAATGATTTTAAATGGTTTGTTCAAAACACAATCTCACAAACCGACAGCCACAGAGATCCATAGATCTTATGAAGCTTTCCTGAATGGATATGTAACGGTTTACAACGAAGATACAGGCGAAGAGTATGCACCAAAGGACTTTCCAAAGTTATCCGAAAGTACTGTAACAAACTATTTGACGAAATGGGAAAACAAAGCAGCTACTTACAAAGTGAGATCCGGTGACAGACAAAAGTATATGAATGCTTTCAAACCTTATCACCAACTGGAAAGACCAAAGTTTGCAGGTTCTTTAATTTCTATTGACGACAGAAACCCACCTTTCAAAGATTTAACCGGTAACAGGGTTTGGTTTTACAACGGGATTGATCTTGGTAGTGAATGTTTTACCGTTTTCGTGTATGGTAAATCAAAAGAAGGGATCATCTTGGATTTTTACAGACAAATGGTCCGCAATTACACAGAATGGGGTATCAATATTCCTGACGGACTGGAAGCGGAAAGCGCTTTAAACAGCAGTTTTACAAAGTCATTTTTACAAGAGGGTTATATGTTCCAAAATGTAAGAATTGAGGCCAATAACGCAAGAGGTAAAAGAATTGAAAGGTATTTCGGATCTCTACGATACGGATCTGAAAAAGAACGTGAAGGATGGCTGGCAAGACCGCACGCATTGAGCGAATCGAACCAAAAAGGAAGTGCAGAAGTGCCAATGTTACCGTATGAAAGAATTATCGAAGAGTGTATAACTGATATCTACGACTGGAACAATGCCCCGCATTCGGTTGATCCTTCAAAAACAAGATGGGAATACTTTTTAGAAATGCAGCACCCGGAATTGAAGCCAACTAACTGGAAAGCAATTTTACCAAGTTTAGGATATCCTCAAAAAACATCCTGTCACAAAGGATATATACAGCTACAAGGTAAAGCACGAGCAATCGCAGATAATGGTAAAATCAGTTTAGGTGAAGATCTGATCAACACGATGAAAATTATCGAAGGAAAAGACATCGACGTTTATTGGCTTGACGATAACCAGGGAAATGTTTTAAAAGCTCTTGCATTTTACGAAAACCGGTTTATCTGCGAAGTTCAGGAAATGCCGAAATATAATAGAGCGGTTATTGAACGCACGGAAGCTGACGAAAAAGCGCGAGAAATTCAAAGCATGTACGTTGCAACTGTTGAAGGATTTATAAAACGACAAGAAAAGTCCTTACAGAATATCAACATCATTCGACAGCCGAAGCCGGAACCAAAAAACGGTTTTTATGTTCCTGGAATGAACATCAAACGTTTTGCACCTTCTGAACCTGGAAAAGTTGAAACGATCGAAACGCCGGAAGAGGATTTCAAAACGCATACGCCGAATGTGAGCTGGCAAAACGCATTTTTCAAATAATAAAAATTTATCTCATGGAATTAACTTTAGCATATAAACAACAAGTAAGACAAGCATTATTAGAAGCCCGTAAAAACTTCGGTGGTACGGATGCTCAATACGCTAAAATTTATAACATAAACGGTGCAGTTTACAGCCGATTGAACAAAGGTGAAATAGAAAAAATAATTTCTGACAGCCAATGGCTTCAAATAGGCAGACAATTAAATATCAACATCCGTGATATTGATTGGAAAATCGTAAGAACGCAGGTTTATAACGAAATTGAACAAAGTATTAGTTTTTGCCAGGCATTCAGCCGCTCAATGATATTGGTTGATGATTGTGGTATCGGGAAAACTTTCTGTTCAAAAAACATCGTTAAAACGCTTAAAAATGCTTTTTACATTGACTGTTCGCAGGCCAAAACCAAACAACAATTTATCCGATTACTGGCAAAAACCATCGGTTTGGATAATAAAGGCAAGTATGTAGATGTAAAAGAAAACCTGAAATATTATTTAAACCTGTTACATCAGCCGGTTATCGTAGTTGACGAAGCCGGAGACCTTGAATATCCCGCATTTTTGGAATTAAAGGAACTTTGGAACGCTACGGACGGTTATTGTGGTTGGTATATGGTTGGAGCTGACGGGCTTCGTGCCAAAATTGAAAAAGGAATTAACAGCAGAAAGGTTGGTTATGCCGAAATATTCAGCCGTTTTTCTGACGAATTTATCAAACTTACTCCGAACGGTGTAGATGATAAAAAAGCCTTTAGATATGAGTTATTAACGCAAGTAGCATCGGCAAACCATAAAGGATCCCAGCCGGTTGAAACTCTTGTAAACCAATGTATGAAAAAAGAAGCCACTTTAAGGCATCTTGATACTCTTCTTAAAATCAGCGCTTAATGAGAACATACACAGTTAAAAATATCTTAGATAGAACCCTGAAAATTTTAGTCCTTACAGGTATTTGGCTGGATATATTCGGAAAACCGGAACGAAACGGAAAGATGTGGATCATCTACGGTGAAGAGAAAAACGGAAAAACGTGGTTTTCTATTCTGTTAGCTCAATTTTTAAGCCTGTCTGAAAAGATTTTATACATATCTGCCGAAGAGGGTTTAGGACTATCGTTCCAGGATGTTTGTAAACGGGCCAATTTGGACGAAAAAAACAAAAATTTCCAAGCCTATGGATATGTAACCCTGGAAGATCTTAAAGCTCATTTAAAACGCAGATATGCACCGAAGATCATTTTTATAGATAATGTGACGGTTTATGTAGAAGAGCTTAAAAATGGCGGTTTACAAAGCCTTATGAAGGACAACCCGGATAAACTTTTCATTTTCATTGCTCATGAGGACCGTGGGGAACCATACACAGCAACCGCCAAAATGATCAAAAGGCTTGCAGATCGAATAGTTCGGGTTCAGGGATTGGTAGCAACGGTTGGCGGCCGTACGAAGGGCGGTCAATTCGTAGTAGACCAGGAAAAAGCAATGATCCTGCACGGATCCAATATTATTAATTAAAAACAATCACAATATGACAACAAATAACGCAAACAGACAGCCTACCATGAACGCTATCGGTTACAATGAGTGGGGATATGATAACTTAATTCATAGATTTTTCGTCACCTGGTGTGAAGTAATGGCCGATAAATTTTTCTACAAAGATCGGGATCTGATAAATAGCGCCGCTCTTTTCAACTACTATAAAACTCAATGGAGCATCCTGGTTGAAAACAAATTTGTAAGAGAATACGGCGGTTATATTTCCAATAATATTCCTGACAGTCAAAAGATCTATCACGGTATTATTTGCGAGTACGGGAACGAACTGGAAAACTATTATCCGGCTTCTATTCTGAAAGACACAAAGCAGAACAGAGATCTACAATTTCATTTAAACTAAATATCATGACAGGAGAAAAAATGCTTGATGAAATCATCAAAAAAATTAGTATAGAAGGCGAAAACACTATATCTAAAATGATCAAAGCGCATAAAAGCGCACAGGATTATATAGATTCTGTTCTGAAAGAAGAGTATAACAAAGCCTTTGCAGCTGGTAAGAAAGCTGCCGAATCAGAAAGGATAAACAACCAAATTAAAAACAATTGATTTTAACAAATATTTTAACATGACAACAGAACTACAAGGCCGATTAATGGCCATCATGAATGAACTTAGTACAGCTAAACTTCCGGCAATTATTATTGTAAGGTCAACAGATCAGATCACTGCCGTTAAAAATTCCCATGATAGAACTACTTCTGAACTTTTTATGGAGTATATGAATGGTTCAGAAGACAGGATGAACGCTTTTTTAGACGTTTTAGAAGAAAAATTAGCAAATATTCCCAATGAATCTACAGAACAACCAGCAACCGACGGAACAACAGCTGAATGATATCATCGCAGATCTTAAAGAGCAATTAGAAAGTTGCAGCGACGATACAATAGCAGACGAACTTATCAAAGAAATTAAGTTCCGGGAAAACCAACAAAAACAATTAATTATAAAAAATAACGCGTTATGAAAAATCAAAAAATCCTTAGAAAATTAGAAGATCTTAGTTTGTTTAGAAAAGTAACAATACATATCGGGGGCAATGTTGAAGCCACTTTACGAGACAGAAATATTAATGATACTGATTTTCGTCACTTGCTTTCAGAATTTAACCCTAAAAAGTTTAATATAAACTTAACGACTGTAGATGGCGAATTGGTAGTAAAAATCGAAAAACTACCTTCATTAAGTCATTACCGTACACATCCAGTTTTTGTGCCTGGTCACTTTCCTGATATGCCATTGATTAGACCGTTTCACCGAAGATTTTAATAATAAACTTAATTTAAAAAATATCATGACAACAATAGATATCAAAACATTATCACCGGAACAACGAAAAAAGATCGCTGACGATTTAAAACAGATTGCAATATCCGAAAAGGAAAAACGGGCAAACGATCTGAAAGCCCTGGACGATCTCGCAGCAGAAACCCTTCCCGGATCTATGCAGATTTTGCGCGAAGCATCCGAAAACCTGGAAAAAGCCAAAGCCAAAGTTTTCAGCGATTTTGAAACCTATCTGAAAATGAAGATCGAAACGATCGGCGTTAAAAACAACCAGCAAAGCCACACGATCACCGTTGGAAAAGAAAGCATTAAACTTGGTTATAGGATTACAGATGGCTACGGCGAAAACGCTTCATACGGAATTGCAATGGTTCATAAATTCCTGGAAAGTTTGGGTAAAGATGATAATTCAAAAAAAATACTTGGAGCCGTAATGAAGTTGTTACAGCGAAATGGCAAAGGAGATCTTGACAGTAAAAAAGTTTTAGAACTTAAACAGATCGCCGACAAGGATTTTCCGGGAACAGATTTTCAAAAAGGTGTAGAGATCATCCAGGCTGAATACAAACCAAAGTTATCAAAGTGGTTTATTGAAGCCTACTACACCGATGGAACCGGTATTGAAAGAAGCATCCCGCTTTCAATGACAAGTGTGGACCTTCCGAAAGATACAGATCTAACATTTTTACTACCAAAATCATAGGTATGACAATCACCAAACAACAGATTTCCCAGCTGCAAACTATTTGCAGCGGGAAATTCAGAGACAGAGAAGAAAGACTGGAAGCATTATCCGAAATGATGGGTTGTGAAATAACCTCAATTAAAGATCTAAACCAGTTACAAGCAAGTGAATTGATCCACTTTTTCAACACAGGAAAAACAATGGATCACAGTTCGTGGGGGTTTTTTGACAAAAGAAACAATCAACACAAGAACGTTTTAAGTATCTGCCATACTCTTGGATGGGTAAACGAAGAAAATCCGCAGTTTGTAGATCTCCATCGGCTTGGTGGTTGGCTTAAATCGGACAGATCACCGGTAAAAAAGCCATTAAAAGAAATGAGCAGTACCGAAGTATCGAAAATTATTTTTGCTCTTCAAAATATCGTTAAATCTAAATTCAAATAAAATTATGTCAAAAATACAATTAACAGATAACACAATGGATGTTGTCGTAAAAATGTCAGAAGGAAACCCAGGTGCGATGGGTGCAATTATGGAAATTCTAACTAAAGGCGGGACGATAGATCCTAATGCAATGGGTGGTTTAGGTTCAGTTTTGTTTCTTGATACTTTGGGTATTTATGGAACTGATATTTATATTTTATTCAGCGATATATGTGATAGATCTTTATCTAAAATGCTTGCTGTACTTCGTGCTACTCAATTCGGCTTTTTTGATGGGAAATTGTTAAAAACTGCGTGTTCATTTCAGGATTATTCAGGGCGCGAAATGGTTCCAGTTGATGAACTTTATAAAAAAGTAAAAGAAAGGCTACCGGAATTTGATAGCAAAGCATAATTCTAACAATAAAATATAAATCAATGAAAATCATAGTTCACAAAGTAGGTAACAAAATAAACGGTGAAGATCTTAATATTTCTAAAGATGCACTGCAACTGGATGAAGCAACGGCGGAAATGTTGCAGCATTATTTTTTAAGTTCTTTCAAAACAGAAGAAACATATCAATTTTACAGCGATTCTTATTTGTCAACAAATCCCGTTTACAATGCTGTTAAAGAAATCTTTCAGGATAATTGGTATTTTGAAAGCTATTCCCAGGATATCGCGAGATATTTGTATGAAGCTGCCGAAAATCCGAGAGTTCAAGGCGGTGAATTGTTTGTCGTTCTTTTCAAAGGTGAAAACGAAAACGATATCGACAAGATCGGAATTTTTAAAACGGAAAAAAGAGAACCATTTTTAAAAATATTTCCTAACGAATCCGATCCCATCGAACAACATTTCGGCGTGAGTTTGGCCAAAATTGATAAAGCCGCTTTAATCTACAACCAGGACAAAGAAAATGGTTTTGTCCTTTCCGTTGTAGATAACAATAAAAATGGTGATATGTATTACTGGTTTGAGGACTTTTTAAAGGTCAAACAGCGTACTGATGATTATTTCCATACGCAGGAATCCTTAAACGTTTTTAAAGACTATATCAAAAAGCAGCTTCCGGCAGAATTTGAAGTTTCCAAAGCTGATCAGGCGGACTTCCTGAATAAGTCGATCAATTTTTTCAAAGAGAAAGAAGAATTTAAGTTAGAAGAGTTCAACAATGAAGTTTTAGGCGATGAAAAAGTGATCGAAAGTTTTAACGCCTTTAAAACCGATTATGAACAGGATATGCAGATCAACATCGCAGAAGAATTTCCGATCAGCGATGGTGCTGTAAAGAAGTCACAGAGTAAGTTTAAAACAATCATCAAACTTGATACGAACTTTCATATCTACGTGCATGGTGATCGTAACCTGATCACACAGGATCAGGACGAAAACGGGCTATTCTACAAACTTTATTATCAAAAAGAACAATAAAATGATACTAATATTTAAAGCCTTTTTAATCCTTCTTTTGCTCGTGTTTGGGATTCTATTGGCAATTGTTGTTTTTACAATGGCCGATTGTGAAAAACATTTGGTAGAAATGGAATATGAAATGGAATTGGAAATTCTAAAAAGAGAACAGGACGAACAATTAAAAAATTCTGAATAGTATGATATTACCATTTTCAACCCAAATAAACGGAAAACCAACCTATTTTATTGATAAAATATGGATTGGGTTATCTCTCAAACATGTTATAAACGCTCGTAATTTGGAACCGTTTTTTACTGATTACCGCTATAAATTTGGTAAATCATTTGACCAAGTAGAAAGACCTTTAGCAGATAATTACTTCGGAAAGCTGCATACAATAAGAGAAGATAAAACAGATCGCTGGAAAGAAGGTCGTATGATAGATTTTTTTATCAATAACAGAACTAAAGATGCATTTCGTTTTGCTCCACGTATTCCGGTCATATCTACACAAATAATATTTTTTGACTATTTCCCTAAAATCGGAAAGCTTAATGTTATAATAGATGGCAAGCATTTATCACCCGAAAGATTGGAAATACTTGCTTTAAATGATGGTTTTGAAAATTTTCAAGAGTTCAAAGAATATTTCAAAAATGTAGTCTCAACCGGTAAACCAAAAAAAATGAAAATAATACACTGGACTAATTTTAAATATTAAATCATGAATGCAAAACACGGCCTACGAGACTACAGCGTAATTTATAATGATAAAATGGGAATGGGTTATATACTTCCAATCTCTATGGACATTAATAGCTTTATTGATCCGGTCCCGGTGAAAATTGGTGGAGAGATAATAAGCCCGCAAAGTGAAACAACTTTATTAGGATATTTTAATCTGAAACCAGCAACGTATATCGGTATGCTTGATAATGAAATGATATTTTATTTAGGTGAAACATCAGATCTTTTTGAATGTAACAGATATTACATATCAATAGTAAAACTGTCTGAAAAACGTATTTTCTCTATGTTCACTCATAAGGCAGGCCGTGATTTTAATTTAGTTAATAATAAGTGGAATTAATGAAAAGTAAATGTAGGATCCCTAGAATAGTAGTGAAGATCTGCAAAACTTTAGATATCACTACTAAAGAATTACGATCAAGGAGTAGAAGACAAGATTTTTGCGATGTACGGAAAATCATTTGTTATGTTTTGAGGGCCGAAGGTTTAACCTTTGAGCATATAGGAAGGATTATAAAACATGATCATAGTACAGTAATTTATAATCTTAAAGAATATGATCTGATGATAAACTGCAATCGAGATTTCAAACATAAAGTATCTGTAGTAAATAAACTATTGGAAAATGAAAAAGCTTCTGACACTTGATAACAGTAAATTACTTGTTTTAAACAACAGTATGCAGATTTTAGACACATTGGATCTACAAAGCCAGGCGAAAAACCTTAGATCTGTTGTTTCAATCTGTAAAGAGCTTAGAACCGAGCTTCTAAAGAAAGCCATTGATAAAAGGGAAAAAGATAAAAGTTTTGTTTTGAAACTGTCATACTATAAAGCAGAAGCTTTGCTGGTATATCTACGAGACTATGAAATTTATTTCCCGGATGAATTTGGATCCTACGAAGCGAACGCGGTTTTACAAATGAAAAACGAACTTCATAAACAATTATTATGACAGAATATGTAGCACTACATAAGCAAAGCGACAAGAAATTTTATTTAAAATATGATTCCTTCGGAGTTTTTAAGTCGATTAGCCTGGAAGGTGAACGATGGACCGAAGAGCAGGTATTGTGGATCCTTAAAAGTTCACGAGTTCCGAAAACCGAAACTGAATACTGGAAGTTTATGGAGCGCAAAGATTTAGACTTTGAATATTTGGAGCTCCCGAAAGATTTAAGCTTTGAATATTTTTGGAAAACCTACGGATATAAAGTCGGTAAGATCCCAGCAACCCGGAAGGCGTGGCAAGCTCTATCCGATGCGGAAAAAATAGAAGCTCTTCTATACATTCCTAAACTTCGGATGAAAAAGAAAATTGATAATACCGCCATGCCTTATCCGAGTACGTACCTAAACGGACGTTATTGGCTGGCTGAAAAGATTTAAACCATATTTAAAAACGATTTAAAAATGAATGAAATTATATTATCCAACGGGAGATCCCAGGGTAAAGCAATGACAGAAATTTTGCAATCAGATGAATACAAAAAATTTATTCGTGCTGCCGGGATATCCGCAGAAGATATGCAATATTTTGCCGCTAAAATATCCGCAGCATTTGCAGATACAACAAAAGCTACTGAACAATTAACAAAAGTAAGCGAGCTTATTCGTTCAGCAGCTCAAGATCTTAATAAAAGTTTATTGAAAGTGAGATATAACAATGCAAATCATGTAAACCCATTTTATAGAAAATATCAAGCTAATGGATATATTAGGAAAGGATCATTTCGGTAGACCTTTATATGGAAAATCACCAAAACAGGTTTTAATAAAACTAAATGGCTTTGATTATTCAAAATTAGAAGTGTTTGAAGCTCTTCATAAAAAAGGCTACATTTTCAAATACTATACCGATACCTGGAAAGATGAAACTTTTCCAAATGGTATCAGTATAGAAACGACAATGGTAGAATGTGCAATAAAAGAAGGTGAAGAGCCTTCCGAAGCCAATTTTTGGTATAAAGTTGCAGAAAAAGAGTTTCAGAAAATAAATGTTAAACCACCTTTAGAATAAATTTTTTAATATGAATACGGAAACCCGTAATGTACAGATTTTTGTTAGTTCTACATTTGTAATGTTAAAATTAATTGTTCAATGTTAGAATTACAAATTACAGCAGAAAAAGGTTTTTTTAGAAAGTTCTTAGCGGCTTACGGTGAAGTTTCATTAATCGTAGACAGCGACGGAAGATTGTGGGATCGGGTTAAATACATCGTATCGGTTGATAGGATAACCCACGAAACAATTATTACTTTCAAACCTGAACCAGGCATCGAAAAAATTTCGATCCAGGATTTTAAAACAATTACTGATCTCATTTCCGAATCAGAAGTTTAGAAGTTGTACACGAAGGGGGTGCGGACCGACGGGTTCGCACCCCCTTTTTTATTTAAAAAAAAGTCATAAATTTGTTAAACAATTCCTGCAAATATTTGATATTATGGAAAATAAACAGTTTTATTGGAAAGATGTAAAAATTACACTCATGGGAACGGAAATTGATTGCAAACCTATAGAGTACATTCCCGGTAAAACTTCAATGGAATTTGAAGGATCTATTAATATTACTCGCAATGAAATAGAAGCCTTATTAAATCAAAATAAAGAGGTGAAAAAGCCTAAAAAGCTTTCCAATTATCAGAGAAAAAAAGCGTGGAAAAAGTTTTGTAAAATATTTAACATAGAGCTATGAAAAAATTATTATTGTTTTTACTGATATCTACATTCAGTTTTGCACAGCAGACAGCGCAAGTGGTCCCAGCTTCTTACCAGGTATCAAAAAAAGTTCTTGTAAAGGAATTTTCATATCAGGATCTGATCACGTTTTTTAACTCAAAAATGCAAATCCAAAATGAAGACCTTTCCGAAAATATCAATCGTTGTAAATACATCATCCAGGATGCGAAGGCAAAACAGGACTTCGGAACCGTACAGGCTTTTTCATTCATTTTGAACGGACTTCAACAAGCTGACAAAATGGGAAATAAAAATGATGCCTGGTTCAAAGTTTATGACAACGAAGGATCATACAATTTTTATACTGGTGACGAAAAGTTTATCGGAAGAGTGTATAAAGAAAAGCTGGACGAAGATTTTAACCAAAATCCGAACAAAAATGAAGTTTTTCTAATGAATTTCATGTACATTTCTATAGAGTAGTATTGGAAAAAGGAATATACTTCCTATATTTGCGATATGGGTAAACCTTTACAACGCAATACCTTACTTCGCTATAAGCTCATAAAGGATCTATATTTAGAGCATAAAAATGAGGACATCCCGGATACGGTTGTCCTCAGAAAATATATTTACCCAAAATATCCAATCAGCAGAACCACTTTAAACACGATTTTAAGCACTCCAATTGAAAAGGAACTGGATAAGCTTAACAATCATGTAACCCGATAGAGTAAATTACTCTAAATTCCTGTACGCCATCATCCCGCCTTACTTTACTGAATGTTGTTCTGATTAACGCACCGGCGTTTTCTGCCGGGTTCCAGCCTTGTAAAATTTCATGCACTTTGTTAATGAGATCCCATATTGCAAAAGCCTTTTCTTTTTGAAAAGTTGGGGCTTTGTTGCTACTGTTTGTTAGTTTCAGATTTGCGATGGTGATTTCAACAGTTAAAGTTCCTTCCTGTCTGTTCTGTGGCGTTACTCTATAGTTACGCCCGATGTTAGTAAATTGACCGGTATTGAAGTCTACCAATGCACACGGCCACTGAACCGGAATCTGCGGGCCGTATAGATCTAATTGCCCCCAATTTTCGTCAATGTACTTTAGCTCCGTTACTTCGTTCAATTTATCGTTAATTGCTTGTAAAATGTCTGTCATTGTCTTAAATTATTTAGAATTTGTTCGTTGATCTCTGATAAGTGATGATTTACAATTCTTTCTACAGAATCCCTTATTTTTGGATGCGGACCGATAACACGCCTGGAAGGAATTTTGATTTTTTTTCCGACCGGCATCAGTGCAAGCGCTTTAAATTGTTCCGCTTCAATGGATAATCTTTGGTTCCTGGCGTTGTTTAGTTGCTTGCCGGTTTTGGAACTTACTTTGATGTTACCGGATGCCTGGTAATACATCGCCCAAAAATATTTTTTCATTCGATGTGTTACGAGAATTTCGCCGCCTTCATTCTGTATTTTGGCATAAGGCATTGAATTTGAAAACACAATTTTATCACCTTGAATTTTTGCCCGGAATCCACGCCGCAAATTATTGGACCTTGCCATCATGGAACCTTTTCTGTTCACGAGCTTATTTCGTGGCCACGTTTTATCGAAAAATGCCTTTCTTTCAAAATTCCTGTCGAACTCTTCCATCACTTCCGTTTTCACGTCATTGAGGATATTTTTGTGAAATTGTTCAAAATTCATTGTTCTTTAAAATTTAGTTGTAACTTTGTGTTATTATGGCAGATATATATAAATTCAAAGGCGTTGATCTTAGAACAGCTACCGTTTACGATGTGGCTGCGGTTCTTGATGATCACCCGGCCTTTTTAGTTTCACCCGATCATGAGCTTTCCGACGAACAGGAAAGAATATTATCGTTATATTCCTATGCCGAAGAATACAACTTAACGGATCTGATTAAACAGCTGGAAGAGATCTACAAAGATGAATTAACCTCTATCCTTTAGTAAATTTTTGTTCTTTTCCAAAAACTCTTTAAATACTTCTTCCGAATATTCTTTTTGTTTTCCGAGATCTATAAGCGTTTCTACAGTTTTTTCCGAGATCTCGTATTTACTATGCTCTTTGATGGCTTTTACTAAACCTTCCATTTGGTTGGTGTACTTTTCATTCACCAGGTGAGTTTTAACAGTTTCCAGGACTTTGGCCGGATCCGCTTCACTCCATTTGATAATCTGATCATAATTGTTAACCATTTTATTATATCCGGTATTAGTTCTGTTCCTGGTAAGCTCTTCGTTTTGAAGTTTTCCGCCGAGTTTCTCCATAAATTCCGGTAAAGTCTTTCTGCTGACAAATTCGTTTGCAAGTTCCATCGTAGAAGTTTGTTTAGTTGTCATTCGCATATTACCTGGCTTATTCGCATTATGCCACAATTCGTGATGCAGTGTAGAAATTGCCCTTTCCTGGTCAAAAGTCGTCGGTTTTTTATTTTTGATATTGTTCAGCCCGTCGATTATGTGAGCGCTGATATCGGACTTTAAAGCAATAACCCCGTTCATATCCGTGAAGCCGTTAACCCCTCTTTGTTTAGTCAATTTTATTTCTTTGAACCCACGACTGAAAAAATCTTTATTGTCTTTTGCAAAGCTTTCAAAATGTCTCGTTAGATCCCTGGTTGTCTTTAACGGTTTTTCTTGAAGCGTTTTTTTAACCTGGTCCGCTCCCTTCACTTTATTGTACGGATGCTTCGGCGGGAAAACCTTTTGTTCCGCTCCTGGATTAAATCTAAAGATTGCAAGCCGGTTCTTTCCGTCCTTTCCGATCTGTGTTGTGGCCCTTTCTCCGTTTTCGATGGCTTTTTTTGAATCAGACAGCGGATATTTAGCTTTTAAAACTTCAACAACATGACATCTACAGCGCCAACCGTTCGGCGGATAATATGACAGCCAAAAAGAATCTTCCTTCGGTAACGTCGTATCTTGTAAAACCCGATGCTGTTCCCTTACTCTATCATCATTCGCAGTACGATACTGTAAATAATAACGTCCATCGGGATCCAGTGCAGCCCAATTGGCGGCGCTTTGTGAACTACTTATCGCGAACTGGTGTTCAGATTCTAAATAGTTTTGATTGTAATCTTTATTGATTTTGTTAAAATCATTCGCAAAAGCATTAAAACTTTTGATCTTTCCTTCATCATCCAAAAGCATGGATGATGCTTCCAAAAGTTGAGCATGAGTTTTTAAACCTGAAAAGATGAAAGTATCTTCCTGCATCTTTTGGAGCATTTCAGGCGGAATATCGTTGTCTGTGATTGCTGAATTTAAAACCTTGTAGGTTTGGTTTATCAGATCTTGATACGGCTTTTCTTTGATATCGTCCGGGCTGTAGCTTCCTTTTTGGTGCAAGTGTTTAAAAGCGTTTTCAGCTGCATTTAAAACGCTTTTAAATTTTGGATCGTCGTTTTCCGAAGCTAAATTAATTTTAGTAGCCTTACACTTGTCACAATTACACTCATATAGCGTGTTCAGGCGCAAATGAAGACCGTTAAAATACATTTTCGGGCTGACAGGCCGTGTACCTTCAGCCCTTAAACGAAAAAACTTTCTGCAATATTCAGATTTGCGTTTCCTGGTAAATTGTTTTGTCTTACACCGGTGATCGCAATACCAAATTTTTCCTTAACCCATTCGGGATCTATTTCATAATGTTGTAAAGCCTGAATAGTTCGATCCCATAAAGTCTGTAGATCTTCTGATATCTCCCACTGGAATATAAAATCAGCCGGAACAATACCAATTCGAGCCAGGGCCGGCATAACCTTAGTATTCATGTACATTTCTACTAAAGCCATATCGGCTAAAACTAATTTTGATAAAAGTTTTTGCCCGGAAGCATCTTTATTGTAGGATCCGTGTTCGGTATCTTGACCGATAATTGCCCCGGAAATCAAAAGCGTATTTTGATTGTCGCAGAATCTTAACAGGTTTGAATAAACGTCACCATTTGTCGAAACTCCTTTGGCCCACTCAAACTCTTCTGTTGTATCAATAATAAACCATGCAGCTGATCCCATGTCCTGCATCATTTTTTTACCACGTGCAACCGCTGCAGGATCCTGTGCATCCGTTTTATAAACACGCGGCGGAACTCCGTAAATTTCGCATAATTCGGACCAGCAAGATTGCGCAAATCTCTTAAATAAAGCGTGCGGAACCGCTTTGTTTAAAAGCCCAATTTCGCCAGCTTTTCCAAACTCTAATAACCATGTTCCAAATTCCGGTAATTCACGATATTTAACGCCTTTGTCTTCGTTGTAGTCCGGTAAAAATGTTCCGGTTCTCGAAATAATGTTTTGTCTTGGAAGTAATTCTGCTTTTAAAACAGGTTCGTTTAATCCTTCTTGCTTCCAATCAAGTTCGATTAAAGAACTTCCATAAAACCTGGAATTTAAAATCTGTGTAATGATCTCATTAAACAGCTCTGAATTTTGGAAAGTCTGCGTTAATTCCGTATCAATTTCACCGCCTTTTTTTCTTAAATTGAATGTAGATCCTAAAGTATCTTGGATCCTGTTTTCAATTTGTGATGTTAGAACGGCATCATCTAAAATATAATCATATAAATTATACAATGACCAAACCGAAGGATTATCCGCATTTTTAGTTGCATTTAATGCAGTTTTCCATTTTGCAATATCCTGTCTTGTTTGGGTGATTGTTTTTTCAACCAGCTGCGGGTAAAGTTTGTTACCGGAAGACTTACCGCCGGATCCTGTTTTAGCTGCAAGATTATGATTGTTTTTTTGCTGATATGGTTTATAAGGCTTTCCGCCTGTCTTTGCAGATAAATTGTTTTTTCTGTATCTATTTGACATGATAATTTTTATTCGTGGTTAAACTTTTCTCGACTTCCGTAAACAAATGGGTAAGTATCATTGTCACCGGTTCCAGGTGTGGTATCGTCAATCGTTGGTAAAGTATCCAGGCTGATATCTCCTTTTGATAGCATTTTAAGCCAGCTTACAGCACGATCGTAACGATCTTTAGCTGTTTCGTAGATTACATCAAGATTACAAAGCTCTATGATGTAATACTTTGCAATTGTTGCCGTATGTGAAAGAATAATTGCATTTCTCTGATCACCGGTTGCATTCATAATAGCTTCAATATCGTATCTCACAGATTTTTTACTGCTATTTGCTAAATAACTTCTTACTTCCTGTTCGGCAGCGGCTATAGCTTGCAGGGTGATGTTCTCGTTTTGTTCGGTTATTTGGTCAATCTGATAACCGTAAATAACATTTTTAAGATCTTCAATTTCTAAAAACATAATGCTAAATTTTAATAGTGACGGCTTTCTACTTGCCCGGAAGCATAGCCCAAATTGTCTTTTACGACTTTGTTATCAATCATATATTTTGCACCTTCTATGGCATCCGGTCCGTCCATTTCTTCCGACTTTTCAGAAACTCCCAGCCATTCATCTTCCATTTGCACCATCATTGGACTGTCTTTCTCTTTTTCATTGAAAATGATATCACCGTTACTGTTATCGTCTTCCATGTTGGCGATTCGATCAAACTTTTCAGCCTTTTTTCTCTTGTCTTCGCGAACCGGTAATTTTGTTCCGGTATCTTTCCGATACTTTTCTAAAAGCGGTTTTATTACTTGCTGATAATGCGGATCCTGTAAAGTGTTGTTTTCGATAAAGATTTTTTTGATGTCTATTCCATTTCGATCCAGGTAATTGAAAGCCTGGCCGATCCACTGAACAAATTCAGGGTTTGTGGCTTTTCCCAGCCAAACTTTATAAACATAGTACCGACCTTCGTACAAGCCAACAATAACAACAGCCTTAGAACTGTTCTTTTTGTTTTTGTTATTGGATGGTGATGGATCACAATAGGTAACAACTTTTTCACATTTTTTCAATGGCGGACATTTACCGTAGTAGATCTCTTTGAATGTATCGCCTTCGGCTCCGGGCTTGTTGTAGTATTCCTTCATCATTGCCCGCTTTGTAATTTTCCTTTTGCCCTTGCTGTTGTAGAACATGTTATGAATTGCTTCCTTCGTATTCTTTTCCGGCCAATTGGAATTACCTTGCGGATCCGTTAAATTCACTTTATCCCAGCAATCCGCCATTTCACCTAAAATGGTGATCGTGCAATATTTTGCGATAATATTTCCGTTGACAATGATCAATAACGGAACATTCACGGCACGTGTAGGGAAAACCGCTTCTAAAAGCCAATCTGTGGCATTTTTTACACGATCTTTATTCCTGCATTTTTCGTCCGTATCAAAGTCATCAATAATAATCCCGTCCGGTCTGTCGGCATCGTTCCTGGTTCCACGCGGTGACTGTCCTTCACCCAATGCACGATAAGAAAACCCGAATTTTGATGTAAATTCCTTATCCTCCCATTTTCCGGGATTCCTTTGTACACCATAATCGTTAATAATCCTGTTGTTTGATTCCAGGATATTTTTATACGGCGCAAGTAAACGGATGGCGTTGTCTTCGGTATTGGAAACCATTAACCAAACCTTTTTCTTTTTGGTAAAAGACAGGTATAAAGATTCCATCATAGTACGTGCAGACTTCGCCATCTCACGGGACCAGGATCGTACTTCAAACCATTCACTGTTTTTTACTACACGTTCCGTAGCTTTTAAGTGGAAAACGGCGGGTTTATGTGTACAGAAATTTGGAAAATAATAAGCAAACCATTTTTCGGGATGTGCTTCTAAATACGCAATTCTTTTTTTCTTTTCGATTTGCGTTTCGTTAAGATCTACAGGCGTACTTTTCGCAATATTATCACGAAATACGGACCATATATCCAAGTGCTTTTTATCAGATAGTTTTTTCGCCATTATGCCAAATGTTGACGGATAAACATGTCAAATAATTCGCTTGTTTTTTGTGCCTGTTCAAAATCAATATCTCTTACATATTCACAGAACATCATAGCAACCTGAACCATGTCACCGATTGACGTTTCACCTTCCAGTTTGTTGATGGCATTGGTGATCTTTACAATTGTATCTGATTCTTTGGATGTTGGAAAGTTTCCGATCTTGATCGGATAATCCTGTTCGTTAAATTTTGGATATTCCAGTTTTTCTTTACCGGAAGCATCTTTAACCTTAATAGGTTTTAGTAATTGATCAGGAACATCATAAACAATTTTACGGTTTTGGATCGTTTCATTTAGTCTTTCCAATTGTCCGTAAAGCATTTTGATTTGATGTGGCTTTGTAGTCATTAAAGAGTTACGAAGCTTTTTCCATTCCTGATCGTTTTCATTGATCCATTTGATCAATGTTTTTTCCGTTACTCCTGCCTTTTCTGCGATCTCTTTTTGAGTTAGATTTTTTTCAGTGTATAGAAACTTCGCGTAATCTTTTTGCTCTGTTTTTTTTAAGCCCATAATTATCCTATTTCTATACAAAAGTCACTTTAACGAGTACGTCAAAAAAAAATGTGTACAGTTTCTATACACATCTGTAAAGCTTTTATACAGGGCTGTTCAGCTTCTTTACAACTATTTTTTTTCATGCTGATATCCTTAAATCTTTGTCACCTCAAAACGATACAACGGATGTCAAAACAGAAATTCATTCTTAATGATGAAACTAAAAAAAACCAATACGGATTCAGAGTACGTAACTCTGGGTTAAAACTGGAACGTTTCAGGAATAACCCGGTAATGTTAGATTCACATAAAGGCGGCAATGAGGCCGTTATCGGGCGTTGGGAAGATATTCAGATAGAAGGCTCTTTGCTTACTGCTGTGGCTGTTTTTGATGATGAAGATCCTAACGCTTCCAAGATCGCAGGAAAAGTAGAACGCGGATTTATCAAAGGTGCAAGTTTAGGGCTTGATCCCTTTTCAATGAGCAATTTCGTTTTAGCTCCTGACGATACTTACGACCTTGTAGAATCCGAAGTTTTAGAGGGTTCAGTAGTCGCCATTCCTAACAATGCAAATGCATTGACTGTAAAATTATACGCCACTTCCGAAGAGAGTATCAGGGAACTTGTAGAAAATGAAGTTTCTGAAATTCTGTTGATGGCTTCCGATGCAACAAAATTTAATCTTAATAAGCAAATGAAAATCACACTTACTTTATCCGCTATTTCCGCATTAGGATTGCCGGGTAATACATTAGAACATGATTCCGCACAAGTAGAAGCGAACATCATCAAATTAAAATCTGATTTAGATGCTGCAAACCTAAAAATCACAGGTTTTGAAGAGCTTGAAAAAGACAAGAAAGCGAAATTATCGGCTGATACTGTAGATGCAGACATCAAGGCTGGTAAAATTGATGCAACGAAAAAAGCTGAATTTATCAAACTTCATGCAGAAATGCCGGATTTGTACAAAACAATGGTTACGGATGCACCGGCTAAAAACAATCTCTCTGCAACTACTGTTCCGGCTGTAAATGCTGCCGAAGTTAAAACGCTTGACGACTTCCAAAAACTTGACTTAAACGCTCAATTGGACTTCAAAAACAGTAACCCGGAAGGCTACAAAGCCCTATTCAAATAGCAACCTAACAGATACCTACAGATACCAAAAAGCTCCTGCGAACTCAAAACGGAGGGGCTTTGTTTAAAACAGTTTAACCAATTAATTACATAAAAAATGCCAGCAAATTTTCCAGAAGTTTGGAGCGCAAGAGTAATCCAGCTTTTGACTACTCAAAACGTAGCGCCGTGGTTGGATGGTATTCCAGAACTTGACACCGAAGTGATCGAAGTTGGTTCCGGGACAACCGCCGAATCAAATCTAATTCACTTACCTGTTGAAACCTTCCAACCGGAAGTATTAATCAACAATACAACTTACCCGATCCTGGTTCAGGAATTTACAGATACCGAAGTTATCATCAAGTTAGATAAATATCAAACTAAAGTAACTACTTTATCTGACGATCAAATCATGGGGGCTTCTTACCCTCGTATTGATTCTGCAACAAGAGGACACGTTACACAAATCAACTCTACAAAGTACAGAAAGGCGATTCATGCTATTGCTCCACAAGCAGACACAGCAAAAACGCCGGTTGTAAAGCTTGCAGATAACGCAGACGATGTTTATAAAGCTATCGTAGCACTAAAAGGCAAATTTGATGATGCCGAAGTTCCCGAAGAGGGCCGAAGACTTGTTTTGTGTACAAATCACTATAACGCCTTACTTGATAAAGAAAGTCGTTTTGCAAATCTTTTAGCGAACATCAATACCGGAAAGGTTGCACCAAATATCGCAGGGTTTGACATTTATCAATATGTAGCAAATCCAAAGTTCGCAGCTGCCGGAACAAAAAAACCATTCGGTTCAGTTGTAGATCCTACCGATAAACCTGTTTCTGTTGCTTTCCATAAGGATAACATCGCTAAAAAAACAGGTCTTACAAAGCAGTATTTCGCGAAATCAGACCAGGATCCGGAAAACCAAACTAATAGGCTAAACTACCGTCATTATTTTATCGTCCTACCTGCGAAAAATGAAATGATCGGGGCCATCATTTAAAGAAGTCATATTGTGAATGAGGTGTACTTATCGGCCTTAGTAGGCATTGTGACTTCTTTAGCTGGGTGGTTTGCGGCCAGACGGAAAAACCTCGCAGACGTTCAAGGCTCGGAGCTCGAAAATGTTGAAAAGGCTGTTAAGTTCTACCGCGAACAATTGGAAGACATCGCCCAAAGATGGAAGGCTGCAACTGATGAAGCAAACAGGATGAATGAGCTTTACAAAAAAGCTATTTCAGACCGTGTAGAACTAGAAATCAAATTCAAAAAGTTGACAGAAGAAAATCAGGATTTAGTCGAACAAACTAAGGCCCTAATCGAAGAGCTTAAAAAATACAAACAATTAAACGGTAAAAAAGTAAATCATGAGTGATACATTTTTCAAAGATCATCCGAACGTAAATGAATATTTCCAGACTTCGGACGGTCATAGATTCTATACAGAAAATTTGGCGAAAAATCACGCCTTTTCTACAAAAACACTTTCAGACAAAAGTGTTACAAAAGTTGAGCGCCCGGCTGAAACTGTAACAAAGGAATCTGCAAACGATATCCTGGCTAAAGTTGCAGAAATGGACCTTGACACTGCACAGGAGTACTTAGACAATGAAAACGCAGCGGATAAACCAAGAAAAACCGTTGTAGATGCCTTGTCTAAAAAAATCGAAGAACTTAACCAGGCTTAGGCAATGAGACCAAAAATATCAATATCATTTGAAAATGGCGTTATCGGTGCGGTAACGCCATTAGATACGGGGATTTTTGGATTTTTGGCATCCGCTGTGGCTGTTG
Organism: Chryseobacterium sp. G0162; assembly: GCF_003815715.1. Classification (NCBI taxonomy): domain Bacteria; kingdom Pseudomonadati; phylum Bacteroidota; class Flavobacteriia; order Flavobacteriales; family Weeksellaceae; genus Chryseobacterium; species Chryseobacterium sp. G0162. Next base: position 126,189 of record NZ_CP033922.1, on the reverse strand, counting down.
TTGATGGTTTTCAATTGGGAAAAGCCTATCAAATAAAGTCAATGAAAGATGTCGCAAATCTAAAGATCGTTGACAGCATCGACAATCATAAACTTTACAAAGCTCTATCGGAGTTTTACGCCGAAGCCGGCGAAGGTTCCGAAGTTTGGATCTACGGATTTGATAAGAGTAAAAAAGTTTCTGACTGGTTTACACCGGTTGAAGGTATTACACCGGCCGAAGGTCTTTTAAATGCTGCAAAAGGCAAATTAAGAGGTCTTTTCACCATCTATGATCCTACAGCAGCGGTAACAGTTACCAACGGAATGGATGCTGATGTCCTTTTAGCAGCTGCAAAGGCGCAAACTTTATTTGAAAGTTATTCCAATTTAAAGTATGCACCATTTTTCACAATCTTAGAAGGTTACGCCTTCAACGGTGAAAAAGTAGATTTGCCGGACCTTACCGCAAGTTCTTATAATTCCGTAGGAATTTTGATCGGAGACACGGAAAAGGCTTCCGATATCCCAGCTTCAAAGGGTGCAGGTGCAGCAATCGGAGTATTTGCCGGAAGGCTTGCAAAGTTTGCAGCTCGTGAAAACCCTGGTAAAGTTAAAAACGGGCCTTTAGCCACTACTACACTATTTATCAAGGATGAGCCTGTAGAGAACTACGATGCAGAAGCCCTTTACGATAAAGGTTTTATAACATTTGCCACACATCAAAGCCGTTCCGGTTACTACGTGATGGATGCACCTTTGGCGTGTGATACAGACGATGATTATCATTATCTGACACATAGAAGGGTTATAAACGAAGCCTTTAGATTTTCCTATGATGCTTTACTGGACTTCTTATTGGATGAAGTACCAGCGAACCCGAACGGATCCATCGTTGCAATTTATGCCAAAACTATGGAAAGTGCTGTCGAAAGAAAGATCGCTAACAGCATGGGTTCTGATCTTGCCACTAATCCCGAAGATTCAAGAGATACGGGCGTAGAATGCTTCGTAGATCCATCACAAAACATTGTCGTTTCATCCAGGATGGATGTTGCTGTTAAGATCCGCCCTTTCGGATATAACAGATGGATCAATGTGAATTTAGGTTTTGAATTAACAAATAACTAAAAAAATGACTGGTACAGTAAACGGTAGAGAATACGAATGGGCGGATTTATCGCTGATCGTTGGCGGACGTGATTTAACACGATTCAGAGGTATTAAATACTCTAAAAAGATCGAACGTGAACACTTACACGCCAAAGGCAGAAACCCGCACTCTATACAATCAGGAAACGTAACATGTGAAGGTGAAATCACGCTTTTACAATCAGAATACGAAGCATTGGTAATGGCCGGAAAGGGTTCGATTCTCGGACTTTCTTTGGATGCTTTGGTTTGTTACGGAAATCCTACAAGCGGTAACGCAATGATCACGGACAGAATCGAAACATTGTGGTTCACCGAAGAGGCCAAAGAACTTAAACAGGGTGACAAGTTTATGGAAATTACTGTTCCATTCCTTGCGCTGGATATTAAACCTCAAATCTAATTTTTCATGTCAAATACAGTAGATCAAAAACAAATAGATGCCTGGAAGGCAGAACACGGCGAAGTTTTTAAAATCAGCGTTGGTGATAAATCTTGTTATGTAAAAAAACCAGGTAGGAAAGTTTTAAGCTTTGCATCAGCAGCCGGCACAAAAGATCCAATGCAGTTTAATGAAGTTATTCTGCGCGAATGTTGGTTAGGGGGTGACGAAGAAATCAAAACCGACGACGGTTTATTTCTTTCAGCCAGTGCGAAACTTCCTGAATTAATTCAAGTAGTAGAAGCGGAACTGGTAAAGCTGTAGAACAGGCGGAAAAACACATAAAAGAAAATTGGGTACAGATTGCGGATGCTCAATTACGCTATTATTTCCACATACCAGATCCAAGCCTGTTAAGCGACGATGAATGGATATCACGATACGCGGAACTTTTAATAATACGAAAAGCAGAAGCCGGAAAATAAATCATGAGTGCAAGTAACGATTTGCTGTATAATATTGTTTTACAAATGCAGGGACAAAACCGTGTTCTTGCATCTGTAAATAATATTCAGCGTTCAACCAATAACCTGGTAAATAACATTAACAGGCAGTTAAGCAGTATAAAACTAAATTCTATAATTGAAAACATAGAGAGAGTTTCGACGGCTATTGACAGCATTAATGGACCTGGTATGAAGCTTTCTACATCAATGCACGATTTGCAGGCTATGACAGGCGTTGCAGGTCAAAAATTGAAAGAAATTGAAGGTTACGCCCGTAATTCCGCAAAAACGTTCGGAGGATCCGCCGCAGAAGGTGTAGAATCCTATAAATTGATATTAGGTCAATTATCACCGGAAATCGCAAAAGTTCCGACAGCTCTTAAAAGTATGGGTGAAACGGTTGGTTATACTTCCAAATTAATGGGAGGTGATACAACCGCAGCAACCGAAGTATTAACAACTGCGATGAACCAGTACGGGATCTCATTAAAAGATCCTACACAGGCATCAAAAATCATGGCAGCTATGATGAACGTTATGGCAGCCGCAGCGGGTGAAGGATCCGCAGAACTTCCGCAAATTAAAGCAGCCCTGGAACAAACCGGGATGGCTGCAAAAAGTGCCGGCGTTTCCTTTGAAGAAACAAACGCAGCGATTCAGGTTTTAGACAAAGCCGGAAAGAAAGGAAGCGAAGGCGGTGTAGCTCTTCGTAACGTTTTAGCAACTTTAGGACAAGGGCGTTTCTTGCCTAAAGCTGTAAGAGCCGAATTTAAAGGATTGGGAATTGATATCAACCAGCTGAACAATCCGAACAAAACTTTAACAGAAAGGCTTAACATGCTTAAACCATTGTTAAAGGATTCAGCGTTAATGTCTGCGGTTTTCGGAAAAGAAAACAGTAACGCAGCGATGGCGTTAATTTCTCAAACTGCCGAAATTGACAGATTAAATGAAGCTGTCGGCGGAACTAAAACCGCATACGAACAGGCTGCCATTATCATGGAAAGCCCGGAAGAGAAAAACAAGAGGTTACAAGCTCAAATCGACGATTTTAAAATTTCTCTTTTCAATGCTACAAACGGGATGCTTGGTTATGCTTCTGTAGTAGCAGAAACGGCACAAACGATCGCAAATTTAGCCCCGGTTTACAATGGTGCAGTTACCGCAATAAAGTTCCTTACCAATGCTCAAAAAATGCAGGCTTTGTGGACACAGATTTGTACAGCTGCACAATGGTTGTGGAATGCTGCCATGAATGCAAACCCTGTTTTTTGGGTAATTACCGGAATTATTGCCCTGGTTGCAATTGTTACGCTTTGCTGGAACAAATTTGAAGGATTCCGAAAGGTAGTTTTTCAAGGCTGGGAAGCTATAAAGCTATTTGGCCGGACTATCAAAGACTTTGTTATCAACCGAATAAAAGAATTGTTATCCGGGATTCAGGGAATCGGAGCTGCGTTACTTGCGTTTTTCTCCGGTGATTGGAAAAAAGCCTGGGAACTTGGTAAAAAAGCCACGCAGGATCTTATCGGAGTAGATTCGGCAAAAAAAGCAGCTGATCAACTTACCGGCGGATGGGATCAAGCCATGAAAAACGGAAAGGCTGCCAGTGATGCTTATACCAAAAAACAAGGTAAGGCAAAAGAAAAAGTAAACGTTAATAACGGTATTGTCGCGCCTGTTGCTATTCCTGGTGCAGGTAGTGGGGCTTTCACCCCACATGGTGACGGTGACGACGAAAAGAAGAAAAAAGGGAAAAAGAAAAACGATGAAGTTGCAACCGGCGGAACAAAACATAATTACATCACCATCAATTTAAAGGATCTTGTCGGCACGTTGAATATTTCGGGAAAAGACTTCCGAGACACAACAAGCCAAATGAGAGACCAGGTATTAGACGAATTATTAAGATTAACGGCATCAGCCACAACAGCAGCAGGATCATGAAACTAACAAATGAAACCGCATTAATTGCGAGCTTATTAGGTAATAAGGCGATCGAGCAAATTCCAAGATTTGCAGCGGTTCAGAATGAGATCGCAAAACATGTCACTTATCCTATTCCTTTTTTACCGATACAGTTGAACCAAACTATTGCGGACATTCCGCAAGATTATTCGGATGTAGAACTGTGGATAAATGATAAAAAGAAGGATGAAGCAAATCAGTTTTTTCCTTTCTCATTTAGAAGCTCGAAGGAAGAAAATTGGTATTTACTACCGTGGGAACCTCTTATCAATATTAGCGTTTCAAATACGATCGCATTTAGAAAGGTTGCAAAAGCAGGAAAAAATTTGATTGGAACCATAAAAGAAAGATGGTCAACTGATGATTATCAGATCACGATCACTGGTGCGTTTTATGGTCCCAAACAGATGGGAAGCCCTGCCGAAACTTATCCACGACAGGAAATGGAAAAGCTTCGGGATTATTTATTAACCCCGGAAGCCATAGAGGTAAAATGTGAACCCTTGCAGATCCTGAACATTAATAGAATAGTGATCACAGATGTAAGTTTTCCATTTACAAAAGGCGAAAACGTACAGGCATACGAGATCCGGGCGGTAAGTGATTTCCCCTATCAGTTGATCTACAAAAGGAAAAAAGTAACATTAGACGTAGGAATGCCGACTGGCAGTTTCGATCCAAACAAAGTATAGTTTATGTATCAGTTAAACTGGGATATCAATTTTAAAAATGAACAGGGAGATTGGAAATTAGGGATATTGGCAGAATGCGAAATCGAAAAATCTGTTAAAAACCTTTCCGATACTGCAACTATCATTTTGCCGGAAGCTCACATGAATAAGGTTCTGCGGGTGCAGGATTCAATCAAAAGAGGTGACCAGGTAACGATTAAACTTGGATATGATAGAGACCTGGTAACAGAGTTTGAAGGTTTTGTAAAAGAGATCATAACAAACGATAGCTCACTGAAAATAAAATGTGAAGATGCTTTATTTCTTTTCAGAAAAGGCGTACCAAATAAGCAGTTTAAAAGTGTAACGGTTTTACAGCTTGCACAATACCTGGTTAAAAATGTGGATCCTTCATATAAAATTGTCTGTGATTATAATATCGCTTATGATAAGTACACAATTTTTAAAGCCGAAGCGATCGACGTTTTAGCAAAGATCCAGGAAGAAACAGGAGCCGATATATTTTTCGACACCAAAAACAAGGAATTACACATACATCCGGCATACACCCGGAAAGGCGGCGAAGCTGATTATTCAATGCAACATAACATCGAAACCAGCTCAATGGAATATAAGTCCGCCGATGATAGAAAAATAGAAATTACAGTTGAATCTGTCGGTTTGGACGGGAAAACCATAAGTACAACTGTAGGACATGCCGGCGGTGAAAAGATCACAAAGAAGGTTGGAAGAATGTCGAAAAACGCAATTAAAATAATTGCTGATACGGAATATAAAAACCGGATGGCTCCGGGATATGAGGGTTCGTTTGATGCCTGGTTAATTCCTTACGTTGAACCTTCTTACACGATCGGGTATTATGATGCGGATTATCCTTCACGTGATGGAAGGTATTATGTAGAATCGGTAACTGTTAAATTCAGTGAAAGCGGTGGTATAAGATCAATTACACCATCAATAAAATTAAGTGTTTAAAATGGATAAACTATCACAATTAAGGGCAAATTTTCAAAAGATGGTCGGTGCTAATCCGAACTATCCGATTGATGGAATTGTAAGATCTATCCAGGGCGATACTTGTACGGTCGAAATTGACGGTTTGGAATTATCAGACGTAAGATTGAAAGCAACGGCCGACGGATCTGATACGCTTCTAATTGTTCCGGCTGTTGATTCTAATGTTTTACTGTTGTCTACCGATGGAAGTATCGACAATCTGACCGTAATAAAAGCCGACAAAGCTCAAAAAATCATTTTTAAAGAAAATGGTTTAGAGATCGAAATTGATAGTACAGATGGGAAAATTTCAATTAAAAATAATACTGTAAGCCTTTATGATCTTTTCCAAAAATCTACAGATATCAAAAAAAATATAAAGGTTTTTACAACGATGGGACCGAGTGGAAATGTTTTGCCGGATGTGTTGGCTAAAATAATTGACTTTGAAACATCATTTAAACAGCTTTTAAAATGAGTTTAGATACAGCAAAACAGGAAGCGATAAACGATTTCATTGCATTAATGGATGATATGTTAACGCGGGAACAGGATTCACGACAAGAATACGCAGAAAGGTTTATATCAATATTGATAAAGCTTATCAAAAAAGCGGAAATAAAATATAATAACGGCCTTACCGCCGGAAGTAACCCTGTTACAGGAACTTTTAATGGAGAATTGAAATGAAACGAAAAGATTATGGCATTCAGTACGCCGATGGAACTACAGAAAACGTTTTCATGCTCAATGTGGACGTTAAAAGAGATTCGCAGGGTAAAATTACAAGCGGCTTAACGCTTGGGCCTACATTGGAACAAAACATGGCTTCTTTGCTGGTTGCAGTTCCGGGAGATCTCAAACTGAATTTAGATGTCGGCGTAGGCTTATCGTCCGAACTTTTGGGCGAAGATCTTTTGGAATGTCGTCACAATATTAAAGAACAGTTTGCAAAAGATGGCTTAGTAGTTAAACATTTGGATTTGTATAACCTTAATAATTTTTCAATAGATGCCGAGTACGAATAAAAAACAACAAGGGCAAAACTTTTTAGATCTCATTGCTCAACAAGCTGGAAGCTTTGACCAGGTTGTAAACGCGGCGGTCTTAAATGATATGTCTTTAACGGAAGATATCGCCATAGGAATAGACGTAAAAAATGACAATGTATCTGATCAGGGTAATGTTAACCTATTCAGTAAAAAAAATAAACCTGCAACAGCTTTGCGGAATAGTGTTGAAGATATTTCAACGCAGGAAGGTATCGGGTATTGGATAATTGAAAAAACTTTTAAAGTAAGCTAATGGCACGAAGTATATCAGAAATTAAAAACAGCATGACATCTGCGTTCGTTTCTAACACAGCGATAAAAAACTGGTATGGGCTAACAGATACAGAAACTTTTGAAGATCAGTTTTCAATCGTATCGTTTGAGAATATTTTTTTTGATATCCTGGCATTAATTGCCTGGACTTTAGAATCAATTTTTGATGTTCATAAAAAAGAAACGGCGGATCTGATTTTAAACCAAAAGGTTCCAAACCTTTATTGGTATAGAAATTTGGCTTTGTCCTTTCAGTACGGGTTCAATTATGATCCGGTAAAACGTGAATTTATAAACGGATCTGCCACTGATGATCAGATTTTAGCATCTAAAGTGATCAAGTATGCAGCAGTTACCAGGACAAAGGTTGGTAATGATATTCTAATTTCAATGAAAGTCGCTACCGATGAAAACGGCGAAATTGTTCCTGTTTCTGATAATATCGGATTGGCATTCACTGGCTTTATTGAAAGGGCGCAAGCTGCCGGGGATAATATCGAAGTTGTAAACTTTTTACCGGATATCCTGAAAATTGATTTTAAGATCTGTTATGATCCTTTGATTCTTTTGGGTGATGGTTCCAGGATCCAGGATGGTACATTTCCAGTACAGGAAGCAATCAAGGTATTTTTAAAAAACCTTCCTTTCAACGGCGAATTATCTGTACAGAAACTTGAAGCTGCAATATTGAACGTAGAAGGCGTTTTGGATCTGCAAAATTTACAGGTTCAAAGCAGATGGATTGTTCCGGGCGTTGGTTACGGGGCTTTTCAGCCGATCGCAATTTCTAAAATTCCTACATCCGGTTATTTTAAAATAGACGATTGGAGCGGAATACAGTATATAATTTATAATCCGTCGTAATGAAAATATTTGATTTTGATGTCGAAAAATACGGCTTGCAACTGGTCCCACCTTTTTTAAGGGATCCCATATTTATGGCCTATGTCTTGGCTTTTGCAGCACCTTTGGTAGATCTATATCAAAAGTTTTTACAGAACCGGGAACAGAATCTGATAAAGCTAAAATTTAATTATCAGGTATGTTCATTAGAATATCGGTTGAATGATGCTTTTGATCCGCTGTTCCGAAGGATAAGGATTGGAAAAGCCGTCATATATAAAGGCGTTTATATTTATACAGAAGCCGAAATGGATCCTACAAATCCCGATTATTTCAGTGAAAGTTTAAACAATAAAATGAAGTGGTTAAAAGGTGACGAAAAACCTCTTTATCTGCGATCAGAATCGGAATTGTACAGCGTGTATGATTTCATCGTAGAAATACCCGATACCGGCATAAATCAAATACAATTACGTGCCGAAATAGATTTCTACATCCTTCAAAGTAAACAATATCAAATCGTAATTATTTAGAAATGAGATACAATTTTAATTTTTTACAAACAGGCGGTGTTCCTTTGACAAATGATTTAATGTCTTTGATCGAAGAGGCTTACGGGATCTTTGAAGCTCTTGGAGATCTTGCCGGGAATCTTACAATATTATCCGGGGGCGAAATTGTCGGTTCAAGTGTGAACCCTGGCATCGTAGCCATCGAAGGAAAACTATATTATTTTGAAGGTGGTCAAATATCATCAACCGTGTATATTCATACGGAAGAGATACAAAAAACCTTTCAAGATACATCAACAAAAACATTGATCTATAAGAAGACTGTAAAGTTCGGAACTGGATCTGTAACGTCGTACAATTGGAGCGACTTTGTGAAACTCGAAACACTAAAAGCTATTCAAATAAAAGTCAATAACAGTGTATCTATAAACGATTTCAACCAATTGAAAAACCGTGTTGAAGTGCTGGAACTTAAAACCGCGCCAATTATCAACGGCGGAATTGTTTGGGCTTGGTTTAAGCCGGTTGCAGATATTCCGGCAGGATGGAAAGAATGTACAGATATTCGGGGTAAAACCATTGTCGGCCTGGATCCTAACGATCCAGATTTTCTAAACTTAAAAGGAACATTAGGAGCGAAGAAACATACTTTAACAAGACCTGAACTTCCTGATTTTGGTATGAGCTTTCAACTTGGTTTAGAAAAGGTAGGTACAGGAAACCGTAACGCACTAAGTCGCCAGGGTGGTAATGAATATACACAATGGATTTCTTCGGGAGGAGCAAACCAGCCACACAACAATATACAGCCATCTATCATCGCATATTTTATAGAACCTAATTTTTAGAATTACCATGTCAAAACCGATAAATATTTTAAACGAGTGGTTTAAAACAGGAAAAAAACCAACACAGGAACAATTTTGGGAACTTATAGATTCTTTTTGGCATAAGGATTTATTTATTCCGATGGATAAAATAACCAATCTTGGTTCTACGCTTGAAAATAAAGTAGATAAGAGTATCTACGAAACTCATTTATCCAGCGACGATGCTCACAATGCAGTTTTAGCCAAAAAAGATGCTTCTAATCTAACCCCTGATAATATCATTGATTGGAAAACAGCGTTAGGGGTTGGTCAATTACCGGCAAACATTGCAACGGTAGACGACGGCGTTAATTCAGGAAATGTTTATACTAAAGATCAGTCCGATGAAAATTACATGCAGAACGCCGATTTTGTTGGCGCTGATGGAAAGATCTTATCATCAATGATCGAAGCTCTTGGATTAACGGAACTAATTTCTGTAACGGAAACGTCATTATCTGCATTTATGGCAAATAATGCTGCCTATCAATACGAGAAAAACGATTTTATTGCTATTCCAAACGGATCGGGTAATTATGCTTTGTACATCTATAATGGCGGATCTAAAACTGTATCTTCTAGCTACCTGCCTACCGGATTAACAAACATTACCATTGCGATGGTAGAAGGATTACAGGCTGCTCTAAATGGAAAAGTAGACCATCCAATCGGAACAGGTTCGTACATTTATCGCGTTGAACAAGGTATTAATCAATGGCGGCTGCTTTCTATTGCAAATAATTATCTTCCATATTTCAATGGAGCGGATTTTGTCCAGTCCATTGTTTATACTGATGGTACTAAACTAGGAGTAGGAACAGCAGCACCTACAGAAGTTTTACATCTTAATGGCAGACTACGAACAAAAGCAGCTGTTTTTGATGAAAATACAGAATTACTTCCTAATCAGATTACTTTAGCTAATCGTAGGTTTCATGGTGCAGATCTTACAGGTACACGCAGAATGTTTATGTACCGTGATTACGATGATTATTTAGCTCTTGTACAATCATTTACCGCAGCACAAAAAGAGTCCATAGGTACTGCATGGAATAGCCAGTATAGTAACGGTTCTTTAAACGTGTATAGTATTACACCAACTGTAATGAAAAACGATCACATTGTAAGATATCTTGTGTTGCAGGGGTTAAACTTAAATGTTAATCCTGCATCTACTTCCGTTAAGTTTATCCCGGTTGGTAATGCTTTGGGAGTTGGAGAAATTGACTGTTTAGGCTTTCAAACTTTTGCAGATGGTAAAAGTATGATTTTATCAGCCTATGGAGATTCTTTACCGGCGGGTATACAGTACAATATTGTTATTCGTACGACAAGCCCCACAGCACAAACACATAGAACAACAAGTTCCATTAATGTTGTAACGAATATTAACAGTATTGATGTGGGTGCTCTTGTTTGGCAGGCATTAGCATACACTCCAGGACAGGAAGGGGCAATCTTTACAACTAACGGAGGTCTTTTTGCCTACAGCTCATCTACTGATAATAAAGCGTATGCTTTAGAACCTAACTTATTTGTAGGTGCTATCAAGAGTAGTCAGATTTTTGCTGCAAACACAAATTTCTATCTTGAAATGAATATATCTCTTGGAATTACCGGGTCTAACGCAGCTTCTGATGTTAATGATTTCTATGGTTATTTAGGGCTTATTAACAACAGCTTACCTATTGCGCTGACTGATAATTCATTTTTAAGAGTTATTAATTCCAATTTCCGAAGTGGTGGTTATCAGGCCGTGATGGTTTACAATAATATCATTACCAATGCTAATAAAATAGAATTGGGCGGTACTTCCGTTCTCAATGCCAATATTATCATCATGAGGACAGGAAATATTTATACACAGTTTTTAACTGTTGGAAATACTATGATCGTACAATCAGCATCATCCACAACGGAAGCCGTTTCATTATCTCTTGCTGTGACCAATGGCACAACGAAGAAAACAATTAACGGTTCCATAGTACAAGCATTTACTTTCTAAATAATTTAATCATGAAAACAGAATTGATTTTAACCACAAATGATAAACAAATGATCGAAGCAATCAAAATGGTAAGTGATAATTGGCATGAATTGCCACTTCCTGACCATCCAGTTTTAACGCAATTTTCACGTAAACTTATAGTTTCGGGGTTCTCAAATCCTGATCTTGATCATCCGGAAGAGAGAATATATGTTTACGTTAAACAGGTTCTCACCCTTAAATCAACCAATGAGGTTTACAAAAGCATTGATATGAAGCCCTGGGAGATCTACGAATGGAACATGGAAGAGGTAATCAGGCCCGATGGTTCTGTAATGACCGGGATCCGGCAGACATTGGACGATGAAGGAAAAGTAATCGACGAAAAAGAAGAGATAGTAAAAGTACCATCAATTCAATACGTCCGTTTTCTGATCAAATCCAAAACGGTACATCTTACTGATGTTTTAGCACGTTTCATGGTTCAGTATCTTGAAAAATTTTCAAAAGAAATAAACGAGATCTAAACATGAAAACAGTATTAAAATTATTGCTTGAAATCCTTTTTATGATCATCGGAATACCGATTTTCTTAACACTTTTCATCGTGGGTATTTTTTACACTTTCGGAAAGCATGTAATAAAATGTGATTATTCTATTTCCAGGCAGTTCACGCCAATTTTAAGAAGCATCAATCTTGTTTTTGATGGCTTGGCTAATGCAGGAGCCGGCGAATTGTTGAACGATTCTTTTAAAATCAAAAACGATTTTGTCCGATATGGTAAATGGTATGAAACTATTTCCGCTATTACAGGCCTTGTAAAAATGTATGAGAAAGACACCTGGTTAAGGAGGTTTTTAAAGATTTTAGGTAAAAACCATTGTGAAGAATCTGTAACAGAAATGCAGGAATATTATTACAAGTATCTATTTACGAATAAGAAATGAAAAATTTATTAATACTTCTTTTACTCTTGCTGATCGGCGGCTGTACCGTTAGCAAGCATAAAACGAAAGATAAAAACGACACTTCAATCACTAATGAGGTTCAGAGTAACGAAAAAAGTTCCGTAAAGGAAAATTCAGTACAGCAGAATAATAAAAGCGATTCTACAGCATCAAATGCGAACTATAACATTGATAGAAGTAAAACCGCTACTCTTCAAAATTTCAGCCTTAAAAATAACGGTAAATGTGCAGATCCTGGTTCGACCAGGTATGTACAATTTACTGATGTTTTAGGTAATAAAACTTCTATACCGGTTAATGATAACTCAGATCTGAATTTCGGTAGTGAATCGGAAATAAAAAAGGAAGTCGAATCGCTGAAAACTGAAAATGTTAATCTAAAAAAAGAGATCGAAACACTGAAAAAGGATAAACAAGCCCTAACGGCAAAGCAAGCGGCCCAAAAATCCAATATCAGAGTAAAAGCAAGTAAAACGGACGTTGAAACGGAAAAGCATTCATTTTGGAGCTTTATTTTAGTTGGCGTTCTGTTTATTGTCGTATGGGAAACAATAAAAGGGATAATTAAAAAATATAGAAAATGATTTTTATTTCAGCAGGACATCACAACGCAGATCCGGGAGCCGTAGCAAACGGATTGCAAGAAAACAACCTAACTAAGGACGTGAGAAATCTAATTGTTCAGAATTTAGATCCTCAAAACACTAGTCAAGACAAAGATTTTGAAACCAATACCCAATACCAGCGTAGAATAAAGCCTGGCACTGGTTCTGTAGTATTCGACATCCATTTTAACGCTGGATCCGGCACTGCATCCGGGACCGAATGTTATGTAAATTCAGCAGATGCAAAAAATAAAGATTCTTTGTCATACAAGATGGCAGACGAAATATCTAAAACTGCATCCAAAATTTTAGGTATTCCGAATCGTGGGGTAAAAGCCGACAATCAAAGCCAACACAGCCGTATTGGCATTCTCAATCTTGGATCCGGGATATCTGTTTTATGGGAAGTTGCTTTTATCACTTCTACCAACGATATCCAGCAATTCAGCCAAAAGAAGGCAGTTTTAACGAAAGAAGTAGCAAGTATCTTGAAAAAGTACGATGCTTCGAAGTAAGCCGTTAAATCAGCTTTAAAAGCTAATTAAAACCAATTTAAAAGCCTTTCGATATGAAAGGCTTTTTGTGTGTTCGCGTGTTTTTTTTCTTTACATTTCGATTTCCGAAAATTTACGATTAGATTTGCCGATTATACAATAAAAATCGGTTAAAGGGTTTTTTAAAATATTATTTACATCATCAGGAAATATTAAGTATGAAACAGGAAAATGAAGGATTATAGGAAAAATAGATCATTATTGGAAAATAATTCCAACCCATCATACAACGTCTTATTCTGTTGATAAAATGATTTCTGATCATAAAACGGTTAAAGTTGTAACGGTAAGTAAGCATCATGAAAACTGGGAACAGATTTTTGAATGTCCTAACCTTGAAGAAATAAACCTGGATAATCCCAGCCAGGCACAGGTTCAAGCAATGAATGAATTTGGAGGCCTTAAAAGAGTAAGAATAAAACATTTTCGAGCTATCTCCGCTACAAAATATTCCTCAACTGAAAGCGCTGCATCTTGAGAAAATCTCCAGAAGGTTTCCAACTTTGAAGGATTACAAGGAATTAAAACTCTGAGATACCTTCACATTAGCGGAACTTTAGACTGGAAACAACCCATTGAAAATTTCACATTTTTAGAAGCACTTCCAGCACTTGAAATACTCAGTCTTATGTTTTTTCTTCTTAAGACTCCGTTCCCTGCTTTTAAACCTCTTGTAAGGCTGCAAAAGCTTTTGGAGATAAGAATACCCAGAGAAACATTAGATACAGCAGAATATGTCTTTTTAGAGATTGCTAAACCAATCGCAATAAAAGGGTTCGAAAATTAAACCTCATGGCCTTTGTATATTAATTATACTGATCAGGAATATGTAAGTTTATTGGGACAAGGAGAGGGAAGAATAAAGCTTAACCATCCTGAAATTCATGAGAAATTAGAGGCTTACCTGAAAAAATATGAAGACCATAAGGAAAATGCCAGAGAAATCATTCGGAATCTATAATGATTCAAAAGCATTGATAATTATATAATTAACTTTTATTTTATTGTTTATTTATCAATGTTTTTCTATTAAATATCTTTAAACTGATAAATATCATTACATTCTTATTTTTATTGATTCTAAATAAATATAAATTTGTCTCATAAAAATTAAGAATTCTATGAAAAAAATAACTACTCTTTCTGCTGTCGTTTTATTTGGGCTCGTAAGTGCTCAGTATTGCACTCCTACTTTTCAGTATGGTGCAGGAAGTAATATGATAAGCAATGTTACCTTTGGGAGTATCAACAATAATTCATCTACCAATTCATCCACAACACAAGAATATGAAGATTTTACTTCTTTTTCAACTGATCTGGTAGCTGGGAATGCATATCCGATATCAATAAAAGGTCCGTCAAGTACTTTTCCCAGTGATGTAATGGTTTATATTGATTTTAACGGAAATGGTAGCTTTGATGATGCGGGAGAGAGCTTTTATATTGGCAGACTGGAGGCAGCCAATCCGGCCAATGCTTTTACTATTGATAATACCATTACGATTCCGTCTACTGTGTCAGGGGGAAGTAAAAGAATGAGAGTGCTTAAAAATACAAATGTAATGGCGTATTCAGATCCGGGTGCTCAAAACTCTATCTCTTCTGCATGTGACTCCGGATTAAGAGCAGGCCAGACTGAAGATTATACAGTAAATATTCAGGGAAATAGCAACAGTTTTCCATTTCCATATTGTGGATCTGAAGGCATAACAAGCCTTACCGTAAGTGAAATAGGTAAGGTAGAATTTGCAGGAGTAGAAAATGAGAGCCCCGTTGATGGAAACTCAACCGTTATAGAAGATTTTACGGGAACCATTTTTAATGTCAGCCGTGGAAATGGATATCCCATAACCGTGACAGGAGGAACTCATGGACAAACAACAGTTTCTGCCTATGCTTATATCGATTTTAATCATAATAATCAATTTGATGCCGATGAAAAGTTTAATCTTGGATATCTGGACAATTCAAATCCAATTTCCGGTCATGAATCAGGAGTGACTTCAGAAACAATTACCATTCCAGCTAATGCGTTATTAGGAAATACACGTTTCAGACTGGTAAAAGCGTATGAGTCAAGCTCATGGATGGGAACGCTGGAAAATCTTCCATGTCCTTCAGGTTGGTTTATTGGCCAGGCAGAAGATTACACGATCAATGTACAACCGGAAAGCCTTTCCACAACAGAAGTTTCTAAGGATAAGTCTATTGAGGTGAAAGTATATCCAAATCCTACCTCCGGAAACGTATCCATCAGAATGAAAGAAAAGTTGGAAAAATATGAAGTTTATAACATATCAGGACAAAAACTTTCGGAAGGAAGCTCTGATACGGTGAATATGAACAGCTTTATTCCAGGAACTTATCTGATTAAAATACAGACAAAAGATAAAAAAGTAATTACTGAAAAGGTAATTAAAAAGTAAAACACATATCTAATCATATCCATATCAATTTTTGTTTTTTACCGGCAGATTATATCTGTCGGTTTTGTTTTGTAGATATTTCATCATATTGATAATGAGTTTTTTGTATTTTTGAAAATAGCTGCAGCTATTTCTTAACTATTCTTAGTGCCTTAAATATCTTAATGGTTCAGGTATTTTAATATTTTAAATATTCTATTTCTGTTCCAAAATATCCAGAAGATCCTGTTTTGAAAGCCCCTGAAATTTTGTTCCGTCTGTTTTAAGAAGGTTCTGAGCCAATAGCTTCTTCTTTTTCTGAAGGGTAAGGATTTTTTCTTCCACTGTATTGGAACAGATCATACGGACAGCAATGACGTTTTTAGTCTGTCCTATACGATAACTTCGGTCGATAGCCTGGTTTTCAGTTGCCGGATTCCACCATGGATCGATCAGGTAAATATAATCAGCTTGGGTAAGGTTAAGTCCCACACCACCAGCTTTTAGACTTATCAAAAACACCCTGATCTCTTCATTCTCCTGGAAGTTAGCTACTTTTTGGCCTCTGTCCTTAGTTTGGCCTGTAAGATATTCGAAAGGAATTCCGTGGTGCTCCAGTTCAGGCTTCAATAAATCCAGCATTCCTACAAACTGAGAGAAAACAAGGATTTTATGATCTTTCGATTTTCCAAGGATCTGTTCCATCAGAATTTCAATTTTAACGGCATTTTCTCCAGAGTATCCTTCTTTAATCAATACGGGAGAATTGCAGATCTGTCTGAGTCTTGTAAGACCTGTAAGAACGTGCATGCTGTTTTTATTGAGATCATCGTCATCATTGGCCGCAATAAATTCACGAAGCTCTTTTTCATAAGCATCATAAATCCTGCGTTGTTCGGTATTCATTTCACAATAAATTACAGTCTCTGTTTTCTCGGGAAGCTCTTTGGCTACTTGTTTCTTAGTTCTGCGGAGAATAAACGGCTTTATCTTCTGCTGAAGCTCCATAGCCCGTTTACTGTACTCAAATTTATCAATAGGAATGGCGTAAATATCTTTGAAATACTGTTTGCTGCCCAATAAGCCAGGGCATGCGAAAGAAAGCTGGCTGTAAAGATCGAAAGTGCTGTTTTCAACAGGAGTTCCGGTAAGTACAATTCTGTTCCTGGATTGAAGCAGGCGAGCTGCTTTATATCTTTCAGAATTAGGGTTCTTAATGGTCTGTGACTCATCAAGAAAAGTATAATTGAAATTAAAAGTTTTCAGAAAACGGATATCGGAAAGTAACATTCCGTAGCTGGTGAGAATAATCTCATAATCAGATAGGTGAGTGGTTGATTTTTGCCGATCCGGACCATAATGAACTAAAACTTTTATGGAAGGAGCAAACTTTCTGACTTCTTCCTGCCAGTTGAAAATCAGGGAAGTAGGAACTACTACCAGATTCGTGGTATGTCCTCGTTTTTCCCTTTGAGAAAGAATAAATGCAATGACTTGAAGGGTTTTTCCCAATCCCATATCATCGGCAAGACATCCACCGAAGTTGAAGTCATCAAGAAAATTAAGCCAGTTTAATCCTTCATGCTGATAATCTCTTAATTCAGCATTTAATTCCACAGGAATATTAACCTGAGGAATATTCTTACCGTGTGAAAACTGAGTGGAATAAGTCGTTATTTCATCCTGAATTTCAGTACTCAATATCTCTTTTTCAAAAAGAGAAGAGATTTCAGTAAAATTGATTTTCGGAATCTTTAGCAGCTCTTCATCAATTTCTCCAGCCTGAAAATAAGCGGCGATTTTGTCCATCCATTCTTCAGGAAGAATCCCGAGACTGCCATCATCCAGCTGGACGAATTTACTTTTATTACGGATGGTTCTGTGAAGCTGTTTTAAAGTGGCTTCTTTCTGTCCAAAACCTACTTTTAATTTTGCATTAAACCAATCCAGCCCACTCGTAATCTGAATATTAATCTTGGCACGATGGGGGTTAAGCTTATTGTTTTTCAGTTCATTAAAGCCTAAAATGATAATGCCTTCATTTCGCCATGCTTCAAATGCATTCAAGAACCAGTTATCATCAAGAAATTTATCTCTGTGCAGATAGAAATACTGATAACCATCCATCTGTTCTTCAAAATCAGGATGCTGCTGCATTACCAAAGAGGTAAAGCGGGCTTCCGAAGCATCATTTCGTTCTATTTTGAAAGGATTTCCATTCTGATCGGTATCAAAAATCTGCTTTCTGGAATATACAGGAACTTCTACCTGACCGTACTTCATGACAGGGGTAATTCCAATATAATTTTCCTGCTGACGAAGATAAATGACTCTTTCTATCTGGAATTTTTTTTCTTCAAGCTGTACTTTCGTTGCGCTTTGTATGTAGCTGTAATTGATATGAATATGTTCTTCTAAATTAGAGAGAATTTGCCGCATGAATTCCTCATATTTTGAAGAATGGATCAGCAAGATTTCGTTATTTGCCTTGAAAAACCTGATGATCCTAAGCATGTCAGGGTGGTCTATAAGGCTGAATGTGTTGCTGTTATATATAAAATATTCATTTCTGATTATCACATTTTTAAAAGGAACGGAAGAATCATTTAATAGCAGGCTTCCGGTAATTTCATAAAATGGATCTTTCTTAAATACAGAGAGTTGAACCTCTGTATTTAAAGTGTTAAGTGTAACAGGTGTAAGGGACTTTGCACAGACCGTTTCTGCGATTTCCCGATCATGATAGTATACCTCCAGATCGAGAGGATTTTTTACAATTAGTTTTAAGGCTTCCCATTCCGCAGCATTATACTCTTCATTGTAGTTGTTCTGAAAAGAAGAAATAGCAGTATAGAATTTTATGTCCAAAGGCTTTTCCGCTTTCCAAATCAATTGCATGGCATCTACGGCATTAACAGGATTTTTAATCTTACCGGTTTGGGTGATTTCAGCCTCCATGAGAGAAAATACCAAATGATTGTAGTAACGATGTTTACCGATGACCAATATTTGTTTTTTACCTGTTTCCTGTGCTGCCAGCTCATCCAGTTTAGAAGGGAGCTGGGGTAAAAGGTCTCGTTGGAACATTTGCTCATCCATAGGAAGCATTTCCTTGATTTTCGGAAGAATTTCAAGTTTCCCTTCTGTTAATTTCAGTTGAAAGTATTGGTCGAGATCCGGTTCATTTTCTAAACCATAGCCTTTGGCTTTAGATAGGAAGGTCTTTTTACGTAGAATTTCATCAAAGAAAATGCGGTATTTCTTTTCTTCCAGAATGCAATGGATGATTTCTGCCTGGTGAGCACAAAGCTGAGCTTTAGAATGATCACAAGTACAGCTACAAATCAACGAATTATTTATACGGCTTATAGTAACCATCGGAAAATCCTGAAGTGAAGAATCCTTTGTAAAGATTCCTGTATTATTTTCGATGGCAACAGGGTAAACTTTATGAAAGTCAGTGATTCCAATAAATGAACTTTCTGAGGTATGCTTTAGTAAATCATACACGGAAAGTGTACTGATATTGATGTTTTCAAGAATATATTCTGCCATAAAAATTACTCAAAGCAAACTTACAAAAAAACGATAAAATGAAAGGGCTCTTACAACTTTCAGACCTATAAAATATTTTTAATATAACAGTCTAACAATGTATCAGATTACTAAATTGAATATATTCATTTTGGCTACAGCTTGGTCCGTTTTGGCAACTCTTATCTTTTTTATGATGCTGAACTTTGTCCTGTAATTTTAAACAAGAAAAAATGAAAACAATTTTTATAACAGGGGCTTCTACAGGATTAGGTAAAGCAACTGCACAATTATTTCAACAGAAAGGATGGAAGGTAATTGCTACCATGAGAAACCCTGAAGCGGCTTCAGATCTTATTTCTCTGGATAATGTAACGGTACTTCCATTGGATGTTACTGATCCGGAACAAATACAGGCGGTTGTCAATCAATCATTGGAATTGGGGGATGTGGATGTTGTTTTTAACAATGCAGGGTATGGTCTTTTAGGACCTTTAGAAGCCTTGAGTGATGATCAGATTGTGAGGCAGCTGAATACAAATTTATTAGGTACGATTCGTGTTACTCAGGCGTTCACAAGTTATTTTAGAGAGAAAAAGAAAGGAATGTTTATTTCTACGACATCCATTGGAGGATTAATGGCTTTCCCTCTGAATTCAATTTATCATGCTACAAAATGGGCATTGGAGGGCTGGAGCGAAAGCATGGCTTTTGAATTGAATAGGTTCGGAATAGATATTAAAACGGTTTCGCCCGGAGGTATTAAAACTGATTTTGTAAGTCGCTCTCTGGATTCTGCAACGGGTCCTGCTTATGAAGAGATGATTAATTCTCTGTATTCTGTTATGGAAGGAATGATGGAAGCTGCTTCTACACCGGAACAAATTGCTGAAGTGGTGTATGAGGCTGCAACAGATGGCAAAAAGCAGTTAAGATATGTTGCAGGTGAGGATGCGAAGGCTTTTTATGCACAACGTCTGGAATTAGGTGCTGAAGCATTCAGAGAAGAATTAGGAAGACGGTTTAGTTAGTTATCTATGAGTTTTATAGGGCGCTTCATGAAAAAATGATAATTTTATAACATGGAAAAGAAAGAAAATTCTTTAATAAAAATTTCCTCAATATCGGAGTTACACAGTTTGTTGCAGCTTCCGGGACCGCTTCATCCATTAGTAAGTCTTATAGATAATGAAAAAATGAGCCTTGAAGAGGATTGGGCAGGAAGAAGTTTTATGTTTAATTTCTATAAAATTTCCTATAAATATTCTACAAGCGGGAAAATGGGATACGGACAAGGATATTATGATTTTAATGAAGGCGGAATGATGTTTACAGCTCCGGGGCAGATCCTTTCTCCTGAAGAGAATGCAGAATACTGTGGCTATACACTTTTGATACACCCGGATTTTATCAGAAACTATCCTTTAGCTCAAAATATAAAAAAACTTGGCTTTTTTTCTTATGATACAAATGAAGCCCTTCATTTGTCTGATCAGGAAAAGAAGATTATGCAAGGACTTTTGAACAGTATTAAAAATGAGCTGAATACTGCCATTGATGAAGTAAGTCAGGATGTGATTATTTCCTATACTGAAGTTCTCCTCAATTATAGCAATCGCTTTTATAAAAGACAGTTCATTACAAGAAAAGCTGTAAATAATGATTTGTTGAGCACAATGGAGAAAGTGCTGGAGGATTATTTTAATGATCAGAAAACATTGACAACCGGGCTTCCTACAGTGGATTTTTTGGCTTCGGAGCTCAATCTGTCACCTCATTATCTCAGCGATATGTTAAGAAATCTTACAGGACAGAATGCACAACAGCATATTCATGAAAAGTTGATTGAAAAAGCAAAGGAATATCTTACAGGTACTAATTTCTCAGTATCGGAAGTAGCGTATGCTTTAGGATTTGAACATCCACAATCTTTCAATAAATTATTTAAAAAGAAAACAGATCAAACCCCTTTAGGTTACAGACAGCTGTTTAATTAGATATACAATGCCCAGCCACTATGGCTGGGCATTCTTTTTAGTGCAATTGGTAGAAGGAATAAGGCTTTAGATAGATCATTAATTGTCATGAGAGTTTAGTTATTTATCTTTATGATGGGAAATATATAAGTATAACTAATCTTAAAATCAGCATAATATGAAAAAATTAAACTTTATCTTATTCCTAGTTGTCGGAATAGTATCCTATGCTCAGCCATCAATAACCAGAGCTGGAGTTGACCCTATTAACAGTACAATTAATTTAAAATCAGAAGATGTAAGCGGAACTTCTATTACTGCAGGTTCAGCGGGAGCAAATATTACCTGGGATTTTTCGATTTATACAGGAACTAATCCTGTTGCTTATACTACAAGAGTATGCCCTGGCCAATCTAATTGTTTCAGATTTCCAGGGGCAAACAGAATTACATCGCTGACCAATGTTGACAGCCACGACTTTGGTTCTATGACGGATACTGAGGCGACCATGCTGGGCTCTTATTCAGGGCCAGCGTTGGGAGATGTTACGGTTACCTATGTCAATCCTTTGATTGAGTATAAGTTTCCGGTTACTTATCTTCAACAGTTTGATGATACGTATGAATTTAACAGTGTTTCGACCGCCATTGGAAATACCAATGAAACGGGGCAGGTGAGTGTTAATGTAGATGGTTATGGTACTGTAATTACTCCAAGAGGAACTTATTCTAATGTGTTGAGAATAAAAAGAATGAGAACCGCCACACAGACTATTGCCAGTTCACCAACGCCTATTACAGCCACATATACCAACGAATCTTATCAATGGGTAAGTCAGACTGATGGTATGGTGTTTAGTTTTGCCATCAATACTTTTGTATTCAATGGGGTTACAAATGTATCAAAATCGGTATCTTATCTTGATACTGCAGTATTGTCAACTGTGGATCCGGATAGCCAAAAAAGAGAGATTTCTGTCTATCCAAACCCAAGTACAGATTTTATTACAATAACGTCAAAAGAGGACCTTAAAAAGATCACAGTGAGCTCTTTGGAAGGTAAAACTGTTATAACTAAGGGAAGTTCCGGAAATATTGATGTTTCAAAACTTCCAACAGGAATTTATATTCTTCAGGGAGAATTGAAGAATGGAACTGTTGTTTCAAAGAAAATTATTAAAAAGTAAATGAGTTGTTGATATGGAATCAGACGTAGAAGAACTTGAATTTTACGTCTGATCTTTTATTTATCAGAAGATTCCTTTTCTCTGATGAGTGTCTCAATTTTCTGTTTTGCGGCCTCCCATTCATCATCCAGGATACTGTAATAGGCTGCATTTCTTGTGGGCTCTAAATTACAAAATAATAAAACTGGTTTGGTCCACAATATAGTTCACTGTAGTTTAGAAAAGAATGGCCACGAATGCACGAATTTTTATTTGCAGGTATGTAATACTATAGGTAATAAAGCTTATCCTTTATAGGTTCTATGAGCAAAGTCCCAATATAATATTTCATCTGCTCCTTCTGTGATATTGTAAGGTGAAGATGTTGTAATATACTCTACACATATAATACTGTCCTTTTTGAATATAATGCCCTGAATACCTCCTTTACCCTGTATTATTATCGTTTTATCGACGTTTATTTTTGGATAGGTAAATGAAAGCACTTTTCCATGACTTCGGATAAATTTAGAAGGTGCATTGGCTATGATTTTTCCTGAAAGAAAATATTTTTTAGAGTTAGTATTTATTTCCGTCTTTCCATTCTTATCAATAAGCTCTATTAAGGTTCCGTTAATTACTGTGGTATCCGTAACGATACTTTCGTTTGTTTTCTCAGAACTGTTAGAATACTTTGGCACATCTTTCTTTTTAGAACAAGAAACACTCATCGTTAATACACTTGCAATTATTAAAAATTTTCCCATAGCTTTTATGTTAGTTGCCAGAACCATAATTCTTTCCAATCGCTAGAAAAATATACAGTTTCTCCTCCTTTTAATTCTGAACCATTCCAAATATCAATATGATCTGTTGCTCCCCAGCCATCTTTAAAAAAAATTATGCCTTTATTTTTCCAAAAATTAGTATGATTTAATTGAGGGTAATTTTTTCTTTCATACATTTTTCTGTGCCCGAAAATTTCAGGGGGGGCATGAATCCAGTTCGCTAGTTCTTGTGCTCTTAAAATGTGTCTAAAACCATCTGAATGAGACATCCAGCACTTTGCACCAGCAAAAGAAGATAAGTTGACACCAGATGTATTTAGAGCTATGCTCATGCGTATAGCATATTGATTTGGAAATTCACTTCTATCACATGGATAAACACCTTTGCCCGGATAGTTTTTCCAAAATGTTAAAGTATAATGTTGGATTCATATTTGCGTTTTACATAAATATATGAATTATATTTTTAAAGTGAATCAATTTTTTGATAATGTATTCTAGCCTTTTATTTTCAACCTCTGTTTTATTTTTTAATCCTGTAATTTTCCCTGTACGCATTGGCTGTAATACCTGTACAACGTCTGAAATAGCGGCAAAATAGGGAAGAGTCTACAAACTGTAACTGATTGCTGATTTCTTTAATGGAAAATGAGGTTGTTTTGAGAAGTTCTTCAGCCTGTTTTATCACCCTATAGCTTATCCATTGCTTGATAGGCTTCCCGGTTTCTTTTTTGATTAAACTGCTTAAATACTGTGGGGAAAGATGCAATTGATCAGAATAAAATAATACACTTCTTTCCAGATGTCCATGTTGATTCAGGAGTTCAAAAAAATGATGTATAATATCCTGGCTTCTGGTTTGTAAAAGACTGTTGTTTTTAATGACAGGCAAATAGAGTTTTGAAACCAGTTCCAGAAGGGCGTAGAGCAGATACTGTACAGATTCTAGGGTACTTTCTTCCTTGGTTTTAGAATGGTACTCCTGAATTAATTTTACAGTAGACCAAATGAGCTTTTTGGCCGGGGATTCAACTTTTATAGCCGGATTGAATTTGATTTCATCACTGGCCAGAAGAACGGTCAGGAAACTATAAGTACTGATGAAATCCAGAGAAATAAAAAATACGGATAATTCAAGATCATCACTGCCGGAAATATCTCCAAGGTCTGTATCAGGTAATAGCATGATGATAGAATAGGACGGTATGTGAAAAGGAAGTGTATTGGCTTGAAGATCCAATATGCCGTTTGAAACGAAACAAAGTAAAAGTTTATTGAGGTTTTTTGCTTTGGCATGAAATTCAGAGAGGCTGTTTACCGTGTATTTTTCAATATATAATCCTTCAAAATTGGGCTTGATCTCTATCATGATACAGTTGGATTTCTCCTTACAATGGTTAATAATTTTACCAGTGGGGTTTTCTGCGATCAAAGGTAAGTAGTTAATTTTTCTTTTTGAAAGGCTTGTTTAAAATGGAATATAAAATATCAAAAATGGAATGTATTTTATTCGCTAAGTGTTACTAACTTCGCAAACGGAAATTTTAATCAAACACTGTTTTAATGCACGATAGAGAATTATTCAATGCGAAAATGCCTACGGCCTGTTTTTTACTTTTCTTTGCTCATGGGCTTGTGTTCTCATCATGGGCCAGCCGGATTCCCATTATTAAAGATGCTCTTTCTATCAATGAAGCACAGCTTGGAACTCTTTTGCTTCTGATGCCGATAGGTCAGCTTTCTACAATGATGTTATCCGGAAAATTAATCAGCAGATATGGAAGCAGCAGGATTATTAAAAGTTGTTTTTTATTATATCCGGGCTTTCTTTTACTGATTGGTCTTTCTCCATCTTACTGGATTTTAGCTGCCGTTCTGTTTTTCTTTGGGGTTACAGGAAATCTTTGCAATATTGCGGTCAATACGCAGGCTATTGAAATAGAATCTATTACCAAAAGGACATTATTGTCCTCTTATCATGGAGCCTGGTGCTTTGCTGGGCTGATAGGAGCATTATTGGGAATGCTAGCCATTAATCTGCATGTAGAAACGTTTCATCATTTTGTTCTTACTTTCATCCTTGTCACACTGATCTGGATGTATAGCAGAAACAATCTTACCAATAGTATTCATAAAGCTGAACCACAAACACAGTCCATTTTTAAATCTGTAAATCCCACGTTGGTTGGGTTAGGAATTATTGGGTTTTTAAGTATGGCCATTGAAGGAGCAATGTTTGACTGGAGTGGAGTTTACTTTCAAACGATTGTGAAGGCACCGGAAAATCTTGTTATATTGGGATATACAAGTTTTATCTTAATGATGACTTTAGGAAGGTTTATTGGAAACAGGATCATTGAAAAATTGGGGAAAAGAATGGTATTACAGTTCTGTGGGATATTAATGAGTATCGGACTTTTCCTGAGTGTTTTCCTTCCAGAGTTATGGATTTGTATCATTGCATTCATGATTATCGGGCTTGGAGCTTCTTTAAGTGTACCATCGGTGTATAGTACCATCGGAAAGGTGAATACGGTAGCACCAAGTATTGCTTTATCATTTGTATCCAGTATTTCATTCTTAGGCTTTTTGATAGGACCTCCATTAATTGGATATATTGCAGAAGGTTTTGACCTCAGATATTCTTTCGGACTTTTTGCCTGCTTTGGAATTTTATTGAGTATTATGGCTGGGAAAATGAAGGTATTTAAAAATAACAAGTAATCATTATTAAAAATAAAACGGACTGTTAGGAAAAACAGTCCGTTTACTTTTTTACATCCAGGTTTCTACAAGGTTGAACCAGAATGCTTTTTCTTGGTTAAGCAAAAAAACGGCTGAAGCTTTTCGTATGTTTGCGATTCCTTCTGTTGTCTGAATTTCAGTGTATGTAGCCAGACCATGATGTTCAGAGCAGTGAATTTCTATATTTTCAATCTGTACACGACGATCCGGGAACTTTCCAAAAACGGTAGGAAGCCATTCTGAAAACATGGCTAAGGTTGCAGAATTTCCGTCACCATTAATCATTTTAAATTCGGGAGAGAACCCTGCAAGAATTTTGTTGAATAAAACATCCTGATTCTCTTCATTTCCCTGAAACCATTTTTCAATATTTTCACAGAAGTCTTTTAATTCTGCATTGATTTTTTCTTTGTTATTCATAAGATTTAAAATTTATAATATATTTTGTTGTTGATGAAAATTAAGCATGAATATATTTACGGAGTTTGCCGTTTATCAGTATCCCTATGATTTGAACAGCTCCGATCATAAAAATTGCTATTGCAAAAGCATTTGAAAATCCCAGTATATGAATCATATTAAAAAATAAGGTTCCAATAACAGCTCCTCCAACTACACTGCCTACCTGTATTCCTATGCTTATTAAACCTGAAGCCTGTCCGGCTTTTTCTTTGGTGGTAAAGGTAATAGCAGTTCGCATCATAACCGGCATAATAGTCCCGTGACCTAATCCCGCTATAAACAGGGTAATATGGGTAATAAAAGAAGGTTTTTGCTGAAAATAGAAGCACATTGCACTGAGAATAAACCCACTCATTAATAATCCCAAACCAATATAGATCATTGTATAAGTGGGAAGGTTTATTTTGGATACCATCAATGGTCCCAGGAAAAAGGCAACCCCGTAAGGAACTATAGCTAATCCCGTTTGTAGGGAACTCTGATGAAAAAATTCCTGGAGATAATAGGGATAGCAGATAAATAATCCTGAGGTAAAATTGTAAAAAAAGAGAATTACAAGGCTTAATGCAAAAGGTTGATGCTTTAAAAGCGTTGGATCTATAAGGACAGGCCGGTTATTTTTTAATAGATACATTTCATATCTGATAAAAGCAACTAATAAAGATATTCCTGATATCATAATGGCAAATATCCACCATACCCATTGATATTTCTGTCCAAAAATAAGAGGGCATATCAACATAAGCAGAGCAAGAATCAACAATAACGAACCTTTAAAATCAATTCCTGAATTATGTTCTTGGTGGCTGTTATCCATTGTAAAATGAACGCCTATAATACAAATGATGGTGATAGGGACATTCACAAGAAATACCAGTTCCCAGGAAAAGCTTCCCCAATGCATGCTGAGCAATAGACCTCCAAGTAATTGCCCGATGACAGAGGCCAGCCCAAATACTGAACTAAATAGACTTATTGCTTTAGGCTGTTCTTTACTACTAAAGAGGACTTTTATGGAGGCTAAAACCTGTGGGGCAAGTAATGAAGCTCCAACTCCCTGAAATAATCTTGCGATAATCAGCCATAGGACCGTAGGAGAAAAAGCGCACGCCAGAGAAGACAATAAAAAAGTATACAATCCCCATGTGAAAATCTTCTTGCGTCCATAAAGATCACCCAGTCGTCCACCACATACTACTAAGGCTCCATAAGTAAGTCCGTAAATAGCAATAACCATTTGAAGCTGGTGGTCACTGGCTTTAAAAGCATTTTTTATGGAAGGTAAAGCCATATTCACAATAAAATAATCCAGTGGGGAAAGGAAAGCTCCGGCAATCAGGAAATGGAGGGCCTGCCATCGTTTCGGATAAGTGTTCATATTTTTTTATGCAAAAATAACCTCCTTGTGTTCTGGTAAAATTGTACTTTTGGAGGAAAATATAGTGTGTACAGATGAAAGGACTCCATCTTGAAGGGATTAAAGTGAAAGAAACAAAGCTAAAAGGAGAAACTGTTTTTAAGACAACTTCTTTTCTTTCATTTGTTTATATTGTAAAGGGAAAAGGAAATCTGCTGTATGATGATCGTTATATTGATTTTACAGCAGGGAAGCTTTTTATTATTCCTCAACAGGAATCTTACCGTTTTGAAAGTGAAAATGCTGAGGTAATTGCCATAGAATGTCCTATTGAGTTTATTGATAAGATCCGCCTTGAAGCAGATCGCATTGAAAGTTGTGAAAACCTGTACAAGTTGCAATATATCAGCAATAACTATCATGCCCGTGCCGGGTGTGTATTCCGTAATACGAATGATGAAGATTTTGCGAAGACATTGATTAAGCAAATTGCGTTTGAATTCAGAAACAAGGCAGAGGATTATCTCATCATTCGTAACTGCATTTCAATTCTGCTTAATCTTATAGCCAGAAATATCATTCAAAGCGAAACTTCAGATTTGCAAGAGAATAGAAAAGCTTTTTCTATTATGAAGATCATTGCCTATATTCAAAAACATATAAAGGATAGGGAAAAGACCGGAATTCAAACGATTGCAGAGCATTTTGGGATTTCCGGAAATTATTTCGGGGAATATTTTAAACAACAGACTGGAATTTCCTATCAGGATTATTTACTGGATTATCGACTTAAACTGGTGGAAACTTATTTGAAATACAGCAGTATAAGACTGAGTGAGATTGCTTATGAGCTACAGTTTAGTGATGAGAGCCATCTTTCCAAGCTCTTTAAAAAGTATAGAGGTATTACTCCCGGTGAATATAGAAAGATGAATAAATAGAAGGCTCTCTTAAAAACAATTTCTTTGCTTTTGTAAGGTGTTGATTTATTAAATTTTAAATTTTTTGCAATATTAACATAGTGAACTATATAGTTGACTATATATTTTTATATATTTACATCAAAGATTTTTAAAATGGATTTTGACTTTATTAAAGAATTAGGATACAAAGCATTAGACAGTAGGTTAAAAAGAATCAGTGACCGGATGTCTCATGATGTCAGAAAGTTTTACAAAGAGTTTGGAATTGATGTGGAGCCTAACTGGTATCTTATTTTTATGTTGTTGCAAAAGAAAGGAGAGATTTCCATTACAGATATTGCAGAACCCTTGGGATATTCTCATCCTTCTGTAGTAGTTATTGTAAAGAAAATGACAGAAAAGGGGTATCTGATGATTAAAAAAGATAAAGAAGATAAACGTAAACAAATGATTTCATTATCTCCTAAAGCTCTGGAGATGCTGCCCAAATTGGAACACGTTTGGGACAGCTGTGAAAAGGCCATTTTAAAATTATTATCAGAAGATTTATCTATTCTTTCTTACCTCAACACTATAGATCATGGATTAAAAGATGAATCTTTCCACGATCGCTTCAAACGGGAATACTTAAAAACAATACAATCATGAAACTATTTTTTCTCATTACCGCATTACTTTTTTCTAACCTTGTGATTTCTGCCACCGAAACTAAAGTGATGATAAGAGCAAAAGCTAAGGATGCTAAATTTATCGGAAGTTCATTGGGGGGCGCTCATATCATTGTCCGAAATAAACTAAATCAACGAATTTTATCAGAAGGAAAAACGACCGGAAGCACTGGAAATACTGATCTGATAATGAAAACACCTAAAACGAGAGGCCATTCCATTACTGACGATCAAACAGGAGGGTTTGTAGCAACCATTGATATTGATGAACCTACATTTGTTACCATAGAAGTTATTTCCCCTTTAAATAACAGACAGGCACAGGCTGTGGTAAGTACTGAATTATGGCTGATTCCGGGAAAAAATATTTTAGGAGAAGGAATTATTCTTGAAATTCCCGGCTATATTATTGATATTTTAAAGCCAAGAACCCATCAATATATTGCATTAAATACCATTAAAGACAAACCTTTTGTGTTTCAGGCGAATATTGTAATGATGTGCGGATGCGTGATTGAAAAGGGCGGAGTCTGGAATTCTGATGAGATTGAAGTAAAAGGAATTCTTAAAAAAGACGGAAAATTTGTTAAGAATATTGACATGTCTTGGGTGTCTACGAATTTATTTGAAGGAAACCATACCCTCAATACTCCGGGAAATTATGAACTTACATTATATGCTTATCATGAGAAAACCGGTAATACCGGAGTAGATAAGGTAAATTATGTAGTTTTTGAATAAGATAACATCTTGTCGTGGTGTTATCTGTAAGATTTTTGTCTGATATATCTATATCAGACAAAAAATTATCTTATTTTTATCATAATAAGGAAATGATTATTCTTAATTTTAGCGATTGAACTCATTATCGTGAAAAATCTCATTGCAAAAGCTGTATATGAGATAAAGCAAAAAAATATGAAAAAATATATTGTATCAGGTTTACTATTTTCTTTATCAATGTATGGCGAGAAAAGAAATGAATCTGTTGTATCTCATCAAAATATTCTTACTATAACTCAGAAAGACAGGCATGTTGAGGAAGGACCTCGTTATGGAGCGTACATTCATAGCAAGAATTGTTCTTTTGAAGTTTTAATTAATGATATTCCTGTAATAAAATA
The DNA here is from genome assembly GCF_003815715.1 of Chryseobacterium sp. G0162. Lineage (NCBI taxonomy): Bacteria > Pseudomonadati > Bacteroidota > Flavobacteriia > Flavobacteriales > Weeksellaceae > Chryseobacterium > Chryseobacterium sp. G0162. The sequence continues at coordinate 95,703 of NZ_CP033922.1, read as the reverse complement.
TAATGACGATTCAGGAAATAGTCTGGCAGGCTCTTATTTTCAGCTAAATGAAGGGATCTTTAAAAAAGGAAACCAAAAGATCACGATTAAAATGACTCCAGGATTTAACCCGGATCAGAAAGTATTAGAATCATTGCTGTCTCCTAATTCAGAAATACAGTTAAATATTGTAAAATCATTCAAAAACCAGACAGGGAATCCTGAAGAAAACGAAGTGAGAAAATATTCAACCTCAAAAAAGAAGCTTGGAAATAGCCCATCTTTTGAAGACTCATTTACTTTCTTTGCTGATATTCCTTATCATATAGAAACTCTTGAGAATGCGGAGGTTTTACTCACTGATGATAAAGATAAATTACAGGCTATTGAACAGGAAGTAGTTGCTCAATACAATAAGATAAGAGATATTTACAGGAATGGTTCCTGGAGTGCATTAGCTACTCTATATTATAACAGAGAAAAAAGAGTAGCTAAACAGTTATATCTATTACCTGATGAGATAAAACATAGATGGAATGATTATGTATTCAGAACCAATACTGATATTACATCTTTTGATATAAAGCCAATAGAAGATTACAAAATGACCTTTTATGCAGACGGCAAAATCGTATGCCTGCAGAAGATTGATAATGAAAAATCAGCGCTTTGGGGTCATTTTAAAAGAAAAGGAAAGGATAATGTAACAACAACTTACATTACCCTTTATCTCTATCGTCCTAAAGGAACGAAGGACCTGGAAGTCTATTAATATTTTATAAAGAATCCGTGGCGGCAAATCGTGTGATTGTGTCTAGCCATTCTTTTCTTTCATTCTCAGTTAGTTCATACAATGGGCCTATAAAATCATCTTGAATAGAAGAGATACCACAGTACTCCAGAATTCCTTTTTTTAGTTGAATAAGTCCGCTCGACTGATATTCTTCTTCATATGCTTTGAGAGATAAATCTCCTGCAGTTGTGATGATTCTTGCAGATTTTGCATTTAATAGTCCTTCACTGCTTCCTTTTTTGTTCGTTTTAAAAACAATTCCCGGAAGAAATGCTCTGTCAAAGAACCCCTTCATTACAGCGGGCATGCCTAACCACCAAACAGGGTGTATCCATACCTGATGCTCACTCCATTGAATATCTTCCAGAGCTTTTACAAGATCAGGTTCCAGTTCCATTCTTTGTTGGTAACCAAATTGCAGGTTAGGATTGAAATTAAGTTTTCCAATGGCAATATACCGTACCTCAGCACCGGAAGTTATAGCGGAATTGATATAAGACTCTGCAATGACAGAATTAAAGCTGTTTTGATTCGGATGCCCGTTAATAACGACAATTTTTTTCATGATTTTTGAGTTAAAAGATGCTTAAATAATTTGATCTGTTGTTTGTAGAAAGCTTCAGATAGCTGACAAGGAAAGAAATCAAAAGCATGTACAGCACCTCCAATTTCCAGGAGATCAGCTGAAATTCCTGCATTCTGTAATTTTTTTGCATATTTCTTACCTTCATCTTTCAATGGGTCCAGCTCGCATACAATGATGGTAGCATCAGGAAGATTTTTAAAATTCTTTTCCCGTAAAGGAACCGAGTATTGAGGCGGATATTCCGTTTTATGCTGTAGATAATGTTTCCACATCCATTCAGCAGCGTTTTTAGTTTGCATAGGAGCATTTGCTAACTCCTCCATTGATGAGGTTTTCAAAAGGTTGTCCGTTGGCGGATACAATAAATATTGATGTCTAATGTTCACTTCTTTCCTGTCTCTTGCCCAATGAGTTATTGAAGCGGCAATCGTAGCTCCGGCACTGCTTCCGCCAATCATTATTTCGTTTTTGTTTCCACCAATGTGATCAGCAGATTCAGATACCCATAATAAAGCATCATATCCATCTTCCATAGCCGCTGGGAATGGATGTTCGGGAGCTAGCCGATAGTCCACAGACACAATAATCATATCAATATCTAATGCCAATCGATAAAAGATAAAATCATATTGTTCCGGAGTCCCATAGATAAAAGCGCCGCCGTGGAAATAGAGGAGTACCGGTAAATTTTGCTTTCCCTTTGGTCTGTAAATTCTCAATCTGATGTCTCTTTGTGATTCCGAAGAAGGAATATGGATGTTCTCTACAGAAAGCGATAAAGGGATAGGCAATGATTCTTCCAGCATCATTATCTTCATTTCTTGTTCCCTGATCTTTGCCGGATGACTGGCCATTAAATATTCATAATCAATTTGATTAAATGGACTGTGAATAACGGCTTTCAAAAGTTCCGGATCTATTTTTTCTTGCATTATAGATAAATTTTATACCGCAAAAATAGACTGATAAAATGGGTGAAAACAGGTATATTTAAAGCTTATTTAGGTATCTTTGTCGTATGGCAAGAGAAAATATATACCAATCCCTTGAAGTTTTTTATGAGAAAATAGATCAATGCCCATTAAAAGACAGGCAATTCAATTTTTTTGAACTGGTGTATGTTATTTCCGGTATTGGGGATCATATTGTGAATGAAAATAAAATTGCCTTTTCTACCGGAGATCTGTTTTTAATTACTCCCAATGATTGCCATGGATTTGATCTCAATGGGATCTGTGAATTTATGGTAGTTCGTTTTGGTGAAAACTATATCAAAGAATATCAATGGAAAAGTATAGACCATATTGAGTGTCTTTTGTATTACGCATCTCACTTGTCTGGTTCATTACTCGTGAATAATGAGGATAAAAAAATGATGAGTATGCTCATTCAGAATCTACAGCAGGCAATACAACATGAATCTATATATAATGAAGACCTTACCCATCATTTGGTGAATGCTATTATTGTGATTGCGGCAAGGAATATAGCAGTGATCAAACCACAGAATATCTCATCGAGTGCCGATGTTCGTATTCTTCAGATTCTGGATTATATTCAGGAAAATATACGCCAGCCCAAACTTCTGAAAGTAGAGGTCATTGCCAATGAGTTTGGATTATCTTCAACCTATCTTGGCAGTTACTTCCGTAAACAGTGTAACGAGTCTATTCAACAGTATATTTCTTCCTACAAAATCCGGCTGATAGAGCATAGGCTGCGTTTCAGTGATAAAAGGGTTCACGAAATTGCAGATGAGTTCGGATTTGCAGATGAAAGTCACATCAATAAATTTTTCAAAAGACATAAAGGAAAAAGTCTTAAAGCATACCGGCTTGAAGTAGCTTAGATTAAAGCGCATTAAATACTTCCATAATCGCCTCAATAAGTCCTTTTTCTATCTTTGATTCTGATGAGGTATCCTGTACCATCGCCCGCATATTGCCCTCATCATCGCGTTCAAAAACAACCTCGTTACCATTCACATCTACATAGAATTTATAACCATAGGTGAATGTTGCCAGTTTTACATTGAAAAGCTCTTCTTTTCCTTTATAGGTTACAGGTAATTCAAATTCTTCCATGAGGTATTCAATATGTTTAATTGCGGGCAAAGTTCGGAAATCTTAGTGTAAGTTTTTAATATTTTGGAAGGTTCATGAATAAGTTTTTGTAACCCATTCATTATAAGTTATATTATTGGGTATTGTTGTATTTAAATTGTATGGATGACAATGTACCTGATATTATGAATTTAAAAGTACCCATCCTGTAGATTTGCAGCCATAGAAGTTATCCTCTACAAAAATAATTTTACCAAGATTATTAGCATTACAGGTATTGGTTCCTAATGTTGAATTTTCGGCATTTATTTTAATGGAACCTTTCACCTGTACCTTTGAATCACTGTTTGTTGTCTCAAAATTATTGATGCCTATCCCAACTTTTCCATTCTTTAATAGGGTAAATGCGTCATTGCCTGTTCCATTAATTCCATTTCCTATTACTAAAAGCCGGTTGCTGTTCTGATACGCTTCAGTAAACTGGTTGTCATATTTTTCTGCGATTGGAATATAGGATGTATTATAGGCACCGAAGGTGGTTTCATATCCACTGTAGGCTCTTGTTTTATTTCCGAAGGCTGTTGATAAAACACCAATTGCCTGTGTTTGTAATCCCCATGCTGTAGAATTACTTCCTGATGCTATATTTCCCATCTGACTGATGAGGTTGCCACCCCATGACATAGAGTTGCTTCCCGAAGTGGTATTAAAACCACCAAAAACAGCCGACCTTTCTCCCGAAGAAGTATTCATGATACCGGTAGCAAAACTGTTAATACCTGTTGCCCCTCTGTTGGAAGAAGTATAGGCATATGATAAATCAACCGCATTGTTTCCAAGTGCACCATAATTTGAACTGTTTATATTTTTTAACAACCGAAATGCAGAAGAGTACTCATCATTTTGTATAGATCCTTTTGTTTGTACCAATGCCGAAGATAAAGGCATCCAGGAACTTTGATTCCAATAATAATATCCAGGATAATAAACATATTTCATCTTCTCAGACGCTGTATTTTTACTGCCATCTTTAATATATACCAACATGGTGTTGTGTTCTTCTGTTACAGGCATAGTATAGGCTTCCAAAGACGTGATACTGGGAATAATAAGACCTTTGACAGGAGTGTTGGCTGGGCTTTCAATATGAAGGCTTGCTTTTGGGTGATCTGTATTGATTCCCACCTGAGCAAATAGTAGGGTAGAAAGATGGAGGGTTGTAAATAAGAAAAATTTCATAAAAGGAACACATAGATTCGTTTATGCAAAGGTATATTTGTCAACTATTCTATACAAGAGTCAACCTTATGTATTGTGTATTTTATCCTCTTATTAATTTTAGAATGTGATATTCTTTCCTTTGATTTTAATCATATTTAGTTTATTAATATTCCTTACATCGTTTTTAATAGTATATTTGTGTTTTAATTTTAATAACCAATATTTATATTTTTAAAAGATAGGTCATGAATAGAGTGAATATTTTTTGGTTCAGAAGAGACCTTAGACTGGAAGATAATATGGGGCTTCACCATGCCCTTAATGCTGGATTAAAGGTTATTCCAATTTTTATTTTTGATACAGAGATATTGAATCTGCTTCAGAACAAGTATGACAGAAGGGTAGATTATATTCATCAGGCTTTACAAAAGATTCATAAAGAGTTGAAAAAACATAACAGTGGACTTCATGTTTTCTATGGTACTCCAATAGATATTTTTAAAAAATTAACAGAAGATTTTACTATTGATACAATATTTTGTAACAGGGATTATGAACCACAAGCCATGCAGCGGGATCGAAAGGTAGCTGATATGTTATCAAAATATCATATACAATTTAGAGATTTTAAAGATCAGGTCATATTTGAAAAAAATAATATTCTGAAAAGTGATTTTTCACCGTATACTGTTTTTACTCCATATTCAAAGAAATGGAGAGAAAATTTGAAAGATATAGAAACCGTTACAACAAATTGGGAACATTTTGCAAATGATGAAGGGTTTTCAGAAATTATTTCATTGAAAGAAATTGGGTTTGAGAAAACGGATCTTGAGTTGATAGAACCTAAATTGGATAAAGATATCATAGATTCCTATGGTGATTATAGAGATTTTCCTGCCATGGATCGTACTACTCATCTTGGGATTGCCCTTCGATTTGGAACCATCTCTATCAGAAAATGTGTGCAATATGCTGTTAAACATAATGAAGTCTGGCTGAATGAACTGATCTGGAGAGAATTTTTTATGCAGATTTTATACCATTACCCAAGTGTTGTACACCATTGTTTTAAAAAGAAATATGAGAATATTTCCTGGAGGAATGATGAAAAAGAATTTAAAGCATGGTGTGAAGGCAAAACAGGATATCCAATTGTGGATGCCGGAATGAGAGAACTTAATGAAACCGGATTTATGCACAACAGGGTAAGAATGATTACGGCAAGTTTTCTTACTAAGCATCTGCTCATTGATTGGCGGTGGGGAGAAGCCTATTTTGCTGAAAAATTATTAGACTATGATCTGGCAGCTAATAACGGTAACTGGCAGTGGGCAGCTGGATGTGGATGCGATGCGGCACCTTATTTCAGAATATTCAATCCCTATGAGCAGACGAAAAAGTTTGATAAAAACACTCAGTATATTAGGAAGTGGCTTCCTGAAGATTATATCGAAGAACCTATTGTAGATCATACAAAAGCCAGAGAACGAGCATTGACAGTTTATAAAGAAGCACTGGCAGAATAACAAATAAAATAAAGAAAATTGGGCAAAAAAGGAATTTTATTAATCAATCTTGGCTCTCCAAGATCAACGGCGGTAGAAGATGTAAAAGAATATCTGGATGAATTCCTGATGGATGAAAAAGTAATTGATTATCGATGGATTTTCCGGGCACTTTTGGTTCGTGGAATTATTTTAAAAACCAGACCTGCAAAATCAGCGGAAGCTTATAAAACGGTATGGACAGATGAGGGATCACCCCTCATTGTTATAACGAAAAAGATCCAGCAAAAGCTACAAAAGGTAGTTGATATACCGGTTGAAATCGGAATGAGATATGCAGAACCCAGTATTGAAACGGGGATCAGGAATCTTGTTGAAAAAGGAATTACGGAAATCGTACTCTTTCCCCTTTATCCGCAGTACGCAATGAGTACTACAGAAACTGTCATTGAAAAAGCCGAAGAAATCAGAAAAAAGAAATTTCCTAATGTAAGAATCAATTATATCCAGCCTTTTTATAACCGGGATCTGTATACTGATTGTCTGACGGAAAGTATCCGCGAGAAGCTGCCTGAAAATTTCGATGCCTTATTATTTTCTTATCATGGGGTTCCCGAACGGCATATTTACAAAACAGACCGTACAAAGACATGTAATATGAATGATTGTTGCCATAAAGACGCTCATCCCAGCCACTCGTTTTGCTATCGCCACCAGTGTTTTAATACCACTGAAAGGGTGATCAAAAAGCTTGGATTACCAAAAGATAAAGTAATTGTTTCTTTTCAGTCCAGGTTAGGAAAAGATAAGTGGATAGAACCTTATACAGATCATACATTAGAAACGATACCCGGTCAGGGCATTAAAAACCTCGCTATTGTTTGTCCCGCCTTTGTTTCAGACTGTCTTGAAACATTGGAAGAAATTTCAGTTGAAGGAAAAGAATCATTTCTGGAAGCAGGTGGTGAAAACTTCACCTATATTCCTTGCCTGAATGATGAAGACCGTTGGATTGAAGTTATTAGAAAGTTGTGTGAAGAGCAGCTTAATCAATTCTATTTAGTATAGTTTTGAGTATATATTGTAATTATTTTTTAGGAAATTAGGTATTTTTGTAGACTATTTGAAACGAATGAATTATACGCTTATTAAAGACTTCATAGACCTGTTGCAGGATTTTGAAACGGAAGTCGATGCTTATCCTGATTTGTACCCGGGAACTATTCAGGGCTTTAAAGCATGGATTTCTGATAAGGAGAATGCCGGGAAGGAAGATCATTCTGAAGAACCTTACTGGGAAGGGAAGGAGAATGGGAGAACACCGGAAAGTGCCATAAGTACATTGCTTGTTCATCTTAACCGATATGCGAAAACCTACTCAAAGTCCGCCATATCAGATTCTGAATTTTCAACTCAGGAAGACTTTATTTATTTAATCAATTTAAAAGCTTTCGGAGAGATGCCCAAAATGGCTCTGATCAAGAAAAATATTCAGGATAAACCGGTAGGGATGCTCATTATTGCAAGGCTGTTACGTCAGGGATTTATTGAACAGACAGATTCTGATTTGGACAAGCGCAGTAAATTAATCCGTATTTCCGAAAGAGGACTGATGATTTTGGAAAAACAAATGGAGAAAATCCGTCAGGCTACTCATATTGTTGCAGGAAATCTTAGTCACAAGGAAAAGATGAATCTGATACATCTTCTTAATAAACTGGATCGGTTTCATTATCCTATTTTTTCTCGAAATATTGATTCAGATCAGCTTATCAATACAGTGTATGATGAGTATTCATTTAAAGAAGCATGACCTCAGAAGTTTCTCTCTTAATTTAATTTTAAAAAGTAATATTCTGAGACCTGCTCGAAGGTATTCTATAGACTTCTTTATATAGTTTAAGAATTACTAAATTTGAAAAAGAGGTCGATAAAATAAAAAGAAAAGAATCCGTGTTCACTATTTGTGAGACGGACTCCATTTTTTACATTTACTATGTTAATATTAAATCAAAGTTTTATTTCAAAATCAAAACAGGTAAATGGGTATTTTGATAAAGCCCTTCAGAAATACTTCTGTTCGCCATATAATAAAGGAAGCTATGTCTGCCCGGTAAAGCAATAATAAGATCAGTATTGTTGGAAGTGGTAAAAGTCAAAATCCCATTGATCACATTTTCATCATAAGAATAATAAATACTGCTGGGAATTTCCGTTAAATGCTGACGAATATAGTCTTCCAGTTCTTTCTTTTTATCAGCATTGATGTCAGTTTTTTCTTTAGTATTGATATTCAGGAATGATAAACGCACATCCTGTTTCTGAATTATTGATTTGTGCTGAAACAGTCTTTCAAGTTTTTTAATTCCATTGACATCACAAGGAATCACAATATTATTAATACTGCTGTATTGATAGCTATTAGGAACAATCAAGGTTTTAACCGGGCTTGTTCTTGCAATACTGATAATATTATCGGAAACAAAACTTTCATGGGAAGAAGTGGAATCATCACTTCCCAAAATAATCATTTCGATTGTCGGCTGATTTTTCAATACCTCATTGATGCTTCTTGTCAGTGCCCAATCACTTAAAAGTCTGGAGACTTTTACCTCTGATGAAATCTCTGCAGCGATCTTACTTAACTGGTCAAATCGTAGTTCTGTTCTTTCTAAAAGGCTGTTAACACTTTCTTCATTGACAAATGAATGGCCTTCTGCAATATGCAGGTAATCAAATTCAGATTCTCCGGCAATCTTTAAAAGAATAATGTTTTGGTAATTATAATTTTTTGCCCACTCAGCGGCGACTTTTACAGCATTTTCTGTAGTTGGTGTAAAGTCAATAGGTACAAGGATTGTTCTCATGTTATCTATTTTTAATCCTGATTATTCTAAATTAGCAGTCATTTTTTTTACTAAAAGAAGAGCTTTGTTGATTTCGTCTTCATGAAGGTCTCCTGCTGCTCTTTTATACAGCTCCAGTGCCCATGGATACACTTTTTCTACAAGCTTTTTCCCTTTTGAAGTAAGAAAGATCTGCTTGTTTCTTCGGTCGTTTTTATAAGCAACCCGTTCTACCAGTTCTCTTTTTACAAGGGCATTAATAAGATAGGTGATGCTTGATTTATCTTTACTTACTTTGTTGGCTATTTCTTGTTGATTGATTCCATCATTACGGGATAGAAGTCCAAGAATTTCAACCAGTTCAACGGAAAGATCCGGATCATACTCGTTAACGCAAGCCTGAATTTTTTGCCGTAAGCGACTTTTCATTTCAGTCATTGCCCAGCCTAGTTCTAAGGCTATTTCGGACAGGTTATTTTGTTTCTCAGACATATCTTTTTTTAATAAGGTGAAATCTTAGTTTCCAGATTGATGCTCCCTAACAAATGTACGGAAAATTAGTTTTAATTTCAACTAATTAAGTATAAAATAGTAATAAGCAGCTTTTTATAATTTGGAAAGGTAACTGTAAATTAATAGCTGCATTTTTCCAATGTCCAGGCATATAATGCTGCCCGGCTCCTATATAGCAACTGAGAAGTGCTTTCTCAAAATATTGATAGGTAAATAATTTATTCCTGCATGGTAGCCCCAGCGGATGATTTCTCGAATTTTTTTAAAGAAGATTTATTGCGAATAGAAAGTGTATATGAATATTTTAATTCTAGAGATAAGCCGTTTTGATTTCAAAATTTATATAAATGTCTCGTCCTGAAATAAGTTGACAATTAATCAAATTATCATGAAAAATCAAGAATTAAAAAGTAAAAAATGAACACAAGGAGACTACAGCATTGTCTTTAAATTGAAGGTAGGTTCTTAGGTTGAAAATGGCAGTTATATCTATCAACAGGTCCAAAAGAAATATGGCATAAAAGAATTTCTCTCCAAAGATACCCTCTGATTATTCCGTTTACTTTTGTTTTTTGAAAAATATTCCTAGGTGCAAGAAAGACCATAATATTTTGGAAATATAATTAGAAAATAACTAAATTTTTAAATTAAGCAGGTACAAGAAAATTTAGCCTCCGCCTTACTCGGAGCACAAATAAATATGAAGAATGTTCTTATCCTTTTTGATAATAGAATAGAGCATTTGATTTAAGCTTACTTCAAAGCTGGGAGACTTTGCGGTGCAAAAGAGATTAAAAAAACGATATTTAAGAATGAAATCTTCAAATATCGGTCTTGTGACCAAGACGAATGTATCTTCAAACACTTTTATCAATAGATTTGGTTTGATCGACCCAAATTAAACAAGAATTGTTTAACCGTAATTTGGCAATTAATTTCGTGAAGTTTTAAAATTTTTTTCAATATAATTTTTTCGGATACACAACAATCAAAATAAATATGGTTGTCTTCGAATGTCTTTCATTGTTGAATGAAGATTTTAATTAATGCCAAGATATTTTTATTGACCGCCCCGTATTTGCTATGCATATAATTTTTTAACTGTAAAAAATTACATAAAGCGGCGGGTAATTCGCAAGAATCCAAAATATTGAATATTTACCTCAAGACTTTGAAACAAGATGTTTACTATACACTCTACGAGATATTGAAAAAGGAGAATGGTTAGTTTAAAATTTAAACTGCTTGGAACGGATATAGAACAAAGAATACTAATTCTTATCTTTAAAGAGCTTAATTATAGAGTTGAAATATTGGTTGGTCAAAATTTGCGCACAGAATATTTGAAGCGTTACAAAACATCATTAAACCGTATACAGGAATTCATTTTCGAATATTTCAGAGGAATCGGCAGTTGTATCCTTGAATTGTTTCATCTTAAGCAAGGAATGGCCAACTCGGTCTATCAAAACCTCCATAATGGCAATTCTATTATGTATATCTTCAAGGATATTTAATAAAGCTTCGCGATACTCAGATTCAAAATGTTCAAAATTTTGTCAGATCAAGGAATATCAGAAATATGTACTATTCTCATTTCCGGTTAATTCGGTTTGTATGGTTTTTAGACTTTATTAGCTCACCTTATTAGCTTTGATTAATATAGAAAATTTTTACCTTATTGTCCGTAGTAGAATACCACTATTATCTATTTAAGATTTGCTGAAGATTGCTTGATGTTGCTACTTGTAATTATAATGCATCAACTATCTTGATAATATTCAAATTATCTCTTAGCTAATTTACAGCTAATAATTATTTAGTGCTTAGCTGAATTATTCTATAACTTAATAATAAATATAAATTGAATTAAAAGGTTAACAATAAAAACTATCAACATATTTCTTTTTTTTATAGATTAGCGGTCGAAAATTATTAACCTGTGAAAGAATACTTGAAATTTATATTTGATCTTCATTAAGATAACGAATCGGAAGATTTATTGTCAGAATCAAAAATCACTATTTTCATAATACGACGCCTTTTGTCGTTATCCCGATTTACTTTTACAAAAAATTATTGTCGTTGATTCTATCGACTCAACAAGCTAACTATGAAAAAACATTTATTATGGATGTCATTATTATGGATGACATTTCAATTGCAAGGACAGGAAGTCCTATGGCAAAAAGATATTAAATCGTCCACTCAGGATTTTCTAAACCAGGTTACAACAACCATAGATCAACAGTACTTAATCTCTGGCAGTTCCATTCAATCTTCTAAGCTTGTGGCAGGAAACAGGCAGAACAACGGCTATGATTTCCATTTGGTCAAATTAAACCAGCAGGGAGAAGAGGTATGGGGAAAATATTTTGCAGGAAACAATCATGACTATCTATCAGCTATTGTGGCGACTCAGGAAGGCGGATTTTTAATGGCTGGAACATCCTATTCGGGGAAAGGTTTGGACAAAAAAGACATCTCAAGGGGAGGTTCGGATATGTGGCTTATAAGATTGAATGAATTCGGAGATGAATTATGGCAGCGGACAGTTGGGTCTTCTTCAGATGAAGAAGCCAGGGCAGTTGTTCAAACTATAGACCTGGGATTCTTTGTAGCCGGAAATGTTCAAAATTCGCCCAAAGGATATGGTTCTAAAGATATTTTAATTATTAAGCTTGATAAAGACGGAAAAGAGCAGTCACAAGTTATTCTAGGAGGTAAGGGTTTGGACGAAGTAGAAAAGATGATCCCTACCAGAGATGGTGGTGCCTTACTGGGAATCTATTCCCGAAGTCCGGTAGGAGGAACAAAAAAAACCGAAAATTATGGTGAAGGTGACTACTGGGTCATTAAGATGGACAAAAGTGGAAAAGTAGAATGGGAAAAGAATTTCGGAGGAAAAGATGATGACCATATCAGAACCCTGGCCTTAACTTTAAATGGATTTGTCATTGGTGGAGAATCCAGATCCGAAAGAACAGGCAATAAAACGGTTGGTCTGGAAGAAGGCACAGACCTCTGGCTAATTGCTTTGAATGAAAGAGGAGAGGAGCAATGGCAGAAATCCTTCAGTTTTAAAAACCGTGATGTACTGATGGGAATGAGCGTCATTCATTCAGCAGACGATAAATCGTCGAAAGGAATTTTATTAGGTGGTTATACTCAAGCTGAAGGGAGAATAGAAACCGATGATGAGACCTTCTGGATGTTATATTTAGATGGCAACGGCAATGAACAGTGGCGAAAACATGTCAAAGGAGAATCCAGAAAGAAAGAAGAAAGACTTTCAGATCTGAAACTCAACAAGGACGGTTCCATTGTTCTTGCCGGAACCAGTGCAGAGGAACTGGGAAAAGAGAATTGGAAGATTGTCAAGTTGAGGGATAAGCAGGTGAATGACCTGATTGAAAAATATGACATTAAAATTTACCCAAATCCGGTCACAGATTATGCTTATGTAGAAATCGGCTTTGATTTTAAAGATGCTGATATTCTACTGTATGACATGAGCGGAAGACAACTTCAAAACTTGAAAACAAAGAACCGAGTGACTAAAATCAATACCCAGGCTTTGGTCCAGGGAGCATATCTATTAACAATTAAAACAGATGCCAACAAAACAGCGAATGCTAAGCTGATAAAAAAATAAAACTAATTTCATGAAAAAAAGTACCATAGCTATAATTCTATTATTAGCTACTTTAAATAATGCCTTTGGACAAACATCAGTTGATCAGTATGATCCCGGCGTTAAAAGTGTTCCAACTTCTCCCGAAGTCGCATTGTTAGGCAGGTTTGGAGATGTTCCAGTAGGATATTACACAGGAACTGCGGAAGTTTCAATACCTCTTTACACTCTAAAGGTAGATCATATCGAAATTCCATTAACACTAAGCTATCACACTTCAGGTATTAAAGTTGCAGATGAAGCAACCTGGGCTGGTTTAGGCTGGAATTTCATGCCGGAAGGAACTATTGTACAGGAAATAAGGGGATTTGAAGATTTCATAACAGGAGGTGACGGATTTGCCAGTACATCTGGCTATAATGTTTTCAAAAGCAACTTCCAGACTTTATATTCGGAAACGCCTTTGTACAGACTGCAAAATGGATTTAACGACTATAATCCCTTAGGAATGACAGGTGCACATCCTCTTACTGATGATTCTTTTGATATTATAAACAGGCTAAAAGAGAGAAAGGGTCAACCGGATATTTTCACCTACAATTTTTATGGTTATACGGGTCGATTCTTCTATAATCCGGAAAATAGCAGTGAAATTCTATTTTTAGAAAGTAATGCCGATATTAAATTTTCAAGAAATACCAATGGTTGGATTGCGATTACCAATAAAGGGGATAAATTCTATTTTTATGACGTTGAACAATCAAAGACTGACCAGACATCATATACCGATTTAGGATATACGTTTAAAGTTTCAAAGATTGAACTCACCAGCGGTAAGACTATCAATTTCACTTATCAGGATGAAAGTACTTATCAGCAATACCCTACACAAGTTGTTCATTTAACAAATTTTACAACGAGCCCTAGTTTAAACGTTAGTTCTAATGCCGTTATTAATGATAAAAAAACCTTGATCGGGATAGAAACTGAAGATACTAAAATACAGTTTAATTTAGATAACAGAGAAGATATTCGTCCACACTTCACCGGAACGCCGATTAAAAAGCTGAGTTCTATTGATATTCTACCAAAATATGGCAATAAAAAAATCAAAAGTTTTGTGTTTAGTCAGAATTATTTTCCATTTAATTCCGTTAACAATACACCAGAAGAAGGCTACATTAACAAAAGGCTTCGTTTAAATTCTGTTCAGGAAATCACCTACAATCAGTCAGGGGGGCAAGTTTATACTCCTGCATATACTTTCCAATATAATACTGCGCGTATTATGCCAGGAAAAATGGCAGGTGGAGATTTTTATGGTTATAATAATGGTTCGACCAGTACAGGACTGCTTCCCAATCTTACTTATTTTGATTATTATAAGCAAAGTCCTTATCGAAACGTTGGATTGACACCTTCGTCTTATGCCAGTACTATGAGGTACACTGATCCTAGCTATGTAAACACAAATATTCTTGAGAAAATTTTATATCCTACGGGAGCACGTACAGAATTTGGATATGAATCCAATACTTTTACCAATCAATTTATTCCGACTTACGCACAATTGGATGATGGTAAGCGAAGCCAAACCATAAACCATAGAGGAGAAGAACCTGGCGGGATTACCTATAATAAAGGAGTTCCGTTTAAATTAACAGGTGCCAATAAGACAATCAAATTTTACAATACAATATATGATGGTTATATGGGACCTTTATTTCCGGAAACTTACTATGGCTGGAATGAGATGATAAAATGTAAAATAGAACTTCGTAAAAGAAAAACTGTTAATGGCCAACAGGTTGAAACTCTTATTAAAGATTGGGGAGTTACTATGCCTGGTGTTTTCGATCAAACCCATCAACTAACCTGGAACGAAGAATTTACGGTGTCTGATGATTCAGATCCTACTACTGAATATTACATTTATGTACAAAATGGTATTAATTACCGTAGTACTGATCTTTCACATAGAGCTATCGTTTCATGTAATTTGGAATATAAAGTTGATCCTCAGATAGACACTTCCTTGTCTTATGGAAATGGACTACGGGTAAAGTCTATAAAGAATTATGAAGCGGATAAGCTGCTATCTCATAAAGAATACAGTTATAGTGGAGGGAAATTAATTTATAAATTTCAACCCCTTAATGTTATAAGCGGTGCGACGCATAAATCCCAGCTTTCTACTATCACAGGAGGATGTCCTAGTGAGAGCATCTCTATTTTTAATGATTTATCCCTAAATTCAAGTGACTTCGGAATAGGAGGAAATAAGCCTTTTGGTTACAGTGAGGTGACAGAGAAAGATATCAGTATTAATGACGGAACAGCAAAAGGATCCACAAAATATTATTTTGAGAACAAGGAAGGTGTTTATTTCAAAGGGTTGCCGAAAGTAGATGTACCATCTAACGGAGAAAATACATTGATAGAAAGATTTGATCAAAACCAAAATAAAGTTTCTTCCACATTAAACGTCTATGATAATTTACCAAATACTTATGGAATTTATCCATCATTCAGTCTTGTAAAGACATCCACAGGTCCCTATGATCCTGATGCTAATTATTATCCTTTTGCTTTATCCGGCTGTCCCACAATTGGATTATCTTACACCGGTCACACGTCTTCAAATCCTCTGCCGGTAAAAAAATATCAATTCTATTTTACCCCCCTTATTACCGGAAAAAGAAGGCTGAAAATGACTACGGAAAGCTCTTATTTTGGAAATTCATCTTTATATAAAAAGACAGAATTATCTTATACGGCTGCTGGTGATCTGGATATAAGTAAGCAAACAACATCTGATGGTAAGATTATCAGTACCAATTATGACTATGCAAATGATTTGGGTAACACTCGTTTGATCAATAAGAACATGACTGGAATTCCGTTGTCTTCAAAAGTTACTTCCGATAATAAAACATTAAGTTTTACACAAACCAAATATGATAGTCAGGACCACTATCTACCAACCTCTGCCCAGTCATATGATATTACAGCTGGTACTTGGAGTAATGATGTTAAATATGATAAATATGATGAAAAAGGGAATCTGCTGCAATATACCACAAAAGGCGGAGTCCCGGTTTCTTTGGTATGGGGTTATAGTAAAATATATCCTATTGTGAAAGTTGAGGGTATCACATATGACCAACTTCAAGGGAGTGCTCCTTCACAGTTTGCTGATATTCTTTTAGCCTCTGAAAAAGATGCTAATCCTGCTTTGTATAATTTACAACCGGAAGAAGCAGAGGCTCAGCTTGTGAGCAAACTTGATGCATTTCGTACGTATTTCAGACTGGCAAGCTACTACATCAGCACTTACACGTATGATCCTTTGGTGGGAGTTAGAAGTATAACTCCTCCTTCAGGAATCAGGGAAAATTATATTTATGATTCTGTTGGCAGACTTGAAAAAGTGATCGATGCCAATGGAAATGTGTTGAAAGAAATGAAATACAACTATAAAAACTAATACTGATGAAAAAAAATATAATTCCCATCGGAGTCTTTTTAATGAGTGGGGTTTTAAAAAGTCAGGTGCAACTTCCCAGTGGTCTGACGGGAATAAGTACAGAAAACTATATATATACAAGAACCTATCTTGAACCCAAGACCCAGAGTGATGCTAGCGCAAAACAAATTCAAAGTGTCCAATTTTTTGACGGCCTTGGAAGAGCGAAACAGATTGTCAATATTAAAGCATCTCCGCTAGGCAGGGATGTTGTCACTCCTATTCTTTATGATGTTTTTGGAAGACAGACCCGCGATTACCTGCCTGTTCCACAAGCTGGAACTCAGAGTGGAAATATATATTCACAAAATTCTGTCCTCAATAACTTTCCTGTAGGCGATCCACAAAATCTGTACAACAATGAAAAGCCTTTTTCAGAGAAAGAACTGGAAAATTCGCCGTTGGATCGAATTAAAGCGCAAATACAGACAGGAACAGCCTGGAGTGCTAAGCCTGTCAAATTTAAATATGAAACCAATATTGATGGAGAGGTAAAAAAATATATAACGATAACAACCTGGTCTAGCGGAACGAACAATTTTACCATAAGCCAGTCAGGATCCTATGGTACCAGTCAGTTAGCTAAGAATACAATTACTGATGAGGATGGCAATGAAACTGTTGAATTTAAAAATGGGCAGGGCCAGACTATTTTGGTGAGAAAAGTAATTAGTGCAACAGAAAATGCTGACACTTATTATGTATATAATGAATACAATCAGCTTGCATGTGTTATCCCACCAAAGGCGACCCTGGCTGGTGATGTCAATACCGTACTTAACAGTTTATGTTATTTGTATAGATATGATGGTAAAAACAGAGTTGTCCAAAAGAAACTTCCGGGCAAAGGATATGAATTTATAGTGTATGATAGAGCTGACCGTGTGCTTATGACACAGGATGCTGTTTTGGGAGTATCTAAGCAATGGGTTTTTACGAAATATGATATTTATGGAAGAGTTGCTTATACTGGAATATATACGAGTAATGAAATTTCAGGGACAGCAGGTCGCGCTGCAGAGCAGGCTTTGGCCGATGCCATTGGCAAAAATTATGTAAACAGAACCACTGGTGGCGGATTTACAGATATTAGTGGATTGGAGATAAATTATGATAATAATACATCTACAAGCTACCCAAGTAATAATATCAGGGTTTTAAGTGTCAACTATTATGATACATATCCATCAGGTACACCCGCTTTTTCAAATTCTTTTACCCAGCCTGTTTTATCGGATGATATCTTGCAGTTAAGATCAACAAAAGGACTTTTAACGGCTTTCTATGTCAAAAATATTGAGGATAGTAACTGGACAAAAAATTATACCTATTATGACAATAAAGGTAGGGAAATTGGTTCTCATTCCACCAATCATTTGGGTGGGTATACTAAAAAGGAATCACTGTTAGATTTTGTTGGAATGCCTTTAAATACACAAACTATCCAACTGAGAAAGAATGGAGAAATCGAAGTGAGTGTCAAGGAGCGTTTTGTATATGATTCGCAGAACCGTCCAATTAAGCATTATCATCAGGTTGATAATTTACCCGAAGAATTACTGACAGATAACACCTTTAATGAGCTTTCTCAACTATCTAATAAAAAGGTTGGAAACGGGCTTCAAAGTATAGACTATACCTATAATATCAGGGGTTGGCTGACGGCTATCAACAAAGATCAGATGGCCTCTGCAGATATGGGAGGGAAACTTTTTGCATATAAAATCAAATACATTGAAAAAGACGGAATCAGTAATCCTGATCCTGCTTTGTTTTCTGGCAGGACTGTAGTGGGAAAATTCAATGGAAACATTGTCGAAGTAGACTGGAGAGCAGTTGAAAATATTGGAGTCAATCCTTCGCTAACCCCTAAGCGGTATGGTTATGTCTATGATAAGCTTAACAGACTGACAGCAGGTTTTTATCAGAATCCCAATAATCCTTATAGTAAGGAACATACAGAGTCTATTGATTACGATGTTAACGGTAATATTACCAAACTGTATAGAACATCAGTTATGGAATCCGGGGCAACAGCAACAGTTATTGACCGTTTACGCTATATGTACAATGATGGAGATAATAAGCTAACGAGTATCATTGACGATCAGCAGAATTATTCAGGCTATGAAGGTGGCGGAAATTCTATTTCTTACACCTTGAACGGAAGCATGGAGAACATGCTGGACAAAGGAATCAACTCAATTAGGTATAATCACCTTGACCTTCCGGATAATCTTAGCTTAAGCAGACCCTTTGCAAATGAGGAAGTTAAAATTAATACACTATACAATGCTAACGGTTTAAAAGTAAGAAAAGAAAATAATACGATTATCATGGGGGTAGCAGGTCCTACTACTACAAAGTATACCACCGATTACCTGGATGGATTTCAGTATTTAAAAAAGGAGTTTATCACCCCTGGTGGCGGTGGCTCAGTTGATTCTTTTTCGGAAACAGCTTATGCTATGGAACGCGAAGCCTATCGACTACTTCCTACTGATCCTATAGATCCTGATGATCCAGGTAAAACTATACCTGGCACGGGTCCCGTATTTAGAGTAAAAAATGAGAATCTGCAATTCTTTCCAACTGCTGAAGGATATTATGATTATGAAAAAGATCAGTATATTTACCAGTACAAAGACCACTTAGGAAATGTAAGGGTAAGTTTCGCTAGGAACAGCACAGGCGCTCTTGAAATAACCGATTCAAATGATTATTACCCGTTCGGAATGAACCATCTGAAAACTGGAAATTCATATTTTGGCAAAGGTAGTTATAAGAACTACAAATTTAACAATAAAGAGCTTCAGGAAACGGGTATGTATGATTATGGGGCAAGAATGTATATGGCTGACATAGGTAGATGGGGTGCTGTTGACACACTAGCAGAACAAATGCGTCGTCATAGCCCTTATAATTATGCTTTTAATAATCCAATGAGATTCATTGACCCGGATGGAATGGCAAATTTTGATGTTGTACTTAAAGGAAGTAGAACACAAGAAGCTTTAGATCAGTTACAAGCTTCTGTTGAAGGTCAACTTAACTTATCTAAGGACTCAAACGGTAAAATTAGTGCAACTGCTGTACAGGGAGCCACTTTGTCTGAAGCAGCAACAAAATTGCTAAATGCTACAACTGATCATAGTTTTGTAGCAGAAATACTAACTGATAATGACATGCGTATCGATGAAGATAATAGCAAATATATCGGGGGAGCATCTAGAGGGTCTACAACATATCCTACTACTGGAATAACTACTGCTACGAATGTAGTGAATACTGAAATGTTAGGAAATTTGGATAAAGCGTATTATGGGTCAGTAACTGGATATGGTATACTTCATGAGACATTAGAAGCCATTGTTATGGCACAATGTTTTCCGAATGCTCCAGCTGCAACATCAGAATTCAATAATAGTCAAGGTTATGATTATGCACATGCAGAAGCTAATAGGCTTGATCCTAGAAATGTTGATCCCAATCCTAATTGGAGGTCAATACAATCTCCCAATTATACCGTTGGATCGGGTAAATACATTGAATATACAGATTCTTATAAAATACAAAATGTAAAAACTAATGAGACCAAAAATATTGGAAGTTACAAAACATTAAAACGTAAATAAAATGAAAAACATTAGCTTTATCATAATGTTGTGCCAACTATTGTTTATGACTGGTTGCAAAGTAAAGGGACAATCGTCCACTTCTACTACTAATGAATTTATCTTGGGAAAGGTTTTAAAAATAGATTCAACACAATCATTTTATATCATTAATATTGAGTACAATAAAAATAAAAAAGGAATATTTCTTTCACAAAAAAATAATTGTGAATTCCCCAAAAAAAGTAAGTTGATTAAAATTAATAATAGTTATACTTTTGAGTTATCACGATTGAAACAAAATAACTATAATGAAAAACAATTAGTTTACGAAGTTGAAGGTAAAGAAACCTGGAATAGTTCATCGGGAATTGATTATTTTGAATATTCTAGTAATACTTGTGGACTTTACACATGGAGATGAATAAAAATATTATCTTTTTGCTTATATAATATTCAAAAGCACTACAACTGTAGTACTTTTGAATAATTTATGATGAATTATAAAGCAATTTAGTTATACAAAATCTTCTAATTTTGCAATTATTAAAAGAAAATGTATTCACAATTGAGCGGTATAGACTGAAAATCGTTTTAATTAAATATTATGAAGATTCCCATTTTTTTATTTTTAGTGTTTGCCCAAATACTTCATGGACAGGACAGGCTTTCATTTGTAAAAGATCCGAAGATTAAAATGCAAATGCAGAACAGTATAGAATATTTAAATAGAAGTCCTATAATAGCCGATTCTATTAAGAAAATGACCGTCTTTATAACTTTGGATTTTGATGAGATAGAAGGAATAGGCATCGAAGGGTTTGACATAAATTATTCCACTCATATCCAAATGTTATTTTCTAAAATAAATAATAATGGACAATTGATTACTTCTGCTGCGAATAAGGTATTATATTACAATTATTCGAAAAATATAGTCTTTGTTTTTTTTAAAGTTTTAAGTACTTTGATGTGAATACAATGACAAAAATTTCTAAAATATCCTAAACCACCTTTTAAAAGGCAGTTTCAACCGTTCCCAGGATTAGCAGGTAAGATGGATCCAGTTCCTGATCATGGTGAAAAAAGTTATATAGGCTCCGGAAGGTCGAAAGGAAGAAAAGCTTTGATTACCGGTCGAGATTCCGGTACCGGATGAGCAGCTGCTATAGCATATGCTAGGGAAGGAGCTGATGTAGCAATAAATTATCTTCCTGAAGAAGAAGCTGACGCTCAAGAGGTAATCGATCTCATAAAAAAAGCAGGTTGCAAAGATATTGCTATTCCGGGAGATATAAGAGATGAACGTTTCTGTAAAACATTAGTATCTAAGGCGGTTGAGGAATTGAACGGTATTGATATTCTGGTAAATAATGCTGGTCACCAGAAAACGCATGAATCTATAATGGATATAAGTACTGAAGAATTTGACAGGACTATGAAAACCAATCTTTATGCACAGTTTTGGATCATAAAAGCTGCATTACCACATCTGGAAGCAGGATCATGTATCATTAGTCTTTCATCAGTACAGGCTTATGATCCTTCTGAGGATCTATATGATTACGCACAAACAAAGGCAGCGACACAAGCTATATCAAATCATTAGCCAAGCAATTGGGATCAAAAGGAATACGTGGTAATGGTGTCGCTCTAGGGCCTGTGTGGATTGCCCTTGAGATTAGTGGAGGGCAAACACAAGAGAAAATTGAAAAATTTGGTGAAGAAACGACATTAGGCAGACCGGGACAGCCTGCTGAGCTTGCTTCGATCTTTGTTCAGCTTGCTGATAACAGTGCCAGCTTTACAACTGGACATATATATGGTGCAGCAGGTCGTAATGGGCAACCATAAAAAAATGTATTTACTCAATAGAAGGTCTTACAGGAGCATCTTCTATTGATCTAAATATATAATTACTTTAATTATTTTTAGAGAATTTTCTTTTTCAACACTATAGTCATACAAATCTGTATGTCATTGAAGAAATGCACCTTTTGTTGTACATTCGACACAAATCTCCGATAAAAAGTAGATATCGAAGTGATCCTGATCATATTAAATTGAACTGATTTTTTCGAAATTAGCAACTCATATAAAAAGCTTTGATTGGGCAGTAAGAATTTTATTTATCTAACTACATAACTCGTAAGGTTCGGTCACTACTTCAATATTAGTAATAATTTTTATCTATAGTTTATTAAAATGAAAAAGAATTTTTTTGACAGATTTGCAGATTGGGCTGCCTGTTTTGCAGGAAGTCCGGGTGCTTTTATCGGGGCAAGTATTTTGGTTATTATCTGGGCAGCTACAGGACCGGTATTTAAATTTTCTGAAGTATGGCAAATGGTTATTAACACAGGAACCACCATCGTTACATTTCTCATGGTTTTTCTAATCCAAAAAGCACAGAATAAAGATTCTAAAGCCATACAGATAAAGCTTAATGAATTGATTTCCGCTCATGACAAAGCCAACAATCGAATTGTCGATATTGAAGATTTGACAGAAGATGAACTGGATGAGCTTCACAAGCTATATGAGAAGTTTGGTAAGTTCCCTAAAAATCATGAAAATAGAAAGTAGTTGGAATTTAAAAAGTGGTTGTAATTTAAGTAGATCGGATTAATTTTAAATGAAGAACCTCAAAAGTGATTATCTTTTTGTGAAGAAATGAATAATGTATTAGATATTATAACGAAGGAATGCTCAAAAGAACATTCCTTTTTATCTATAGGATTAAAGTGTAATATAATTATCCCTCATTTTATGATGGGTCATGCATAAAATCAATACATAATTTTTCGGTTTGTAATTAGGACGATTTTTTCTTGCTCCATCTTTTTTATAGCTCTGATAGTCGTTTCAACGCATAATCCTGTTAAAGAAGCTAATTGTTGACGCGTGATGGGAACTTCATATGTAAATGGAGTTTTATTTTCGTGTTCATGCTTCATGAGCTCCAATACTTCCTTAATCCTTTCAACTGCACTTGGGGAAGATATTTTCTGCATGAGAATAAATTTACGGTACAGGTGCTTTGATAATGATTTGCAGAGCTCTAGATAATGGCTTGGATGCTGGTCTAGATAACGTGTGAAAGTACTTGCACATAATTTAATAATGGTACAATTCGAAAGGGCTACTGCATTTACCGGATATGTCTGTTCTAGGTATAACATATAATCTCCTAAGGGATCTTTTGAACTTAGTATATTTTGAATAAATTCTTTACCTGAACTATTGTAGTTATTTAGTTTAACATCACCATTAACAATCTGAAAATAAAATTTGGGACTTCCGCCTTCTTGGAATATATAATCTCCTGGATAATAATGTTGTTCTACACCTCCGATGGAGCGTAGAAGCTCTTCTTTAAAAAACATACTTTTAATTTTTGTGGTTAGTGATAAGAATGGATGTAAATTCCCAATATAGGATCATCAGCGTAATACGAGTATCGTAATTTTGCTGTATGTTACAGTATATTTTTTAAAGTAACAGTCTAACTTAGGATTGATAGAAAAAATCATGAAGTGGATTACGCCTTTTATAAAATATTTATCAGACGATTTTCCAATACCAAAACTGCTAAAGCTCCATAATTAGTTAGGAGATAATATAATTCATCAGCAATTAATATGCATCAAATATACTGCAAATACTATTTAAATGATATGTTTTGAATCATACTTTATATTATTTTTAATCATAAAGCTAGTTAATTGTAAAATATAAATATAAAATGGTTGGACTTCTAAAATTATTTTCAACTTTATCCTTTGAATACGTTTATTAAATTATAATTTTTTATCTAATATTGTGATTATTATGTTATTAGTTACTTCTATATAATTACCAGTAACTTAAAGTAGACACGGTGATAATCACCTTGTAAATAAATAAAAGAAATTAGGATAGTATATTTATTCAATAGATTCCTCTACCCAATATGGATTACCATAAGTAGGCTTTAATAAAATATTTTACTATTAATCAATTTCAATACATGATCACTTTCCATTTTCTTAATAGTTCTAATCACGGTTTCAATTCGTAAACCTGTAATGGATGCCATTTGCTTTCTGGTTAAATAAACCTCAAATGAATATTTTTCTTTGTTATTGCTGTAACTTTTAAAGTAGTCAAGAATTCCCAAAAGCCTTACCTCTGGTCTCAATGATAAATTATGTTGCATCATGACAAATTTTTGGTACAATCGTTCAGATATAAACTTATTGATATCTAAAGATACATTCGGGTGATCGGCAAGTAATCTAAAGAAGTTGTCTTTTGCAATAGTAATGATTTCACAGGGATTTAACGTTATAGCATTGACAGGATATTTTTCGGTGATAAAAAGGAGCAACTCACAAACGCTCTGTCCTGAAAATAAAATACTTTGAATAATCTCTTTCCCGTCTTCATCGTAATGATTTAATTTAACTCTACCCTCTATTATTTGGTAATAGCGTTTAGGAGTATCACCTTCCTGAAATATTGTTTCATGGGCTTTAAACAGTGTTGTTTCTGCACCGTATAATTGCAAAAGATTTTGATCGATAATCATAGTAGTAATATTTAGTTTTAGAATTAAAGTTAATAGAATATCCAAGATTAAATATTCCAGATTACACTAAATCTTTAGCAAGAGAAAGCACAATCTTATCTAAAGATAATACAAAAACCAGCAATCAAAAATCTGTTGATTGTATTGGTTACCTAAATTTTTAAATACATATAGGTAAAATTGTTCCTATGACTGATTGACATTTTGTACACAAAATTCGTACGTATGATTTAGGTCATACATGTGAAGTGTCCTTTACCATTACCTTTGAATGCTAGTTAATTGCACACTTATCAGTGATATATGTCACTTTTTTTTAATTCTGCAATTTAATTAGTACAAGTTTAATACCCCGTAATAATTTTTTCAATATGCTGGTTGATGAAGATTTACTCTTTCATTATGGAGGACAATTAGTGAAATTCAACAAAAATGATATGATATTTAGAGAATCGGAAATACCAAAATTTTATTATCAGATAAAATATGGTAATGTAAAAATCAACAATTATCATCAGGAAGGAAAAGAATTTATCCATAGTTTACCTTCATCCGGGCACTGTCTTGGAGAAACTTTTATATTTTCCGTAAGACCTTATCCCGTCAATGCAGTAGCAATGAATGATGTAGCAGTAATTAAAGTTGGAATAGACAGATTCTTTGATCTGATTCACAATGATAAAAGCATATTATTTAAACTTTATCAATATACCTCTGAAAGAATGCACTACCGTTATGTGATGTTAAATAATTTATCATCCACAAACACCTTCAGTAAAATAATCTGTGTGATGGACTGTTTGAAGCAATATCATAACGTGACAGAACAATACGGTTATCAAATTCCCTACACCCGTCTTGAAATTGCCTCACTTACAGGATTGAGAATAGAAACTGTGATAAGAGTATTAAAAAAGATGGAACGTGAAAATATTGTAAAAAATATTGGTGGAAAAATATTTTATTAATTATTTCAATCATGCCTATTAATCCTATTAAAATTCGATGCTATCTGATGATTGGAATAAATTTAACCAGATCAAAGAGTTTAAAAAGCATATTCTTTATAATTGGAATAGATAAGTGGCAATAAATACTTCAACATTTATATTTTTTTATAGTAATTACTACGATAAATTATTGCTATATGACTCAAGTCATAAGGTAAATTTTTATAGAGTTGTAATTTTGAAATACACCATAAAAATAGATATAATATGAACATGATTTACATAAATACTGACACAGATTAGCCTGTGCGGCTTGCTTATTTATAATATGTTATAGAATGTTGAGGTAATTCACTCTATTTTCTAATACGCGCAACTCAGTTAGTTGATTCTCTTTTTTTACAAAAGAAACTTTATTCAGAATATACTAACAAGTTGGATAATTATCCTAAAACAATCTGCTGTATCGAATTTGCAGATACTGTAATTTAAATACTACGTTACTTCACCTACATCAAATCGTAAAACAAGAAATATGGAAAATGAAAATTTAGGATCAAACTCGAAACGTGATCAACTTCAAGATCATACAACGGATAACAGTAATGAAAAACTGACGACCAATCAGGGATTAAAGATCAATAACAATCAGGACTCTCTGAAAGCTGGTGAAAGAGGACCTTCTCTTCTTGAAGATTTTATTCTCAGAGAAAAAATTACTCATTTCGATCACGAACGAATTCCGGAAAGAGTAGTTCATGCAAGAGGTTCCGGTGCTCACGGTGTTTTTAAATTAAATAAAAGTCTGGCAAAATATACGAAAGCTAAATTTTTAAATAATACAGATGAAGAGACTCCTGTATTTGTACGTTTTTCTACCGTTGCCGGAAGTAGAGGAAGTACCGATCTGGCTCGTGATGTAAGAGGATTTGCTGTAAAATTTTATACGGAAGAAGGCGTTTATGACCTGGTAGGTAATAATATGCCTGTATTTTTTATTCAGGACGCTATAAAATTTCCGGATCTGGTCCATGCAGTAAAACCTGAACCTGATAACGAGATTCCGCAAGCTGCTTCGGCTCACAACACTTTTTGGGATTTCATTTCATTAATGCCAGAGAGTACCCACATGATCATGTGGTTGATGAGTGACCGTGCGATTCCGAGAAGCTTCCGGATGATGGAAGGTTTTGGTGTGCATTCATTTAAATTTATCAATGAAGAGGGTGATGTACACTTTGTGAAATTTCATTTTAAACCCAAATTAGGAGTCCATTCGGTGGCGTGGCCCGAAGCACAGAAGATTTCAGGAAATGATCCTGATTTTCATCGACGTGACCTTTGGGAAGCCATTGAGAACGGAGCTTTCCCTGAGTGGGATTTGGGGGTGCAGGTAGTTCCTGAAAAAGATGAACACAAATTTGATTTTGATCTCCTTGATCCTACAAAAATTATCCCGGAAGAGCTTGTTCCTGTGGAACTTGTAGGGACTCTAACATTAAACCGAAATCCCGATAATTTCTTTGCAGAAACAGAGCAAGTAGCATTTCATCCCGGTCATATTGTTCCCGGCATAGATTTTACCAATGATCCTCTTTTACAGGGAAGACTTTTCTCGTACACCGATACTCAGCTTACCAGATTAGGCTCTCCGAATTTTCATGAAATTCCGATCAACAGGTCCATTACAACCATTCACAATAATCAGCGTGACGGACACATGCGTCAGCAGATCGTTAAAGGAAAAGTAAGTTACGAACCCAATTCAATGGGTGGGGGGTGTCCGTTTCAGGCTATGATGAAAGAAGGAGGTTTTGTCTCCCAGGAGGAGCGGGTAGAAGGACATAAAGTAAGGGCAAGAAGCTCCAGCTTTGTAGACCATTATTCTCAAGCAAAATTATTTTATAACAGTCAGTCTGATTTTGAAAAAACGCATCTGCAAAATGCATTGGTTTTTGAGCTTTCAAAAGTAACGCTTCCTTCCATCAGAGAACGAATGGTTGGTCAGTTAGCTTTTGTAAACAAACATTTGGCTCAGGAAGTTGCATCCAGATTAGGTGTTGAGGTTAAAATTCTCGATCAGCCCAATCAAAGTATTCCTGCGGATGCCGATCCAGCAAGTCTTCAAAGTGCAGAAACTAAACCTACCCTAAAATTTTCAGAAGCGCTGAGTATGGCTAATACCGTTAAAGATACCATTGAGAGCCGAGTAATTGGCTTAATGATGACTGATGGGTTTGATGCTGCTTCTACCGATCATTTAATAGAAAAATTAGAAGGGCAGGGCGCGGTTGTACAATATATTGCTGATTCCGTAGCGCCGGTAAAATCTTCGGACGGACAGACGTACATTCCGGATCATTCATTATCTACAACTTCAAGTGTTTGCTTTGATGCCCTGTATATCTGTGGCGGTGCAAAATCTGCAGAAGGTTTTGTAAAGCCTGGAAATAAAAATATGACGGTTGATTTTATTAATGAGGCATTCCGTCACTGTAAAGCTGTCTACTTTGGATCTGATACTGAAGTAATCAAAAAGCTTACAGATGTGGCATCGATCAAACATGATGATCCTGGAGTAATTTCTGCTAAAGATGCTAATTCTGATGATTTATTTGTTGAGGCGATAGCTAATCACAGGGTTTGGCAGTTTGAAAAAGAAAGAAACGGATTAGTATAAAAAATGAGTAGGAACTACTTGACATTCATATCAACACCAACAAATTAAAATATTATGAAAAAGACAATTCTAATCATTGCAGCCATTGCTGCAATAACGGCATGTAACAAAAAAGAAACCACTACTGTTGATCATACAGCTGATCACAGCGAAATATCTGCTCCTGTTGATTCGGGTGCAATGCCTGGAGATTCTCTTTCAACTTCCCAAACCTCTTCTGAAGCAACATCATTAAATGATCAGGATCGAAAATTTGCTAATGCAGCAGCAAAAGGAGGAATGATGGAAGTGATGGCGGGAGAATGGGCATCCCAAAATGCGACCAACCCAACAGTTAAAAAACTGGGTGAAATGATGGTAAAGGATCACTCCAAAGCCAACGAAGAATTAAAGCAGTGGGCCTCTAAAACCGCTTACACTCTGCCTACCGGCTTAGATGCAGACCAACAGAAGATATACGATGATCTGAAGGCAAAAAAAGGAGCTGATTTTGATCGTATGTATACCGATATGATGGTTAAGGATCATGAAAAAACAATAGCTGATTTCAAGAAAGAAGCTGCTGAAGGTTCCGAATCCTCTCTGAAAAATTTTGCCACTAAAACGCTTCCCACTTTAGATCATCATTTAATGGAATCTAAAAAAGCAAAAGATGCTGTAAAATAATGTCGAATAAACATCCGGTAATCTGCCTTGAAAGGGTTATCGGATATTATTCCAAGGACTTTATATTATTTCTGAAAATCTGATGCTGACGGTTCGATGGTTTAAATTATTTATTTATAACCCAGAAAATTAATGTTCATAAAGACAGTGTGTAATCATTAATGCCGTCTGCATTTTATTGCTAGAATAATCTACTTGGCTTCAAAACTTATCATCATGAGAAATTCCAAATTACCCAATGCTACAGCAGTGCTAGTGCTCGGAATTTCTTCTGTAGCCTTATGCTGTTCGATAAAAATAAAGGAGGTTACTCCAATTTCGACAATTTAAAAACAAGAATAATGCTAAGCATTCTTGGGATAAGTTTAAGTTCCCTTTGCCTGATTTATTTATTGTTGGTACACTATCTTTAGTTGTTCAGGGAGGGGGATATCCTCTACCATTGCTGAGGTATAAAAACTTTAGCCAGATCTTGCGTCAGCCATTTTAATCAAATTACAATTTGAAGTGGCCAACACATCAGATTTTTAGAGTCTGATGACCACATGGATAACGAATAAACACCAAACCATAAAATATAACAATATAGAAGCAGAGGTTTTTCATTCACCGGGTAACATTACCTGCGATACCGTCGATGATCCAAAGATTGAAGATCAAAATGATATCATTCTTCGTGTAACTTCCACCGCAATCTGTGGTAGTGACCTTCACATGTATTCGGGAGGAATTCCTCAGCCGCGTCCTATGGTAATGGGACATGAGTTTATGGGAATTGTGGAGGAATTAGGAAAAAACATCAATCATCTACAAGCGGGTTACAGAGTTATTGTACTATTTCCGATTGCATGCGGAGGGTGTTATTTCTGCCAGCATGATTTACCATCAGGTTGTGAAAACTCCAATATAGAAAATTATGGTCCCGAAGGAGGCTTGGTTACTGAAAAAGGAGGGGGAATGTTTGGTTATACCGATCTGTATGGTGGGTATAATGGCGGGCAGGCACAATATGTAAGAGTTCCTTATGCTAATTTCGGGCCTAGAAATGTTTCTGATTCATTGACTGATGAACAGGTGCTTTTTCTTACCGATATTTTTCCTACAGGCTATACCGGCGTAATGTGGGCGGATCTTAAAGGTGGAGAAACGGTAGCTATTTTCGGTGCAGGGCCTGTGGGATCAATGGCCGTAAAAAGTGCTATTCTTCATCATGCAAAAAAAGTAATTGTTATTGATACCCTTCAATATAGACTGGACCAGATAAAAAATCTTACAGGATGCGAAACCATTCTTTGGGAAGATGCTAAACAGACTGTTGACGAAATCAGAAGCATGACCAATGGCAGAGGTGCCGATTTATGCATAGATGCTGTAGGTTTTGAACCGGACAGAAATCTGATGGATAGAGCAAAGGCAGTTGTCAATTTTGAAAAAGGTTCTATCAAAGTGCTGGATGCGTGTATGAATGGAGTAAGACGTGGAGGTTTTGTTTCCATATTAGGAGTCTATCCCATGAATTATGACAATTTTAGGGTAGGTCAGCTTTTTGATAAAGGCATTACGCTTAAAGCGGGGCAATCTCCGGTTCATGCAATCATTGATAAATTAATGAAATATGTAGAAACCGGGCAGGTAAAACTCGATGATATCATAACGCACCGCCTTTCCCTTGATGAGGTGGCAAAAGAATATGAATTATTTGATAAAAAGCAGGACGGATGTGTAAAAGTCGTGCTTGATCCCTGGAGATAAGTAAATCTCCATAGTATTAGGAGAGACGTATTCTTAATAAATTAAAATGTATTCTCATGGAATTTAAAAAGTCTTTGTTGGATTATATCGGCTGGGCGCTGAAATCTGCCCATGAATCAGTTTCTGTAGCAGAAAGTGTTACTGCTGGCTGCTTGCAGTTTTCATTTTCGCAGATGAAAGATGCCTCTGAATTTTTTAAAGGCGGCATAACTGCCTATACTCTTGAGGAAAAAGTAAAACTTTTGAAAGTTGATGAGCAGGAAGCGATAAAGTGTGATTGTGTTTCTAAGGAAGTTGCCGATGAAATGGCGTTGAATGTTAGTGCATTATTCAATACAGACTGGGGAATATCTGTTACGGGATATGCAACTTCTGTGAAAGAATCGGATCAAAAAATTTTCGCGCATTTTTCATTTGCCTACAAAAATGAAATCATTTTATCCAAAAAACTGGAACTGCACCATAAAACAAAGACTTCAACAGCCCAGCTGTATTACGCAGAATTTATTCTCGGATGCTTTAAATGTGAACTTAATCAAATAATTATTTTAAAATAAACGATATGGAAATCAAAAATCAATATGTACTGATCACCGTTGCAACCAGTGGAATCGGATATGAACTGGCGAAATTATTCGCAAAAAATGGCTACCATCTGGTTATTGTATCGCGCAGTCATGATCAACTGCTTGAAAAAGCCAATGAATTTAAAAAATATGGTGTTAAGGTGGTAACCCAGGCAAAAAATCTCTTTAAAGAAGATGATGTTTTTTCTATGTATGCCGAACTTAGACTCAACGATATTAGTCCGGAAATATTGGTGAATGACGCAGGACAGGGCTTCTATGGAAAATTTGAAGATACAGATATACATCGGGAATTGGATATTGTCAGGCTCAATATAAATGCAGTTCTGATTTTAACCAAACTTTTCCTAAAGGATCGTATCGGTAAAGGATCAGGAAAAATACTAAATCTGGCTTCAATCGCAAGTAAAGCACCCGGTCCATGGCAATCAGTTTATCACGGAAGTAAAGCTTTTATCTTATCATGGTCTGAGGCGATTCGTGAAGAATTAAAAGATACCGGAATTACGGTTACTGCACTTCTTCCAGGACCGACCGATACGGATTTTTTCAACAAAGCACAGATGAACAGAAGTAAGATTATGGAAGATAAAGAGAGTTTCAGCACTCCGGAAGAAGTGGCTAAGGATGGCTATGATGCTCTGATGAATGGAGAGGATAAAATAATCTCGGGGTTGAAAAATAAATTAACGGTAGCCATGTCTAATCTGGCAAGCGATAGCATGGCAGCATATCGTATGAGAAAAATGCAGGAACCACAAGATGTATAAATTTTAATAGTATGGAGAGGTTGCAATTGCAGAATAAATCAGTGCTCATTACAGGAGCAGACAACGGAATAGGTAAAGCAATTGCCTTATTATTTGCCAAAGAAGGTGCGGATATTTCTTTTATCTATTATAAAGACGACAAAGATGCAGAAAAAACAAAATTGGAAATTGAAGCTCTAGGCAGGCGTGCTATATGTTTTGGCGGAGATATCAATGATATAGATTTTTGTAAAGTAACCGTCTCAAAAACAGTTGCTGAGTTTGGGAAAATTGATATTCTAGTAAATAATGCAGGAACACAAATTCCTGCAGATAATATTATTGACCTTACAGAAGCAAGCATCAGAAAGACATTTAATTCCAATATCATTGGAATGATTTTACTTACCAAGGAAGTTTTTCCCAATTTAAAAAAAGGGAGTTCCATTGTTAATACGACCTCCGCAGTCGCTTATATTGGGCATGAAGAATTATTAGATTATTCAGCTACAAAAGGGGCAATTGTTTCTTTTACGAGATCGCTGGCATTACAGGCGAAACCTAAAGGGATTCGGGTCAATGCAGTAGCACCTGGACCGGTAGCGACACCACTTACTGAGAAAACTTTTGGTGAAGAAGAAGACGATCAAAGCAAACCTCCATTGGAAAGAAATGCCAATACGGATGAGATTGCTTCAAGTTATCTGTTTTTAGCTACCGATGCTTCAGCACAGATGACGGGGCAGGTTCTCCATCCGAACGGTTGATTAATAGTCAACGGATAGATAAATGTTGAAATCCGTAAAGTTGGTACCTTACCAAAATTAATGGAAGCAAGAAAACAATTTGATTATGCCTCACAAGTCAATTTTTTGATGATCCCAATTGTATTACATTCATACGTAAGAGCGATAAAAAAGTAAAGGTTGCCTGGTCATTATTTCAAATTATGGAAAAGCGTGTAGAGAAATTTTAATAGTTAATGCAAGATCAGTAAGCAATTGGGTTAAAAAATAAATATTCACCGATGCAAATCCTATTTTAAGAGAATAAAAATCAATCCAATAAAATCAAGTATCAATGATTAAACATAATTTCTTTTACCGAAACAGTTTAAGTATTATTCTTTTTATATTGATGTTTGTCTGCCTGTACGGGCAGGTCATGACGGGTTGGAAAACTGAAAACAAAGAATTGGCTGAAGAAGGACAGCATCTTTTAAGTATCGGAGAATATCTACACAGCGGCCATTTTGTTCAGGCCACTTTTGAAAACTAGGAAAGTGAATTTTTACAAATGATGCTGTATGTTGTTCTGACTGTTTTTCTCAGACAGAAGGGGGTCAAGTGAATCAAAGTCTTTGGATGAAAAAGAAGATGTTGATAAATAACCTCGACCTCATTCCAATGCACCATGGCCGGTTAAACAGGGTGGTCTATGGCTTATTCTCTATAAACATTCACTATCAATTTCTTTTGGTATTCTTTTTCTTATCAGTTTTACCTGTCATTTTTATGGAAGCTATGAAGAATACAGTGGTGAGCAGATTGCTAAAGAACTGCCTGTGATGCCAATTCAGGAATATTTGTATGATGCCCGTTTTTGGTTTGAGTAGTTTCAAAACTGGCAGAGTGAGTTTTTAGCAGTTGCTTCGCTGGTTATCCTTTCAATTTGGCTCAGAGAAAAAGGTTCTCCGGAATCAAAGCCAGTTGATATGCCACAAAAAAAAACGAAATGAAGCCAAAATTGATCACAGGGGTACCCCTCCAGGAAAAAGGAAGTTTTCACGATACGGAAAGTATTCGTTTAGCTAAAGATTTTGAAGATATAGTTGATTTGTATAAGACTTTAAAAGATCGCCTTTTGTCGGTAAATTACTGGAATTATTATGCTAGTGGAGTTGGTGCGGATTTTAAACTGCACGATAAAAATGGGAATTTAAAAAAGAAACTACCTGAAAAAGGAGATTTCATTAGGATAGATATTCCGGGGCTGGGCAATTTTGAGGCAAGAGGGTTTGATTGGGTCGCGATAACAGATATGTATGAAAATTTATCTGCCAATAATGAAATTTTGGAGCAGCTGATTATTGAGTGTAAACCATCGGGGATACCGGATAAAATAAATACGCACACCGCACACTTTTACACGGGCGATACAAGCTCTACCTTTATTATAGCACGAGGGAAAGATTTTATAAAAGCAGGTATTTACGGACGTAACGAGACACCCAATATGGATGCTCAAATCGCAGATAAAGCAAGGAATTTAGCTATTGCCCTTGGAGGGATGGTGGGAATTTCAAATATTCAATGGAAAATTTTGACAGATGGGTTAGTTGAGTTTCGATCCTGGTGATATATAGATTTTGAAATCATATTAATTCTTCTAAAGAAAGTAATAATTACTATCTAAAAAAATGTTAGAGGGATTCTATTCTTTCTTATCATATAAATAACTTAAGAGTAAAATTTAATAAAATTTATGAATCGATTATGATCATTGTCATAGGATTTGCCTTCCTGAGCTTGTAGCTTTGATATACCAAATTAAAATATGTTATATGAAAGCAATAATCTCTTTAGCTCTTCTTCTAGGGCTTTTTGACAATCAGTTGTAAAAAAGAAGTACAAACAGCACCACCAGTTACTGTTGATACATCTGCTATAGATTCAATGAATATAAATTCCACCCGGCCAGACACAACAGATACTACATCAAGAAATCTAAATGATAGTGTTGCCACTATTAAGATGAAGGATTCAGCTGGCGTGAGCTCTAAATAGGGGTACGTATAATTTAACGTATTACAGAATAATAGAATAACTAAAAGTATTATTCAATTATGTTTCACACTGTTTCTACTGTGTGCGGGTATTGTATTATCTAAACATTAAAAATAAACCGACTGTAGTCTGATACTAGTCAAGGACTGCGGTACATCACTAAATATTAATTCCAAAAAGTAAAATTTATGAACACTAGAAATTCAAACAACAGAAGTTCAGGCAGAAATTCATCAGATGATGACCAGTCAATGCTTGAAGAAGCGTACCAATTAGGTTATGAGCATGGTTATAACGACGGAAGTGAAGATGAGGAGTACGATGATGATTTCTCAGATTTTGAAGACTATTTCGATGAGGAAGGAGGGTATGATGATGAGGATTATGATGACGATGACTATGATGACGACGACTATGACTATGATGATGACGACGATAATAGAGGCAGAGGTTCAAGAGGCGGAAGCAGAGGAAATAGAGGTGGTAGTCAAAACAGGGATAGTCAGGGAAGGTTTACTTCTGGTGGAAGAGGAAGTTCTGGAAGCAGCTCTCGTGGAGGATCCCGTTCTGGCTCCGGATCTAGGTCAGGAGGAAGCGGAAGATCTTCAGGATCTGGCTCAGGATCAAGATCAAATTCAGGATCAGTAAGATCAGGATCAAATAGTGGAGGAAGCTCAAGAAACTCCAATTCAAGATCGGGTGGAAATAGTGGCTCAGGAAGAGGGCGTAGCTCAAGCTCCGGTTCAGGAAGCGGCCGTGGCTCTAATCCTAACTCCGGTTCAGGAGGTAATAACAGAGGTTCAAATTCAGGAGGCGGAACATCAAAAAGAGGTTTTGCTTCAATGAGTAAATCTGAACGTACAAGAATAGCCAGAATGGGAGGCCAGGCTTCTCATGGCGGTGGAAGATCTTCAGGATCCGGCAGATCAGGATTCGGAGGCAGACGTAATTCATAATTCTTTTTAGGCTGTCTCTTTGAAAAAGGGGCAGCCTTTTAACCCTTTAAATCCCATTATCTTATGGCAACTAAAACAACAGGAAACACGACAACCGGCACTGCTGATAAAAAAATGGCAGTAGACAATGCTACAGTAAAAGAAAGTGAGATGAAAAATGCTCCGCTGCATAAATTTTTTGTAGATGCATTAAAAGACATTTATTACGCTGAGCATAAATTAGTAGATGCATTGCAGACTATGCATGACGCAGCAACAACAGAAGAGCTTAAAGATGCTTTTGAGGATCATCAGTTACAGACTAAAAAGCATATAAGCCGCTTGGAGAAAGTTTTTAAACTCATTAATGAGAATCCGGAGCAGAAAAAATGTGAAGCAATGGATGGATTGATTAAGGAAGGCGAAGAAATCATTAAATCTACGGAAGAAGGCACGATGACAAGAGATGCAGCTCTGATAATCGCGGCGCAGAAGGTAGAACATTATGAGATTGCAAGCTATGGAGGCCTAACGCAACTTGCTATTACTATGGGACACGATAAGGCTGCTGAGCTGTTAGAAAAAACACTGCAGGAGGAAGAAGATACAGATTACAACCTTACGGAAATTGCAGAAACTAACATTAATTTTGATGCTCAGCAAGAAGATTAAACATATAAAATTTAAACAAGCCATACACTATCAGCTGTATGGCTTGTTTTCAATAATATAGAGCAGCGTCTTCATTTAAAGAATAAACATTACCCTAAGTTCGTTAATAAATTAATGAAATGCAGATCAATTTTAATTACGTAAAATTTATATTATAAAGTAAAATTTATATTATAAAAGTGTCATGGAATTTAACAAGATCCTTTTGGAACAAATCAATGAAGAATTTATGAGTTGTGATCAAACCATTTCTCTTGCAGAAAGTGTTACCGCTGGTGCGATGCAGCTTGCATTTTCGGAAATGACTAATTCAAAATTATTTTATAAAGGCGGTATCACGGTACATAGTCCTGATAAAATAGTGAAGCTATTGAAGGTAGAGACTTCTGAGATCAAAAATTCTAATTGTGTATCCAGCCTTTTTGCTGACAAGTTATGACTCTATGCATCCACAATGTTTGAAAGTGATTGGAGTATTGCTACATCCGGATACTGTACACCGGAAAGGCATTCGGTATTTGAAATTTATGTATATTACTCGATTCTGTATAAAAGACAGATTGTCTTTTCAGATAAAATAGAGTTCAATAATTTATAAAAATAAACTTAACCCTCTTTCTGTAAAGTTATATTACACAGAAGAGATTTTACGAAAATTTCTAAGCCAGTTGAAACTGACCCTTATCCTAAACAGTAAAGAGACTAACGACAGATCAACATTGTAATAAGTATAAAATCCAGACCTGACTTTTAGCTTACACACTTTGCAAGACAGTCTCCAATTCTAAAGAATGTAGTCTTAGAAAATTCAATCCACATCAATTTATCTTAAAATTGTATTTTAAATGGACCTTCAAAATATCATAACCTCCAAGTTTTAGATTTTGTTTTGACAGTTTTCTCTGTTTGCGGGGCAAAGTATCTCGTCAGAGAAATATGACGCTAAACGTTAACTTTAAAAAAAAGCGAAAATAATTTATGGTTTTTACTTTAAGTTTTCGAAACTAAATCGTCGAATCTTTCACCGTTTTATCGGGAGCTTTTTCAGCAGTTACTATGTTTTTCGAATCTTCTTTAGATACTATTTGCGGGCTCCATTTTGCATGTTTTGAAGGTTTAAGTTGATGCCCCATTTTTTTAGCGTAGACCTTAGTGAATTCTGCACCAAAGAAAATAATCTGGCAGGTGTAATTAATCCACAACAGCAGTAAAATAACAGTCCCGGCAGTACCAAATGCAGAACTTGGATTGAACGTTTCAAAATAAAAAGTGAGGATATACTTTCCAAGTGTAAACAGTGCAGCAGTTACTGCAGCTCCAACCCACACGGATTTCCATTGTAACTCAACATCCGGCAGAATTTTGAACATGGCTGCGAAAAGAAATAGTGTAACCAGAAAGCCTACAACAATATTAATAATATTCACCAAAACCAGGGTTTCTAACCCGAAACGGTGGATAACCCAATCGTTAGCAAGACCGATGAAAGAACTCAGCAGCAAGGTAATGAGCATAAGAAATGCAATGACAATAATCATCCCCAGAGAATTCGCACGGTCGAGAAGATATTTTTCCCAAGCCTTTTTAGGAGTTGCCACGATATCCCACAGCTTATTTAGGGACTTTTGAAATTGGAAGAAAAGTGAAGTTGCCCCAAAAACAAGCGTAACGATTCCAATGATTTTCATAACGATGTTCTTTTTATCCACCATGCCGGCTACGACCATTTCTTCAAGACTCTTACCAACATCTTTCCCCATCATGCTCCCGATGAGTTTAGTGATTTCTCCCCGTACCGCTTCTTCACCAAAGAATATACCCGTGAGCCATATAACTATAATTAAGAGTCCAGGAATCGAAAAAATTGCGCTATAGGCTAAGCTGGCAGCCTCGGTTCCCAGATCCCGTGCACTCCAGTCCTTATAGGTACCTTTAAGTATTTCCCAAAGATTATTAATTGTTTTCATGATGTATGGTATTACTTGTAAAAATCAGGTATATAATTTTACTTAACATTGTAACCTAACTGAATCAAAACGTTATTACTTGGATATCACTTCCGATTCTTTAGTCTGCGAAAATTATGATAGAGCTTGTTAGATACGAAACAGATTATTCATCTCTCTTTTTATAATGTTCGATGTTATTGAACTGATGGTAAGAAATGCGCAGTTGTCTCAGCTGTTCCGCAATTATTTTTGAACTTTCGCTACAAAGATCACCGCTTTTCAATGCATTATCGTATGCTTCAATAGCATGTTTTTCGCCAAAAACTACATTCTCCAAGGTTTCTTTATCACTATTACTTGTAGGTATGGAATTTTTAATATCGATCCAGGTCCGGTGTAGACTACCAGCCAATGATGATGTTTCTTCATCAGGATTTCCACCTCTTTCAGTAATGAGATTAATAATTTCATTCTTCATTATTTTTGACTGAGAGATCATTTTATCATATTCACCCTTTAGATCAGAATAGCTTTCCCAAACTTGTCCTTCTACGCTTTCAAAACCTTTAATTCTGTCATTGGTAATATGAAGTAATTCATTAAGTGCTGAAATTGTTTTATTATTTTCCATACTGAATATTTTTGAATGATTGAACAATAAATATGCCTATGTTGTTTGTTTTGTGGTATGTTATGACTTTATCTTTATAAAATTCGTAAACAGATAAGGTGTGGATCCATTAAATCTGGATTAAATTATTTGAACAGCAGTTTATTAATTATTGTCATACATAAAAAGTGTTATTTTTAAAAACACCAGTAGTAAAATATTAATAATCATTTGCTGTATACTGAAGTATTTATAAGTCTTATTCCTATATTTTACATGGTAAAAAAATTACCCTGCGAGCAGAGGTAAATGAGTCTTACTTAATTTTATCATAGATAAATTTGGTAACTATTGCACCGAAAATATAATATCCGACGGTCATGAATTTCTTTTTATTATTCTCTGTTACAGGATGATCATTCAAACCCATTTTTTGAGGAAGAACAACTACGGCTTTATATTTTGAAATAATGGCCATGCTTCCTTTGTCTTTATACACAAAATATTGTAAAGGTTGTTGGTTATAGAGTTTTATAAAATTTTTAGCGGCTAATTTTGCTTGTTGAATAGCAAGCTGAGCAGGCTGAGGATGTCCTTTAGGATAATTTTTATCCGTTAACTGTAAACAGATATCTTCTAATGCCCCGACATTATTAAATCCTATAACTCTGTTGTATTCATCAACTAATAATCTTCTTCCTTTACTTATACTCGTTTCAGGAATTCCCAATACTTCACGGCCGGTTACCCCGGAAGTCCAGATGAGTGTTTCTGTTTTTATTTTTCTTCCGTCTGATAGTATTACATTTTCCTCAACGTAATCTCTTACTGAAACGTTTAGAAGAATATTGACGCCGAGTCTTTTTAAATTATCACATGCGGTTTTTTTTGCAGCATCACTCATAGGAGCTAACAATGAGGAGAGCGCATCGATCAGATAAAGATGGGAGAGATTAAGCTTTTTCGAGG
This sequence comes from Chryseobacterium sp. G0162, assembly GCF_003815715.1. NCBI lineage: Bacteria > Pseudomonadati > Bacteroidota > Flavobacteriia > Flavobacteriales > Weeksellaceae > Chryseobacterium > Chryseobacterium sp. G0162. The sequence continues at coordinate 55,545 of NZ_CP033922.1, read as the reverse complement.
TTCAGCAGTAAGTGATTTTTAATATATAAGGCTTCATTAATGGTTTTCATAGGCAATGCACACTCTTGTATATGATCTAGCCCAAAAAAATTAGTTTCGGTTCCCAACGCAAAAATCGCATGATCATATGTTATTGAGCTGGTATCTGTCTCAATGACTTGAAATTCAGTCTTAATAGATATAAAACTTCCCATATGATACTGAACATTTGTATAATCTGAGAATAACTTTCTGAATGGATAGCTGATGTGTGAAGGTTCAATAAATGCAGTAGTTATCTGATAATTAAGGGAGGAAAGAAATGGTAATTATTTCGGTCAACTAATGTGATGCTAAATTCATTTGATTTAGCAACGTCTTTGATGAAATTAATACCTGCAAAACCTCCTCCTATTATGACAATATGTTTTTTTCATAAAAGGATATTTTTGTAATTGGTGTAATTAAATGTATCCAATAATAAGACCAAATACAATAAAAAGCGGATTTGTGGTGCTTTTTATAAATATGAAGATAAACAAACATCAATAATCAGAATTTAGATTTTAGAACCGATTAATTCTAAATATTTGCCGTTGGTAAAATAATTATTATTCATGGACGTAAAAAAAAAATTAGAATGAATGTACAATGTATTTTAAAAATTGCACATCTGGCATAATACATGTTCTATTTGTTACTGAATCTAAAAAAAGTAAACATGAGAAAAGAAGAACAATTTCAACAGACTTTATTGCGAAGAACAGTTGTAATAACAGGCTCTAGCAGTGGAGTAGGAAGGGCTGCTGCAGAGGCTTTTGCATTGGAAGGGTGCAATATAGTTATCGTAGCCAGAGGACAGAAAGGTATAGATGAAGTGGTTGAGCTTTGCAAAGGAATGGGAGTAGAAGTATTGGGAATTTCCGCAGATACCTCCGTTGCTGCAGATATAGAAAGGGTAGCAGAAGAGACATTGTCCAGATTTGGCAGAATTGATATATGGGTAAATAATGCTGGGGTTATGGCGAGTGGAAAATTTGAAGAGATTCCAATGGAGATTCACGAACAGGTTATTAAAACTAATCTATTTGGCTATATGCATGGAGCTTACAATGCCATTAAAATTTTCAAAAAACAAAATGAAGGGATATTGATTAATAATGTTTCTATAGGAGGATATATGCCCGCACCTTACAGTTCAGTTTACTCAGCAACTAAGTACGGTATTAAAGGCATGATGGATGGCCTTCAAGGCGAAATTTCAAATTATACAAATATTCATGTCTGTAATTTATACCCCCAACTTCAAAAATCAACCGGGAATCTTCATTCTGCAAAATACTCAGGATTTAAGATGGGTATACCTCCCATTGCTTCAGATCCACGGGATACTGCTGCAAAAATGGTTGAATTAGCTAGGAAACCGAAAAAAGATTTATTTCCCGATTTCAGATCTTATGCAATTACTTCAATTTACAGACTTTTTCCTAAAGTAGTAATCAATACGGCATCAGCGGGTGTACGGTTAATGATGAAAATAAAGAATGGTCCTGAAGTATCGGGGAATATACTTGAGCCTTCGAAAGACCCACACAGAATATACGGTAGACCTCCTTTAAATACGTCCAAAAGCGTTAAAGTAGCTGCATTAATTGGAGTTTTGGCTGGATTTGCCATAATTGCGTTAAAAAGAGGCATCGCAGATAAGAGCAATAAGAGTATTGACTTATAATTATATATATTCTCCTATAGAATTTTCTGTCTTGGTAATCCTATTTCATGTTCTTGCGGATAAGGCTTTCGCCAAGTCATACTAACATCTTCATGTAGATTACGTTGAGCTTCCAAGGACTTTTCTTTATCCATAGAATATCTTGGATCCGGAATAAAAGGCATTTTAGCCATTTTATGAATAGTAACAGTAGGAAAGTGAAAATCTACTTCTACTGTTCCCAATAATAGATAGCAGCCACCACCCTGAAAAGGATATTCTTCAAGGCAGTTGGGAAAATGAGCGGTATCAAAATATTCTCCCTGAGCATCGACCCAGGTTCCGAAATACATCGTTCCTTTTTTGGTAGGAACATGTTTTCTTGAAATAAGATAAGCGAGCATTTTAACATGTTGTTTATGAAACCTCAATAAATCTTTTACTAAAACGGAACCTCTGTATCCGGTCTGTAACAAATCAAAAGGACTGAATGAAATAGGAAAGCCTACTATTTCTATTTCATCAAAAGCATCTTCAAACCGGTTTCTTTCTATAGAAGGAAGCTGATAATTTTTTTGTGGCTCATCCAGTAATGTGGGATGCCTAAATGCTATTTTATTATTTCCCAAAAGAAATCTTGATTCGATCAGCAGTTCATGTTTTTGTTTTCCGGTAAAGCGGAATGCTCCGATAAAGATTAAAATTTGCAATGTTTCGATGCCAATAGCAATTCTTTTGACAAAATTTTCCAATGAAGTATATTCTCCATTTTGAGCTCTTTCTTCAGGAATCAACTGTGCTAATTTTTTTTCCAGCCTTTCAATATGCATCAATCCTAAATAAATATCAGAGTTATAAACAGTCGTCTGATATTCACTTAAATTAACACAAGGATTATGAATTGAAGCTCCGGACATCCGAGCTTCATGAATATAGACTTCGGTTCTGTAGAATCCTCCGCCATTATTGATGGCTGAAACCATAAATTCGATAGGATAATAGACCTTGAGAAATAAACTCTGATAACTTTCTACGGCATAAGAAGCGGAATGTGCTTTGCAAAATGAATATCCTGCAAAAGATTCGATCTGCCGGTATACTTCCATGGATAATTGTTCGGGATGTCCCAATCTTTTACAGGATTCAAAGAAATTATCTTTTACTTTCTGTAAAGCTGATAAAGACCGGCCTTTACCACTCATGGCCCGTCTTAGTACATCACCATCAGAAGCGGACAACCCACCGAAATGCAGGGCGATTTTAATAACATCTTCCTGATATACCATAATACCATAGGTTTCTCCTAATTCCTTTTCAAAAACCTCATGGAAGTACTCAAATTTTGTGGGATTGTTGTGTCTGAAAATATATTCCCGCATCATCCCGCTTTGGGCAACGCCGGGTCGGATAATGGAAGAGGCAGCTACCAGCACTTTGTAATTGTCACATTTCAGTCTTCGAAGTAATCCCCTCATGGCTGGAGATTCAATATAAAAACAGCCTATGGTTTTTCCGGAACTTAAGAATTCATTGCATCGGGCTTCGTCTTTTGAAAGGGACGTGTCCCGGATATCAATATCAATTCCTCTTTTTTCCTTAATAAGCTTTACCGTATCATTTATAGTTCCTAACCCTCTTTGTGAGAGAATATCAAATTTTTCAAGGCCAATCTCTTCAGCAGTGTACATATCGAACTGTACGATTGGAAAACCTTTAGGAGGCATTTCTAGTGCTGAATAATTGGTGATAGGTTCTTCTGAGATCAGAATTCCACAGGAGTGCATGCTTCTCCGGTTAGGAAACTTTTCTAAAAGCTTTCCGTAGTAATGGACCTGTCTGGATACCGAATTAATATCATGTTCCTGGATGGGCTTGGTTGCCAGTGTATCGAGTTCCTCTTTCGGAAGACCAAATACTTTTCCTACTTCCCGGAAAATAGAACGGTATTTAAATTCAACATTGGTTCCACAGAAGGCAACATGCTCCTTACCATATTTCTCAAAAATATATTCAAGGATAATATCCCTGGTCTGCCAGCTCCAATCAATGTCAAAATCAGGAGGTGTTTTACGGTTGAGGTTTAAAAACCGTTCAAAATACAGATCCAGTTCCAGAGGACATATATCAGTAATGCCAATGCAGTAACTGACTATTGAATTGGCACCGCTGCCTCTTCCTACGTGCATAAATCCCATTCGGTTGCTGTATTGGATAATATCCCAGGTAATCAGGAAATAGGCACAGAAATTAAGCTGATCAATGACTCCTAATTCTTTATCCACTCTTTCTTTCGCTTGTAGATTATCCTCGGAATATCTCTTAGAAAGTCCCTGATATGCTAACTTTTTTAAAAGCTTAGAATCATTTTCTTTGTTGTCTGTGAAATGCTTTTTGTTTTTAGGTGTTGAAAAATCAAAATCAAAATGGCAGCTATTGACAATATACTTTGTATTTTCAATAATTCGTGGCTCATGTTGAAATTGAGCCAGAAGCTTTTTTTTATCAGTAAACATTTCGTTGTCTTTACAGTAATCAGCTTCTGTAAGCTTACTGATCAATGTATTGTGATCAATAGCCCTTACTATTTTATGAAGCTCATATTCTTCAGAGGTGGTAAAGGTAACCGGATGAAGAATAACCATTTTATGAATGAACTGTTTTAATTCCGGTTTAATCAAAAGATTTAACTGGTTCTGTCTGATGCCTATAAATTCATGATCTGCTAATTTCTCAGGAATATTCTCCAGTGGGTAAATGACAAAAGTATCTGTAAGATCAGGATTTGCTTTAGGAATTTCTATGCCTTCACAGTTATATGCGGTTAAAAGCCTGTTGACTTCTGCAATGCTTTTTTGATTTTTGGCCAGGCAGATATAATACAGTTCATCCTGAACCCGTATTTCCACTCCGACGATCGGTTTGATATGATGATCTTGACAAATTTTGTAGAAATCATAGATCCCGGTAATGGTATTGATATCTGTAAGAGCCAGAATTTTAATATTAAAATGTACAGCCTGCTCAACCAGTTCTTTAATAGAAATGGTTCCATACCGAAGGCTATGATAAGAATGACAATTCAGAAACATCTTGTATTTATTTTAATAAACCTGAGGCTCTTCCTACACTTGAAATTCCAAACCTGTTTTTGATTTTATCCATTGTCTGATACAGTGATATCAACTCTTCAGTATCTTCAAAGAGATCCATTTGATGGCATCCGTGAACCAGTCCGGTAAACTTTACTCCAACTAACCTGATTCTCATACGTCTGGTATATACTTTTTTAAAGAGTTCTAAAACATACCTGAGCAGAGTATGATCAGCTGAGGTGTAAGGAATTCTGCATTGTTTGGTTTCCGTATCAAAATTGGCATAGCGGAGTTTTATCACCACTACTGATACCAGCCATTTCTCTGCGCGGAGCTGATAACAGAGCTTTTCAACCATTCCTGAGAGTATACTTTGAATACCTTGAATATCGATTCTATCCTGGGCAAAAGTATCTTCTGTAGAGATAGATTTTCGTTCAGAGTAGGGAACTACAGGGGTTTCATCAATTCCGTGTGCTTTTTTCCATAGTTCATTTCCATTTTTACCAATCAGCTGCTGAAGTACATCAACAGGCATTTCTGAAAGCGTTTGTATCGTTCTGATCCCCAGTCTTGAGAGCAGCTGAAAGGTAACATCGCCGACCATAGGAATTTTCTTTACTGATAGCGGATTTAAAAACGGCTGTATGTCAGGCTGTTTTACTTCTAATCTTCCGGTAGGCTTCGATTCTCCCGTCCCGATTTTGGATACGGTTTTATTGGTAGACAACGCAAAACTTATCGGTAAACCTGTGTTTTTTTGTACGCTTTCTGCGATTTCATATGTCCACTTATAGCATCCGAAAAACTGATCCATTCCGGAAAGATCCAGATAAAATTCATCGATACTTGCCTTTTCCACAACAGGAACTTTTTCTTGGATAATTTCGGTTACCATATGAGACATAGTGGAATACATTTCCATATCTCCCTTTATAACTTTAGCTTCGGGACATAACCGTAAAGCCATTTTAATCGGCATTGCACTTCTTACTCCGAAAAAACGGGTTTCATAAGAGCAGGATGCCACTACACCACGGTCTCCACCTCCTATGATCACAGGCTTTTTCTCCAGTTCTGAATTTTTCAGCCTTTCACAGGAAACAAAGAACGTATCTAAATCCATATGTACGATTGCTCTTTCCATGTGACAAAATTAGTCACATTTTGAAACAAATTTTGTATTTTTGTTGTCTAAAATTGTAACAATGTCAAAATTTTCTGATAACATCGTGTTTTTGAGAGGAAAGAAAAATATGACGCAGCAAGAACTGGCAGATCTATTAATTCTTACCCGATCCAGATATGTCGCCTATGAATATGGCAGAACAGAACCTCCTATTGAAATATTGCTTAGAATTTCAAAATTCTATAACATAAGCATCGACTTATTGTTGACTGTAGATGTCAGAAAATTTTCTATCGATGAAATAATGGAGCTTCCTGAGAATAGGATTGTTCTGCCTATAAAGGTTGATCAAGATGGAAACAATCAGATTGAGATTATTCCCCAAAAAGCTTCTATGGGCTATTTGAATGGCTATGGAGATCCGGAATACATAGAAAGTTTGGAGACCATATCATTACCTTTTTTAAAAGGTGGTAAGTTTAGGGCATTTCCAGCTGACGGAGATTCAATGCCCCCCTATAAGAACGGAACTTATATCGTGGGAAAATATGTAGAAAATCTTTCGGACTTGAAAACGGACAGAACGTATGTTTTCATTACCACCAACGATGGTATCAGTTACAAAAGGTTTCAGTTTCATGAAGTAGATGGTATATGGGTGAAGGCTGACAATCAATTTTATGAACCTTATAAAATTCCATTACCTGAAATTAAAGAAATCTGGGAGTTCGCCTGTAGTATTAATACCAAAGAATATGAACCTGATGAATTTTCAGAACATCATATTCAAAACTTCATCACAGAAATTAAAACTGATATCAAACAGATCAAGGAAAAAATGGGAGATAAGAATTGAATTCATTTTAAGTAAATGGCATAATCAAAAAACTTCCCCGAAGGGAAGTAAAAACACAAATGATAAAAAAAATTATTCCGTAGAAACGGAATAAAGCAAAGTTAAATAATTTAAAGAAAAAACAACAATGAATCAGCTTAGTTTATTTGATGCAGAAGACTTGTATGAGTTTCCAAAAGACCTTTTGGAATACAGAGAGAATTTCCTGAGTTGTGAAGAAGCCGATCTGCTTAAAAACAAATTGTTGGAAACGGCTCCCTGGGAACAGCGTACTCAAAAAATGTATGATAAGATGGTGCTTACTCCAAGATTGACCGCTTGGTATGGGGATTCAAAATATAATGATTCTGAAGTAGATAAAAAGCCAACCAATCCATGGACTCCTGAATTGTTTTCATTAAAACAAAGAATTGAAAAGGAATTTGGCTGCCAATTCAATGGGGTTCTGTTAAACCTATACCGTGACCAAAATGACTCCGTTGCCTGGCATCGGGATAAGGAAAGTCGATATGGAAAACGACCTGTCATCGCTTCCATCAGCCTTGGAGAAACAAGAAATTTCGATTTCAGAAAGAAAGATCATCACCAAAGCAAGTACAGCCTTCCGCTTCCTCATGGTTCCTTACTTATCATGAAAGGAGATCTGCAGGAAAATTGGGAACATCGAATCGCTAAGTCAATTGTTCCCATGAAAGAACGGATTAATCTCACATTTCGCTTCATCCGAATATTAGTTCAATAATAATTAAAATGTATTAACTTCCAACTTAACGTATTGTTTGAAAAGAGAAAGTTCTTGCTCTCCGGCAGATATAAAATTAAAAACTAACTCTATGTCCATCACGTATTACGATTTTAAAAATTTACCAAAGGAATCTCAGTATAAACTTGTTAGCGCTGAAGGTGTTGAAATCAGTGAAACTTATAAGGATAAGCTAAAATTTGTACTGTATAAAGTATCATCATTTTCAGTTGAAATTGTTTATAATGTTACCAATGAGAAGATAGAAGGTTTAAATGTATTTCAGAACAACGGAATGTATGAAAAATTGCATCTATAAATTATTGTAATAGTTATAACCCAGTTAAAGCCCTACTGTTTTAAAAAAGAGAATATAATAAAACTGTCAAAACAATTTATCCATACTTCTTTTTCCATATTTTTTTTAATTGGGTGTATTTTTGGTTTTTCTCTGCCTCTTTCCATTTTTTATAAAAAATATCAGCAGCTTTAGCTTTCTCTGGATCACCCGTTCCTTTTTCCAACTGCTGATATCCTTTTTCAGCATTGTATTTTTTGCCTCCTTTAAAATTAAAGTACCGCCTGGCCCTTGTAAAGCCCATTTGAAGATATTTTCTTGCCATATCTGCTCCGACAAAGTCATCCTGTTGCAGATAATCCAAAAATATAGAAAAGATTATTTCTGAACTTACTTTGGCAATTTCTATATTTTTGAAACGCCAGTGTTTTCCTATTTCTGATTTATAAGGTTCACAGATCAAAACGCCCTGTTCACCTTTACCAACTTTATATTTCTCCGGATACAGACGGTAGTCTATATCGGACTTCCAGGCATAGTTTCCCTTATCGAAATTGAGGTAAGTTGGTTTGTCGCTGATCATTTAAATGAAGAAACAAACATGATGCCCTTAACTTGTAATGTAATAGTATTATTATAATAACATATGCAGGAAAGGAAGCTGATCTTCCGATATAACTATATACAATGCAGCAAACCCTTTGAAAGACTTTGGATAAGTTCTCTTATTGAAAAGGCGGTACAGCAAGGCTTTTAATAAGCTACAATCAAGTTCAGTCTTTGAAGGATTGTATGAAGGTAGCCAGAGGTAAAGCTAGCTGATAGAAATCAATGTGATCCGGGCATTAACCAACGCAGTAAACCAAGAGGTATATCTTTAAGCAGAGTACAAAGTCCAACGCTTGTTTTAATCTGTCTACAGTTTCTTCAGCATCAAAACTTCACCAAAAAAATATTTTCAGATTCAGTTGAGTCATAGTAAAGAATATACAGATTCATTAGTCTTTCATTATCAACTTATTTTTTAATAATCGTTTAATTAAAGTGTACTTTTTCATATTATAAAAAAGTATAGTTTATTAATATACTATTTTTATTGTTTTGTATATACTCCATGCCTGCCTTTTTAAAGGTGTTTTTTTTAGTGCTTTTAACACTTAGTTATAATTTGAAGAACAAAATAAAAAATAAAAAGTATATTTATAAACTATAGTAAGTATATTTGTATACTAATTTATTTGATATGAATTTTGATCTTATAAAAGCAGTTGTTGAACTTGTTCAGCAATTTATGGAACAGAATGAAGATAAAGTGCATTATAGTAACGATCTTCAGGGATTTACAGAATGGATCAATGCTTCTTCGAAATCTTATTCTGAGCAGGAACATCCGGATTGGGTAGGAAAGGAATTAGGAAGAAGTTCTGATAGTATCATCAATACCTTATTGATAAGAATGGGAAGGTATGCAAAAACGTACTCCCGTTCAATTGGTAATTCCGTTTTTTCAAGCCAAGATGATTTTATTTATCTGATAAGCCTGAAAACCATGGGAGCGATGACGAAAATGGAACTCATAAGATATAATGCTAGTGAGAAATCTTCCGGGATGCTTATTATTAACCGCTTGATCCGTAATGGCTGGGCTGAACAGACCGTCTCCCATAAAGATAAAATGATCAAACATATTCAAATAACTGAAAAAGGACTTTCTGTGCTCGATGAGCACATGGATGAGATCCGTAAAGCTTCAAGGGTGGTAGTGGGAAATCTGAACCATTCTGAACAAATGCTGCTTATTGCTATACTTTCTAAATTGGATGAATTTCATGATGCTTTTTACCGTATGAATATCGAAGCCACAGACTTGCTGGATATTGTCTACAACAGACTGAACTGATAAGATATTAAGAGAATCTGCTAAAAACTATTAAATAAACTACAATGAATACTGGAAACTTAAGAAAGAAAATTGCCGTGATAGGTTCTGGATTTTCCGGAATCTCAGCGGCAGCTTATGCAGCAAATTTAGGTAATGAAGTACACGTATTTGAAAAGCACCCTCAGCCAGGGGGGCGTGCAAGACAATTTAAAACAGATGAAGGATATGTGTTTGATATGGGGCCCAGCTGGTACTGGATGCCAGATATTATCGAGGGGTTTTTCAGTGATTTTGGCTGTAAAGCATCCGATTTTTTTAATCTTGTTTCTTTGGATCCTCAGTTTGAAATGGTTTTTCCAGAAGAAAAAATTGCAGTTCCCAAGAAAAATGAAGATATCCGCAAGCTCTTTGAAAAAATAGAAACAGGAGCCGCTATGCAATACGATCAATTTATGCAGTCTGCAAAATTTAAGTATGAAGTAGGGATGAAAGAGTTTGTAACAAAACCTTGTTATAACTGGCTGGAATTTGCTTCTTTAAAAATAGCGGGAAGTGCACTGAAACTTGATCTTTTAAGCAATTTCAGAAAATATGTTTCAGGATATTTTACTGATCCGAAATTAAGATCTCTTATGGAATTTCCAGTTATATTTCTTGGAGCTTCCCCAAAGAATATTCCAGCCTTATACAGTCTTATGAATTACGGAGGCTATGTTTTGGGAACAAAATATCCAATGGGAGGTTTTTATCAGCTGGTTCTCGGGATGAAGGAAGTGGCGGAAAAGCAGGGAGCAATCTTTCATTTTAATCATGAAGTACAGAAAATCAATACGGAAAACGGGAAGATTTATTCCATAACAGTAAATGGCGAAATGTATGAATTTGATGCCGTGATCGCATCGTCAGATTACCATCATACAGAAACATTGATTCCACAGCCGCTGAGAAATTATAATGAGGCATATTGGAAAACCAGAACATTTGCTCCTTCCTGTCTTATCTACTATCTTGGAATCAAAGGCAGAATTCCTCATTTAAAACACCATACCTTGTTCTTTGAAAATGAATTGGATAATCATATAGACTGTATATATATAAATAAAAAATGGCCTTCCAAACCGCTTTTTTATGCCTGTTGCCCATCTAAAACAGATCCGGAGGTAGCGCCTGAAGGATGTGAAAATCTCTTTTTATTGTTACCCCTTGCTCCTGGAATACATGATGAAGAATCTATCAGAGAAAAATACCTGTTGGAGATGATTGAAAGAATTGAAAAACATACCGGTGATGCTGATCTTATTTCCAGAATAGAATATAAAAGAAGCTATTGTGTAAGTGATTTTATTTCTGATTATAATGCTTATGAAGGTAATGCCTATGGGCTATCCAATACTTTATCACAGACAGCTGTCTTGAAACCCAAAATAAGAAACAGAAAGATCAAAAATCTTTTTTATACAGGACAGTTAACCGTTCCCGGTCCAGGAGTGCCACCATCAGTAATTTCCGGAAAAATTGTAGCGACTGAAGTCAGTAAACTAAAAATAAAATAATATGAAAAAATTGTTTGATGAATTGTCTTACGAAGTGAGTAAGTACACTACGCAAAAATACAGTACCAGTTTTTCATTGGGAATACTGGCATTGAAGCCTTCCATCAGACCTGCTGTTTATGCTGTTTACGGGTATGTTCGTTTGGCAGATGAAATTGTGGATAGCTTTCATGGCTATGATAAAGAGAAACTTTTGAAGAGATTAAAGTCTGATACCTATCAGGCGCTTGAAGATGGTATATCACTCAATCCTATTTTGCATTCATTTCAGGAAACCGTTCGTAATTATGATATAAACAGACAGCTGATTGATCAGTTCTTACACAGTATGGAAATGGATCTTCATAAAATTGATTATAATTCCGAATTGTATAAAGAATACATCTATGGATCTGCGGAAGTTATAGGACTGATGTGTCTGCAGATATTCACAGAAGGTGACAAACAGCAGTATGAGAAACTCAAACCCTTTGCCATGAAACTGGGATCTGCTTTTCAGAAAGTTAATTTTTTACGGGATCTGAAAGATGATTATCAAATTTTAGGAAGAACTTATTTTCCGTTCCTGAATATGTCAGTTTTTGATAATACAGTTAAAACGCTGATTGAAAAGGAAATTGAAGAAGAATTCAAAGAAGCGTTGCAAGGAATTAAAAAACTCCCGGGCTCATCCATTTTCGGAGTATATCTTGCTTACAGATATTACCTTTCCCTTTTTGAAAAAATAAAGAAAACAAGTTCCCAGAATATATTACAGCAGAGAATCAGGATTGCTAACTCACAAAAGCTGCTGGTTGCTTTCAAAAGTTATATTCGTTACAAGTCTGCTTATTACTGATTGTGGAAATCCGTTTGAAATGATTTTGTGGAGTGCTTAATAATCAATAAAAAATAAATGATGTACAGATTATACAGAGAACAACAGCTTAACTGCAATATTGAAAAGGCATGGGAGTTTTTTTCATCCCCTCACAATTTATCAGAAATAACCCCTGATAGTATGGGTTTTGTGGTTATTTCCGATGTGAAGGGTAAGCCTATTTTTAAAGGAATGGAAATAGATTATACAGTCTCTCCTTTATTGGGGATCCCCATGAGGTGGAAAACCATTATAAGCCAGGTTGAACACTATAAAAGTTTTACAGACTTTCAGAAAAAAGGTCCATATAAGCACTGGAATCATTTTCATGAATTTATTCCTAACGAGCATGGAGTACTCATGAAAGATACGGTAGACTATGAACTTTCAATGGGGATTTTAGGTAAAATAGCTCATCAGTTATTTGTAGAAGAAAAGCTTAAAAGTATTTTCGATTTCAGATACAGAGTTTTGAATAATCTTTTTAACAATAAACATAACGAATCATGAATGTTCTCATCGTTTTGGGAGTTTTTGTTTCCATGGAAGGAGCTACATGGCTTATTCACCGGTATATTATGCATGGTTTCCTTTGGATTCTGCATCGGGACCATCATGATCATAGCCATGACGGCCAATTAGAAAGAAATGATTGGTTCTTTTTCATTTTTGCAAGCCCGGCTATTGCCTTATTGTATCAGGGAGTACAGCAGGATTTTAGTTATTGGTTTTTTATAGGTCTAGGAATAAGCCTTTACGGCATGGCCTATTTCTTTGTGCACGATATTTTTATCCATCAGAGGGCTAAGATTTTCACTAAAACAAAGAATCCGTACTTCCTTGCCATCAGACGTGCTCATAAGCAGCATCACAAGCATTTGGGAAAAGAAGATGGAGAATGTTTTGGTTTTTTGTGGGTACCTGTTAAATATTTTAAAATATATTTCAATAAAAAATGATGTCTTATACTTACATACTGATTAACTTTTTCACTGTCATTATCTGCTTTTTGGCATCTTTTGACAGAAGAATACAGTTTAATAAACTTTTTGGGAAATTTTTGCTGTCTTCCACCATTGTAGCCATTCCCTTTATTGCCTGGGATATTTGGTTCACGGCAAAAGGAGTATGGTGGTTTGATCTTAATTATACCTTAGGAGTTAAAATAGCGGGACTTCCTGTGGAGGAATGGTTGTTTTTTTATTGTATTCCTTTCGCTTGTGTTTTTACTTATTATTGTATTGAAAAGTATTTTACTCTGGGCTGGATGAGTGCTTTTAATAATCTCATTGTATTTACTTCTTTTATTGTTCTTGTTGTTGTAGGGCTACTTTGTTATGAAAGAATATATACATTGCTGACAGTAATTGTAACTATACTTACACTTTGTTACCTTCATTTTATTGCTAAAAAACAATGGCTAGGCAAAGCCAGTTTTGTATATCTTGTCTTGATGCCTGGTTTTTTTGCAGTGAATGGGATACTGACAGGCTCATTAATTCCTTCACCGGTTGTTAATTACAATCCTGATGATTTTTTAGGCATTAGAATGGGAACGATCCCTGTTGAAGATGCCGTCTATGGCTACAGCCAGTTTTTACTCAATATTTATTTCTTTAAAAAAATAACTAACAATGAAAAATAGAATAATTCTTATAGTCATACTATGCTTCGTGTTTTTAAATAGTATGACTTCCTGTTCCTCTATGCCTGAGAAAGTTCAGCCTGTCAGGCAATTTGATGTCAATCGGTATTTAGGTAGATGGTATGAAATAGCAAGATTCGATTATTATTTTGAAAAAGACCTTGATAATGCAATGGCTCAATATAGCCTTAATTCGGATGGAAGTGTTGATGTCACTAACAGTGGTTATAATTTTAAGAAGAACAAATGGGTATCAGTCAATGGTACTGCTAAATTCAGAGGAGATAAGGATACTGCTGCGCTTAAAGTGAGCTTTTTCGGGCCTTTTTACGCTGGTTATAACGTCGTTGCGCTGGAAGATTATAAATATGCATTGGTTGCAGGCAAAAACTTAGATTATCTCTGGATTCTGTCTCGTGAGAAGACTATTCCTGAGAACGTAAAACAAAATTTTATATCTAAGGCTCAGGAGATTGGTTATGATACATCAAAACTTATCTGGGTAAAGCAGGACAAAGAGAGCCCGTTCGAAAAATAATTATATAAACTTAAAAAGGGAAAAAAAGCTCAAAATACAAGCACAATCAAAAATACCTACAGATTATGGGGTTTTCACAGTATATGCATTTTCAGAAAATGAAGAAGACTGGAGCCCCCATTTGGTTTGGGTGGCAGAGAATACAGATTTTAGTAAAACCGTAAATGTACGTTTTCATTCAGAATGTATTACAGGAGAAGTCTTTCATTCCAAAAAATGCGAATGCGGACAACAGCTGGATGCTGCAATGCAATATATTTCAGAAAAGTGCGGAGTGATTATCTATCTTTGTCAGGAAGGAAGAAATATTGGGATCATCAATAAGCTCCGGGCTTATGAACTTCAGGAAAAAGGATTCGATACGTTGAGGCCAATCTGAAACTGGGACTCCCGGCAGACGGAAGAAACTTTGATGTGGCCGTTGAAATGCTGAATATTTTGGAAATAAGGAAGATTAATCTTATGACTAATAATCCAGATAAGATCAAATCCATAGAGAACAGCGGAATCGTTCTCAATAGTAGAATTCCTTTAGAAATTGATTCCAATGAAATGAATGAAAGCTATCCTGCGAAGAAGAAAAAATACTTTGGCCATCTTTTGGAGAAGATACAATATTGTATCCGCAGGATAATGTCTTTTTATGATCCATTTAAATTCAGATGCCATGGAAAAAATTTTGCTTACCGGTGCTATCTCTAAAGATATCACAGGAGCATATTATCTGATGCACTCTATGAGTACTGTTGAAGATTATGAAGATTGCGAAAAGTAATGTGCCAGTAATTTTTCTGAATATACAATACGTATAATTGTTGTAGATGGTGATTTTGTATTTTAAGAAAATTTAACATTTTAAATAATATTTTAGGCACAGACATTGTTTATTTATATACCAATTACTAAAATATTATATTATGAACAATTCAGATTATAACAAAGCGGAAAATGCAGTTAATGAAACAGAAAACTCTTTAAAGAATGCAGCGGAAAATGCGAAATGGAAGATTAATGAATTAGCGGATAAAGCGAAAGATTATATCAATGAAAAAAGAGATAATGATCAGGAAGCAACACAGGAGGACTGGTTAGATAGAGTGAAATCAAATGTTTCTGATGCATGGGAAGATATCAAAGATAAAGCCGATGAAGCATGGGAAAGCACAAAAGATGCAGCGGAAGATGTTAAGGCTGAATGGAGAAAAAAAACTAATTAATTTTAAGATCGTACACTACAAACTGTCCGAAGCTGATAAAGTTTCGGACAGTTTTTTTTGTTTTTAGTTTATTTATATAATTGTGATTTATGAAGGATAAATTGTGTATAAAATAGTAATACTTTCTTTTTATCATTTTTTGAACAAACTTAGTACGCCCTGCGTTGAGAATTAATATTAAATTTAAAGCTGGTATATTTGTATAGTATTTTATTAAAATGAATTTTACCCTTATAAAAGAATTTATGACTCTTCTTGAGGAATTTGAGTCAGATAATAAAACATCTTTGAATTCTTATCCAGCTACTATTGAAGACTTTAAATTATGGGTTTCAGGTGGAGAGAAAGTAGATCATGAGAGTGTTCTTCATGAACCGTATTGGGAAGGAAAAGAGAATGGAAGAACGGCTGAAAGTGCAATAAGCACATTAATTGTTCATCTAAACCGATATGCGAAGACTTATTCAAAGTCTGCTATTGTAAATTCTGAATTTTCGACTCAGGAAGATTTTATCTACCTGATTAATTTAAAAGCTTTTGGTGAAATGACTAAAATGGCCCTTATCAAAAAGAATATTCAGGACAAACCAGTAGGCATGCTTATTATTACAAGACTGCTGCGCCAGGGACTTATTGAGCAGACTGATTCTAATAATGATAAACGTAGTAAATTGATTCGAATTTCCGAAATAGGACTGATCGTTTTGGAAAAGCAAATGGAGAAGATTCGTCATGCTACCAATATCGTCGCAGGAAATCTTACCCATAAAGAGAAGATGGACCTTATCCGTATTCTAAATAAACTCGATGCTTTTCATTATCCCATTTTTTCACGAAATATTCATTCTGATGAACTTATCAATACTGTATACGAAGAGTATCCATTCAAAAATTCATAACTGTATGCTATAAATTTTGATGGATTGTCAGTTTATAGGTTTTTAGTCATTTTTTTGGTTTGTTAGATAATTATCTGATTAAGCTGATCATGGCATACAGATAACTTTTTTTCGTCCGTTGAAAAGAAATATCATACTTGCAAGAATTTTTTAAAGTTATATCAATACTTTCATATTTTGTAATATTAAGGTACATATATAATAATTGTTTATGTATGGAATAACGGATGAAAATTAAAAATTCTCAAGATCATATACTATAATGAGTTATTCCGGCTGAATGATAACGAACCTTACGAATGGGAATTCATTTTTAATATGGTCACGAATACGGTGTATGGCCTCTGTGATCTCTTCTGTATCCAGATGATCTTCGAAATCGATGATCAGCATCAGTACTACTTCTTCAGGTGACTGGTACGTAGAGAGTATACTTTTTGTTCTGATAACAGCAGTATCTTTTTCAGCCAGTTTAGCAATCTTTTCTCTTGTTTCAGGTGCTATGCCTTCACCCATCAGCAGGCTTCTGCTTTCCCTGGCCAGAATAAGCGATACAAAAACCAGTATTAACCCTACGATTACCGATGCCAGCCCATCCAATTCCGGAATTCGTAACCAATGGCTGATCCCCATTAATATCATAACAACAAGCAGACCGGCTACTGCGGCACCATCTTCAAAAACCACAAGAAAGCTTCCCGGATCTTTGCTTTTGATGATTGCATCCCACCATCTCAAGCCGTTGCGAGTCTTGTTAAATTCTTTTACAGCGATAAACAAAGAGGTCCCCTCGAAAATAAGGGAAAGTATCAATACAATATAATTCCAGAATGGATCTTTCATTACCTCAGGTTCCATAATGTGTAAAATTCCCTGATAGATAGATAAAGCGCCCCCTAAACCAAATATAAGAATTGAAACCACGAAGGACCAGAAATAGAGCTCCTTGCCATACCCAAATGGATGAGACTCATCTGCAGGTTTCCTGCTCCTTTTGATTCCATATAAAAGCAACAGCTGATTCGCGGTATCTACTGTTGAATGGATTCCTTCAGATATCATGGAAGAACTATTGGTAAATGCCCCTGCAATAAACTTTGTCAAAGCGATCAGTAGGTTAGCGGCAAGTGCACTGTAAATTGATTTGCGATTATTGGCCATTAATGATGGATATTAATAAGAGAACAATAAAATTACTTCAATACATTAAAACAGATAGATTCCCTATATGAGCTGATGTATTTAAATCATTAATAAAATTATGGCTTTTGTTTCAAAATAAAAAATATCTGAACAGATACTTAGAATTGAATTTTCGAATTAAAATAATTTTTTCTCTTCCATTATTATCTTATGGATCTAGATATCAACCATTCTTAAAAGCTATTAAAAAAATAAGTAAAAATCTTTTTCGGTACTATGAAAAAGTAGTGATTTTATTTGATTTCTCTTGTTCAATTTTACATCACAAGCAATCATAAAAATCACAGTTATGAATATTGAAAGATCAGAATTTATAGCCTGGATGGAGAGAATCATGGAAAGATTTGACCTACTCAAAGAACAAATGATTAAGAACCAATCCAGATTTATAGAAGTAGACGGAGAGCAGCTTCTGGATAACCAGGATGTTTTACAGCTTTTAAAAATAAGTTCCCGATCATTACAGCGGTACCGGACTGATAAAAAGCTGCCTTACTATACCATCAGCGGAAAGCTCTATTATAAGCTTTCGGATGTCCAT
This sequence comes from Chryseobacterium sp. G0162, assembly GCF_003815715.1. Classification (NCBI taxonomy): domain Bacteria; kingdom Pseudomonadati; phylum Bacteroidota; class Flavobacteriia; order Flavobacteriales; family Weeksellaceae; genus Chryseobacterium; species Chryseobacterium sp. G0162. The sequence continues at coordinate 37,401 of NZ_CP033922.1, read as the reverse complement.
CAATTGATCAGAGAATGTTTAAACTCCTGACGATGATAAGACATCCACAGCCAAATCATTCATCACCATTCCAATCTTCAGGATTTCTTAATTGAGCTTATATCTTGGTTCCATTAAATGAAATACAATGGAAGATGAATTGATAAATCCTAAGGAATCCAATGAAATCAAACCGGCAACAGACACACTCCTTGTCCTGAACATTCATACCCATCAGGTTGAAATTGTCAAAGGAATTGATAAAGATGGAAACCTTCAAAAAGTTCCTCCACAAGAAAAAAAGGATAATGAACAGCTGATCAGGGTAGATAAGAACGGCGATCTATTTTCCAACTTCTTTTCCAATTTTTACCGACAGCTTAAAAATCCCACGCATTTCAACTTTTTCAAAGTTTCAGAATATGATGCTGTTAATACTGCTAAGGATCTTCAGAAGTATGTCGATAAGGCATCTCCTGAAGAAAAAGAAAAGCTGAAAGACTACGAAATTTTACCTCAACACAACAACAATCCAAAAAATCAAAATACAATGGACAACAACACAGACAATCAGGAGTACCGTTTTCAGCCTGAACAGATCGACTGGAAAACGATGGAGAAGTTCGGACTTAATCAGGAGAAACTTGAAAAAATGAATGCCATGGATTCATAACTCAGAGGTTTTAAAACCAATACATTAATTCCAATTACTATTAATCTGGGAACTGCAGTGAGCAAAATGGATGTCCGGTTATCTCTTCAAACAGGAGATACAGGACAGGTCGCCGTTCATCTGCACGGAATCCGAAAAGAGCCCAGTCTCAATAATAAATTCTTAGGTCATCAGTTCAGTGATGAAGACAAAAAGAACCTTAGAGAAACCGGGAATATGGGCAGGGTAGTAGATCTTGTCAATCCTAAAACAGATGAAATCATTCCATCTGTCATCAGCCGTGACCGTTTAACCAATGAATTGGTTGCCTATAGAGCGGAGTACATGAAAATCCCTGATGAAATTAAAGGAATAAAACTTGGTGAACATCAGAAGCAAACCTTACTGGAAGGAGGACCATTGTATCTTGAAGGCATGACTTCTAAAAAAGGAGAATTGTTCGATGCCACCGTACAATTTAATGCAGATAAACGGTATTTGGAATTTTTATTCAACAATAACCAGATACTGCAACAAAATCAACAACATCATCATAACCAACAACAAACTCAACCTACAGATAAAGAAGCACCCAAAATATTCAGAGGAAAAGAACTGGACGATTCACAATATGAAAAGTTCAAAGCCGGGCAAACCGTATACGTTGATGGCCTTACCGATGCTAAAGGTAAAGCCTATCAAGGCTATATTACCTTCAATAAAGAAATCTTTAAAACCGATTTCTCCTTCAATCATCCTAATAGGCTCAAAGAGGAGGCAAGAACTACAGAAGCTCATAAAATCCAAACTGCGGTTAACACCCAGGGTAAAACCAATGAAGTTACAAAAAATGTGAAGGAACCTGTAGCATCAAAACAGCAGCCTGCCAATAAACAGCAGAAGGATCAGCAAAAAAAGGTTAGAAAACCAAGAGGGCAAAAACTATAATTAATCATCTAAATCCATCATATGAAAGCAATCATCGCAGAAAAACCGAGCGTCGCAAGAGAAATCGCACAATTGTTAGGAGCCCGTGAAAAGAAAGATGGTTATCTATCCGGTAACGGATATTGTGTCACCTGGGCATTAGGACATCTGATCGCATTAGGAATGCCGGAGGATTATGGTATAAGAGGCTTTAACAAAGTCTCTTTGCCTATCTTTCCGAACCCTTTTATTCTGACGCCAAAAAAACTAAAGAAAACAAAAGGCTATGAGCCTGATCCTTCGGCTTTAAAACAACTCAACACCATAAACCAAGTCATCAGTCAATGCAGCAGTATTATTGTCGCAACAGATGCAGGAAGAGAAGGAGAGCTGATCTTCCGCTATATCTATCATTACATACAATGCAACAAACCCTTTGAAAGATTATGGATAAACTCCCTGACAGAAAAAGCAATACAGGACGGTTTTAAAAACCTTCAACCAGGCGATGCCTTTGACGGTTTGTATCAAGCAGCAAAAGCCAGAAGTGAAGCGGACTGGCTGGTAGGAATCAACGCCACCCAGGCATTAACCATCGCAGGAAACCAAGATGTTTATTCATTAGGCAGAGTGCAGACCCCAACCCTTGCTTTAATCTGTCAAAGATTCCTACAAAATCAAAACTTCACTAAGGAAAAGTACTTTCAGATTCAGCTGAGCCATAGAAAAGAATATACAGACTTCACCAGCCTTTCACTATTACAATGGGAAGAAAAAAAGCAGGCAGAACAAATCAAAAAATCCATAGAGCGGGAGGGAAAAGCTGTTGTAGAAGATGTATCCATTAAAACAGTACAAGAACAGTCTCCTTTACTTTTTGACCTCACGGAACTACAGAAAGAAGCCAACAGAAAGCTTGGTCTTTCTGCAGATGAAGTTTTACAGATTGCCCAAAGCTTATATGAAAAGAAATTCATTACCTATCCCAGAACCGGCAGCAAGTATATTCCTGAAGATTTATGGACTGAAATTCCTGAACTGGTCAGAATTCTCAATGCAACCGATCATTTCAAACCACCCATATCAACTTTAAAGTTCGGAAATTTCAACAAGCGTATTGTAAATGATCTAAAAGTGACAGACCATCATGGTTTACTCATCACTACGAAAGTTCCATCCGCACTTAGCGCTACGGAAAAAGCCATTTATGATACGATTGCTTACCGCTTATTGGAATCCTTATCCCATGCCTGTACCAAACAAGTCAGCAACATCACCATCAAAGTTCATCATTATGAATTCCAGATCAAGGGATCAAAAATACTCAACACGGGCTGGCGTGCCATCAAAGGAATTCTCACTGACAATGAAAATTCCAATAATAAAAGTGAAGTCATTACTGAACTTCCGGAATTCAAAATCGGAGATGAACTGAAAATCTCAAAAACAGAACTACTGGAAAAAATTACACAACCACCAAAACTTTTTACTGAAGCCGACCTCTTGTCAGCCATGGAAAATGCAGGCAGATCTATTGAAAACAAAGAAGAACAAAAAGCACTCTCCAATATTGGCATCGGAACCCCAGCCACCAGAGCTTCCATTATTGAAACGCTGCTCAGCAGAAACTATATTATCAGGAAAAGCAAAACGCTGTATCCCACAAATAAAGGCTTGCAGGTTTACAATCTTGTCAAAGACAAAAAAATAGCTAATGTCCAAATGACCGCAGAGTGGGAAATAGCACTGGATAGAATTGAAAAAGATGAACTCAATAAAACTCAATTCATGAACGACATCCAAGCCTATACAGCAGAAATCACCAACGAACTTTTATCACTTTATATTCCTAAAGAAAATATCCCACAATTAAAATGTCCGAAATGCCAACAACATGCTCTTATTATCAAAGAAAAAATCGTAAAATGTTCTGATGAGCAATGTGGTTGGATTCTATTCAGAACTGTATGTGGAGTACAACTCAGTATTAAAAATATTATTTTGTTATTAACCCAAAACAAAACATCATTAATTAAAAATATGGAGAGCAAAAACGGGGTGAAGTTTTATGCATTTATAATTTTAAAAAATGATTTTAGTACAGCGTTTGAATTTAAAAAGAATATGTAACTAGGTTATAAGCTATTAATAGGTAATGTGCCGATTCTCGAATTTGTAATAGTAAATGAGAATAGGATGCTTAAAAGCACCCTATTCTCATTAAATAGACTTAATTTAAAGGTTTCCTACCTGTAAAGATGTTGATAAGGATTACAATAACAGCAATCACTAAAAGTGTATGAATTAAGCTTCCTGTATCCATTCCCGGGATAATACCAAGCATTCCCAAAAGCCATATAACGATGCATATTACTGCAACAAGCCATAATAAATTTCTCATAATACTATATTTTTTGGTTAGTGTGTTGTGGTGTTTTTTAGGTTTGTTTATTGATGCCGTAGCCCTTTATGATGGTAGACTGGATTTCTACGATGAACTTTGTAGCTCACATGAAGAGGGGCTGTCATTGTATTGTAATTGGTATCGATTTCGTACGGGGTATCAGATAAATCAGGTATTTTGTAATGGAATTCTTTACCATTCTTGTAAAACTTATTATCATAGCTTTTATAAATCTGATTTTCTTTATAAATATTTCCGTCAGGAGCGATATATAAATTTATCTTTTTGCTTTTCTTTCGCAGGCCCAGATAAAGCAAAGAGCTTCCCGCGGCCAAGGCCAATGCTATTTTTACTATATTGTTCATACGATAAATATTTCTTTAAATAGTTACAACTTTTTTGCCATTATTAGAAATGTGGTACTTTTTGTTGGATCTATGTGAGGTTAGAACATACCTGTCTGGTACGAAAGTTGAGAATACGCGTAAAATATCATGTGGTTTTATTCTTACTTTTGCGGAATATATAATCATGAAAAAACTCTTGTTTTTGAGTGCAATCTTCTTTTCACATCTTTGTTTCTGCCATCTTACATTGACTCAACAACAATCTTAATGAGTAAAAGCTCTCTTTATTCTCCTTCCTTTAGTACAATCTTGCTATCGAACAGGAGATTACGATAAAAAATATCAGTCTCGGGATATGCTTTTTGTGACAGACATTATTCGTGATAAATCAATGTCAAAAGATGAAGAAAAGACCAATGAATATCTGGCTATAGGAAGAACTATAGGTTGCTTCTATTATTGAATCGCCTGCTATGCCAGGTCTTTTAAGAATACTAAAACGTGATAATTAGAGAACATTGGTTGCTATACCCTCTATTATTAGACCAAGGGGTCGCACAAAGCGTAATGAAGCGGGAGTATATTTTCAGAAATAATCATTCTGACCAGTTTGGATATTTTCATCAGGTATTTGAAGAACATTTCAAAGAAATTTACGGCATCATGGTATACCAAGAGAATGTGATCAAGATTGCTCAGTACTTTGGCGGATTATCTCTGGTAGATGATGATATTTTACAAAGACTTACGAGTGGAAAAGGAAGATCCATCAAAAAAAACTCAGGAAGTAAAAGACAATTTCTTTACATCATGTAACGTCATTCAGAATTAATGTTACCTGAGGCATACAGACAGATTGAATCTTTCGAAGGATATTCTTTCTGCAAGGTACATTCAGCTTCTTATGCTGTGGAAAGTTATAAGAGTTTGTATTTAAGGATATACTATCCTTTGGAATTTATGGTTTCTGTAATCAATAACCAAGGTAGATTTTACAGAACTGAAGTTTATATTCATGAAGTAAAAATATCAAGTGGAAATATCCATGTACCGTGTATTAACAACAGTGAATATCAAACAATACTGAAAGGAAAATATATCTACCTGAGGTTAATGCTTTTGGAAGGTTTGGAAACAAGAATTGCCCATGGTATTGTTGAGGAATGGGAAATCAACGGAATATATACCTCATTGAAGAACTTTATAAGACGTTTCCCCATTGGTATTGAAACTGTACAGATTTTGATTTTTATAGGAATATTCCGTTTTACAGGAAAACCTAAAAATGAATTGCTTGTTGAAGCAAGAATTTTACTGGTCAATTTTAAACCTGAAAATACAGCCCTTTTGATTTTTTACAGACTCCATATAGTTGTTCTGTTTTTGTCAAAGATTTATTAGTACAACATCAGCGGATGTACGGTTAATGATGAAAATAAAAGATGGTCCTTAAGTATCTGGAAAGATACTTAAGCCTTCTCAAGATCCCCACAAAATATTTGGTAAACCTCCTTTAAATACATCTAAAAACATTAAAGTAGCTGTATTAATTGTAATTGTGGCTGGCTTTGCTGCAGTAGGATTAAAAAAAGGTCTTATTAATAAAAATAGTTTGTAGCATTAATAACTACATATTGTTAAGACAAATGAATCCTATATTTTATAAAAAAGAATCTGAAAATAATGCCTTTTTGTCTTTTCTTATTGCCCAAAAATATAATTTATATTTTCTTAAGTTAATCACTGCGAAATTTCAAAATATAGAGGATATATTAACAAAAGAGATAATAAAGTAAATCTTTGTTTTTATTATGATTAGAGTCATAGCTTAGTTTTCTTTGTAAGATTATATTTGGACTTTTGAAAACTCATTTTTCGAACAAACATTTTTTACCTTCCAATGCTTTGGGAGGTTTTTTATTTATCAACTGTGAACGGGAACAAATATTTTTGAATATAAAAAATGTAGGTATTGAATACACAATAATTCATAGCTTTGGCTCTTGAGGTTTGGTATGTAATCAAGAGAAGGCTAAGAAGAATATAAAAATAATAAAAAATACCATGAAATGAGTGACATATTTGAAAATTACCTATATTCAACAGAAGAACTGTCATCAGAAGAAATCAACCTTTCTTTGAAGTTCTTCCAACCTATCCACCTTAAAAAGGGTGAGTTTTTTATCTCGAAGGGTGAAACCTGCCGTTATATCGGATTTATTGTTATTGGTGCCGTAAAAGCATATGCGGTCGATACCGGAGGAAAGGAGAACGTAACATGTTTTAAATTGAAAAGGAATTTGTCACATCCTTTTCAGAGTTTGTTCTTCAGGAAAAATCAGTGCGGGGTATCAGAACTATTGAAGATAGTGTAATATATAGAATAAGTTACCCGGACTACCAGTACCTGCTTAGTGAGGTACCCGCATGGAATAGAGTAATAAAACTTTTGATGGAGCGGGAGCTTAGCCAAAAAGAACGTTATTTACTGAATTACAATAATCGGTCATCTGTGCATAAATACCTTCATGTTTTTTCTAATGAGCCAATGCTTGTACAACGTGTAACAACCCAGGATCTGGCATCATATCTTGGAATTACGCAACGATCGCTTACACGGGCAAAGGGACAGATACATAGACCCAATGTATTATAGGACAAATGTCCTTATAAAATACTGGGTAGTGTTATAGATTTGCATAAAAAAATGTTACATAAAGTTGCTGCGGAGGTTTTCCAAATTTCATTAATGCCGAGAAACAGTATCAATTGCTATATTATTGAGGGAGTACTGGTAGACTCAGGAATACGGAGTTCATATAACACTGTAAAGAAAGCCATTCAGAAAATTCCTGTTTACCAACATGTACTGACACATGCACATGCAGACCATCAAGGTTGTAGTGATCAGATATGTGCTGACTTTGAGATTCCCTTATGCTGCCATCCTAGCGAGGTTTTAAGAACTGAAACAGGTATGGTAACTCAGGATTATCCTCGTCCGCAGTACTGGATAGCAAAACTTCAGCAAAAGTATTGGGCAGGTCAGGGACATAAAGTCGAAAATACAGTTGTTGAAAACGATATGATAGAAAACTTTAGGGTTTTAGAGACACCAGGACATTCGGCTGCCCACATATCTTTGTTTCGTGAGATCGATGGTTTACTGATTATGGGAGATGTTGCAACTAATATGAATCTCCTCACAACTGCCACTGGTCTAAGGCTTCCACCCAACATATTTACATCAGATCAAGAACGTAACATCCAGTCACTTCAGAAATTGGCAGAGCTCAATCCCGCTATTATCTGTTTCGGTCACGGACCTGTGATGCAAAATAGAAATAGGAAGTTTGAACAGTTTGTAGCTAAATGCAGTACAACTTTTTAATAAAAGATTTTATCAAAATTAAAGCAATAATCTTTAAATATAATGGACCTATTTTATAAATATTTAGTATAAAAAAGAGTAATAGCTTGAAACATAAAAGTCCTGGAGAATAAGAAATAATCAGCTTTAAGTTTTTCATAGATTTAGTTTCTCATCCTATCAATCACATTTTTTTTGTAGAATTTTCCAATCGGAAGAATGGTCCCGTTTTTTAAAAATAGTTCACCTCCTGCAATTTTGGAAATCTCCTTCAAAGAGACTAAATAGGATTTATGGATTCTGATAAAAAGCCTGGGGTCCAGTTTACTTTCTACGTCCTGTGTCGTGATCTGGCTCATATACATTATTTTAGCAGTGAAAAATTTCACATAATTGCCGTAACTCTGGGTATAATATATTGAATTAAAGTCCAGCTTCACGATTTCATTATCAACTTTTAATACGATATGGTCAGCATCATTATTGGGGAGCTCTAAGGTTCTTTTAGCAATAGTCAACCTGTTGATCACTTTATCAATTGCGGAAAGGAATGTTTTAAGGTCAAATGGTTTGACAAGATAATCAACAACATCATATTTATAAGATTCCAGTGCATATTCTTTGTAGGCGGTTGTGAGAATAACAAATGGTTTAGTGGACATCGTTTCCAGCATTTCCATTCCTGTTAGACCCGGCATATTGATATCAAGAAACATAATGTCCACGTGGTTATTATACACGTATTCCATTGCTTCTACAGCTGTATAGAAGGATTCGCTCAGTTTAAGTTGTTTAAGCTGGCTGATAAAATGCTCCAGTACGCGATGGGCACCTTCTTCATCATCAATAATAATACAATTTAGCTGGTTCATATGAGTAATTTTTGGAGTGGGATTGTAAGTACTGTTTTATACATTGATTCAGACTGCTCTTCATTGAGACTATAATCACTATTGTAGATAAAAGACAATCTTTGTTTAAGATTATTCAGGCCTACCTGTGTAGACGGTTTTTTTAGTTTTTCATCCGCCAGCGAATTCTCTATGGTCATCAATAACTTATCGTGCCTTAGCTCAATGTGGATATGAACAAACCAATCCGATAAGTTTTGGCTGTGTTTGAAGCTGTTTTCAACCAGGATAATGATAAGTAGAGGAGATATCTGCCATGCTTTCATTTCATCTGCGGAGTGATTGCATATCAACTGGATATCACATCTTTTGCCAATTCGTTCTCTTTCTAAATCAATATAATTCCGGATAAAATTGATTTCGTCTGCCAGTGAAACCTTAGGGACGTTACCATTTTCTATCTGGTAACGCATCAGTTCAGATAATTTAATAATAAGTCCAGGAGTACGGTCCGGTTCTGTTAAGCTTACTCCATAAAGGTTGTTGAGCATATTGAAGAAGAAGTGTGGATTTAGCTGTGCATGAAGGAATTTTAGATTCATTTCATTAAGCAGAATTTGGTTCATATTTCTACGCTGTACTTCTAAAGCATAACTCTGCATCAGCGACAGGGCCATTATGGTAGCAGTACTGATGATACAGATAACGAAATGGTAGAGAAAACTGATTGCAAGTTCATCCTGTTCAAAAAAATCAGGTTGTATCCAGTAGATGTTTGCAATAAAGAGAACAGATGCTCCTGCCAAAATAACCCCCAAAGAATAAGCAAAATAGGTGAAATATTTCTTGAGCAGATAATACCTGAAGATAAAAAAACGATGAATTTGGGCCTGTACATACAGAATTACAAAAAAGACAAGGCCTTTTAAGAAATTTTCCAGAGAATTGATAAACAACCACTCGTGGAGCATGGTAAGAACGTACATCGCACAAAAGATGATAATCTCTTGTCTCCATCTTTTACGAATACTGATTGTTATATTATTCATCATAAAATAAAGGCTTATTTTAGATCATGATATTATTAAAGTTCATGTTGCTTTAATCACGTACTCCAAAATTCTAAAATCAAAAGTAAACCAGAAAATTAAAATGACCAACGGTTTTTGGCATTTAATCAGACCTCTTTGTCAGTTTTATTTTTAAGCCTATTGCAGATGATCTTGTTTTGCAGTACTAAATTTTTGCATATGAAAGAATTATTAAAAAGCTTGTGGAGGCAAATAATGGTACTAATGGCTATGCTAAGTATAACAACCGTATTTGCGCAGACAGCAGGAAATGAAATTGAGATAAAAGGTACTGTTGTAAGCGGAAATGAGAATACTTTACTAGCGGGTAGCACAGTGGTTATTAAAGACGCTGCCGGTAAACCTGTGGGCTCTTTAACCACTGGTAATGATGGAATATTTAGAGTAAAAGTAAAACCAATGGCTACAATCAGTGTTGCCATTAATTATCTAGGTTTTAAAGACTATAATTCTGGCGTTATAGCTCTCAAACAGGAAGACCTTGATCTCGGAAGAATATATCTGGATACCAAAAGTACTATGCTTGAGGGAGTCACGATGGTAGCAAGCCGTAAAAAACCTCTGGTTCAAAGTTCGAAAGACAAACTTATTTATAATGCAGCTTCGGATATCAGTAATAAATCAGGAAATGCAGCAGATGTGCTGCGGAAAGCACCGATGTTGACTGTAGGTGCCAATGGTGATCTTAAGCTGCGGGGAAACTCCAATATTAAAGTCCTTATTAATGGAATACCTTCACGTATCATGGCAAAGAATCTGAAGGAAGCACTAAAAATGATTCCTGCTAGTTCAATTGTCTCTGTGGAGGTGATGACGAATCCTTCTTCCAAATATGAGGCGGAAGGTGCTGCCGGGGTGGTCAATATTATTACAAAAAAGAAATTGAAGGGAACCAGCGGAACAATGGATATGACTGGGGGAAATCTTGAGCATACAGGTAATTTATCTCTTAATATGAGTTCTGGGAAATTCAATTTTTCGGCTATGGGGAACTATAGTGAGGAACGTGAAAGAACGAGTTCTTCACTTACAAGGACGAACCTGAGTAACGGAAAGCAACTAGGATCTCTTTTTCAGGAATCAGATATGTTACAAACAAATAAGGGTGGATCTGCAAGTTTGTCCGCTCAATATAAAATAGATTCCCTACAGACCCTGGAAGCAAGTTATTCTTATTGGAACGGGTCGTGGCCGCAAAGTGGCGGATTGTTTAACCGATATATTCATGCAGATCAGTATCAGGAGTATCGACAAAAGATGCAGCAAAGCGGTCAATTCAATTTCTCCGAATGGCTTTTGAATTATCAGAAAAAATTTAACAAAGAAGGTCAGGAATTACAGATTATAGGGCAGGCATCTTCTGCTTCTGACGGTTCGAACTACATCACTGAACATTATAAACCGGATGGTAAGCTCGCTTTTACAGAACAGGGACCCAATAATAGTAAGGAAAAAGAGTGGAGCATTCAAGCCGACTATTCACATCCGTTTGGGCAGGAGGGTAGCACTTCGCTGGAGACAGGGATAAAGTATTTGGGAAATACCTCCAGGAGCGCATATGAAGTTATTAATAGTTCATTGCCTGTGGATCCGAACCGTTCAGGAAGTATGCAATATAGACAGCAGGTGTTTTCAGCTTATGCTACTTTAAATTTTGATCTTGGAGACGCATGGACTTTACGTCCAGGAATCCGCTTTGAAAATACAGATATCAACGCAACATTTCAAAATAACGCCCCTTATTCACGAAAGTTTTCCAATTGGGTGCCCAATGTATTGGTCGTAAAGAAATTAGGCGATCGTCATGAACTGAAATTAGACTATAATGAGAGAATCCGTCGCCCGTGGATCATGGATCTGAATCCCTATGCTAATGCTGCGGATCCATTAAACATTACACAGGGTAATCCTTATCTGAAACCTGAGCTTACCAGAAAATTGGAACTTTCCCATACTTATACAGGAAGTAAGAATACATTATTTACGAGCAGCCTGTATTACAGTTCCAATAAAAGTGCGGTAGAGCAGATTGCCAGAGTTGATGAAAAGGGTATCTCGTACACCATGCCGGATAATATTGGTGAAAGTACAAGAATGGGGATAAATGTTAACACTGTTTTTAATCCTATTAAAATTTGGACTGTCAATATGGGAGCTGAGGTTTTCCATTTAAAATTCCGAAGTAACTCATTAGGACTTAAGAACGATGGTGCATTTTTCAATTCAAACATTAGCAATACAATCAATCTGATGAAGGGATTTCAGTTGAGTGCTTCAGGAGATTACGGAAATGGTTTTATCACATTGCAAGGTAAAAATACGGCTAATTACTCTTACCGTTTTGCAGTGAAGAAGGATTTTATGAATAATAAGGTAAGTCTTACTTTAACGGTAATCAATCCATTTCAGAATAATTTCAGGGAAACTGTATATGCTTTTGCTCCTACGTTCCAAAGTACCCAGGTTAACAGATTTTATAACAGGGCAGCAACGTTAACGTTTAGCTGGCAGTTTGGAGGGCTAAGGGCATCAAAGGAAAAGGAAAATCATTTTTCCGATCAGGCAGATGACAAATCGTCAAAAAGAAGGCGCAAATAGAATATTGATGTAGATAGATTGAAGGTACTTAAGTTATGGAATGAGTTGAATAAATATGGTAACTCCGGCTATACATTATTTTCAGTAATGATGTTCGTAGCATGATTTATCTTTATAATAATTGGATAGAAAGATCCTTTATATCATTTTAATTTTGTACCGATGGCTGTATCACTTTTAATGATTCAGCCATTTTTTGGTTGTTACAAAAAATAAGAATCAGGGAGTATTGTAATTGATATATTTTATTCTTTACCATGCATTCTTTAGATTTTTTGAAGTGATGATGGCTAAGAAGTTACCTTTATGTATGCGTTTACGAAGCGGACAAAAGTCATTTATCATGGATTATTCAGCGTTTGTCATATTATTTTTTCCAGCTTTAAGTTTTTCCTTTTTTTTGTACTGAAATTGAACTTGATAATATAAAGCATATTAAAAATAATATAATATATGAATCAATCAATAGATTAAATAAAAAAGTGATGGAATTCTTTATTCACAAACAGACAACAAATACATCCGAAAACGTAAAAAAAAACCTTTCATTATCTAGAATTTTTGGTTTTTTTAAACCTTACAGATGGAAATTATTAGGCTCAATAGTGCTTATCCTGATAGGGGCAGGAGCAGGTATGATAATGCCGTTTTTACTACGCAGTATCATAGATGATGCACTTCCTCATGCTAACATCCATTTGTTGGTGACATTAGTTGTTGCTATGGTTTTAATAACGATAGTTTCTGCTGTAATTAATATGGTTCAGACGATACTTTCAATAAAGATCGGGCAGTCTGTGCTTCATGACCTTAGGGTAAAGCTATTCTCACATTTGCATTCCCTTTCATTGGGCTTTTTTACAGATACCCGTGGAGGCGAAATTCAGTCCCGTATTACTCAGGATATCGGATCATTACAGGATCTTGTTTCCAATACAGCTCACGAAGCAGCCAGAAATCTGAGTGTAGTACTCATGACAGTCATTGCAATGTTTCTTTTGGATTGGAAACTTGCATTATTTTCATTAACCGTTGTTCCCTTAACTCTGTTACTGAGTAATTGGGTGGGAGCATTAAGGGAAAAAGTAGCAGATAAGCAGCGTCAACGGATGGCCGATTTATCTTCAGAAATAAGTGAAACTCTATCTGTACCCGGAATAATCCTTTCCCGTACAATGGGAAAGACAGCATTCCTGATTAAAAGATTTTCCAAAACATCAAAAGATGTTGCAGATTTGGAGGTTAGATCTCATACTTCCAATGAATGGCAGTGGCAGATTATTTATTTGCTGCTAACCATTCTTCCGGCACTCACCTTATTATTGGGTGGACTCAGAACGCAAGGTGGAAATCACGTTTCAATCGGTACACTCATGGCATTAATCGCATTACAGGAGCAATTGACATTTCCATTGCAGGAATTACTTCGTACAAGTATTGAAGTACGTAAGACACGTGTGTTGTTTTCCCGTATCTTTGACTATTTGGATAGACCCTCCCAGATTCTTAAGCTTTCAGGAGCAGTTGTTTTAAATAAAAAGACGGTGAAAGGAGATATAAAACTTGAAGATGTCAGTTTTTCATATGAAGGAGCACCGCAGCTGTTGTCAGATATAACACTTGATATTCCGAGCGGAAGCCATGTTGCTATTATAGGGGCTACAGGTTCCGGAAAGACCACTGTTGGCTATCTTATTGCAGGACTTTATGAAGTGGATAGGGGAGCTGTTTATATTGATGGTATCGACATCAGGAAGCTTAGTTCCCATTCCCGTACAGAAATTATTGGTGTCGTATCACAGGATCCTTATCTGCTTAACGGAACGATAAAAGAAAATCTGCTTTTCGCCAATCCTCATGCTACTGAACAGGAGTTGATCAGTGCCGCAAAGATTACAAAGCTGCATGACTTTATTCTTAGTCTTCCACTACAATATGATACGCCTATCGGTGAACACGGTTATCGTTTTTCAGGCGGTGAAAAACAGAGACTTTCTCTCACAAGAACCTTGTTAAGAAAACCCTCTGTTATCATTATGGATGAAGCTACCAGTGCATTAGATACAATTACCGAGCGGGACTTATCAGGCGGTTTGAATATCTCTATGCAGAATGTTACCACGATAACAATTGCCCATCGATTATCCACTGTACGTCATGCAGATCAGATTGTGGTGATGGATCATGGGAAGATCGTAGAGAAGGGAACCCATCAACAGCTGCTTGAAAAGAAAGGCTACTATACTGAACTTTTAGAATCTGACAGAATCAAGCAGTAATAGTAATTGGATTAAAATAGCTGAATTTTTAAGTATATTGGAAAATATCTAATAGGCTATTCACATAATCCTATGTACCAATAAATAAAAAAAGTGATAATGGGTATGATGTACTAAAATATATCACAAATATTTAGTTTTTCCTAAATAGTGATCTGCAATATAGTTAAAACAGTTTTTTAAGAGAAAAATTGCTTAACACTACATCTCTTTACTTATAAACATTTGTGGATATGATTGCTATCTGTTAAGTAGTTCTTACGCATAATAATTATTGAATAAACAGATCACTTTTAGAATAAAGTAGGAATTACTGTACTGGTATCATCAATTTTAAAACTGATTTGTAAGGAAACAATTATTAAATACAACATAGTTTTCATTAACACGACATTTTGATTTTTTGCCCCTATATTGATAAGGGGGCTTTTACAGGGAACACAGACGTAACCAATTTGCAAATCGGATATTTTCTAAGAAACCTTGCTGTTTTAAAATCTGGAAACAGATTTATGATAGATTTGTTTACTTCAATTGATTTTATTTGTATTTTTAATAAGAGATTTAATAAAGATTAGAAAAGCTGTAATGAACTTGAATTCAAATTACAGCTTTGAAATCCTGAAATTTTCTTCATTTAAATTCACTTATCAAGAAATCGTTATAAATAAAAATTACATCTAATTTATGAACCAATTGAATGACAGAAAACCGGCAAAAAAATGCTATGAGCATATTGGAGGAAAACTAGGTCAGCTTCTTTTAGAACAATTCATTGATAAAGGCTGGATTACAAAAGATAACTCTATTGACCGACATTACTATATTACTGAAAAGGGAGAAAAAGAATTCACAAAATTGGGTGTTGACCTTTCAAAAATCAAGCCGGATTAAAATATTTTCAATTCCACGTATTTACTCTGTTAAAAAAAATCATATTCTCTAAGATTATTCTTAATCTGACCTTATGAAAATATGCTCTTTCAAGATGTTTAGCAACCTTACCTTTTCTTAATACCATTTAAAACAAGGAAATTAAGATAAATATATTATGTTGGTCAAGTTCTGGATAAGGAGAAGAAAGAATTGAAACAGTATTTAATTTCTATTGATAAGACTGAGGAAAACTGAAAGAAGGTGAAAAAGTGAGTGTATAAGAAAATAGGTATTTTTTATTTAAGGTATAAGAAAATTTATTGTGTAATTATTGAAAAGATATTAGGACGTAAGGAAAAGTAGATAGAGTTGCCAGTTGTGGAAACTATATAATCAAAAAAAAATATGTAGAATTTTGGCTTGGTAATTTTTGCAGTTATCGATAAATTTTGCTTTACATCATTCTTCCTTTGATCAATGTAATAAGAGAAGAAATATATTATTGCACTATAAGCTCTGAAATATGACTACTGATAAAGCTGCCAACAGAGCCGGAATCATTATCAGAAAACCTAATTTAAGAAATTGCCAAGAACTAATTTCATAACCATTTTTTCTGATTTCTTTAAGCCAAAGGATAGTTGCTAGTGATCCGGTAATTGAAAGGTTTGGACCAAGATCAACTCCAATAAGAGTGGCACTTTGCACTGTATCAGGTAGATGACTTCCTGCCAGTGAAGTTCCTGCAATAAGACCTGCAGGTAAATTATTGATTAAATTACTCGATAATGCTGTAATAGTCCCCGCCATCCAAGTGGCTTTTACGGGTGAATCAGTAGCAGTTACTGATAATTTCTGTAATAAAACAATTATTATTCCTGTATGCTGTACTGCTTCAACAAGAACAAACAGTCCTGCAACCAAAGGAACTATAGACCAGGAAATATGACGTATAAAAGCAGAAGCATTTCTTTTCTCTATTAGTAATATGATGAGTGCAGTGCCCACACCTGCGGCAGCTGTCGGAAAACCAAGATTCCAATGTAAAAACAATGATGTCAATAAAAGTACTGTTGTAGATAATATTCCGGCCAGCGCTAGTTTAGCACCTCGTTGTAAGGGCAAATATTCCTGATATGCAATTCTTTCTTGAATTAATTTTTTCTTTTGAGTTATGAAGAGAACTATAAAAGTGATAGTGATTGAAAATAATGATGGTAAAGCATATATATTTACCCATTCTTTTAACGATGGCATTTCAGATCCATAAATAACCAAATTAGCAGGATTGGAAATGGGAAGTACAAAAGATGCTGCATTGGCAATAAAGGCGCAAATTAGTAAATAGGGAAGTGGCTTTTTTACTTTTGCCTTTGCGGTCGCTACTGCCACAGCAGGAGTTAAAACAACTGCTGTGGCATCATTGGACATAAATATGGTAACTAAAAGACCTATCAGATATACTAATATAAATAAGCGTATGGCCGATCCTGAAGCAAGTCTTATTGCATAGGAAGCCAGCCAATTAAAAAGTCCTTCTCTTTGAGCTGATTCGGAAAGAATCATCATTCCCATTAAGAAGAGATACACATCAAGGCCTTTGCTGACTCCTGTCCAAGCATCTTTAATGGTAATCAGTCCGAAAAGGACAAGCACTAATGCACCTCCAACAGCCCAGTATGCTTCCTGGATCTTATAAGGTCTTATAATGACACCGGCTGTAGCTACTAAAGTAATTATGAAAATACAAAAATCTATGTTCATTTTATGTGGATATGCAAATCTTTTATATTGAATTTATTTAGGGTTTTGGACTTGGAGCACATTCTTTCATCAGCGTTCTGGAATTAAAAGACCATAAAGCAATAGAGATCAGAGCGAAACTTCCCAAAATAATAAATGCATGGCTGTAGCCTGTCTTCTGCGCGATCCAACCTCCAATAGCAGGACTTAAAGCAGCTCCTATCCCCTGTAAGGTCATTACGGCACCCTGACCTATATTGATAAGTCCTGTACCATTCAGAATATGGGTAACCAGTGCCGGTACGGCTACACTTTGAAGACCAGCTCCTATACCGTCAAGGATCTGAACCGGGTATAATCCAGCCTCACTGATCATTTGTGAAGCAATTAACCCTCTTACCGGAAGGGATATAAATGATATGAGAATGATCATCCAATATCCATTTTTCTCGGCGATCTTCATTCCTGCAATGGAAACGACGATCATTACGAGTTGGGCAATGATAACGGTGAGAGCGACAAACATAAAAGCATTTTCCTGCATTTTAGAAGCAGCTGCCATTCCGTAGAGTGGGAGCAAAGCAGCATTTCCTAAATGAAAGCAAGCAAGAGCCGTTGCGAGTACAAGCAAAGGTCGGCATAGAAGAATACTCAGTCCACTTGCTTTTTCGTTTTCCCCAGAAGTTTTTTTAAGACCTCTAGCGGCATCATTATCAATGCTTTTTGATGGAATTAGCAGAACACTGATCATACTTAGAATTCCGAAAAGAGCAGCAAGAAGAACTATGGCAGAAATTCCCCATTTTAATCCCAGATAGCCAGACAGCCCTGCACCTGCGACATTTCCGGCATGATTGAAAGCCTGATTAAGTCCATTTTGCCGGTTGAATCCCTGCTGTTTAACAATTCCCAGTGTAATGCCTACCACTGCAGTTCCGATGGCTGCTCCTGCTATAGCTGTTGCGACCTGAGACATGCTTACTACCCAGAAATTCTGTGAGAATAATATCAAAGCAGAGGCTATTACCGTAAAAACTCCTGGAACGACAACAAATATCCTTTTATTTTTCGATGAATCAATCAAAGCTCCGGCTGGTGTGGTCATTGTCATTCCGGCGATTCCTCCCAACGACATTACAGTACCTATTGGTCCACTTTGCCATCCTTTTGAAAGAAGAAAAACTCCAAGAAACGGACCAATGCCGGCCTGTATATCTGCCATAAAAAAATTAAGAGCTTTCAGTGCGTTTAAAGATTTCACTGTTACAGTAGAAATATTCTTCATAACAAACTTGTTTAATAAATTTTTAATCTTTTAAATTCGATTATTTTTTGATAATAGTACTACTATAATTGATAAATAAATTTATGATAAATAAAGAATGTATAATCGAAAATTTAGATTTCTTTTTTCCAGACTTTTTTCCTGAAATGGTAGAGTATGATATAATTACTGAAGACCTATACAATAAACTGAAAAATAAATCAACATAATTTTGTAAATTTAATCTTTAGGGTTTATCAAATTCAATCTTTGCATAAAAACTTTTATCGAAAGCATTGAGCGTCAGTTTAGCATTATTTTTTTTACTTAGTATATCGGAGATCCAAAGACCCAATCCAAAACCTTCTTTATGAAAAGGATCACGAAGAAACTGAACTTTAAGATCCTCAGGATTTTCTATGGTGTGATAAGTTAAATTAGAAACCTCAAAGCAGATCTTTATATTTTGAGAAATAGTGATACTGATGATGGAATCATGCTTACCGTACTTTATAGCGTTAGAAATAAGATTATTTATGATAACCTCAACCTGATTTATGTCAGCAATGAACGTGAATTGTCCATCCAAAGGCTGAAAATCAATTTTAAATCTCTGATTCCTGACAGACAGGTGCTTACCTAAAACTTCCGTAAATTCCAAAACCAGATCTGCCAAGTTTATTTCTGATGTATTGCTGTAAATATTTCCTGATTCTATCTTACTCATCCACAGGAAATTATTGACCAGGTCTTTCATTCTATTTACTTCCTGTTCCTGATTATCAAGCAGTTGCTTTGTATCTTCATCCAGCGAACCATGTTTGAAAATCTGTAATTCCGTGAGCATATTGCTGATGGGCGTTCTTAGCTCATGTGATGCCATTGTAAAAAAAGCAGTCTGCTGTTTTGCCTGTTCATCGATTCGCATGAGCATTCTGTTCAGCGCATCTGTAAGATGATAAAATTCGTCTTTGGCGTTTGGTTCATTAAGTAATGTGATATGTTCCAGATCAACTCTATTTGCATTACTGACAATCCTTCTCAACGGTCTCAGGAAAAACCACGAAAGAAGATAGCCTCCCAAAAATGCCACTAAAAATGCGATTGGAAGATAAATATAAAGAAGCCTTTTAAGTTTCTGGATACCAGAATAGTAGTGGTCTGCGGATAGTGCTAGATCTACAGAAATAATTCCTCCGTTTTCAGGATACTTTTTCACAGAGATCATACTCCATTTTTTTTTATCGGAAACATCATTTGGAAGATTATCAAAAATCCGAGTTTTTCTGGCATTATTATCGTAGATGATCCTGAAAAATTCTCCTTTTTTCGGAATTGGTATTGCTATCGGATCTATGTCCGTCTTTTCCAGGATGTTATTGGCAGATGAGGTTAGCTGAAGGGAGAAACTTTTATCTAATTCTGTCTTTGCGTTTTTATAAAGTGAATACACAATAACACTGACGCAAAGAAAAAGCAATGAGTTGAATAAAAGCCCAAAACGAAACCTGAGACTTTGATAAAATCTGGAAATAGTTTTACCCTGCATCAGTATTGTTTATTGCCTTTTAACATATATCCGGCTCCAATGACCGTTTTGATTAACTGATTGTCAAATCCCTTATCAATTTTTTTTCTCAGCTGGTGCATATAAACTTCCACAATATTACTTTCCGGGTCAAAGTTCATATTCCATGCATTTTCCAGAAGCTGGTTTTTTGTAAGGACGAGATTCGCATTTCTGGCCAAGTACTCCAGTAGAATGAATTCCTTTGAAGTGAGCTCTATTTCGGAATGGCTTCTTTTCACCTTCCTTGCGGGAATGTCAATTTCCAAATCATCTATTTTGATTTTTTGCTGCCCGGATTTAGTAGAAAACCGGCTTGCTGTTCTGATTCTTGCCAGCAGCTCATCCCATTCAAATGGTTTTCTGATGTAATCAACTGCACCGAGATCAAGTCCCTGTACAACTTGTTTGGAATCTGCTATGGCGCTGATAATAATCACAGGTGTTTCTGCACCAAAAGTCCTGATATTTTTTAGAAAATCAAATCCATTGATTCCTGGAAGCATAAGGTCGAGAAGAATCATATCAAATTCATTTTTTATTGCCATATCCAAAGCTTCCGAACCGTCGTAGCAAACCTCAGTAATATAGCCCGCTTGAGAAAGCCCCTGATGGATAAATCCTGCAAGTTTTTTCTCATCCTCCACTATTAGTATTCTCATAATCAACGTATTTTGTAAATAATGCTGTCTATTTTGATTTCCGTCATCCGTACTGGAGGAAACTTCATTGTATTGACCGTTCCTTCTTTCATATTTCGTTCCAGCACACTTGCTTCCACCTGATGAGCTTTCATCAATAATGGTACTAATGTACTGCGTTGCTCTGGATTCAGCATTATTGTTTTCTGATTAATTATAAATCCCGTGATGTCATTTTCCCGATTTTTTATGAAGCCGGAAACCTTACCTTTGATAATTATTTTTTTTCCCTGACTGGGTTTTGGGGGCAGTATTTTTCCGGCATCAAAAGAACTTTTTCCATCTTCCGATGATATAGAAATCAATTCATAAATATCGGATCGTGATACTGCTTTAATTTGAATCGCATGATTCTTTTTTGCTATCTCAAGAATATATTTTGCAAGATGCGGAGGGAAATGTATGGCAATGTCTTTTTTCTTCTGATTCAAAATAATTTTATCAATATCACCTTCCGGATTCGTTTCATAGGCTTTTACTGTACCATTCAGCCAAACCGTTTCTTTAATTTCCTGATGTAAATGAGGAGGAACAGGAAGTTTCTTTTCGCACCTGGAAAAGATGGAAACCAGAGAAAAAATAAAAATTATTTTTAATAGTGAATATGTTCTACGTTTGAAAATCATTGTTTTTATAATCAAAAACCTAGGCAAATTACTAAAATCTGCCCAAGTTTCCATTGTTCTTAAGGTATATTTAAAGTGAATACTCTTTGCCATTCACACTAATAGTTCTGGCACGGACAATATTATATTTTTTCTCAGCCACTTCACCGGAGTTTTCTAGCTTTTTAAAGCCTGTGAAATAAATTTTTACGCCGTTTACCAGAGATTGTCCCAATTGTTGGTAGATATGTGGTGGTATTTTTACAATAGTATTTCCAATAAAAAGTCCCACAATAGCATCCCCTTCTTTATTTTTCTGAAGCTGTGTAATAGTTCCGCTTTCACTTACGGAAACTTCCTCGTGAGGACTTGGTAATGCAGTTGGAGGTATGTCTTCAATTGTTTTTCCGTTAGCGGTAATGCTGTTTAATCGGAAAGATTTTTCACCATTGGGAGCAATGTCAGCAACAGCTTTTACACTTACGTTGCTACCCTGTTTTGCCAATGTCGTGATCTGGCTTCCTAAATGAGGAGGAAATTTCACCAAAACAGATTCTCAATTGCCTGTAAGATAGAATCCATCATAGATAAAATCATCATTAACAGCCATTTTAGAAACTGTTCCTTTTACCGTGGTGATTTCTTTCAGTGCTTCAGGTTTTGGTCTTTCCATTCCTGGCTGTGGTTCTAATGGATGAACCGGAATTTGGGCATTTGATACTATTGCAGTCATTAAAAATAGAGTAACTGCTATTTTTTTACCTGAGGTTAAAGCATTGTTTTTCATTTCTTTAAATTTAAATTATACACCTGTTCGATTTTCTATGACAAATGTATTATGGCCTTATTAAAATGAAATGAGGCTGAAATTAATTTTTTTTAATATCTGGGAATGAAGCCTTATAGTTTTTTCAACATCTAATTCTAGAGTTGCTAATTTCAATATAAAATTTCCGTTTAATTATATGCTTCTAATTACTGCTATATTCGTTTGTACTAAAATTAATTATTAGACCAATAATGCTCAAAAACTTATGCTGTAAGAGCGTAAAATTATATAAATAAATTTATTTTTTATTATAAATCATTTAAATGTGAATTTTATAATGTTTATGGATCAATTACTTATATTATTTATTATATTTGAAAAAAAAAAATGAAGACAACACTAGCTTTTAGTTTTATCCTTTTAAATTTTAGTTTATTATTTGCACAAGTTGGGATTTATACAAACGATCCAACACAGACATTAGATGTTAATGGTTCTTCCAGAATAAGAACCTTAGATACTCCAACATCCACATCGTATGATACTCGAATAATTATGGCAGAGACTGATGGCACATTGAAACGTATTTCAATAGAAGATCTTATTTTTTCTTCAGGATTGTATGTGAGGTCAAATCCTAATAATACTTGGAATAATATATTATTGGGAGGAAAGGGAGGTAGATTAACATTTGTAGGAAGAGTTTCTGAGTCAGCTATTGATTTTACATTCTCACTCTTTATTGATAAAAATCAGAGTATTACAGTTATTGATAAAACTCCGTCGACTTTTAATATTACAGTAAATAGTCCAACTAATTTTACGGTTTCTAGTGGTTCATTTACTTATACTTTTAATATTGTCTACAATAGCGATGGTAATCATGCAAATATAACAGCAACTACAAATGCTACTTGGATTCAGGGAACATTTCAATCGGTGCCGTGGTCTTAATAAAAGCTTTGTTTAAAAACAATAATTGAATCCATATTATAAAATCGTTTAACATTATAGAGTAGACTATAAAAGGATTTTGTTTTAGATAAAAATAAAGCAAATTAAATAAGCTTCAGTAACGCTTATAATAAATATATGGATGATGTGTAAGTTATTAATTTATGGGAACAATAACAGGTTTTAGGTAAATATTGCTCAAAAAGTCCCATCTTTTAATAATTATGATTCTTTTTAAAATAGCAATCTTTTAATTGTTCAAAATATTCTGTAGTAATGATATCTTTAAAATGAATCTGAATTGGGGTGAAGCTTATGAATATAGTCTGGAAATTTATTTTCGGACTTTTTTTGAATCAAAATATCCAGGAAAAAATCACAATTGTACTAATAAAAAAATATTAATTTATGATCCTGTTAAATTATATTAAGTCTTCTCTTTAGTACTTACTGGTGGTTTATAATCAAAATAAACACCCTTCCAAGATTATGGCTTACTTTAATATTTAGCTATTTTTAAACTATTGAAATTCTATTAAAATAAATAAAAGCATGGCATTTGATTAGTGCCGTATTCAGTATGTCTTTTTAATATCTATCTTTGATTAATTAAAAAGAATTATGAACTCTCCACAATTGATCCAACCTGAAAAATTATTATCGTTATTATTTTATTCTCCTAATGCCACGGCTGTTTATCAGGGAGAAGATATTAACATTGTCAGTGCGAATGAGGCGATGATTAAATTCTGGGGAAAAGATAAATCTGTTATAGGTAAAACGATGCTGGATGCTATTCCTGAATTGGAAGATCAACCTTTTATTGATATGCTAAAAAAGGTTTGGAATTCTGGAGAAACTTTTACTGCAAAGAATTATCCTGCATTTTTAAATAAAGATGGTATACTTCAGAAGTTTTATTTTGACTTCGAATACAAAGCTATTTTAAATGATGCGGATGAAACTGAATATATTCTTCATACTGCATTTGAAGTAACTGAGAGATATCAGGCTTTAAAAATGGTAGAAGAAAAATCAATAGCCGAAAAAAAACTAATTGATGAACTTGCTACACTCAATGAGGAATATTTGACAACAAATGAAGATTTAAGTTTGAAGCATGAAGAGCTGTTCAATACTCACAATGATTTGTTACAGACAAGAGAAAAATTATTAATAACATATCATACACTGGCAGAGAATGAGAAACGGTTCAAAACTTTAGTGGAGAAAGCACCTGTTGCAATGGCATCACTAATTGGAGATGAGTTTACAATTGATATTGTAAATGATATGGTACTTCAGATATGGAAAAAAGACAGGTCTGTATTAGGATTACCTTTGATTGAAGCATTACCTGAATTGGATGGACAAAATTTTATTAATATTCTAAAAGACGTTTATAAAACAGGCGAACCTTATTTCGGAAAAGAAAGTAAAGCTTTAATTGAAGAAAATGGATTACTGGTAGAAAAATATCTCAACTTTACATATCAGCCAATTTTTGATGAAAATAACCAGAGCAAATCCATACTTATTGTAGCTAGTGATGTGACAGAGCAGGTAAAATCTCGTGAATCCATGGTAGAAATTAAAACAAGACTTGAAATAGCATTAGATGCAAGTAAGCTTGGGTCAACAGAGGTAACTCTCTCCACCGGAGAAATGGAAAGTAATGATCAGTTTAAACGTAATTATGGATATAGACCGGAAGAAGAATTTAATTATAAAAATCTTTTTGAGGCAATTCTTCCAGAATATAGGGATACGATTAAAAATATGGTTCAGGAAGCTATAAGGACCAATGGTATTTATAAGGCAGAATATCCTGTAAAATGGCGCGATGAATCAATTCATTGGATTCAAGCAAGCGGAAGACCGAGATACGATAAGAGCGGAGTAGCGGATAGGATGGTAGGAATGACAGTAGATATTACAGAAAAAAAGCTGCTGGAGCAACAAAAGGACGACTTTTTAAGTGTAGCGAGCCATGAGCTTAAAACTCCTTTGACAGCTGTAAAGGGTTCAATACAACTTCTAAATAGAATTAAAGACAGACCATATTCAGACGTTCACATAAGGCTTATTGAGCAAGCTGACAGAGGTATTGATAAAATGCATGTCCTTATTGATGATTTACTTAATATGAGTAGATTAGGGAACGATCAACTAATGTTGGAGTATGGTTATTTTAATCTTTATGATATGCTTAAGAATAGTTGTCACCATATTAGACTGGAAAATAAATATCAGCTGATTATAATAGGTAACCCATTAACTCAAGTGTATGCCGATGAACATAGGATAGAGCAGGTTGTTGTCAATCTTGTTAATAATGCAGTGAAATATGCAAGTGATTCTAAAGAAATTCTTATATCAATAGATTCAACCGAAGATCACATCAAAGTTTCTGTACAAGATTTTGGAGCAGGCATTGCAGAATCTATACTACCTCATCTTTTCGATAGATATTACCGTGCAGAGTACGTTGGTAAATCGTATTCAGGATTGGGTCTGGGATTGTACATCTGTTCAGAGATTATAAATAAACATTTAGGAAAAATAGGTGTTGAAAGTCAAATTGGTATAGGAAGCACATTTTGGTTTACTATTCCTAAATAAATGATATTTGGTGATAAAATTATTCCATAATTTAGAATCTTTACTCTTATATATAATAAAATCTCTAAAATTTAGTATATAAATATTCTATATTTTTTAAATTACAATTTAATGTAAATAATTTATCAGTAATTTTTTAACTTATTATCTGATAGTATTTTATAATTGTCAAATTGATAGATATCAGACTATAATTATTCTAATTCATTCATAATAAAATCAAAAGATACCACAATAGTATCAAAGAAGGCACGTATTTGGTATAGTTTACAAAAAATTATTACATGTATAATGCTGATCTAAAATTATATTTACAAGCTCTTAACTCATCAAATTCAGGCATTGTTATTACAGATAACAGCCTTGAGGATAATCCGATAATTTATTGTAATAAAGCATTTGAAATCATTACTGGATATAGCCGAGATGAAATTATTGGGCATAATTGTAGATTTTTGCAGCGTGATGATAAGTTTCAGATAGCTCAGGAGGAAATTAAAAAAGGAATTAAACTTAACAAAGATGTAAGGACGGTCATCAGGAATTATAAAAAAAATGGCGAGCTTTTTTGGAATGAGTTGTTTATATCTCCTGTCATAGATCATGACGGAAAAACTACACATTTTATTGGTGTTCAGAATGATATTACATTACAAAAAGAAATTGAACATGAATTAAGAGAAGAGAAAGCCTCTGTTGAGAAAAAGGTTCAGGAAAATACTAAGGAGTTGATTGAAAAAGAGATGTTTTTATCAAGTATAATTCAGACTGTTAGGGAAAGTTTGCTCGTTCTTGACGGTGATTTTAAAGTACTAAGTGCTAACAATCATTTTCTCAAAACCTTTAAAGTTTCTTCTGAAGACACTATTGGTAAAATACTTTATGAGCTGGGTAATCATCAGTGGGATATCGAAATGCTGCATACTATGCTTGTAAAAATTCTTCCTACAAATAATCCTATTGTCGATTTCGAAGTTGAGCATGAATTTCCTAATATAGGAAGGAAAACAATGGTACTCAATGCATATAGAATAGAATTTGAAGGTCAGTACAAGGATAGAATTTTACTCGCTATTGAAGATGCTACGGAGCGTAAGGAGATTGAAAAACGTAAAGATGATTTTCTATCAATCGCAAGTCATGAATTAAAAACACCATTAACAACTATCAAAGGACTTGTTCAAATTTTACAACGATTTTCTAAAGATGATTCCAATGATAAGTACTTTTCTACTGTAAATAAAATCGGAGTTCACGTAGAAAGATTAAATAATCTGATTTCGGATCTTTTGGACACTTCAAAAATTCAATCCGGCCATATTGAATCGCACTTGGAACCTGTTGATCTTTTACATATTGTTGAAAGCTGTATCGAAAATTTTAAAATGACTAACAGCAGCCAAGAAATAATAATGAGGATTAATACTATAGGGCCTATAGTATATGCAGATGAGTCTCAAATTATACAAGTAGTAAATAATATTTTGTCTAATGCAGTTAAATATTCTCCAAAGTCACAGAGTATCAATATCACAGTATCGCAAGTATCAAACTTCGCGAAGGTTTCTATAAAAGATGATGGTATTGGAATCAGTTACGATGATAAAATTAAAATATTTGAAAGGTTTTACAGAGCTGGAAGTAGCCAAAAAAAATATCCTGGTATGGGCATAGGTCTATATATAAGCAAGAAAATTATAGATAATCATAAAGGATCCTTGTGGGTGGAATCTTCATTGGGAAAAGGATCTGTATTTAGCTTTACATTACCAATATATAAAAAATAGTTTATGGCTAACGAGGATAAAAAAATATTTATTTGTGACGATGATCAAGGTATTTTAGATGTACTTGAAATTATACTTGAATCTCAAGGATATATGATCTTTAAGGAGATAGACAGTACACTATTGTTTAATAAGCTTAAAGAAGAAAAAGGAGATCTTCTTCTCCTTGATTTGTGGATGCCTGTTTTGTCAGGTCACGAACTTATCAATATAATTAGAAAGGATCCGCAAACTAAGAAATTACCCATCATTGTGCTATCTGCAAGTCGTAATGAGAAGGATATGGCTTTGAATGCAGGTGCTAACCAATTTATCAGCAAGCCTTTTGACATGGATGAAATAATCACCTCTGTGGAAAAAATAATTAAATAAGCATAAAAAACTTAGCTGCTATCAATAAGGATCTACATATCAACTCACTCTATCTTAGTTTGCTTTCGAATAATTATTTTTGTTAATAAAAATAGTACCTATACTACGAATATAAAAAACTATTTGCAATTTTTTCTTCCATTAGTGAAAGATCAAATGGTTTACGAAGGTAATCGTCAGCTCCGGAGCTATTCTTTAGGGATATAATATTGACGCTTGATGTGATGATAATGATTTTAATGTGATCAAACCTTTTATCACTTTTTAACATTTTAATAGCAGCTGCACCTCCAATATTCGGTATATAATTATCCATCAAAATTATATCAGGATTAAATATTGAAACTTTTTCAATAATATCTTGTGTCGAATCGGATGTTTGAATCTCATATCCCCCCTCACAAAGTACGATATTAAGTACATCAAGCAATGTATTATCGTCATCAAAAACTAATATTTTTTTACCCATAATGTAGAATCTTATATCCTATATAATGTTGCAAATATAGTGTATTTATATACTAATTATTTGCTTTAAAATGAAAATTTAATTGTTTTTTTACTATTAATTATATATATGAGTTTAGCTATACTAGATATAGTAAAAAACTTGCTATTGTTTAACATACTTAATAATCACTTAGTTTTGTGTATGTTTTTTATACTAAGCTCTAAAAAACTACAAATAATAATGCTGAGTAGGCTCCTTTAAAAGATGAGGATTTAAATTTTTGATATTGTCCATCAATTTTGTAGCCGCAAATGTTCCCATTTCATATCCGTCATTGATTAGATATTCATAATTTTCGTCAAGATATTTAGGGAGCTTTCCTTCACTGATGACAACAATTTTTTTATTGGTATTATTTAGATTTCTTTTTATTAATGAGCTGTGAAGTCCCATAAGTGTCTCATCACTCATAGCAAAGAAGCCATCAAATGATTGATTATCTAACAATACATCTAATTTTTTCTTTACCAAATCAGCTGATTTACAGAAAATGGTGTAAAGATTAATTTCAGGAGATTTTTCAATTGTATTTTTGAAAGATATCAATCGGCTTTGGGTAATTTCTAAGTTTTCATCACCAAATATTGCTAGTATTTTTTGACATCCGTGATCGATCAGCTTTTCTGCAGCACTTTCAGCATTCTTTTCATTATCAAAAGTTACGGATTCAAAAATATCTTGGGCCACAGTCTTATCAAAAATTATAGTGGATATTTCCATTTCTCTCAATTTTTTTAAATGCTCAATATCTTTTGTTTCGTTGGTCACAGAGATCAAAACTCCATCTACTCTGGAATTAATACAGGTTTCTATATGTTCTTTTTCAGTATCAAAAGAATCATTAGAGGACAGGATGAAAAATCGGTATCCTTCTTTATTGAGAACAGATGAAATACCATTGATGATGGATGGCAGAAAAAACATAGAGATCTCAGGAACGATAAGCCCAATCACTTTAGAAGATTTCTTTCTGAAACTTATTGCAAAGTCATTAGGAACATAATTAAAAGTCTCAGCGGCCTCTCTTACCTTAAGTTTTACGGAACTGCTGATATCAGGATGATCTTTCAATGCTCTAGAAACTGTAGAGGCGCTAATGTTAAGCATCTCAGCAAGGTCTTTTATGGTTGTTCTTTTCATTTTTAATATTAACATCAATTATTGGGAGAAATAATGAATAATTATACTCATTTATTCTGTTAATAATTGTTAAATAATTAAGTTTAATTTGTTAATGAAAAGTTAATTTAATAAAAAGTTTTCCACTGCAAACGATTGCGCAAACGGTTGATATTTTCAAACTGTTAACACTCTGTTTAAATTCATATTTGCTATCGTAAAAAAAATACTTTTGAGACATAACAAAAACTCATTTAAATTATGGAATCACAGGTAATAAAGAAACTACTGATTTTCGGTACAATGAACATCGCTGCTTTTATGTTTTCTCAGACGACAGTAGCAGATACGGTATCTACCAGAAACAAAACAATCGATGAAGTTGTAATTACAGGAAATTCTAATCCTAAAGCTTCCATTAAAACGAGTATATCAATTTCTACCTTGAAACCATCTGATATTATCAATTCTGCTCCAAGGACTACCGCTGAAATTTTCAGAACCATTCCAGGAGTACGTGCCGAATCTTCAGGGGGAGAAGGAAATTCAAATATTACTGTGAGAGGAGTTCCTGTATCTGCAGGAGGTTCAAGGTATCTTTTAATTCAGGAAGATGGTCTTCCGGTAATGCAGTTCGGAGATATTGCTTTTGGGACTCAGGATCAGTTTACAAGATTTGATACCTTTGTATCTCGTGTTGAAGCATTAAGAGGAGGTTCTGCATCAGTTTTTGCCTCCAACTCACCTGCAGGAATTATCAACTTTATAACAAAAACCGGTGAAAAAGAAGGTGGCAGTATCACTCAGCAGGTAGGATTGAACTATAAAAATTTCAGGACCGATATTGACTATGGAACACCCCTTGGCAAAGATTTTTATATTGGAGTCGGTGGTTTTTACAGAGGTGGAGACGGACCTAGAAAAACAGGATATACTTCCAATAACGGAGGGCAGTTCAGATTATCTTTATTAAAGAAATTTGAAAAGGGAAGTATTCGTGTGTATGGTAAATATCTGGACGATAGAACGGCAGCTTATATGCCGATGCCAATTGCTGTTTCAGAATCAGATTTTCATCCGGATTACAGCTCTCTAACAAATTATAATATCTTAACCGGTGCTCTCCAGTCTTCTAATTTCAAAAATGATATTACTCTTGGCGCAAATGGACAAATCCTGAAAAGTGATATTCGTGACGGAATGCATTCAGTATCTAAGGCGGTAGGGACGGAGCTCAATTATGATTTTGGTGCAGGCTGGAAAGTAGATGCGAAAGCGAGATATGCTGCCAATGACGGACAGTTTTTAGCCCCATTCCCTGCTTCTGTAGGGAGTAAAGCTGAAATTTTAGAATCTGTTACGGGATATGGAAGTGCAGTTTATGCAGGCACCAATACAGTAGTGGATAGCAATGCAAAATATATGAAAACTGTTTTGTTCAATACCAAAATTAATAATCTGAACAATTTTTTCAGTGATGTGAACGTCAGCAAAAAATGGGACAAAGTAAAGATGAATACTGGCTTCTATAACAGTTCACAAAATATCAATCTTTCGTGGAATTGGAATACCTATCTGATGGAAGTTTCAGACAATAATGCGAGACTTGTGGATGTTTTGAATAGTGCCGGAACTAAGGTTACAGATAACGGACTTCTTAACTACGGGGTCCCTGCATTTGGAGGTGTAAACAGAATTTACGATACCAAATATTCTGTCATAGCTCCCCATGCTCAGATTGAAATCAATCCCATTCAAAATCTTACCTTGGATATTGGAGCAAGATATGATTTCGGAAATGTGTCAGGAAGCTTTTCAGGAGTACATAATATCACAAAAGCGATTGATGTTAATCAAAACGGAACTTTGGAAACCCCTGAACTGGCAGTTGAAGTGGTAAACGGAACAGTTCCTGTTGATTACAAATATGGTATTTTCGGATATTCATTGGGAGCTAACTATACTTTGAATTCCCGTAACGCAGTTTTCGCAAGAGTAAGTCAGGGCGGAAGCGCTTCCGCCGACAGAATTCTTTTTGCAGGTTATAACTATACCAATAATGATGATCCTGCTTTAGATGCTGTAAAAGTGAATAAACTGAACCAGATCGAATTAGGCTATAAATTGAGAGGTTCAAACTACTTCCTGAATACCACCTTGTTTCAGGCAAGAACGATTGAAGCCAATTATGAAGCTACCACCCAATTGAGAACAGAAAATAAATATGAATCATTCGGGGTAGAGTTTGATGGATTCTATAAATTTAATAAAAACTTTGATATCAAAGCCGGATTGACCTATACCCATGCTGAAATTAAAAATGCAATTGATCAAACGATCATTGGCAATATACCAAGAAGAACTCCGAAAGTGATGTATTCCTTTAATCCAAATGTGAATATTGAAAAGTTAAGCTTTGGGTTCTTTGCGGTGGGATCTACAAAAGCGTATACGCAGGACCTTAATAAACTGATTATGCCGGGATACATTATTGTAAATCCATACATTTCATACAGATTGTTGAGTAATTTAAAGCTTAATGTTAATGCCAATAATGTCTTTAATGCGTTAGCTATTACAGAAGTAGAAGAGGGAACTTTACAAGGTACGAACGGAATCATCAGAGCAAGAACACTTCCGGGGAGGACTTTCGGAGCGAGCGTGAAATTTGATTTTTAATAATGAGCAATAGATGTCAGATTATTACGGATCGTAATTTAAAACAAAATCAGTTGATATAATTAATTCTACTAAAAAAATATGTTTACAAACGAAGCTTTACACGTTATAGAACAGGCCATTTCTCAACAGGGAATTCTTGCATCTTGCGAGAAAAAGGACAACTACGCAAGAGTATGGTCAAGAGATTCTATGATGACGGGAATTACAGGAATTCTGATTCAAAATCAGCGGATTGTTGATGGTTTGGAAAAATCAATAAAAACTTTGACGGATCATCAGGCAGATAACGGGCAGATTCCCTCCAATGTTTGTGGAGACAAGGCAAGTTACGGGACGCTTGTTGGAAGAACTGATGCAACGATTTGGTGGATTATTGGCGCTTGTGAATATTTGATATATTCTAAAGATAAAGAGTTAAAAGAGACATTAAAAGATAAAATCTATAAAGCCTTTGATTGCCTGAAAACTTGGGAGTTTAACCAAAGAGGTCTTATATATAGCCCATTAGGTGGAAACTGGGCAGACGAATATGTTACCTCAGGGTATGTTTTGTATGATAATGTTCTCCGATATTGGGCTCTGAAAAATGCAGCGGAAATATATCAAGATAAACAATTCAAATCTTTAGCTGAAACTACTAAAAAACTGATCGAAAATAATTTCAGAAAAAATATTGCTGATGAAAGCAGATACCACCCAACTGCCTATCAGAAAGCGAATGAAAAACCGTACTTATGGGCATCACTAAATGCCAATGGCTATGACGAACGCTTCGACCTTGCAGGAAATGCTTTGGCAATCCTTTTAGGATTTGATGTAGATCTTGATTCTTTTACTCAGTTTTTAGAAAAAGTAAACAAAGAGTTTAATCATTGGATGCTTCCAGTCTTTTATCCAATCATCTTCCCAAATGATGCTGATTGGAACTTACTTGAAAACAATTACAGCTATGACTTTAAAAATAAGCCCTATCAGTTTCATAACGGAGGGTCCTGGCCAATTTATCTTGGATGGCTTTGTGTTGGGTTGAAAAGAAGAGGGTACCTTAAAATTCCGGAAAAGATTGTCGGTCAATATGAGAGTCTTCTCCGTGAAAAAGGAGCAAGTTTCAAAGAATATTATTCTACGGATCATTTAATTCCCTCAGGAACAGATCAATTATGTTTTTCGGCTTCCGGATATCTTCTGATGAAGTTGAATGATGCTGACGGATCAATATAAACAAAAACTATTTAATTTTATAACAGATAAACAATGATTGGAGATGTAATTAATTTAGAGCAAAGACATTTGGATACCGCAGAAAATATTTACAGAATAATAAAGCAGAATGAAAAGTACACTGAAAAATGGACTGTAGGAATCTGCGGAGAAAGTGGAAGCGGAAAATCAGTCACAGCATTTGCACTGAAAAAAATTCTGGAAGAGAAAGGGATCAGAAGTTATGTGATTCAAATGGATGACTATTTTAAGCTTCCACCCAAAACGAATCATGAGAACCGTCTAAAAAGTATTGATAATGTAGGATTACAAGAAGTTCAGTTAGACTTGATTGAGCAAAATATAAAGGAATTTAAAGATGGAAAACTCTTTATTGAAAAGCCTTTGGTTCATTATCAGGATAATTCGATCGCTCAGGAAATTATTGATATTGAAGATATTCAGGTATTGATTATTGAAGGAACTTATATTTTGAGTATTCATGAGTTTGACTTCAGCATTTTTATTGATCGTATGTACAAGGATACCTACGAAAAGCGAATGGAAAGAAACCGTGATGAACAAAGTGATTTTATTGAAACAGTATTGGAAATTGAACACCAGATAATCCGCCGGTTCAAAGAGAAAGCAGACATTGTGCTAGGGAAAAACTATCAAATTGTAAAGCCATAAATGATGAATAAAAAAATAATTCCTAAGCTTAATTTTTGGCAGATCTGGAATATGAATGTTGGTTTTTTCGGGATTCAATACAGCTTTGGACTTCAGCAAACTGCTGTTAATCCTTTGTATTCTTTTCTGGGAGCTCATGCTGATCAGCTACCGATCCTTAATTTGGCAGGTCCTGTTACAGGATTATTGATACAACCACTGATTGGAGCGATAAGTGATAAAACCTGGAGTGTGAAATGGGGGCGAAGAAAACCTTTCTTTTTATTGGGTGCCATATTCTGCAGTTTGGCTTTATTTGTTTTTCCATTCAGTTCTTCAATTTGGATGGCAGTAGGACTTTTATGGATCTTGGATGCCGCAAACAATACCGCTATGGAACCTTACCGGGCGTTTATCGGAGATAAGCTACCTGAAGAACAACAGACCTATGGTTTTCAGATGCAGAGTCTTTTTGTAGGGGGAGGAATTACGTTGGCTAATCTCTCTCTATTTGTTTTTCAGAAATATTTTGGTGGAAGCTCAGAGTCCGGAGGTATTCCTGCGTGGGTCTATTACTCGTTTTTTTTAGGATCTTTCTGTTCCATTGCTTCCGTGGTTTGGTCCGTGTATAAAACTCCCGAAATTCCCCCAACTGAGGAAGAGTTGGTAAAGCTAAAGGCAGAGAAAGAAAATGATACGGTTTTCACGCCGTTCGTTGATATTTTCACAGCTATTGTTAAAATGCCTAAAATCCTTTGGCAATTGGCGCTGGTCTATCTATTTCAGTGGTATGCACTTTTTTGCTATTGGCAATTCATAACACCAATGATCAAGCAGACTTTGTATAACGTTTCTGAAACTGATGAACAAAGAGCTAATCATTTTGTTGAACTTTCAAAAAATGGATTGTCAGTTTCTCAAAGTGATCTGTCCTGGGCAAAAAATATCTTGAACTTGGTAGAAACAGCGGTAGGACAAACAGGTTTAATGAATGGTTTCTATAATTTTGTTACAATGATCTCAGCATTGCTCCTAATTCCTTTTGCACTTAAATATTCTTCAAAATATGTATACGTTTTTTGTCTTTTCGCGACAGGAATATCATTATTGATCTTGCCGTACATCCATAATGAATATCTGATCCTGTTGCCGATGGTTCTTTTTGGAATAGGGTGGGCTGCCATGATGGGATTACCTTATTCGATGGTTTCTCCATCGATACCTGCAGAAAAAAGGGGTGTTTATATGGGGGTTATCAATATGATGATTGTCATTCCTATGCTTATACAAACTCTTACTTTTGGAACAGTGTATCAATATGTATTAGGCAGTAATCCGTCTTACGCCATTTCAGTCGCTGGAGTGTTATTTCTTTTGGCTTCCTATTTTGTAACTCGAATTAAAGTAAGCAAATATAATGTGTTATAAAGTTAAAATTGAAAGGGTAGAAGATTCCTATGGACTTCTTATATTTTGAGAATATTATTATATCCTATAATATTTATTAAAAGAACACTTCGATCCCGG
The DNA here is from genome assembly GCF_003815715.1 of Chryseobacterium sp. G0162. Classification (NCBI taxonomy): domain Bacteria; kingdom Pseudomonadati; phylum Bacteroidota; class Flavobacteriia; order Flavobacteriales; family Weeksellaceae; genus Chryseobacterium; species Chryseobacterium sp. G0162. The sequence continues at coordinate 1,932 of NZ_CP033922.1, read as the reverse complement.
GTTTAAAATGTGTTCAAAACATTTTTTATAGACCTTTATTCAATCTGAAATAATTCTTATGATGACCATTTTCAATTCCCAAACCAATAAGGTTATCTTAACTTTCTTTTCAGATGATAATATCGAAGCAAAATTCTATCGTACCATAAGGTGATGACTAATAGTGTAATAGGAAGTAAAAGTGTTTTCAGTTGAAGATACTGATAGACTAAGCCTCCAATAATTCCACCTGTAAAAAAGCAAATAATGATCATGAATTTTAAAAAGATGCTTTTATTCAACTGTATTTTTTTGACTGTAGAATCACGGAGAATTAGTTGTGACAATTCAATTCCCATATCTGTAAATAATCCTGTCAGATGAGTGGTTCTTACAACAGATTGTGAAACACGGGTAACAAGAGCATTTTGAAGTCCCATGGTAAAAAGTAAAGCTGAAGATATAATAAGTGGTAAGGAAACATGAGCAGGTAATAACTCTGGTGAAACGCTTACAAAAAGCATAATTATAATTTCAAGAGAAAGAGGAATCATATAGGAAGTATGGGATTTATGTCTTGAAGCCAGTTCCATAATCGTTCCTGAAATAAATGCTCCAAGCAAAAAAAATAAGATATAAAACAGATAGGTAAATGCTGTTTTATAATTATTAAGAAAGAGTTGTTCGGAGAAATAGGCAAAATGTCCTGTGACATTAGTTGTAAGAATACTTACAGAGAGAACCCCTGTAATATTGACTAGGCCGGCAACACACGATAAAATAGATGCTAGTTTTAAATTATGGGAGTATGTTCTTCCTTTTCCTTTATGCCTAAACATGAATAATTATTTTGAGTAAAAATTTAATCGACAAATTATTACTAATACAAAAAGTCTTTGTTTGGAGTTTAGTACAAAAATAAATATTGTGAAAATTGAAATTGTACTTAGCTATAAATTGGCGATATGGGTTAACTTTTCTAAATCGATCAACTGTATTTTTCGTCCCTCCATTATAATAAGATGATCTTCTTTGAAACCATGAAGGATACGGGCTAATGTTTCATTAGCAGTTCCAACCATATTGGCAAGATCTGCTCTGGATAATGTAATATATACTTTATCTTCCAAAATAGTAGACTTATATTTATTATGTAGGATTAATAAACTCAGTGCAACCCGTTCTCTAACGGTGCGTTGAGATAAAACAGCCATCAAATTAGCCAGTACCGTAAATTCATGGCTAAGGCTTTTAAGGAGTTGCCTGGAAAATGAAGATGATCTGTCTAGTATATCGAAAAAATCTTTTTTTGAAATAAAAGCAATGACAGAATTTTCGATGGTTTGGGTGGTGTCTCCATAAGAATCATTACTTAATATAGCCGAATATCCAAAAAATTCTCCAGTGTTGTAAATATAAATAATCTGCTCTCTTCCGTCATTATCAACTTTATACTTTTTTACCTTTCCTTCTTTTAAATAAAATATCCCGTTAGGAATAGTTCCTTCGGTAAATATAGCTTCATTTTTACGATAGTTTTTAACGAGCATAACGCTTTGGAGTAATTCTTTATCCTCCTCGGGAAGTTCTTCAAAAAGATGCTGATTATTGAAAATAAACTTGGAAATCATGGGTTACTAATGTAAGCAATTTTATTGCAACTTAAAATTGATTTAAATCAAATTAAAGAAAGAGATGCGTCATTTCAACATTATTTAAAAGCCTCTATTTTTGTCATATAGAAAATTTTTATCTAATGCATAAGGGTAGAAAAATTCCATCAATTAATAATAACTAAATAATGAATATCCCTGAAAAACTCTTATACACTGAAGACCATGAATGGGTTAGGTTAGAAAATAATGTGGCTTATATTGGAATAACAGATTTTGCCCAGCATGAATTGGGAGATATTGTATACATTGAAATTGAGACTCCTGGAGAAAACTTAAA